>JAKSPK010000005.1 GCA_024404875.1 Oscillospiraceae bacterium
TGCCTGCTTTTTGCATTTCCCCATTGCATTTTTTCGCGAATTGTGCTATAATAAAACAGTATATGAAAACGGTAACAGGCGTCAGAAAGGAAATGGGCGTATGAAGAAGAAGATTTGGGCCTTTGACAATGCGAAATACCTGAAAACACAGTCCGAGCATATCCGCGAACGGATTGCAAAATTCGGCGGCAGACTGTATCTGGAATTCGGCGGCAAGCTCTACGACGATTATCATGCATCGCGTGTGCTGCCGGGCTTTCAGCCGGACAGCAAGCTGAGAATGCTCCTGCAAATGAAGAAGCAGGTTGAGATCGTCATTGCGATCAATGCCTCCGATATCGAGCAGAACCGCATCCGCGGCGACCTCGGCATCACCTACGATACGGATGTGCTTCGGCTGATCGGCCTTTTCCGCAAGCGCGGGCTCTATGTCGGCAGTGTTGTCATGACGCGCTATACCGGCGAGCCGGCCGCTGACAAATTCCAGAAGCGTCTGGAATCACTCGGCATCCGCGTCTACCGGCATTATCCGATCGAAGGCTATCCGACCAATCTTCCGCTGATCCTTTCAGAGAACGGCTTCGGCAGAAATGAATACATCGAGGTCAGCCGTCAGCTCGTTGTCGTGACCGCGCCCGGCCCCGGCAGCGGAAAAATGGCTGTCTGTCTCTCGCAGATTTATCAGGAGCATCAGCGCGGCAATGAAGCAGGCTATGCGAAATTTGAGACCTTCCCGATCTGGAATCTGCCGCTGAAGCATCCGGTCAATGTCGCCTATGAAGCCGCGACAGCAGACCTCAATGATGTCAATATGATTGATCCGTTCCACCTCGAAGCCTACAACAAGACTGCGGTCAACTACAACCGCGATGTTGAGGTCTTCCCGGTGCTGAGGTCGATGTTCGATCAGATTTACGGCACTTCGCCCTATCAGTCGCCGACGGATATGGGTGTGAATATGGCGGGCTTCTGCATTGACGATGATGATGCGGCAAAGGCAGCATCCCGTCAGGAGATTATCCGGCGGTATTTCAGTGAGCGCTGCGATCTGCGGCAGGGCAAGTCCGATGCGGAGACTGTTGCAAAGCTCGAACTGCTGATGCGGCAGACGAATCTGACCGCGGATGAGCGGCCTGTCGTTGCGGCAGCGCGTGCGCTGGCCGACAAAACCGGCGAGCCGGCGGCGGCATTGCAGCTTCCGAACGGAAAGATCGTTACCGGCAAGACCTCTGAGCTTATGGGCTGCTGCTCGACGATGCTGCTGAATGCGCTGAAATCGCTCGGGCGGATCAATGATGCGATCCTGCTGCTCAGCCCGACCGTCATTGAGCCGATTCAGCAGCTCAAGACCGATCATCTCGGCAATGAGAATCCGCGCCTGCATACTGATGAAACGCTGGTCGCGCTGTCCATCTCTGCTGCGACAAACCCGACCGCAGAGCGTGCCATGACACAGCTTGCAAAGCTCCGCAGCTGTGAAATGCATTCGACAGTCATTCTTTCACAGATTGATGAGCGCACGCTCAAGCGCCTCGGCATCAATCTGACCTGCGATCCGCAGTTCCAGAGCAACCGTCTCTATCAGCGCTGATCGAAGATATAAGAAACACCATATGGACAAACAGACATTTTTGTCGCAGTATGTAAACTATTCCGACGCTGATTTGCGGCTGATTCGCGATACGCAGAAAGAGATGTATTCCGGGGAGGAAATGGCGTGGATCGAGGAGCTGATCGAAGCCCGATCAGCTCACAGCAGTGAAAAGGCAAAGTCGGATACATGGCTCTGCGTGGTTAGTCTGATCATTCCGCTGTTCGGCATCATCGCCGGCATCATCTTCAGATCGACGGATAAGCCGGAGGATCAAAAGACTGGCCGCAGATGTCTGAATGCGGGTATTTGCGGATTGATCCTCTGGGTGATGTTCGTATTCACCGGCCCGCTTAGATTCTGATAAATCAGAAAAAGCCCGAAGGCACCTGCCTTCGGGCTTTTTGTATCATTCTTCATCGAGTGCTGCAAGGAACTGCGAGAGCAGTACTGCACATTGCATCGGCTTCTGCATGTGGATATACCGGCTGCCGGTCAGCGCATAATACTGACAGTTTCCGAGCCGGTCGAGATACGGCCGCAGCACATTGGCGGACTGCTTTCCGTTTTCGATTGCTTTGACCGCACAGGCCGCACGTTCTTCGTCCGAGAAATCGGGCATCTGCATGAAGCTTCGCTCCCAGTTATCCGCTTCGAGCCAGTCTGCGGTATTCTGAAATGCCGCAGTATCGATAAATGCTTTCGGGATATCGTTCGTAACGATGTTTTCGGAAACAGTCGAACGATTTTCTTCGAGCAGCTTTCGCTCCGAGATCTGTGCTGCTGCGGCAGCGCTGCGGAGGTTCAGTATTCGTGCAGTTTCCTGCAATGCCGGAGGATAATCAGGTGGAAGCTGCTGCGGAATCCCCATGAGTCGTTCAAAGCCGAGCCATGCAGTCAGCCGGGAGAATGTGCCGGCCGGTTCCTGATCCTCTGCGGGGCGCTTCAGTGAAGTGCCGCTGAGGAAGAATACGCCCTCAATCTCTTCGGGAAACAGACTTTGCCAGTATACGGCATAGAGTCCGCCCTCCGCATGCGGCAACAGTACATAGGGCGGCTGAATATTGGCATTCTGCAGCGCTGTCCGGTAATCAGAAACGATCTGCTCCGCAGTCTGCGGCTGAGTGCTGTCCCCGCTGAGTCCGCAGCCGGCGCGGTCGATGCAGACGATCATTGCATTGTTTCCGAGATATTCGGACATCAGTGCAAGCTGTACGCTGAGATCATTTTCACCGGTATCCGCGATTGTGATGAGGATGTGCTTCGCGTTCTCGGCGCCGGCTCTGCAATAGCTGAGCGCATGACTGCCGTCAGCCGCCGCAAACTGATATCCCTCAGCCTGAAGCAGCGCGGATTCCTTCCGGCTGCATGAAATATGCCATATCCGCAGTGCCGCGAGCAGCGTTGTGCATACTGCGAGCAGTGAAAACAGGATAGTCAACACGATGCGGAGCCGACTGTGCTGTGCTTTGTTCATTGCTTCTGCCCTGCGCGCTGGAATGCTTTGACAATTTCAACGATCGGTACGATCAGTGCGGACAGCACGATCGCCCAGACATACTGCATTGCAGAGAGCTTCACGAGCGAGAAAATCTTTTGCAGCGCGGGGATCATCGCAACCGGAACCGTCAGGAAAACGGACAGCAGGATTGAGCCGAGCAGCGCTTTATTCGGCTGTTCTGATTTGAAGATTGAGCTGCGCAGCGAGCGCATATTCCAGGCGTGGAGCATCTCGCAGAAGGAGAGTGTCAGGAATGCCATTGTTGTACCGGCTTCGGCCGAGGTCTGTGCGCCGATCACATAGGAGATCAGCGTCAGCACGGCAATGACAAGCCCCTGCCAGAGCAGATTGATGCCCATGCCGTCTGAAAAGATGTGCGCATTGCTCGAACGCGGCTTTCGCTGCATGATGCCGCGCTCTGCGGGCTCCATGCCGAGTGCGACTGCCGGGAAGCAGTCTGAGATCAGGTTGATCCAGAGCAGATGCACCGGCCCGAAGATTACAAAAGATCCGCCGGTCAGCTTGCCGAGACCGATTGTAGCAGCAAGGATGCACAGCACCTCGCTGAGGTTGCTGGAGAGCAGGAACTGGATTGCCTTGCGGATATTATCATAGATGCGGCGGCCTTCCTCGACCGCACCGACGATCGTTGCGAAGTTGTCATCGGTCAGCACCATGTCCGCAACATTTTTCGTGACATCCGTACCAGTGATGCCCATGCCGACGCCGATATCTGCACTCTTGATCGAGGGCGCGTCGTTGACGCCGTCGCCGGTCATGGCTGTTGTCATGTTCTGCTTCTTCCATGCGTTGACGATGCGGACCTTATGCTCCGGCTGCACACGCGCATAAACGCTGTAATTGCCAACGGTCTGATCGAATTCCTCATCGGGGATCGCATTCAGCTCAGCGCCGGTCAGCGCCTTCTGCCCCTCATCGAGAATGCCCAGCTCCTTTGCAATCGCGACAGCGGTATCTCTGTGGTCGCCGGTAATCATGACCGGACGGATGCCCGCAGAGCGGCAGAGACCGATCGCATCCTTGACCTCCGGCCGCACCGGATCAATCATGCCGGTCATGCCGATATAGATAAGATCATGCTCCAGCGCTGCGGGAGAGATGCGGTCGGGCAGCATGGTCAGTGTGCGGTATGCTGCCAGCAGCACGCGCAGCGCACGGTCTGCCATTTCCTTATTCTGCCGCAGGATCTCTGCACGGTCATCATCGGTCATCGGGCGGACGGTGCCGTTTTTGAGAATCTGCGTGCAGCAGCGCAGGACTTCATCCGGCGCACCTTTGGTGTATTGCACATAGCCGTTTTCGGCTTGATGAACGGTGGACATCATCTTGCGGAGCGAATCGAACGGCGCTTCTGCTGCACGCGGTGCGGCTTTCTCCAGCTCGTATTTTTTCAGTCCGCATTTATTGGCGTATGCAACAAGTGCTGCCTCGGTCGGCTCGCCGGTCACGCTTTCATCAGCGTTGAGCTGCGCATCGCAGCAAAGTGCCATTGCTTTCGCGAGCAGCTCCTTGTCATCGGCATGCTCCTCGACAACGGTCATCTTGTTCTGCGTCAGCGTGCCAGTCTTATCCGAGCAGATGACCTGCGCACAGCCAAGCGCTTCGACGGCAGTCAGTCTGCGGATGACCGCGCCGCGCTTTGACATATTCGTCACGCCGATCGACAGCACGACCGTCACGACAGCGGCAAGGCCTTCCGGAATAGCCGCGACTGCAAGGCTGACCGCGATCATGAACGAATTGAGGAATCCGGGCAATGTGATCGCGCCGTTTTTAATGAGCATCTGCAAGACGCTGATGCCGAGAATGATCAGACAGATCACCAGAACTGCAACAGAGAGGATCTTGCTCAGCTGCGTGAGATTCTTTTGCAGCGGAGTTTCGTCGTCCTCTGCATTTGCGATCGCACCGGCAATCTTGCCCATCTCTGTCTGCATACCGGTCGCCGTGATGACGGCCTCTGCGCGTCCGTAGGCGATGCTGCTGCCCATATAGAGCATATTGCTGCGGTCACCGAGCGGCACTTCATCGCCGGAGAGCGGCGCGGTCTGCTTATCGCAGGGGACGCTTTCGCCAGTCAGCGCGGATTCTTCCGCCTTGAGTGCAGCGGCTTCGAGGATGCGGCAGTCCGCAGGGACATTGTCGCCGGCTTCGAGTGCGATGACATCGCCGGGAACCAGCTCTGAGCTGTGAATGACGATCAGTTCGCCGGAGCGGAAGACTTTGCTCTGTGCGGCGCTCATTGCCTGCAGCGCTTCGATCGCGGCCTCTGCCTTGTTCTCCTGATAAACCCCCAGGACGGCATTGGCGATGACGACGAACAGGATGATGAACACATCCGCTTCGAGCCGTCCCTCGGAGATGATGCCGGTCACGGCGGAGATGACTGCAGCTGCAAGCAGCACGAGGATCATCGGATTTTTGAACTGTTCGAGGAAGCGTGCCGCAAGCGTCGGCTTCGGCGGATCGGCGAGACGGTTTTCACCGTATTTTTGGAGACGGCTTTCGGCCTCCTGTTTTGTCAGGCCGGACTTGGAGCTTTGCAGCGCATCCAGCACTGAATCTGTGGTTTCCAGATAATGCTTCATGTTTCGAGTCCTCCGCAATTAATCTAATATGGTTACGATTACGACAAAAAAGACTTCCGCAGCGGCAGCCCGTTTGCCGATCAGCAAACGCAGTGCCGGTGCGAAAGTCTTGCCGTTTCAATTTCATACGGTGAGCATTTACCAGGAGCTCACGGGTGAGGCGCAATGAAATCCGGCGTATGCTCACTGTTCGCTGTTTATTGCATTACAAAACAATGGAGTATCCACCCATGACAGCGAATACTCCGTTTGTTGTCTCCGAATTCCTGAAATCAACCGTTTGCACGCTCTACCTTGCCGGAGCGCAGGCATCTGGAGCAAACATAGATGTGGCAGGGAGAACCCTTCACGATCGCCTTGACGCGCTGGACATTGGGCTTCCATGTACGATTGGTACGACGGTGAGAGTGAGAGACCTTGATACCAAATGTAACGCCCTTGCCGCAGATTTCGCATTTTGCCATAGCTGGCACCTCCTTTACAGACTTGTCAACAAAATACATTTTACCAGAAAACGAAAAAAAAATCAAGTGTTTTTTTCAGATTTCTGAATTTTTATCAAATTCCACAAAAAGCGGGGGCAGAAAGACGGCTTTTTGCGAATACTCATTTCCTTTGGACGAGGATTTCATGTGAAAACGGGTATGTGCACGGCGAAACGAAGCATTCCGACTGAAACACAATCGTTCGGGATTCATTTATAATTGAAAATCAGATCTCATTTTTTACCGGCAGCGGGCATTCCTTACAAAAAAGCACATGATTGTGCTGATTATCTGCAAAATTTTCATTGACGCGCTTCTTCGTTCATGCTATGATGAAAGCAGGGCAGCCATGTATATGTGGCGATCTCAAAAAGGGGGAATGATTATGAAAAAGCTTCTGTCGGTGCTGGCGGCACTTGCCGTGAGCAGTTCGGCAATTTTCGCAGTATCCGGGGGACATGGGCAGGAGACTGCCGCTGCAGCAGATCCGGTGCGCATTATGCCGATCGGTGATTCGATCACCTTCGGTTACGGTGAGGACGGCGGTTACCGAAAATATCTCAACTATGCGCTGAAAGAAAAGGATATCGCGTTCGATATGGTCGGGCCGGAGGGCAGAAACAGCGCGAGCTTCCAATACAATGGGCAAAGTTTTCAGTATGATGACAATCATGCGGGTTACAGCGGCTACACGATCAAGCAGCAGTATCCGATCCCGAGCTGGGGCGAAAACGGTCTGCTCGAAAAGCTCCGGGCGAAGAATGCCGTGAAACAGGCGCAGCCGGATATCGTGCTGCTTATCATCGGAACGAATGATATGACGGCGAACCGCAATCTGACTGACTGCGAGTCTGATCTGCATACGCTGATGGATTATATTCTCGGCGATCTGCCGGAGGGCGGAACGGTGTTCATGGGTTCGATTCCGGATTTCACTGCATACGGCGGAAACGCACAGCGCGTCGCAAATTATAACAATACTGTAAAAAAGGTCGCGGAGTCCTACGGGGACAATGTCCGCTTTGCGGATGTCCACAGCAGCCTGAACGGGGAAGCGGATCTGCAAAGCGACAAGCTGCATCCGAGCGGCGCCGGTTATGAGAAAATGGGCCGGTATTGGGCAGAAGTGATCGATGAATATCTCGATGAAACGGCTGTGCCGGAGGATCCCGATAATCCGGTGATCCTGTATTCGGACTTTGAGAACGGGCTTTCCGGCTGGCAGGGACGCGGTGCAGCGTCCGTGGCGTGGACTGATGATGCAGCGGCAGCGGGCCGCGGATCAGCGGAGGTATCCGGCCGCACCGCCGCATGGAATGGCATCGCCTATTCGCTCAGCAGCAAAAAATGTCCTGCGGGTATGTACATCAGCGTGCAGGCGAAGGTCATGCAGAAAACCGGCGCGCCGGTGCATTTCAAAATGACCATGCAGTACAGCAAAGGCGGCAGTGCAGTCTATGATACCTTTGCGGAGGCTGATGCGGAATCCGGCAAATGGCTGACGCTTTCGGCAGTGGATTATCAAATGAAGGAAGGCGACAATCCGGTGCTGTATATCGAAACGGATACTGACCTTTGTGACTTCTGGCTGGATGAAGTTACGGTCGCGAGATCGGACGGATCGCAGATTCCGGTGCATTTCAACAAAGGCGATGCGGATCACAGCGGGGCAGCGGACGGCAAGGATGCAGGAGCACTGCTGGATTGGCTGCTGACCAAGGAAAGCGAAATCTATTCGGATACTGCCGATCTGGATGCAGACAGTTCGCTTACGGCGGCGGATCTGACATTGCTCAAACGGTTTCTGATGCAACCGGATGTGCAGATCACCGATGAGGAAAGGCGGGCATATATGACAGCAGTACGAGAACAGATCACCACGAGCGTTCCTGCTTCCGTTCTGCAAAATGCGGAGGGAAAGCTCGAACATATCACCTATTTCTCGAAGAAGGCAAACCACGACAAGAACGCCAATGTCTGGCTTCCGCCCGGCTATGACAGCAGCAAAGAATACCCGGTATTCTATGTCAATCACGGCTACGGCGGCGATGAATTCTCTATGACCAGCGGCATGGGCGTGAGGGAGATCGCGACGAATCTGATCAAAAGCGGCGAGGCCAAGCCGATGATTATTGTTTTTACGCATCAGTATACCGATCCGAACCGCACGACCGAAAGCGGCAACGGTGCGGCGGATGTACCGTTTTATGATGCATTCGTCGAGGATTTGCCGGACAGTCTGATGCCCTATATCGAATCGCATTATCCGGTTAAGTCGGGGCGCGAGAATACAGCTGTCGCCGGCTTTTCAATGGGCGGCAGAGAGTCTCTGTATATCGGTATGAAATGCTGCGACAAGATCGGTTATATCGGTGCGGCTGCACCGGCGCCGGGCATCTTCCCGACAAGAGATCAGATTATGGAGCATCCGGGTGTCATGAGCAAAGACGATATGCGCATTGATGCGCCCTATGAGCCGTATGTACTGATGATTGCAGGCGGCACGAATGACGGAATGGTCGGCAGTTATCCGGAGCAGTATCACGAGCTGTTTTCTGCACATGGAACGGAAAATATCTTTATTCCGGTGCCGGGCGGCAATCATGACAGCAGCACGGTAATCCCGCTGATGTATAATTTCATCCGCTGCCTGTTTAAGCTGTGAAAGAACAGCTTCCTATACAGAAACAGTACCGCCGCATATCCGGGAATCATGCCGGATATGCGGCGGTGTTGTTGGTTTATTGTTCCGCGTGCCGCATTGTATATTGCCACTTGATGACAGCAGCGCCGATGATGATGATATAGCCGATCACGCTGACCGGCTCCGGTGTCTGGCCGAGGAACAGGATGCCGAAAACAGCTGCAAATATCACGATCGAAAAATCATAGACGGAGATCTCCTTTGCGGGTGCTTTCGCGTATGCCTTTGTAATGAAGATCTGTCCGCCCGCGGCAGCAAGGCCGGTCAGGATCATCATTCCCCACTGCCGTGCCGTCATCGGATGATAGCGCAGGAGCAGATTTGGCAGCATCATCAGCGAGGTGAAGCCGGAGAAGAATGCAACAATGATCATACTGTTTTCCTTGCGGAGACCAAGAATGCGGACATTCGCATAGGCAAGACCGGCACCGAGCCCGCCGAGAAAGCCTGCTGCTGCAGGGAGCGCTGAAAAGTCAAACCGTGGTCTTGCGACGATGAGCGCACCGATGAATGCTGCGCCGACCGCAAGCCATTCCGGAACCGTCGGCTTTTCCTTCAGCAGAACAATCGAGAACAAAATCGCAAAAAACGGCGAAAGCTTATTGAGCATGGAAGCATCTGAAATCGCCATGTGATCGACGGCATAGAAGTTACAGATCATGCCGAGCCCGCCGGCGATTGATCGCGCCAGCAGCCAGCGGAGATTTCCCTTACCGATACGGAATGGCGTATGTGTCCGCAGCAGCGATGAGACTGCAATGATGAGTGCGAAAAAATTACGGAAAAAGCATTTCTGCAGCGTCGGCACATCGCCTGTCAGACGGATGAACAGATTCATCAGCGCGAAGCAGAATGCCGATGCAATGATGAACAGAATGCCGAGTGTGCGGTCATTGGGCTTATGCAAATCACAGTCCTCCTTCGTCATGATAGAGCGCAAGCGTCTGCTGGACATACTGCCGCATCTCGCTGCGGATATCGGCGGGCGCAAGCACCTCAAGCTGATCGCCGTAGCCCATCACCCAGCGGTAGAAGCTGGGGCCGATGCCGATGCGAACCCGGATCCGTACACGCTGCGGATCGGAATCCGGCTGCACATCGTCGGCATATTGGCCGAAATGCTCCAGCATATCATCAAGCAGAAGTCGGCCGGCGCGGAGCGTGACAGAAACGAAACGCTCCGGCCGGAACATATCGACCTGAACGCCGTCCGGCTGTGAAAGCTTTGCAGCGCGCTTAGCCTTTTCGCCCGCGCGGATACTGCGCATACGGTCGATGCGGTAGGTGCGTTCTTCACCGGTTTCTTCGTCCATACACCGCAGATAGAATCTGCCGTCGAAATAGACAACGCGGCCGGGAATCATCTCCCGCTTTTTGCTGTAAAACTGCATTTTCCCTTCGGTATCGTATTTGCCGTATTCAAAGACAATCTTCTGCCTGGCGGCAATGAGACTGTGAACCTGCTCAAGATTGCGAAGCAAATCGGTCGAGGGCGCGACCTGTCCGGCGATGACAACGCGGCTGACAAGCCGGCGCAGTTCTTCTTCGGAGCAGAAAACCTCAAATTTTCGTATGAGCTGTTTTTTCTGCTTTTCGGAGAGAAACTGATTGATCGAGACCGAATCAACGAGGAAGCGGATCTCATTAAATGAAAAGCCCCGGCCGCAGAGCGCGTAATATGCTGTATTATGTGCACCGTGCGTGATGCGGATATCACAGCCGGCGGTGATGAGCCGGTCAATATCGCGGCGGACTGTCAGGGCGGAAACATTTTGCAAATCATAATTGGCAGCGAGATGATCGAGGATCTCCCGCAATGTGACGGACTTTGTCTCATTCGTGCTGCGGGTGAGATAGTTGAGAATATGCAGAATGCGCTCCGATTCCATAGATTCCTCCCGGGCAGACGGCTGCGAACCTCGCAGAATTGCATAGGCAGCTGAAAATCCGTCTGATCTGTGCTTTTTTTCGGGATTAGTATGAAACACCGCAGAGCGAATCTGCGGTGTTTGTTTCAGATGATGTTGTTCGATTCAGCACTCACTCATCAAGCTTGTTGGTTGTCAGCAGAGCGAGCTCGCCGAGATCGCTGCCGGCACCGCCGTCGATGACGGTCATGAAGTTGCTGTCATAGTGCATACGAATCACGAATGCAACGAGACCGGGGTTATTGTCGATGCGAATATTCATACGGATCGTCTCGCCCGGCTTTGCGGTCACGGTATCGGGCGTGAGTGTGAGTTTATCAGTCAGCTTCGGGATCTCCGGCTTTTCTGCATTGACGCAGACATAACCGGCGCGGAATGCGACATCCTTGAGCTTCGGTGCGTTTTCATCGGAATTCGCGCTGTAGTTGGAGAGATCAGCGAAGTAGACCTCGACGGGATAAACGCCGTCCTTGGCATCGTCGGCGATCTTCGCTTCGATCTCGATGAGATTGCCGTTGAAGACGAAGTCCTTGCGCTCAGAGATGTCGAGCCAGTATGCCTGATAGGTTTTGAGTGCAGGCTGATAGGCCGGATCGGAATAGGAAGCGGCATTGGTCTCGCCGGTATAGATCTCGGTTTTCTGCTCACCGTTTGCTTCAGTGACGGGCTTCTTGTTGATATCGGTGACAGGTGCATAGACCTGGCCGTCAGTGCCGCGGATTGTCGAGACGATCACATCATCATCGACATTATCCGGTGTTTCAAAGGAGAGCATCTGATTGCGTCCGCCGTTTGCATCGGTGACAATGCCGTCATCGAATTTCTGTTCCTGCTGGGATTTGCTGGATTCCTCGGCGGGCTTGTCAGCAGTGCTGCTGTCGCCGGCCTGTGTCTCCTGCGGGAGATCGCCTTCGTTACTTTCGGAGGAAACGCTGTTTTCGGCGTTGCTTACGGTGTTGTTTCCGTCTGCCTGCGAGATCTTTTCACCGCAGGAGAAAGCGGGGAGCGTCAGTGCAGCTGCAAGCAGTGCAGCGAGAATGCGTTTGGAACGGTTCATAATATGTGAACTCCTTTCAGAATATCTGTATCATCAGTTTGATTGCCGTATCACGACCGTAGCCTTACGGTTCCCTATCATTATACTGTTTTTTGCATGAAAAGTCAAGTGTAAAAATTGTGACAGTCCGGAATCAAACTGGTGACACCCGGAATCCTGTGCATTTGCGAGAAAATCAGAGCGCGGAGAACACCTTTCCGATGCTGTCATGAACAACGATATCGGCGCGGCGGTCGAGCGGCGTGGCATCGCGGTTGACGAGCGCCAGGGTATCGCCGCGGAAATATTCAATCAGTCCGGCAGCCGGATAGACCGCCAGTGAGGTGCCGCCGATGATCATCATATCGGCCTGCCGGATGCAGCGGACTGCTTCCTCCATGACACTCTGGTCGAGCGGTTCTTCATAGAGTACGACATCCGGCTTGATGAGCCCGCCGCATTCGCAGCGCGGCAGATCACGGCTGCTCTTGATGATGTCTACGGCATGAAATTTTCCGCAGTCCATACAGTAATTCCGCAGCACACTTCCGTGCAGCTCCAGTACCTTTTGGCTGCCGGCATCGGTATGCAGCCCGTCGATATTCTGTGTCAAGACAGCGTTGAGCTTGCCCTGCTGCTCCCATTCCGCGAGCTTGTAATGTGCAGCATTCGGCTTGGCTTCGTGGCTGAGCAGCTTGTCGCGGTAGAAACGGTAGAATTCTTCGGTGTGCCGCATGAAGAAGGTGTGGCTGAGGATCGTCTCCGGCGGATAGTCATACTTTTGATTGTAAAGACCGTCCACGCTCCGGAAATCGGGGATGCCGCTTTCTGTGGAGACGCCTGCGCCGCCGAAAAAGACGATGTTTTTTGCTTTGCCAACAGCATTTTTCAGATTTTCGATTTCGCTCATAATGATTTCTCCGTAATGCTTGATTTTCAGTAAACCGTGTCGGAAGGGCTTCAGGCGGGCGTTGTACGGTATTGCCTAAACCTGAACAGGAATGACCTTGCAGTGCCGTACGGAATAGAGACAGCAGTCCTTGACGGGTTTTTCCATGAGCAGGCCGAGTGCTTTGGCATAGAGCCGAACCTGCTCGGTATATGCATCCAGCAGTGCGGCTTCATCCTTGCCGCTGTCGGTCTTGTAATCGACCAGCACGATGCCGTCCTCCTCCTCGAATACAAGATCCATGATGCCCGTGACCATGCCGTCTGTTCCGGCGTACTGCTCTCCGATTTCCGCGAGTGAGCCGCTGAGTGACAAATCAGCGATCCGCACCATGAACTTCTTCTCGCGCCAGATGCGCTTTGCCTGTTTCAGTCTTTCGTAGAGCGGAGAGGTGAAAAACGCCGCGATCCGGCTGCGGCGGACGGCCTCTGTCTGCCGGACAGTCAGGCGGCCGCCGGCATGACAGCGCTCGATCTCTGCAGGAAGATCCTTGGCAGCAGCGGCAAAATCAGCATACTGCATAAAGGTATGCACCGCTGTTCCGAATTCGCTGCCGGTCAGACCATTTGCATCGGTCTCAAAGCGCGGACGGTCGAGATGCACCTTGTTCTCTTCGGATTTTGAAATCTCAGAAACGCCGTATTTCGCAGTCAGATCAGCAAGCCTGCTCTGATATTGCCAGCTGCACTGTGCTGCAAGCTGTGCGGAAAGTGCCGGATCGGCAGCTGGTTCCTGCGGCTCGGATTTTGCATTTGCGGGCTCCTGCGGACCGCCGGCTTCCCAGACCGCCGCGGGCAGGAACGGCTGCTCCGGATCGCTTCCGCAGGGCAGCTGTAAAATGCGGCGCATCGCTTCACAGGCGGGATCTCGCGCCAGTGCGGTCACGAGCCAGTCCGCATAGCAGCCCGCAGAACGCGTGAGACTGTCGGATTGTCCGCAGACCTTCTGCACATCGGTCAGTGTGACAAAGGCATCCTTGCGGTGTCCCTCGGTATAGGATATCGGCAGGATGAGGTATTCGCGGGCGCGTGTCAGTGCAACATAGAGCAGGCGCAGTTCCTCGGAGATCGTTTCTCTGCGGATCTGCTGATAGACCGCTGTCCACGGGAGCGATTTGCCCTTGCTGAAGGTTTCCGGATCGCGGAGCTGAAAGCCAAGCCCGATCTTCGGATGATATTGATAGACAGCCGATGCATCCTTCGAGGAGAAAGACTGATCCGCTCCCGCCAGAATGACGAACGGCGCCTCCAGTCCCTTTGATTTGTGAATCGTCTTGATTTGCACGAGATTTTCTGTTCCGGCGGGAATGCTGCCGGCAGTGAGGTCATCTCGCCTTGCAAGTACGGCATCGAGCCAGCGCAGAAATGCCGAAAGCCCGCCGCCGCGGTTTTCCTCAAAGGTATGTGCATAGGCGGTCAGGGCGCGGAGATTCGCCTTTTTCTGTGCGCCGCCTGCGGTCATCTGCATAAGGCCGAGGAAATCGGTGCTGCGGAAGATGTGGCGGATCAGCTGCTCCGGCGTATCCATTGCCGCGCAGAGCTGCATCTCATCGAGGAATCGCATCAGCGCCAGTACTTTGTCTGCGGGGATATGCTCCGGCAGCGGTTCGCCCGCTTCGATCGTCTTCCGGATTTCCAGCATGGACTGATAGAGCCGGAGATGCTTCCGGTAAAGCCGGACGGCGATCAGCTCATCGACCGTAAAGCCGAAAAGCGGCGAGAGCATGGCTGCCGCAGCGGGGACTTCCGGAAGCGGATTGTCGATCAATCGCAGAATATCGAGCAGCAGCAGCATTTCGGGCGATTTCAGATAATCCTCTTTTTCGATGCTGCAAACGGGGATGCCTGCGGCGGCAATCGCATCGGCGACCTCCTGCATATGTGTTCCGGTGCGCATCAGGATCAAAAAATCACGCGGCTGACAGGGGCGTGTGCTGCCGTCCTTATCCGTTACGGGCGTCCCTCTTTCGAGATGCGTTCTGATGCGCTCTGCGATGACGACAGGTTCATTGACATCGGAATCCGACGCTTTCGGAATGAGGATGACCTCGGCCGGCCGTCGTCCTTCCGGATATTCCGCGCCGCGCACAAGTGCCTGCGATGCGTCGTATGTGACCTCGCCGACCCCCTCAGTCATCAGCATCCCGAAAATGTGGTTGATGACATCGACAACCTCCTGTCCGCTGCGGAAATTGCGGTTGAGCAGGATGCAGGTGTTTTCGTTGAGCTGCGGCGAATGATAGGGTGCGCCCTCACGCATGGCGCGGTAAAAGTTTTCGGGATTGGCATTGCGGAAGCGGTAGATGCACTGCTTGCTGTCGCCGACGACGAACAGATTGTCGCCGTAATGCGATGCATCGCCGCCGTGTGAGAGCATCCGGAAGATGAGATCCTGCTGATTGTCTGCATCCTGAAATTCGTCGATCATGATACAGCAATATTGCTGTGAGAGCTGTTCGGCGAGCGGCGTCTTGACGATCCTGCCGTCTGGCTCGCGCCTGGCAAGCAGAGAGAGCGTCATCGTGATTGCATCATTGAAGGTCAGGCCGTTCCGGGCGCGCTTTTCGAGCATACTCCGTTCATTCAGTGCATCCACGAGATCAGCGAGCGCCTGCAGCAGTGCGGCATGGCGCGGCAGATCTGATTCAGCAAAGCGCAGCGGCGTCATCCATGTTTTTCGCAGATCCTCAAAGCGATCCTTGGCATAACCCCGAAGCGATCTGACCGCACTTTTTTCCTCCTCCCAGCCGTTGCGGGGGAGTGAACGCAGTGCACCGAATTTGATATTCTGCATCGCATCGGCGGCGGCCTTCGCGTCGAGAGCCGCGATTTCTTTCGCAAGACTGCTGAGCTGATTATATTCCTCCCGGAGCAGCAGAACAGTTTTTTCGGAGGACATGGTTTTCGCGAGCGTGACCGCGTGCGGATAGAGTGCGGCGACCTCTGCAAGCTCTTTTCCGAGCATCGCAAGGATATCCTGCACCATCGAATTATTGGCGCAGCGCTCGGCGGCCTCGGATAGCAGTGTCTCTCCGAACGGGTAATCGTCGGTCAGTGCGCGGAGCGAGAGCAGCAGTGATTCCAGCGCACTGTCATCGTGTCCGCAGAATGCATCATAGAGCAGCTTCTGCTGTGCAGCAGCATCGGGATCCTCTGCAGCGCGGCGGCTGCATTCCTCCAGCAGTTCGGCGGTGCATTTCGCATACAGCTCTTTGGATTCCGTTTCATCCATGATGCGGAAATTTGCGGAGATATCGAGCTGTGCGAATTGCTCCCGCAGCAGCCGGATGCAATAGCTGTGGATGGTTGAGATATTCGCACTCTGGAGCATGGTCATCTGACGGCGCAGCCAGTCATTTTCCGGTTCTTTCGCGATGCGGTTTGCCAGCGCACGGTTCAGACGGGCGCGCACTTCGCCGGCTGCATCATTTGTGAATGTGACAACGACCATTTTCTCCGCGGGAAACGCCGGCTCGGAGAGCATGACAGTCAGGCGTTCGACCAGCACGGATGTTTTGCCGCTTCCGGCAGCCGCGCTGACGACGACTGATGCGCCGCGGGCGTTAATTGCTGCTTCCTGCTGCGGTGTCCAGCTCATTTTCCTGTACCTCCTCTCCGTTGTTGTTCATAATCTTCAGCATTGCCGCGTTCGCTTCCTTTTGCGGCAATGGTCTGCGGATGCGGCCGGCATCCTGCTCGCTCAGGAAGCAGATGCTCCGGTAGTCGCAATAGCGGCAGGCATCTGCGAAATACTCCGCCGAGCCGCCCTGCATCGGGCTCGGTACAATATCACCCTCGGTATAGCATTCCGCACACTGCCGGACGAGTTTTTCAATATAGACGCGCAGACCTGCGAGCTGCTGTGCGGTAAAGACCTGCGAATCTTTATCCAGCACGGGTTCGCCCGTTCCGGTATCGGATGCCGCCAGCTTTGCAGGGATATAGACGCCGGCGATCTCCGCCTCCATTTTTGAGAGAACGCCGCGGTCAAGCAGCACTGTTCCGCTCATGCGGAAATATGCACTGAAGTATTCGGCAGTGGGCTTCATGCTTTCGCGGCTTTGCGCATCGGGCTCATCAGCCGGCATATACAGCACACCGGCGGGCTTTGCATCGGGATAGGCGTCCGGATCGTCGGTCAGCGCAAAGAGATAGAGCAGCATTTGCAGATTAAGCCCGTAATAGATATTTGCGAGTTTGAATTCCTTTTTATGGATGCCGGTCTTGTAGTCTACAATCCGGAGATACTGTTCGCCGTCATGTTCTGTGAGATCGACACGGTCAATCTTGCCGCGCAGACAGAGCTGAATGCCGTTGGAGAGTGTCAGCATATAGGGCGCGGTGCCTTTTTCGTCACCGAGCTGTCCGATGACGAGCTCACATTCCTTCGGCTCAAAGGCGGACTGTGCCATTTCCTTCTGCGTATGCCGGAGCAGACCAGTCAGTCTTGCCGCAATACGGTCGTACTGCTGCAAAAACCGTGCCGGACGGTTTTCTCTGCCGCCCAGCTCTTTCTCCATGAAATCGGCTGCGCAGCGCTGTGCATGGTCATGCAGTTCAGCAGCGGACATCGCAAGGAAGCCGTCGCGGTCGGGATGCTCACGGAACAGCCGCTCCATGCAGTTATGCACCATTGTACCGACGGAGAGCGGATTGAGATTTTTCTTTTCCGGTTTATACAGACGGAGATCGTCCTTGCAGAAGCTCATGAACGGGCAGCGCATCTTGTTTTCGATCTCGGTCGCGGACATATAGAGCTGTCCGCCTGACAGCTGACGAATCAGCTCTGTATGTTCTGCACGCAGGCGCATGATGCCGGAGTGCTGCCGCAGACGATTGAGCCGTGCGGCTTCCTGAGGCATCTCCGAGAGCATTTGCCGGACGGATGCGCGTTCAACGGGCGAGAGCTCGTAATCCTGCACAAAGCTGTAATAGGCGGCCGCCTTTGAGGATACAAAAAACAGCGCACCCATGCGGTCGGCATGATGAAAAAACGGCGGCTTGCCGGTCTGCGGGAGGAGCGTCTGCACCTCGGTGAGCAGGGGAGAGGCGATCAGTGCGCTGCCCTTTTCGTCCGCGAGCGGATAGCAGAGCCAAAGCATTTCCGATGCGGCGGAAAGCGTTTTATAAACAATCAGGCGCTCATCGGCGCAGAGGTCGCGGACGGAGCGGGAAAGCTCCACGCCGCAGCCTGAAAGCTGCTCGCGTTCAGCTTCGGAGAAGAAACCGGTCTGCGAGATATTTGCGGGAAATGCGCCTTCATTGACGCCGAGGACGAATACTGCTTTCGGTGAATCGTAACGCGCCGCCGCCGCACTCTGTACCGTGACGGCATCGAGTGTCTGCGGCACCTCCGGCAGCTGATGCGAGCGCAGGACGGCTGTCATCAGGTCCGACAGCTGCGGTAGAGAAATCGTGACTCCACGCAGGGCTTCATGCATGGCATCGAGCGTTTCCATGAGCGATTTCCAGAGTCCGCGGAGCGTCCGGCTGCGCTGCAGATCGCCGCGGTCACGCATTCTGCCTGCCATCTCAACGGCGCGGTCGGGGATGTGCAGTTCAGTCATCAGGCGATAGAGCGTCCGGAGGATGGCCTCGCCGGTGACTGTTTCTCCGTCTTTCCGGCTGAGTGAGCGCCGTGCAGCAAGGATCGGCTGCATGATGCGCTGCCGGAGCGCCTCAGCCTTGCCCTCCGGATCAGTCTCTGCCGCAAAGGGACGCTCCCACTGTGTTCCTTCGATATCCCAGATATAGGCATAATCCTCAAGTCTTGCGGCATCGTTGGTTTTTTGCAGGAGCATTTGTGTATGCAGCAGCAGGAGCAGCTGTTCGGTCGTTGTTTTGTGCAGCAGAGCAAGCAGGCAGAGCGGCAGCTTCATGACAGCCGTATGCAGCACGCTTCGGCGCTGATCCATATAATATGGAATACCATAGCGTTCAAATGCGGCTTCGAGCAAAGCGCCGTAGCTGCCGATATCATGCATGACAACCATGATATCCGAAGCACGGAGCTTTCCCTGCATCAGCAGCTGTCGGATCTGCGCTGCACAGTATTCTGCTTCGAGTGTGCGGTCGGCCGCTTCACAGATCGTTACGGCACAGTCTTCACCGGCATAAGCGATCTGCGGGACGGTATAGATCCCGCGGCTGAGATACGCCAGCGACGGCGCTGCAAAGCGATGCTGCTCCGTCAGCAGAATGACCTCCGAGACGGTGTTCTGCTCCTTGGCCAGACGGCGCAGTGTGCGGGCGGTATCATTGACAGCATCGAAGCGTGTGAAATCAGGTGCATCCATGTTGTCTGTACGCAGTGCGATCCAGACCTCTGCTGCATCGCGCAGCATGATTTCGAGCATTTTATACTGATCGCCCGTGAATGATTCAAATTCATCGAGGAAGATATGCGCGCCGGCAAAGAAACTCCCGCCGTCGGCGGCTGCGGCTGCCGTGACCGGATCGGTCAGGATATCGCGCAGCCCGTTTTCTGCGAGCAGCGTGAGATAATCCGCGTAGATACGCGCAATATCCGTGACTTTTTGAGAAAGGACAGGCGACAGTGACTGCATGGCTGCCGCTGCATCCGCGAGATCCTCCGGCAGTGCGCCTGCCTGCATCATTTCATTGAGCTGCGCTTCGATCTGCGGCAGAAAGGAAGCGCGTTCAGCCTGTCCGCCGTAAAACAGCAGTACATGACCATTCGAGAGCCTGCGCAGGAGCGTATGCAGAAGAACGGTTTTTGTGACCGCATCGGCGGCATCGCGCGGGGCGGATGCGATTTCAGAGAGGATTTCCTGCGTCAGAAAGCGAAAGCTTCCGGTGCGGAGCTGATTGAACTGTACTGCACCGAGATGGGCATAGAGCCGCTTGTCATAGGTATAGCAAAACGGTTCCGGCACCAGCGTTCGGACAAGGCAGCCCTGCTGTTCGGCTTCCGCGATCCGATTGATGAGATATTCCGATTTGCCGCAGCCTGCGGCACCAAGCACAAAATGCAGCATACAGACCTCCGTGTATGTATTTGAGTTGGCTCTATTATAGCATAAAGGACGCTTTTTTTCAAGCGCTTTATGTGCAGAATGCTGCACATCCTCAGGCGGAAACCCGGAATCCAAAAAGCTGATGTGCGGCATGGAATGCCGGATTTTTGTCTGGTTGAAATCTCGAAATAGCTATTGACTTTTAGCCGGAATTGGAGTATAATATCCCTGTATTTCAGAATCACGCATTTGTGCAGATTCCCGAATGAGTCCGGCAGAATAGTACGCACAGACGGCGTTTTTGCAGTCTGTCAGTGCGGCGAGATCGGCATGAATTTGTTCAACCTGCACAAAAATTGAGCGAATATAGAAAGGAGCGGTGTCAATGGATCAAACGATCCGTAAGATCCTGGAACTGGATGCCGCCACGGAAGAGCGGCTCAGCGGCGTGCAGCTGCAATGCCAAAGAAAGGTGCAGGAGGCGCGGCAGCAGGCTTCGGCTATGATACAGGCCGCCAAGCACCAGACGCGGGATGCGATTGTTGAAATGGAGGAGCAGGCACGCAGCGAGTATGAGCAGAAAATGTCTGCGCTGCGCGGCGATTTTGACCGCCGTGCCGAGGAAATGACGGCGCAGTTTGCAGGACAGCACGACGCCCTGCTGCAGACGCTCTTTGATGAGACACTGCGCGAAGCGGAGGCCTGAACGCTATGGCGAATCAACATCAGGCGACGGCTGCCGCAGTTCGCACGGCCTACGGACATCGTCTGCGGGCGGCGGAATACCGCGATCTGCTCAATCTGCATTCGGTCGCAGATATCGTTTCCTATCTCAAGGAGACCGATGCCTACCGGCCGCTGCTTCAGGGCTTAGAGCCGGCTTATACGCACCGCGGCTATGTCGAAATGCTGCTTAAGCGCAATCTCTTTACGCAGTGTCTGCATTTTTGCAGTCTGGAGCGTTTGCAGAAAACGCCGTTTTTCCGTTTCTTTATCTATGACTACGAGATCCGCGAGCTTATTAAAAAGGTGCAGCTCCTGCCGGCGGGCGATGCGTCGTATATTTCGGCGATGGACGCATGGCTCGGCCCGTACCTGAGCTTTTCGCAGGATGCGCTGGCGCGTGCGGAAACGCGTGAGGAGATCATCGCGGCCGCGTCACAGACACCCTATGCCGCCGTGATGCAATCGCATTGGCCGGCGGGTGTGGAGAAGCCGGATTATACGGCGCTGGAGATCGCTCTGCGCGCCTGCTATCTGGAGCGCATGCTCCGCGAGGCGGAGCAGACCGTCCGCGGCGATGATCTCGACGCGCTGAAAAAGCTGATTGCGGAACAGATCGACATCATCAATCTCATCAACGCATTCCGTCTGAAGCATACCTTTCATTTGGATACGGACGCGGTAAAGCGGATGATGCTGCCGGTTCCCGGCAGACTGCCGAAGCGCGTCTGTGAGGAGCTTTATGCGGCGCCGGACGTGCCTTCCTTCCTTGAGGTGCTGCGCACGACACGCTACGGCCGCATGATGCAGGAGGATATGGGCTTTCTGAAGGATGCCCCGACTTCTGTGCAGCTGGAACATATTTTCCGGAAGCTGCGCTGGCAGAGCGCACGGTCGGCGCTGCATTTCTCCGGTCATGCTGCGGTCAGTCTCTATGCTGCTCATGTATTGCAGCAGATCGAGACTGAAAATCTGATCCTTATCATTGAGGGCGTGCGTTACGGCAGATCCGTTGCGGAGCTGCAATCCATGCTGATTACCGATTCGTGAGGAAGCCGGAACGATACCGGCTGATGCACATTTGGAGGTGTTATCTTGTCAATCGAAAAGCTGGAGCTTGTCAGTATCGCAGGCGCAGCATCGAGTCTGAATGAGGCGATCGTCGCCTGTCTGCAAAGCAGGGCGTTTCATATCGAAAATGCCGCAAAGCTGCTCGGCAGCGGGGAGGACGGCGGCGCTTCCCATTCGGAAGCTCCCTATGCCGCACCGCTGCGTGCGCTGATGGAATTTGACCTTCGCCGTGCGAAGATCGACACGGAGCGGGAGCCGCTGCCCGGTGAATTTACGCCGGAGACGATCCTCTCCGAGACAGAGCGCATTGCAGAACGGCTGCGGGATGTGCGGGAAAAGCTCGCTGAGACTCGCAAGCAAATCGCGGATTACGGCAGCGCTGCAATCCATCTGAAAAATCTCACCGGCTCTGAACTGGATCTCGGTGAACTGACAAAATGCAGACATATCGTTTCCCGCTTCGGCAGGATGCCGGAGGAAAATATGCAGAAGCTCGCGTTTTACAGCGATGAAGGCTTTGTCTTTCAGGCGTATCATACCGAGCATGAATATGTCTGGGGATTCTATTTCGCTGCAAAGGAGCGGATCCTGAATGTCGATGCGATCATGAAAGGATTGCTCTTTGAATGCTACGAGCTGCCGAAGGATGTCACCGGTACGCCGGAGCAGGCACTCGCGGAATTGCAGATCAAGCTGACAGAACAAAAATCCGCGCAGGAAGTGCTGGAGAAGCAGGAAACTGCGATCTATGAGGAGGAAGCCGACCTGCTCGGCCGGATGTACTGCTATGCGAAATATCAGAGCGAAGTCTGGAAGCTGCGCTCACAGTGCATCGTTACGGATAACAAATTCAGCCTCATGGGATATGTGCCGGTCTCTGAAAAGGAACGCTTCAAAAAGTATATCGGCAATGTGCCGGAGCTGAGCGTTGTCTATGAGGCTCCGTGGGCGGATTCGAAGCTGCAGCCGCCGGTTCGCCTGAAAAATGGCTGGTTTACAAAGCCGTTCAATATGTTCGTCGAGATGTACGGCTTGCCGAATTACAACGGCTACAATCCGACGACCTTCGTGGCAATTACCTATACGCTGCTGTTCGGCCTCATGTTCGGTGACCTCGGCCAGGGACTTGTCATGGCACTGATCGGTATCTTCCTGCACAAGGTCAAGAAATTCGAGCTTGGCGCGATCATTGCGCGGATCGGATTTTCCAGTGCGTTCTTCGGCGCGCTGTACGGCTCAGTTTTCGGATTTGAGGAAGCGCTCGATCCGTTATATGAGAAGCTGGGCATTTCGGCTCTGCCGCTGAAGGCGATGGAGAATACGAATACAATCATCTTCGGTGCAATCGGCATCGGCGCAGGCATTATCATCATCTCGATGTTCATCAATATCATCGTCAAGATGCGGCGGCGAAATTATGAGGACGGCGTCTTCGGCAACAACGGTATCGCCGGTTTGGTATTCTTCTGCGGACTGCTGCTGCTGGTGCTGACCTTCATCACAGATCTCACGATTGATCTGCCGATCATTGTCATCATGCTGGCACTGCCGCTGCTGCTGATGTTCTTCCGTGAGCCGCTCGGCCACGCGGTCGCACATAAGCCCTATAAAATGCCGGAACTCGGTGATTTCATTGCATCGAATTTCTTCGAGTGTTTTGAATTCCTGCTCGGCTATGCGTCCAATACGCTGTCGTTTATCCGTGTGGGCGGCTTCGTCTTTTCGCACGCCGGCCTTATGAGCGTCGTCATGATGCTCGCGGATATGATCGGAAGCAACCACAAATCCGTGATCACAGTTGCGATCGGCAACCTGATCGTCATGGGCATGGAGGGAATGATCGTCGGCATTCAGGTACTGCGTCTGGAATTCTACGAGATCTTCTCCCGCTGCTATGACGGAGACGGTAAGCCCTTCACCCCGATTTCGGTCACATTTGATGATTTCAACGAACTGAAGCAGTCTGAACAGACTGCCAATGCATAATACAAATATTAGGAGGTAAAATCCATGTCTGGTATTGAAATTGCGGAACTGATCCTGCTGCCGCTCGGTGTAACGGCACTGCTCACACTGCCGGTTCTGGCGGCAATCAAAAAGAAGAATCCGGGTAAATCCATGCGTCGCGCCATGCTGACGAATCTCTGTGCATTTGGCGCAGTGCTGCTCTGCGCAGTCATCCTGCCGCTCGGCGGCTTCGCATCGGCGGATGAGACTGAGGAAGCGGTAAACGCCGTAGCGAATTCCGCTGCTGGTCTCGGCTATCTTGCTGCTGCAATCTCGGTCGGCATTGGCTGTATCGGAAGTGGTATCGCCGTTGGTCATGCTGCTCCTGCCGCAATCGGTGCGCTTGCTGAGGAGCCGAAATCTTTCGCAAAAGCGCTGATCTTCGTTGCGCTTGGTGAAGGTATCTCGATCTTCGGCCTGCTGGTCGCAATCATGATCCTCGGAAAGCTGTAATGCGCTGTTGGGTCATCAGTGACAATACCGACACTGTCATGGGAATGCGGCTGGCCGGTGTTGAGGGCGAGGTCGTCCACGAACGCGAACAGACGATCGACGCACTGCGAAAGGCGATGCGTACGGAAGATACTGCGGTCGTTATGATCACAGAGAAGCTCGCTGCACTCTGCGGCGCGGAGGTGCAGGAATTCAAGGAGCACACGGCGCTTCCGTTGGTCGTCATCATTCCCGACCGCCACGGCACTTCGGATATGACCGCTGCCATTTCGCGGTATCTGGCGGAGACGGTCGGTATCCACATCTGACATTAACCGCGGGGCGGCGCATAGAGCTGTCCGATTGGAGTAAAAAACATGGATGCAAATCAGAGACTCATGCAGTTTATGGAGGCGGTCAGCCGCAGCACAGACGCTAAGGTTCTGAAGGCAGAGCAGACGGCTGCGGAGGAGGCCGAGCAGATCCTGCTGGAAGCAGACAGGAAATGCCGCGCTGATTCTGAAGAGACGCTTGCTGCCGCAGAAGCGCGGATCGCCTCGACCTATCAGAAGCGGATGTCGCAGATCGGCTTTGAGGGGCGGACTGCGTTCCTTGGCAGACGGCAGATGCTCTTGATGCAGCTTTTCGGAGAGCTGCGTGAAAAGCTCACGGCATTCACCGCCTCGGCGGACTATCTGCCGTGGATGAAAAAGCTGCTGGCGGATGCGGCACCGGAGGACGGTACCGAGATCCTGCTGCGAGAGAGCGACCTTGCACTGAAGCCAGAGCTGGAAAAGACCGTTTCTGCAAAGCTCAGCTTCCGTGCGGATCCTGCGATCCGGCTAGGCGGACTTTCCATGCTGTCGGCAGACGGCAGAAGGTGTCGGAACCATACGCTCGACGAAGCCTATGCATCGCAGCTGCGCAATTTCTATCGTAATCATAAAATCGGCGGGGGTGACAAGTGATGCAGACGCAAAATCAACAGCCTGTGATCTACAGCGTCAACGGTCCTGTTGTCAAGATCCGCAATACAAATGTCTTTTCGATGATGGAGATGGTCTATGTCGGACAGCGCCGTCTGATCGGCGAGGTTATCGGCCTGACCGACCTCGAAACGACGATTCAGGTGTACGAAAGCACATCCGGTCTGCAAACCGGAGAGCCGGTCGAGCCGACGGGCGCACCGATGTCGGTCACGCTCGGCCCTGGCATACTTACGAATATCTTTGACGGAATTGAGCGTCCGCTGCGGGCGCTTGAACAGGCATCGGGCGCATTTATCGGAGACGGACTGGCCGTTCCGGTACTAAATGAGGAAAAAGAATACGATGTCGATATCAAGGTGACAAAAGGAACGGTACTTCAGCCCGGAGAGGCATATGCCTCCTGTCAGGAAACTTCTGCGATCCTGCATCTCTGCATGGTTCCGCCGAATCTTTCCGGCAAAGTCACATACGCTGCGCCGGACGGCAAATACCGGATTCATGATGAGATCGTACGCATTGTGGATGCAGCCGGAAAAGAACATTCTCTGACGCTTTGTCAGAAGTGGCCGATCCGCCGTGCAAGACCGGCGGCAAAGCGTCTTGCGCCTTCGCGCCCGATGATCACCGGACAGCGTGTCCTTGATACGCTCTTTCCGATCGCGCGAGGCGGTACGGCGGCGATTCCCGGCGGCTTCGGTACAGGCAAGACCATGACGCAGCATCAGATTGCGAAGTGGTGCGATGCGGATATTATCGTTTATATCGGCTGCGGCGAGCGCGGTAATGAGATGACACAGGTTTTGGAGGAATTCACGGCGCTGAAAGACCCGCGAACGGGCAAATCCCTCATGGAGCGCACCGTGCTGATCGCCAATACCTCGAATATGCCGGTTGCGGCGCGTGAAGCGTCGATCTATACCGGCATCACGCTGGCGGAATATTACCGTGATATGGGTTATCATATCGCGATCATGGCAGACTCGACCTCACGCTGGGCGGAGGCGCTGCGTGAGATCTCCGGCCGTCTGGAAGAGATGCCGGCAGAGGAGGGCTATCCTGCCTATTTGCCCTCGCGTCTTTCGGAATTCTATGAGCGCACGGGTGCCTATGAAACGCTCAACGGCAGAGAGGGCAGCGTGACTGTTATCGGTGCTGTCTCGCCGCAGGGTTCGGATTTTTCAGAGCCGGTCACGCAGAATACGCGCCGCTTCGTGCGCTGCTTCTGGGGACTGGACAAGGCACTGGCCTATGCGCGTCACTATCCGGCGATCAACTGGACTATGAGCTACAGCGAATATCTTGATGATCTTGCACGCTATTATGAATCGAAGGTCGATCCGAAATTCAATGAATACCGCACAGAGATCAGCGCACTGCTGAAAGAGGAGCAGTCCCTCATGGACATTGTACGCCTGATCGGCTCGGATGTTCTGCCGGAAGATCAGAAGCTTGTCATTGAGATCGCAAGACTGATCCGCGTCGGCTTCCTCCAGCAGAACGCCTATCACGCGGAGGATACTTATGTACCGCTCGACAAGCAATTCCGGATGATGGAGCTGATTCTCCATGTTTTCCACCGGACAAAGGAGCTGATTGCGGAACATATCCCGCTTGAAGCGATCCGGGAGAGCGGGATATTTGAGACTGTCATCAAGGTGAAGTATGACATCCCGAACCGGCAGCTGGAGCGCTTTGATACGCTGACGCAGCAGATCGACGGGATTCTCGACGGCCTGCGCCGTAAGAAAAAGGAGGTGCTGTAACCGATGAGCCTACAGTATTTCGGGCTTCACAGCATCAGCGGCTCGCTGGTCATTCTCGATCATGTTGAGGGTGCACAGTTTGACGAAATGGCACGCATCGTTCTGGATGACGGTACCGAGCGTACCGGCAGAGTGGCGATGCTCGAAGGCGATAAGGCAGTTTTGCAGGTCTTTGAGGGCACCCACGGTCTTTCGCTGACGAATACCCGCACGCAGTTCACCGGCAGGCCTATGGAGATGCCGCTTTCGGGCGATCTGCTCGGCCGCGTCTTTACCGGTGCAGGCAGACCGGCGGACGGCCTCGGCGAGGTCATGGCGGAGAAATTTGCGGATATTAACGGTGCTCCGTTGAATCCGGTTTCGCGGCAGTATCCGCGCAATTTCATCCAGACCGGCATTTCCTCGATTGACTGTCTGATGACGCTGATCCGCGGACAGAAGCTGCCGATTTTCTCAGGTACCGGTCTATCGCATAACAAGCTTGCTGTGCAGATCGTACAGCAGGCACAGATCGCGAAGGATTCCGGATCAGAATTCGCTGTCGTATTTGCGGCAATGGGCATCCAGAATGATGTTGCGGATTTCTTCCGCCGGAGCTTTGCGGAAAGCGGCGTTTTGCAGAATGTCGTGATGTTCCTCAATCTCGCAAATGATCCGATCGTTGAGCGCATCATCACACCTCGCTGTGCACTGACAGCTGCGGAGTATCTCGCCTACGAAAAGCATATGCATATCCTTGTCGTTATGACGGATATGACGGCCTATGCGGAAGCGCTTCGCGAATTTTCGTCCTCGAAGGGCGAGATTCCTGGCAGAAAGGGCTTTCCGGGCTATCTCTATTCCGATCTGGCTTCGCTCTATGAGCGTGCAGGCATCATCGAGGGCATTGAGGGCAGCGTGACGCAGCTCCCGATCCTGACGATGCCAAATGATGACATCACACATCCTGTTCCTGACCTGACCGGTTATATCACCGAGGGACAGATCGTTCTGGACAGAGGTCTGGAGCAGGGCGGCGTTTATCCGCCGATCTCAGTGCTGCCGTCGCTTTCCCGTTTGATGAAGGACGGCATCGGTGAGGGTTATACGCGGGCGGATCATTCTGCCTGTGCAAACCAGCTTTTTGCGTCCTATGCGCAGGTGCAGGATGCGCGTTCGCTCGCATCGGTCATCGGTGAGGAAGAGCTTTCCGCGCTGGATAAGCAGTATCTCACCTTCGGCCGGTACTTCGAGAAGTGCTTCCTGACGCAGCGCTTTGATGAGAACCGCTCGATGGAGGAAACGCTGGATCTGGGCTGGATGTTGCTTTCGCTGCTGCCGAAATCTGCGCTTGACCGCGTGGACGATCAGATGCTGAATGCGCATTATGATCCGGAGGCGGCGCAGGCATTGATCGAAAAGACGGAGGCGTGATGTGGCAAATCAGGTATTTCCGACCAAGGGCAATCTGATCGCGGCGAAGCGTTCTCTGAAGCTGGCAAAGCTCGGTTATGATCTCATGGATCGTAAGCGCAATGTGCTGATCCGCGAGCTGATGCAGCTTGTGGAGCGCGCAAAGCAGCTTCGCGGCTCAATCGAGGAGACTTACCGCATCGCCTACCGCACACTGGAAGAAGCGAATATTACCCTCGGCGTGATCGACCGCTTTGCGTACACAGTGCCGATCGACGACTGTATTGAGATCAGCACGCGCTCGGTCATGGGCGTGGAAATCCCCATGGTCAGCTATCCGGAGGAGATTCGGCAGGAGGTGCCTTACGGATTTCTGGATACGAATGTGCAGCTGGATGAAGCCTATGCAGCATTTTGCCGTGTCAAGACAATGACGCTGATGCTTGCGGAGGTGGACAGCGGTGTGTTCCGGCTCGCAACGGCGATCCAGGCGACACAGCGCCGTGCAAATGCGCTGAAAAATGTGCTGATTCCGCGCTATTCGGAGATTATCCGTATGATATCGGATGCGCTTGAAGATAAGGAACGCGAAGAGTTCACCCGTATGAAGATCATCAAGGCGACCAAGAAATGAGCTATACAAATGCAACAGTATGACGGGCAACGCTCGTCTGCAAAGCGCGCCGCTTTTCGTGAACAGTTCACTGGCGGCGCGCAGACTTTAGGCAACACCGT
The DNA here is from genome assembly GCA_024404875.1 of Oscillospiraceae bacterium. Taxonomy (GTDB): domain Bacteria; phylum Bacillota; class Clostridia; order Oscillospirales; family Ruminococcaceae; genus Firm-04. The sequence goes on from JAKSPK010000005.1 coordinate 28,892, forward strand.
ATAAAGCCTGCCCGACGGTTTGGCAGCATAATTGCTTTGTTCGATATTGCCTTCATTTCAGTATGGGATGGACAAATGCGCAAAGCAAAAGAAGATAAAGTGACTGCCGACATTGCAACAGGAGGTAAAAGAATGAGCAGAATTGTTACTGCGGCTGCTGTGCAGATGCAATGCAGCACCGATCCAGCTGAGAGTCTCCGCACGGCTGAGCGCCTCATCCGGCAAGCTGCCGCAGACGGCGCACAGATTATCCTGCTGCCGGAACTGTTTGAGCGGCAGTATTTCTGTCAAGAGCGCCGCTATGATTATTACGCATTTGCGCAGAAAACGGAAGAAAACCCAGCGGTTCGGCGCTGCATGGAGCTGAGTCGCGAGCTGGGCGTTGTTTTGCCGGTCAGCTTCTATGAGCGCGAAGGCAGCCGGCTGTTTAACTCGGTTGCGGTCGTTGATGCGGATGGTACACTGCTCGGAGTCTACCGCAAAACACACATCCCCGATGACCATTACTACCAGGAGAAATTCTATTTTACGCCCGGTAATACCGGCTTCCGGACATGGAAAACGCGGTTTGGTGTGATCGGCGTGGGCATTTGCTGGGATCAATGGTTCCCGGAGACGGCGCGTTCGCTTGTGCTGAATGGCGCGGAGCTGCTGTTTTATCCGACGGCGATCGGTTCTGAACCGATCCTGGAGACCGACAGCGAACCGCATTGGCGCACCTGTATGCAGGGGCATTCTGCCTGCAATATCACGCCGGTCATTGCGGCGAACCGTATCGGGCTGGAACGCGTAAGCCCCTGCCCGGAGAACGGGATGCAGGAATCCGCGCTTCAATTTTACGGTTCCTCGTTCATGACGAATGAGACGGGGCAGATCATCGCGCAGGCAAACCGCACATCGGAAACAGTGCTGATGCAGTCCTATGATCTCGATGCGGTTGCGCAGATGAAGCTTGACTGGGGACTCTTCCGTGATCGCCGTCCGCATTGCTACGGCGATATCGCTGCGAGATAGGCGAGAAACTGCGCCGGTGATTGGCGTAAGTTACAGATACGTCTGTATGTTTTGTTTATAGACGCAAAAAACGCGTCCGTACTTGCTGTACGGGCGCGTTTGTTTATTCATGCATACTCCGCTGAACGATTTCCTTGCAGCGCAGATATGCCGCAAGATCATCAGGATCGAGTTGCTCCTCCGGTACGCCGGCATGGATCTGCGCAAAGATACGGATCCCGGCGGCGCATTTCTGCATCGTTGGTTCGTCCGGCAAATGCACTTGCTGTCCGGCGCAGATTGTCAGATCATAGGCCGCACAGGGTGGATTTCCGTTCATATCGCGGATTTCACGGTCTGCGTCCGTCAGCGGCCGCTCTGAACATTCAAAGCGCAGATAGGGCGGCAGCAGAAGCTCATTTTCATTCGCTTTCAGATATCGGCCGGGCAACTGTGAAAAAATGATCGCGGGTGTCTGCGGAGGGATATGATAGGTCAGCAGTACGATCTCCTGCTTGTCGCCATAGGCGGGCAGAAATTCGCTCAGGCAGGTCGAAGTAAATGCCAGCGTTTGTCCGGCGGCTTTGCACACGGTAAAATCTCCGGTGCGCTCGACCCGATAGCCGCAGACCGGCTCGGTGACCGCGGCCTTCTGCGCTGCTGAAAGCAATGCGCGGTAAAGTGAAGTCAGTCGCGGCAGATCAGCGAGCATCGCGGGATTCAGCCGCTTGCCCTCCTGCACGCGCAGATATTCCGTTCTCACGCCATCAAAGAGCAGTGCATTCAGTGTCAGATAGGCACGCGCATCGTTCAAAAATGGATCGCGCAGGTCAAAGCCGGTCAGATCGCCCTCATAAAACCGGACGGCATCGGCTTCGGCTTTTGTCAGTGTCATTGCAGCGGCCGGTTTACAGCAGCTCTGCGATCTCCAGGATCAGCCGCTCGCTCTTTTCCCAGCCGAGGCAAGGATCGGTGATCGACTTGCCGTAGCAGCCGCCGTCGATCTTCTGTGCACCGTCCTCAATATAGCTTTCGATCATGAAGCCCTTGACGAGCTTTTTGATCTCCGGATTATATCTGCGGGCGGCAAGGACTTCCTTGCAGATTCGCGGCTGTTCAAGAGGATTCTTGCCGGAGTTGGCGTGGTTGGTATCAATGATTGCTGCGGGATTTGCGAAATTACCCTCTGCATAAAGCGCCGCGAGATGCGCAAGATCCTCGTAGTGATAATTCGGGAGCGACTGACCGTGCTTGTTCATATAGCCGCGCATGATTGCGTGTGCAAGCGGATTGCCGGCAGAATGCACTTCCCAGCCGCGATAGATGAAGGTATGTCCCTGCTGCGCGGCGGTGATTGCGTTCATCATGACGGAAAGATCGCCGGAGGTCGGGTTCTTCATGCCGACCGGAACCGGCAGGCCGCTGGATACGAGACGGTGCTGCTGATTTTCGACCGAGCGGGCACCGACTGCGACATAGGCCAGCAGATCATCGAGATAACGATGGTTTTCGGGGTAAAGCATCTCATCGGCGCAGGAGAAGCCAGTCTCCTTGAGCGCACGCATATGCAGCTCTCTGGTCGCGATGATGCCCTTGAACATATCCGGCTTGCTCTGCGGATCAGGCTGATGCAGCAGACCTTTATAGCCTGCGCCGGTTGTACGTGGCTTATTGGTGTAGATGCGCGGGATGATGAAGATTTCGTCCTTGACCTCTTCCTGCACCTTGCGCAGACGGCTGACATAATCCAGCACAGTATCGGGGTTATCCGCCGAGCAGGGACCGATGATAAGCAGCAGGCGGTCATCCTTTCCGGTGAAGATATTGCTGATGATCTCAGCACGCTCTGAAACGATTTGTTCCATTTCAGGTGTGACCGGATACATTTCTTTTGTTTCCTTCGGGATTGTCAGTTTCCGTTCAAATTCCATGTTCATCATATTGGCGTTTCTCCTTTATTATATTATAATAGTTTTTCTGCTGTTATCGTTTTTCTGCCGCAGCCTGTTGTCACTCCGCTGACATTATAGCACGAATTCGGTGATTTGTCAACTCTTTAACGCATTGAATCACAAAATTAAATGACTGACCCAGCGGCGGAACGGTTGATTGTTGCATCCACTTCACTTTCTTGTGCTTTCGATTGTCCGTTCAAAAACATCCCGACCGATGTGTGAATCGGTCGGGATGTTGGGTTTTCGGTAGTGCCGCGGTGAGCCAGCGGGTTTTGTGCAAGGGTGTTATTTATACATAATCAACAACATTGACCCAGCGGGAGAGCAGCTCGAAATCATCCGTGCTGTTTTCCTTGACGGACTGCGATGCTGCAACAATCGGCATCCAGTTCTGCACATATTGCAGCGCCGTATCGTTCATCACGCAGAAAAGCCGCAGATATTCCTTTGCCAGCGACTCCTGTCCGTTCAGCATGAGATAGAGATAGGTTCTCGCGGCATCCGCTGACGCATTGCCCTGTGTGGCATGTGCCCAGTCGATGATAAAGGGCGCGCCGTCCGGTCTGATGATGACATTTGAGGGATTGAAATCGCCGTGGCAGACTTTCTGGTGCTTCGGCATACCCTCCAGACGCGTATGAAGCTCAAAGCGTATAGTTGCCTCAAATTTGCTGTCGCTGATCTTGCGGTGCATTTTATCCTTGAGCTTGGTCAGCAGCGGAGCGCGTTTTGTGTGGATCAGCATTTGCAGCTCGACAAGCTTGCGGAGATACTCGTCCTTCTTCTCCGGATTTTCGTCAATGAGCTGCTGAAGTGTCTTGCCCTCAATATAATCGGAGCGGATCGCCCACTGATTACCTTCCTTGAACACCTCGTGAATGCGCGGGATGTTGAGATCAGTTTCTTCTACACGCGCCTGATTCAGCGCTTCATTCAGTACGGATGCCTTAGAATAATCCGCGCTGAACAGCTTGACGACAGTATCGCCGTCGCGGTAGATCACTTTATTCGGTCTGGTCGCAATGACCTGATCTTCCTGATACAGCATGATGATTGCCCCCTTTTCAGACCTGTTCGTTGTTTTTGCCGTAGTACGCATTCAGATACATTTGACGGATTTCGCTGATGAGCGGATAGCGCGGATTTGCGCCGGTGCACTGATCATCGAAGGCATGCTCGCTCATCTCATCGAGACGGCTGAGGAAGTCCTGCTCATCAATGCCCCATTCACGGATGCTGTCCGGAACGCCGATGATCTTCTTGAGATCGTTGATCGCTTTGATGAGGTTTTCGAGCTTCTCGGTATCGTTTCTGCCCTTGATGCCGATGGCAGCGGCCATCTCCGCATAGCGGCTGCGTGTATGCGGATAGCTGTACTGCGGGAAGGTGCCCATTTTCGGCGGAACATCTGCAGCATTGAACCGGAGCACCTGCTCCAGCATCAGCGCATTTGCAATGCCGTGCGGGATGTGGTGGAATGCGCCGAGCTTATGTGCCATCGAATGGCAGACACCAAGGAACGCGTTTGCAAAGGCCATGCCTGCGAGCGTTGCAGCATTTGCCATATTGCTCCATGCTTCGATGTCCTCTGCGCCGTTCTGATAGGTTCGCGGCAGATTCTCAAGAACGAGCTTCAGCGAACGGATCGCAAGGCCGTCGGTGTAGTCAGTCGCGAGCATGGAAGCATAGGCTTCGAGTGCGTGCGTTGCAACATCAATACCGGAAGCCGAGGTCAGGCTCTTCGGTGCGGTCTTCATCATATCGGGATCAACGATCGCCATGTTCGGCATTAGCTCATAGTCCGCGAGCGGATACTTTACGCCGCTCTGTTCGTCGGTGATGACGGCGAAGGGCGTGACCTCCGAGCCGGTGCCGGCCGATGTCGGGATTGCGACGAAATAAGCCTTTTCTCCCATTTTCGGGAAGGTGTAGATGCGCTTGCGGATATCGGAGAAGCGCATTGCCATATCCATAAAGTCCGCATCGGGATGCTCATACAGAACCCACATGATCTTTCCGGCATCCATCGCCGAGCCGCCGCCGAGTGCGATGATGACATCGGGCTGGAAGGCGGTCATTGCGGCAGCGCCCTGGCGTGCAGACTCGAGTGTCGGATCCGGTGCGACATCAAAGAAGGTCGTGTGGACGATGCCGAGCGCATTCAGCTTATCGGTGATGCACTTGGTATAGCCGTTCTTGAACAGGAAGCTGTCGGTGACGATGAAGGCACGCTTTTTGTGCATGATCGTTCCGAGCTCATCGAGCGCGACGGGCAGGCAGCCCTGCTTGATATAGACCTTTTCCGGCGCACGGAACCACAGCATATTCTCTCTCCTTTCGGCGACGGTTTTGATGTTGAGCAGATGCTTGACACCGACATTCTCGCTGACGGAATTGCCGCCCCACGAGCCGCAGCCGAGCGTCAGCGACGGCTGCAGATCGAAGTTGTAGAGATCACCGATGCCGCCGTGAGAGGAGGGTGTATTAACCAGGATTCGGCAGGTTTTCATGCGCTCTGCAATGGCGTTGATCTTTGCGCGTTCGGTAACAGCATTCAGATAGACAGAGGATGTGTGTCCGAAGCCGCCGTCTGCGATGAGGCGTTCCGCCTTCTGCATGGCATCCTCGAAGTTTTTGGCGCGGTACATCGCAAGCACCGGCGAAAGCTTCTCGTGAGCAAATTCCTCGTCAATGCTGACATCCTCGACTTCACCAATCAGAATCTTTGCGGTTTCAGGGACCTCGACGCCGGCGAGTGCAGCAATTGTATGCGCGGACTGTCCGACGATCTGTGCATTCAGCGAGCCGTTGATGATAATGGTACTGCGCACCTTGTCAAGCTCATCGCCCTTGAGGAAATAGCAGCCGCGTGCCTCAAATTCCTTCTTCACCTTGTCATAGACCTTATCCAGCACAATCGTCGATTGCTCGGATGCGCAGATCATGCCGTTGTCGAAGGTCTTGGAATGGATGATCGAATTGACCGCGAGGCTGATATTTGCGGTATCGTCAATGATTGCAGGAGTATTGCCGGCACCGACACCGAGCGCAGGTTTGCCGCTTGAATAAGCAGCATGAACCATGCCAGGACCGCCGGTCGCGAGGATGATATCGGAATACTTCATGACGGTATTGGTCATGTCGAGCGAGGGCTTGTCAATCCAGCCGATCAGTCCCTCCGGCGCACCGGCCGCATAGGCCGCCTCTGCTACGATCCGCGCCGCTTCAATGGTGGAACCCTTTGCACGCGGATGCGGGGAGATGATAATGCCGTTGCGCGTCTTCAGTGTGATAAGCGTTTTGAAGATCGCGGTGGAAGTCGGGTTGGTTGTCGGGATGACCGCCGCGATGACGCCGATCGGTTCGGCAATGCGCATTGTGCCCATTGCCTCATTGTGTTCGATTACACCGCAGGTTTTGGTATTGCGGTAAGCGTTGTAGATATACTCGGATGCGAAATGATTCTTGATGACCTTATCCTCGACTACGCCCATGCCGGTCTCGGCGACCGCCATTTTTGCGAGCGGGATCCGCGCCTGATTGGCTGCGATTGAAGCAGCGCGGAAGATCGCATCGACCTTTTCCTGCGGGAACTTTGCATATTCCTCCTGTGCCTTCCGAACGCGGGCAAGGAGTGCTTTCAGGGCATCGATCGTATCAACGATTGGATACGCTTTCATAATGGACCTCCGTTCCGTTAGTTATTCGCTGTGTATTTCATACAGCTTTGGCATTTGATACGAATATCTCGAAAAACCAGAGGCATCCGGCGATTGAAATTTCGCCATGCTGTGTCAGATCCCATTGCCTGACGAAATAGCATTTCGCTATCCTGCCTATGCTGCTTTTCGGGATTCGTATGAAAAGAGATTATGAAAAACGGCGATGCCGGTCTCTCTCCGCCACGCGGGGAGCGGAGACAGGTACCGCCGTAATTTCCGATAAGTTTTATGCTCAGCCGATTACGGAGAGCAGCACGCCGGCCGCGACCGCAGAGCCGATAACGCCCGCGACATTCGGTCCCATTGCGTGCATGAGCAGGAAGTTGGTGGGATCAGTTTCCGCACCGACCTTCTGTGCGATACGCGCTGCCATCGGGACAGCGGAAACGCCTGCTGAACCGATCAGCGGATTGACCTTGCCGCGCGTGACCTTATACATGATCTTGCCGAAGATCAGACCGCAGGCCGTGCCGAGCGAGAACGCGACAACACCGAGCAGCATGACACCGCCGAATTTGAGGTTGATGATCTGTTCCGCCTTGGTGGTCGCACCGACGGAGATGCCGAGGAAGATCGTGATGATATTCATGAGGGCATTCTGTGCGGTGTCGATCAGTCTGGCAGCAACACCGGATTCCTTGAGCAGATTGCCGAACATCAGCATGCCGACAAGCGGCGCAGCCGACGGGACGAGCAGAGAAACGATGATTGTAACCGCGATCGGGAAGATGATTTTCTCAGTTTTGGAGACAGTGCGGAGCTGTTCCATCTTGACAGAGCGTTCCTTCTTCGAAGTCAGCGCCTTCATGATCGGCGGCTGAATGATCGGAACGAGCGCCATATAAGTATATGCAGCAAGCGCGATATTACCCGTGGTGATCGCACCGCCGCCGGTCAGAAGACGGGTGGAAACATAGATTGCAGTCGGACCGTCCGCACCGCCGATAATGGCGATCGAGCCAGCTTCTGCAGCAGTAAAGCCGAGCAGTCCGGCGACAATGAAGGTAAAGAAGATGCCGCCCTGTGCTGCTGCACCGAGCAGGAAGCTCTTCGGGTTCGCAATCAGCGGGGAGAAGTCGGTCATACAGCCGATGCCGAGGAAAATCAGCGGAGGATAGAGCTGCAATTTGACGCCTAGATACAGAATATCCAGCAATCCGCCTTCTTTTAGTACTTCTCCGTAATTGACATGGCCGTCCACCAGAACCCAGAGATCCGGATGATAGAGCCCTGCCATCGGGAGATTGGTCAGCAGCATACCGAACGAGATCGGCAGCAGCAGCAGCGGCTCGAAGCCTTTTGCAATCGCCAGGTACATGAATACGAATGATACAAGAATCATGATGAGATTCTTCCAGCCGCCGTCGGCAAACAGCGAACGAAGTCCACTGTCAGACCAGAGGCCGCCGAGCGTGTTGGTGATAAAATCTAATACACCGCCCATTGTTTTTTCCTCCGTTTTTTCTTTTTATGTTATTGCTGCAATGCTCAGAACGGTCTGGTTGCATCAGAGATGCCGGCCTGTGCCCAGACAGATCTGCCGGAGCCGCCGCGTGTGACCTGCTTCACCGAACGCAGTCGGTATTTCTTTCCGTCGGCAGCACCCATCGCCGCGATTGCCGCCATGATGACCGCGATGACCTCACTGTCATCGGTATCCGCAGCAGGCGCAGGGGAAGCAGACGGAGAAGCCTCTTTTTTCGGAGCAGCGGGCGCCGCTTTTGGAGAAGCGGGCTTTGGTGCAGCCGCCTTTTGGGGCGCAGCTTTTTTCGGCTTGCCGGACTGCTTTTTGAAGATGCCGCCGGTCGCATACAGGAATATGACGAGAACCAGCAGCGCGACGAAAACGACGGCGAGACCGATCAGTGTCATGGACGCGATCTCCGTGCCGGAGAGCTTTTCGGAACCGCGCAGAACCTTATCCGCCGTCAGGACGGGAAACAATGTCATGGATATTCCTCCCTCTATAATCACATACAAACTTATTATACTTCATTTTCAAAAAAAAGGCAAGTGTTTTTTGCAGAAAATTCGGGCGCTTTCCCCCGCATAAAACTGACAAATCCGACAGGGACGGCATATTGGCGGCCGTTATGCGAAAACAGCGGATTCGATCACGGCTGTACTTGGGCGGATATGCGTGCTGTTCACAGTTTTTGTCTTTTGAATGTTCAGCAGCCTCGATCAGCGGCGTTCCATTATGCAGCGAGGAAAAATGAGGCGGCTGTGCCATTGACAAATCGGAGACGGGTTCTGCCCGCCGTATTCCGGACGGTATGCACCGTGCGAAATGGGACTATAACGATTCTTTGTATGCATACTTGCATTTTCTCTCATAATATGGTATAATAAATGCAAACATTCATGATGATTTATCTGAATGCCCTTGCAGATACGCAGGTCAGAGATCTGCTCTCTGCAAATCGGGCAATGATACCATATTCGCTTCGCTTGCATGGCATAAGAAAGGCATTGTATTTTTTTGATTCCCGGTGAAGGAGGTGCAGCGCTTGGTCGGAACGGTTCTGCTTATCATCCTGTTCGTGCTGTGTGTGCTGCTGCTTTTGCCGGTGCGTGTGACGGGCTGGTTCCGTGACGGCAAATGGGCAGTTACGGTATATTATGCGTTTATCCGTGTGTTTCATAAGGAATCGGAGGAAAAGCCGGAGCCGCAGAAACCGCTGAAGCCGGAGGATCTGCCGGAGGGCGAAGCACCGCCGCCGAACCCGAAAACGGAGAAACCCGAGCAATCGAAAACCCCGGATGCGCCTGCAAAGCCGGAGCCTGCGGCTGCGGAGATTGTGCCAAAGCCGGAAACGGTGACGGATGTGCAGCCTGCTGCGAAACCGCAGCCTGAGTCCGAGCCGGCTTTACATGAGCCGGAGCCCGTTGATCCGGAAGCGCTCGCTGACGATCCCGATATTCAGCCGATTTCCGGCGAAGAGCCTTGCCGGAAGCGGCGGAAGAAGAAAGAGAAACAGGACGAAGCCCTCACCGATGCAGAGCCGGAAAAGGAAAAACCGAAAAAGCGCGGCTTCATTCGCTGGATCAAGCCGGATTCTCTGAAAGGATGGCTTCGCCTTGCAAAGGACGGTCTCGGCGCATTGCCGCCCGCCCTGCGCTTTCTGACACGGCATCTGCATTTCCGTCATGTGAAGCTGTATCTTGCAGTTGCCTCGGATGATCCCGCAAATACCGCGACACTCTACGGCAAGATCTGTGCGGCGGCCTGCAATCTGCTGGCTGTGCTGCAATGCTGGGTGGATATCGAAACGGACGAAATCCGCATCCTCGCGGATTTTTACAATGAGAGCATCACATTCAGCGCCGCACTGGAGCTTCGCGTCTCACCGGCGGCAGCGATCCTCATGGTACTGATTCTCGGCATCCGGTTCCTGATCAATTCGATCCGGACATACCGCGCCGAGCGGAAGGATGAAAAGCTGCGCGCAAAGGAAACCGCGCCGGCAGAAATGTAATACTATATATATTTATTCGCATCCGAGCGGGATATCCCCGCAAAACCATATTTCAGGAGGAATCAATTATGAGCGAACGCAGCAATGAGCATCCGGTACAGGAAACAATGCGCGTTACAATGGAACAGATCCGCGGCATGGTCGATGCAAACACGATCATTGGACAGCCGATCCAGTGCGAGAATGGCACGACCGTCGTCCCGATCTCGAAGGTCAGCTTCGGCTTTGCATCCGGCGGATCAGATCTGCCGACCAAGGTCGCAAAGGATATGTTCGGCGGCGGCGGCGGCGCGGGCGTGACGATCTCCCCGGTCGCATTCCTCGTCATTATGCCGAATGATGTGAAGCTGCTTCAGCTTTCTGTCAATGCGTCCACGCCGAATGCGCTCATCAATATGGTGCCGGATGTTATGGACAAGGTGACAGGCTTCCTCGCAGGCAGACAGGAAAAGAAGGCTGCCGCGGGCGAGACTACAGTCGAGAACGAATAATCACCGGCAGGAGACTGCCGAACCGCAGTGCGCGGCCGTGAGACTGCGTATCTGCGGCGTCAGGAGATCTTATGGAAAAAATCAGAGTTCAGAAATTGCTTGCGGATGCAGGATATTGCTCCCGCCGGAAGGCGGAATCCCTGATCGACGCGGGCAAGGTCAAATGCAACGGACATCCCGTCCGGCTCGGCGATAAGGCACTTCCGACCGACATCATTACGGTCGGAGACGAGCGCGTCTTTATCCCGAAGAAGAAAGAATTCCGCTATATCATGCTGAATAAGCCGCGCGGCTATGTCACGACGCTCTCCGATGAACAGGGGCGGCGCTGCGTGACCGATCTGCTGGACGGCGTGGATACCCGCGTTTATCCGATCGGCCGGCTCGACCGAAATTCCGAAGGCTTGCTGCTCTTTACAAATGACGGCGCCTTCGCAAACGGCATTATGCATCCTTCGCGGGAGGTCTCCAAGACCTACCGTGTGACGGTGCGTCCGCCGGTCTCGGAGGAGCAGCTTGCGCAGATGTCCACCGGCTTAACGCTTGATGACGGTTTCAAAACCGCGCCTGCGAACATTGTGACACAGGTCACGGAGCCGACGAGAGTTGTATTGCTCGTGACGATCCACGAGGGCAAAAAACGCGAGGTACGCCGGATGTGCGATGCTGTCGGGCTGGAGGTCGCAAGACTGCGCAGAGTGTCGATCGGCCCTGTGAAGCTCGGTATGCTGAAGCCCGGCGAGTGGCGCGACCTGACGGCGGAGGAGCTGCGTGCGCTCCGCAATGCGATCGGAAAGGGATAATATGGACCTGCAATCGTGCCGGAGTCCGCGCAGAGGTCAAACGATTACCTGCGCGGGCCGGGCAGGATGTGCTGACAGGAAACAAAAAAGGGAAAGCCTCAGCCTTCCCTTTTATGTCACATAATGTGATTGTTCTGTTTGATTGCAGCGCGCGCTTTGTTCACAATGGTTTTGTCATTCTCATAGGTCAGCATATGGGAAGCGCGGACAATGTCCACCCAACGGATTTCAGCGATCTCTTCTTCCTGCGGCACATAATCATAATTGCGCGCCAGTGCGAGGAAGTAGACGACCACCTTCTGTGTATCCCGCCGCGGCGAATAGGAGACAGTCTCCCGAAAGGTTTGATCGAGAATCACATCCAGACCGGTTTCCTCCTTAATTTCGCGTCTTGCGGTTTCCAGCTCCGTTTCATCGCCCTCGACATGACCTTTGGGAAACGACCAGTGGCCGCTGTTGATGTGTTTAATCAGCAGGATCTCGATATTTCCGTGAAACCGCCGGTACACGATCGCGCCGCAGGACTTTTCATGCAGCATTCCAAAGTTCCTTTCGTATGGATTTTGCAACGGGTTGTTGTTATTTAACATTATAACACAAACAGCAGAATTTGTAAACACCTTTTGACAGAAAATCTCACAGCTTTGCGGAAAATAGTGACCGCGTACAAATATAAACAGAAAGGATTTGTTTGATATGAACAAAAAAACTGCTTTCAGCGCAGCTGACATTCTCCTGCCCGATCAGCAGCATATGTCCGGTGTCTGGGCGGTCTGCGCCTGCGATCAGTACACCGGTGAACCGGCATACTGGGCGGAGACTGATCGCCTCGCGGGCGAAAAGTACTCTGCACTCCGGCTGATTCTGCCGGAGGTTTATCTGGAGGATGCTGATGTGACTGAGCGCATCGCGAAGATCCAGCAGACGATGCAGGAGTATCTCAGCGCAGGCGTTTTTGCGGAATACAAAAATTCCATGGTTTACATTGAGCGCATTCAGTCCGACGGCAAGATGCGCGCGGGTTTGATCGGAAAGATCGACCTGGAACAGTATGATTACACGAAGGGCTCTGTTTCGCCTGTCCGTGCGACAGAGGCGACCGTTCCGGAGCGCATCCCGCCTCGTGTCCGGATCCGCCGCGGTGCAGCGCTGGAACTGCCGCATATTATGATTTTGCTCGATGATACGAAGAAAACTGTCATCGAACCGCTTGCCGAAAAGACTGGTTCTCTGCAGAAACTCTATGATACGGAGCTGATGCAGGGCGGCGGTGCGATCAAGGGCTGGCTTGTCCCTGCGGATGAGCAGGCGCGGATTCTCGATGCATTGACTGCACTCGGCACGGAGTCCGGCGAGGAGCATCCGCTTGTCTATGCAATGGGAGACGGCAACCATTCCCTCGCGACCGCGAAGGCATTTTATGAGGAATGGAAGGCTGCAAATCCCGGCGTCGATACCGAAAACGCACCGATGCGCTATGCGCTGGTCGAGCTGGTCAATCTCCACAGTCCGGCGCTCGAATTTGAGGCAATCCACCGCATCCTCAATCAGGTTGATGCGGAGAAGCTGCTCGCGGATATGACGGCGGCACTGGATCTGCGCACGGATGCAGAATCCGCACAGCGTTTCGAGGTCATTCTCGGCGGTAAAACAACCGCTTACTATATCCACAAGCCGGCCTCGAATCTGACAGTCGGCAGCGTACAGAGCTTCCTGGATGCATGGCTCCGCGAGAACGGCGGCAAGATCGACTATATCCACGGAGCGGAGGTTGTCGCATCGCTTGCGGCCGAGCCGAACAGTATGGGCATTCTTCTGCCGGATATGCAGAAATCGGAGCTGTTCCCGACCGTTATCAAGGACGGCGCACTGCCCCGCAAGACATTTTCGATGGGTCATGCGGCGGATAAGCGTTTCTATATGGAGTGCCGGCGGATTACGACGGCGTGACAGTTTGATGAATATTCTGCGGAATCTATATGCAATTATCTTGTATCCTCTTGAAAAACAGTGAAATATATGCTTTACCCCGGCAGTGCCCGGCTCCGATATAATACCAGGTTATGAAATCCGGCGCTTTTATTTTTCGTATCCATTGCACTTTTCTCCATAATATGCTATAATAGGAACAGATTCCCGCACATTCAGATGACGGTTTATATGACGATCAAGGGGTGGAAACAGTCGGGCGCATCGTCCGGTTTTCACCCCTTCACACTTTGAATCGCAGAGCGAAACCGGCTGTGAGAGTGTGACGGTGTGCCTTTCACAAATTGGAAGCCGGCATTGCCGGAAAGGAGATTTCAGTATGAAACAGAAGTTCCTGTGCGCCGGAAGCGGTATGCTTGCGGCGCTGACGATGCTCGCCGTATGTACGGTCAGCGTTGCTGCCGAAGAATCGGAGGGTTCCGAGGAGATCGTGACCTATACCAGCGGTGACTACACCTATTCACGCCTTGTTGAGAGCGATAACGAGGAGAACAAAGCAGCCTGTATCATCAGCTATACTGGCAGCGAGACCGATGTCGTGATTCCGGATCAAATTGATGGACTGGATGTTGTCCAGCTCGGCGACACCGCTTTCGCCGGCAGCCGCCGGATCGAGCGCGTGACGCTCCCTTCACATTTGCAGGATCTCGGCTCCTATACTTTCGCAGAATGTCCGGGTATTCTGGAATACAAGGTCGCGGAGGACAATGTTAATTTTGAATCGCGCGAGGGTGTGCTTTATACGGCTGACGGCTATACGCTTCTGCGCTATCCGCTCGGCACGATGCCGGAAAAGGTCACAGTGCCGGAAGGTGTTAAAATGGTCGGCAATGTCGCATTCACCTGCAGTGCGGACATCAAGGAGATTGAGCTGCCGGATTCGCTCGAAATAATCGGCGTCTCAGCCTTCTCGGACTGCCCGCAGCTGGAAAGCGTGGTGATCCCGGAGGGTGTTGAACTGATTGACAGCTTTGCTTTCAATAGCTGCAAAAAGCTCAAATCGGTCAAGCTGCCGACCACGTTGCTCCAGATCGGCGACGGTGCTTTTTCCGCGACTGCGCTGACAGAGATCAGCCTGCCGAGCAGTCTGCAAAAGATCGGCATGCAGGCATTTGCCTCGACGAAGCTCACCGAGGCCCGCATTCCGGCGAGCGTTACAGATATCGGCTATTCGGCGTTCGGCTGGGATGTCAGAGCCGACGGTGAACTGATCATGAATGAGAATTTTGTAATCTACGGCGAAAAGGGCTCTGTCGCCCATGAATATTGCTTTGATTCAGATGACGGCAACCACTTCATCTTTATCGAAGACACCAGCCAATCGGACAGCACTGCAGAGAGCAGCACCGATGAAAGTGCAGCTGCAGAAAGCGCGGCGGAGCAATCCGACAGCAGTACCGGTATTTCCGGTCGTGCTATTGGAATTGCGGGCTGTGCTGCGGCAATGATCGGCATTCTCATTGCGGCCGTGGTGAGCGGCAAGAAATCCAAAAAGGAGACCGGAAAAGATGAATAAAGCACGGAAATGGCTTGCCGGTATCAGCGCAGGTCTTCTGATGCTGACGGTATCCATGCCGGCATTTGCGGAGGATGCGCCGGCGGAGGACGAGGGCATCAAAGTTGGTGATCTGACCTTTGCCGAGACGGACGGCGGCTATCAGCTTATCGGCGCAGCAGAGACAGTGACCGATGTCAAAGTGCCGGAGAAGGTCGAGGGCGAAAAGGTCGTTGCGATCGGAGACGGCGCATTCAATGAATGTGTTTCGCTGACAAGCGTGACGCTGCCTGATTCGCTGGAAAAGATCGGCGCGGGCGCATTCTATTACTGTATGGCACTGAAGGAGCTGGATATTCCGGATTCTGTCACGGAGATCGGCGCCTATGCCTTTGCAAACTGCTATGCACTGAAACAAATCACGCTGCCGGAGAGTCTGGAGGTGCTGTCATCCTATACATTCTCCTACGACATCGCGCTGGAGGAGCTGACGTTGCCGGAGAATCTGGTGCAGATCAAGCCGATGAGCATCGCCAGCTGCTTTCTGCTGAAAACGGTGCACATTCCTGCCTCTGTGCAGCAGATTGACGAAATGGCGCTCGTCGCCAATATGGGATTGACAAACATCGACATTGCAAAGGAAAATAACAACTATACGACCGACAGCGCAGGTGCGGTGCTGTCAAAGGACGGCAGCAAACTGCTGATCTATCCGGCGGGCAATACTGCGGAGTCCTATGATATTCCGGCAGGTGTTGCTGTGATCGACGCGTATGCATTCACCTCAGCACTCAAGCTGAAAAAGGTCACGCTGCCGGATTCTGTTGAAAAGATCGGCGAGTGCGCATTCTCCGGATGCAGCAGCCTTGAGACATTTGATTTTCCGAAGCAGCTGACGGCGATCCCTGCCAGTCTCCTGGCGGACTGTGAATCGCTCAGCAGCTTTGTAATCCCGGATACGGTCACGGAGATCGGCGACTATGCGTTTTATGGCTGCAAAGCGCTTTCCGGCGTGACAATCCCGGAGAGCGTGACGAAGATCGGACCCTATGCATTCTGCGGCTGCGATGTCATGAATGAGATGACCGTGCCGAAATCGGTGACGGAGATCGGTGACTGTGCATTTGGCTTTGAGCTCGTGAAGGATGAGGAGAGCGGCGCGGAAACTCCGGCAGTTCGTTCGGATTTCACGCTTGCAGGACGCTTCGGTTCTGCTGCGAAGACCTATGCAGAGGCCAGCGGTGTGAAATTTAAGCAGATCGGACTCAGCCCGGTGATGGTGGTTATGATTGTCGTTGCGGTACTGGCTGTGCTGGGCATCATTCTGGCACTCGTTATCCCGAACCGCAAAAAGCCGGAAGCTGAAACAGAATCACCGGCTGATCCGGACTATGCGGGCATTCTTGCGGACGATGAGGAAAGCGGCGATCCTTATGACCGCACCAACGGCATTCAGCCGGAAGACAACAATTCAGAGACTGTAGGTAAGTGAGCATATGAAAAAAATACAGATCGGTTCAGTTCTCGAAAAGACAGGACTTTATGTAGTCGGCGTGATCTCATTTCTGATAGCGCTGTTCCTTTCGCTGGTCAGTCTGCTGCACACGACTGTAGTTGCGAAGGTTAATGAAGGCGAGGGCGTGCAGTCGATCGTCTATCATATCAAGGAGCGCGTCGAATCGGTGTACTATCTGAATGACAATTTAATTGTCAATCTGTTGGTACTGGTTTTCCTGCTGGTCGCCTGCTTTGCGCTTATCAAGCGGCTGAAGTTTCGGATTTCCACACGGATGCTGGGCCGGCTGATGTTTCTCTGGACATTCATACTCGGTGTGGTCTGGGTGCTTTCCTCGCAGTCTGCGCCGACGGAGGACTCCGGCACAGTCACCTCGGCATCGTGGGCATTCGCTGAGGATAACTACAGCTGTCTGCGCGATATCCGGTATTTCCACAACTACGCATTCCAGCTCGGCTATGTATTGTTCAATGAGTGGATCATCCGCTTTATTCAGTTTTTCAAGCATATGGATAATCTGATGCCGCTGGAGATTCTGAATGCGGTGTTCCTCGGCATTATCAATCTGTTCCTCGTGAAAATCGCGGACAAGCTGTTCGGCGACCGCCGTGTGACGATTCTTGCGGCGATCCTGCTGGCACTCAGCACCGCACCGATCATCTCCTGCTCGTTTGTCTACGGTATCTATCCGGGCATGATGTTTGCGGTGATTGCGCTCTACTGCGAGATCTGTTATCTGAAAGAGACCGACCTGAAAAAAGGCATTCTCTATGCGGTTCCGGCAGCACTCTGCATTACGCTGGCCGTCATGATCAAATCAAACTATATGATCTGGCTGGTCGCGATGCTGCTGATTGCTGCGGTCAGGCTGATCGGCAGAAAGAAATTCCTTCGCGATGGCATCTTCATTGTCGTGACGGCGGTCATGGCGCTGAATGTTCAGTCGCTGGTCATCCGGCATTATGAGAAGAAAGCCGGCGTTGAGATCACCGGAATCATCCCTTATACAGCATGGATCGCGATGGGCATCAACGAGAGCGAGGACGCGCCCGGCTGGTATAATTATGGCTATACGCTTGGCTCGATCGAGCAGGCGAATTTCGACGAAGAGGTTGCTGCGGAGCATATCTCGGAGATTCTGCATAACCGCATTGAATATCTCCTGAAGCATTCGCAGTACACGAATGATTTCTTCTATTATAAAAATGTCTCCCAGTGGAACGACACATCTTATCAGTCGATCTGGAACAATCAGGTGCGCGGACAGTATAAGGAGAAGAATGCCTTTGCTGCGTGGGTCTGCGGAAAAGGTGAGCCGACCGTGAAGAAGCTCATGGACTATTTTGCACAGCTCATTTTCTTTGGCTTCTGTATCGGCTGTCTGGCATTGATTCGTTCGAAGAACTTTATGCTGACGCCGCTGCCGGTCGTATTCCTTGGCGGATTTTTCTACCATATGATCGGCGAGGGCAAATCACAGTATGTGCTGCCGTATTTTATTGTAATGTGTGCCTTTGCAGCATACGGCATCGTGAAACTCAGCGACTGGGTGGCGGTACGGATCAATTCGGATTATTACCGCTTATATTGGTTGATCGGCAGCGAAAAGCCGGAGCCTGTCGCTGAAGCCGCGGCAGAGAGTGCACCGGCAGAAGCAGCGGAGACTGTGACGGAGACGGCTGCTGTACAGCCCGAAAAAGACGAAAAGCATGGCAGAGAAACCGCAGCAGCGGAGGAGAAAAACAATGACTGAGCATAATGTACTATATATGGTCGTTCCTTGCTACAATGAGGAGGCTGTACTCAATGAGACATCAAAGCGCCTGCGCGAAAAATATGAAGCACTGATCGGTTCGGGGCTGATTTCGCCGGACAGCCGCGTAGTCTTTGTCAATGACGGTTCAAAGGACAAAACATGGGAGATCATTACCGCACTGCATGATGAGGCGCCGGAATTTTTCTCCGGCATCAATCTCGCGCATAACGCCGGCCATCAGAATGCGGTACTGGCCGGACTGATGACAGTCAAGGATCTCTGTGATATGGCGATCACAATGGATGCCGATTTGCAGGATGACATAAACGCGATTGACGAAATGGTCAAGGAATATCACGCAGGCAGTCAGGTGGTTTACGGCGTGCGCAGCGCCCGTGATACGGACACATTTTTCAAGAAATTTACGGCGGAATCCTTCTATAAGCTGATGCAGAAAATGGGCGCGGATGTGGTCTACAATCACGCGGATTTCCGGTTGATGAGCAGACGCGTTTTGCAGGAGCTGGGCAAATTCCGCGAAGTGAATCTGTTCCTGCGCGGCATGGTCCCGCTGATCGGTTTCAAGAGCAGCAAGGTCTATTATGAGCGTGCGGAGCGCTTTGCGGGCGAGAGCAAATATCCGCTGAAAAAGATGCTCGCCTTTGCGATCAACGGCATTACTTCATTCAGCACGAAGCCGCTGAAGCTCATCACAGGGCTTGGCGTAGCGATGTCATTGATTGCCGTGATCGCGTTTATCTGGGCGTTCATCGTCAAGCTGCTCGGATATTCGACGCTCGGCTGGTCGAGCATGATGTGTTCGATCTGGCTGATCGGCGGCTTGCAGCTTCTGGCGCTCGGCATCATCGGCGAATACATCGGCAAGATTTATGCAGAGGTCAAGCAGCGTCCGCGCTATATCATTGCGGATTTCATCAATGATGCGCCGGAGGAATCCGGGAATGACAGTCGTGCGTCAGAATAATACCGTACCCTATGTCAAATCAGGGCGTGTTCAGATTCGGCATCGGCAGTCAGCCGACCGGACCGATTTGAATGCTCTTTGCGGCAAAATCAAAAAGTTTGCTGATGCATACAGCAAGTTCAGCGAAACAGCATAAATAAAACCGCGCACCGTTGTGAAACGGTGCGCGGTTGTGTTTTGTTCAGAACAGATTCATGATTGCCTGCAATCCGCCATAGGAGAGCAGACACATAATGATTGTTGCGAGGATCAGGCCGCAGAAGATCGCCGGAACGGACTTTTTGCGGCTGACATGGAGCAGCGCTGCAATCAGTGAACCGGTCCATGCGCCGGTGCCGGGCAGCGGGATGCCAACAAACAGCAGCAGGCCGAGAAATTCGTATTTTCGGATCTTTGTCGCTTTTGGGCCTGTGCCGCGCGCTTTGAGCCAGAGTGCCAGTTTGCGCATCCAGCCGATCTTGCAGCCTTCCATCCAGTTGAGGATCTTTTCGATGAACAGCAGGATGAACGGGATTGGCAGGATGTTGCCGAGGATGCAGACGCCGACAGCTTCCCACATCGGAATATTCAGGATCGAAGCAGCGATCAGACCGCCGCGCAGCTCCAGAATCGGGATCAGTGAAATGATGAACGGAATCAGGACCGGCGGAAGACCGCCGAGTAATTCGGTCATTTTTTCAGCGAGCTTCTCTGCGCCGCCGGATGCGAGCAGAGCGGCCATACACGCGCTCAGATGCATATTGGTTTCCTCCGTACATATTATATAGGATTGCCGTGCGGACATTCCGCTGCGGCCAAGTACTGACATTATCCCATAAAAACGCCCTGCCGTCAAGCATTTTGCGGAAAATTGACGCTTTACACAATTTTTGGAGGACGATTTTTGGAAATCGTCGATGATGACCAAAAAGAAATGAATGAAAATCCGGTTCCTTGCTGAAACGCATAAATTGAAGTTTGCCTACTTTCTTTTTTTATCCGGGTATGATATAATAAACTCGTACGCTGTGTGATCGGCGCCGCTGAATGTCGGACTGAAACATTTTGCACAGCAGAAAGGAACGGAAAACGATGGGCTTTTCGGTTAGGGAACTGTTTAAGAAATACGGCGACAAGGTCGTTGTCGATCACCTGAGCTTTGAAATGAATGAGCCGGGTGTCTATGCGCTGCTCGGTACGAACGGAGCAGGCAAGACGACTTCGATCCGCATGATCCTCAATATGCTGGCGAAGGACGGCGGAACGGTCGAATGGAACGGCGCTCCGCTCTCGCTCAAAACCTGCAATGTCGGCTACCTCGCGGAGGAGCGCGGCCTTTATCCGAAAAATACGCTGATGGATCAGCTGATGTATTTCGCTTCGCTGCGCGGACTTTCCCGCTCGGAGGCGAAGGAGCGCATCCGGTACTGGGCAGAGCGTCTGGAGGCGACCGAATATCTCTATCCGCCGCAGACCGGCGCGAAGGCGCCGAAGCCGAAGAAGGCCGACGAGCTTTCCAAGGGTAATCAGCAGAAGATTCAGTTCATGCTGGCACTGCTCAGCGATCCTGAGCTGCTGATTCTCGACGAGCCGCTTTCCGGTCTGGATCCGGTCAATACCGATGTATTCAAGAGCATCATCCATGAGGAGATCGGCAAAGGCAAATACCTCATCATGTCCAGCCACCAGATGGCGACGATCGAGGAATTCTGCACCGATCTGACGATCCTCAGCCGGAGCAAGACTGTTCTGCAGGGCAATCTTGCTGAGATCAAGAAAAGCTACGGCCGCATCAACCTGTTTGTCAAGGCGGAGCAGGAGCTGCGCCCGATGATCGAGCGGGCAGGCATCACGGTACTGTCGAGCGTCGGCTTTTCGTATCAGTGCCGCGTGACGGGCGAGGAACAGGCAAATGCGCTGCTCCGTTCGCTGGTCTCGCAGGGGGTCACGCTGATCGCCTTCGAGCTGCGTGAGCCGAGCCTGCATGAGATCTTTGTGGAAAAGGTGGGCGAAGTTCATGAAGAGTCTTGATCTGCGCGGCACCGGAACGGTCTTCCGCTATACGGTGCAGCAGCATTATAAAAACCGTTCTGTTCTGATTTTTCTGCTGCTGCTGTTTCTGGGTGCACTCGCGGTCTTTCCGATCCGTGCGCTGATCGGCGGCCAATCTGTCACCGAGACAAAAATCAAGCAGGTATATTTCCGCAATGAGACCGGCTTTGTGATCGAAGCAGAGGATATCAAGAAGGATGCTGTGTTTGCCGGCGTGGAGATCATCGACACAAAGGATGATGATGCGGAGCTTGCAAAAACGATCGCATCCGAAGAGAATGCGGCAGCGTCGGTCATGACGATCGACCGCGAAAAAATGTGCTTTGATATCCGCACGAATTACAGTGCAGCCAGCGAGATCGGCAATGCGGAAGCGGAGGCACTGAACCAGGTGCTCAGACAGGCACTGCATCAGGCGCTGCTGCGCGCACAGTCCGTGACAGCGGAGCAGGAGACACTTCTGCACAGCGCGGTCTATTCGCAGGTCGCCAAGGTCAGTGACTATCTTCGCGATGCAGAAGAGACCGGTACGGATACGCACGTTTTTGCAAATCTGGTGTATTGCTATCTGATTATCCTGCTGAATACGCTGGCGATGAGCTATGTTTTCCAGCAGTGCATGGAGGAGAAGGTCTCGAAGCTGGTTGAATCTCTGCTTGTCAGCGTATCGCCGACAGCGCTGATTCTCGGCAAGCTGCTGGCCGTCACGCTCTTTATCTTCTTCGGACTGGGGCTTGTTGTCCTCGGACTGTTTATTTCGTTCCAGATCGGCTCGCAGATGACGGATCCGCAGATTCTGACAGACATGATCAAGGGCGTTATCCAGGTCGATTTTTCGGCGCTGCACATCAGCGGCGGAACGATTGCGCTCTTTTTGCTCTGCATTCTGCTGGCCTATGCGATCGCCGCATCGTTCAGTGCGATTGTCGGCTCCTGCTGCTCCCGTACGGAGGATACGCAGCACGCCAGCCTTGCAGTTGTTTTGTTCATCATGATCGGATATCTGGTCGGCACGATCGTTCCGATGTTCGAGAATGATGCTGCGTATAATATTGTATCCCTGTTCCCGCTGACCTCGATTTTCTCTGCATTCCCGAATTATGTCTGCGGAAAGATCACTGTGGGCGTCTTTACGGTCGGACTGCTGATCCAGGCAGCGACGGCGTATTTCCTCATCAAGACAGCGGGCAGAGTTTACCGGATGATGATCTTCTACCGCAGCGCGTTCCCGAAGCCGAAGCAGGTGATCCGGATGCTGCGCGAGGAGAGGGCTGCTGCGAAGTATGCGGCGGCTGGAAAGGAGGATCCTCATGGCAAATAACGGAGTTCAGCGGAGCGCGTTTTCGGGGATCGGAAAGGTTTACAGCTTTTCACTGAAACAGGCAATCGCCACAAAGGGCTGGCTGCTTTCGACACTGATTCTTGGTCTGCTGCTGCTGGTCGGCATACCGGGTGCACTGTTCATCGCTTCGTCAGCATCGGAGGACAGCGCAAGCAAAGACGACACGGAAAAGAATATCCGGCTGGTTTGCGTCGCCGACGAAACAGAGGGCGAAGCGGATTATTCCGCGCTGAATCAGATTTCGGAGGAGGAGCAGTATGAATTCAAGAACTGCGCTTCGATGGATGCGGCGATTCAGGAATCTGTCGGTGCGCGGGATGCGGTGATCCTGCGCGTGACAAAGCAGGACGGAGCCTATTCGCTGACTGTCTATCTTCCGCAGAATACGGATATCTCGCGCAGCCGTGCGAGCAGCTTCGGCACATTTGTCGAGCAGAGCTTCAAAGCGATCCTGCTGCAAAAGGCTGAGATTACTGCGGAGGGCGCGGCGCTGCTTTCAATGCCCGTCAATATGGGCACGGCGTCGGTCAATGAGAATGCAGAGGTCGAAAGCAATGATATCAATTCCGCGAAGTACATGATCAATGTGATGATGCCCTATTTCATGATGATGCTGATCTATATGATGGTCGTGCTATACGGTCAGAGCATGGCGAACAGCGTTATGCTTGAAAAAACCTCGAAGCTCATGGAGACGATCCTTGTGACCGTGCATCCGTTCGCGCTTCTGATGGGCAAGCTGCTCGCAGTCGCGACGGCGGCGGTACTGCAAATTCTGATCTGGCTCGGGGCGCTGATCTGCGGTCTGTTCGGCGGTACATCGGTACTGCTGAAGCTTGTTCCGCAGTCAGCGGATAATCAGGTTATCGCGTCTGTGCAGCAGATCACTGATTTGAATACCGGAATTTTCTCGCTCAAGGGTGCTGTGATCGCAGTTGGATTTCTGGCACTCGGCTTCCTGCTTTATCTTTCACTCTCGGCACTGTCCGGCGCGGTTGCTTCCAAGCAGGAGGATCTCAATAAGACCAACATGATCTTTTCACTGATTCTTGTTGGCAGCCTGCTTCTGACGATGTCGAGCGGTATGCTGGACAATATGTCGGAGGGGCAGCTCCCTGAAAGCCCGCTCTGGCTGAAACTGATCCCGTTCACAGCGATCCTTGTCATGCCGGGCAGACTGCTGCTCGGCGAGGAGTCCGAACTGTCAGCAGCGGCATCCGCCGGTGTTCTGCTCCTCAGTGTGATCCTGCTGATTATGCTGGCAACGGTAGTCTATAAACTGCTGGTGCTGTACCGCGGTGAACTGCTCAAACCGAAGCAGATTGCAGCCATGCTGAAGGAAACGCGCAAGCCGAAATCGGACGGGCAGACAAAAGCATGAACGGAGCGTTCCTTCGCGGCCGATGATGCCACTCCGCATGTTTCGTTTGGTTGTGCGCCAGAATGGAATGTGGAATAATTCACAAAATATGATTAAAAAACCGCTGGAATTTCTACATGAACTTCCGGCGGTTTTCTTGCCAATCTGCGGAAAATATGGTATAATATTAAAGCACTTCGCACGGATCTGCACAGCCGCTCGGTTCAGAAGGCACTTTTTTGTCTCAGACGCGGCGACTCCTTGTGCGGTCCGGAGGTCAAACCAAATTTTTATTTTTTATCAGGAGGTATTCCAAAATGGGCGTTGTATCTATGAAACAGCTCCTCGAAGCCGGCGTACACTTCGGTCATCAGACCAGACGCTGGAACCCGAAAATGGCTCCGTATATCTTCACGGAGCGCAACGGCATCTACATCATCGATCTGCAGAAGACAGTTCGCAAGCTCGAAGAGGCTTATAACTTCGTGCGTGAGCTTTCCGCAGAGGGCAAGTCGGTGCTGTTTGTCGGTACAAAGAAGCAGGCTGCTGATTCGATCCGCGATGAAGCACAGCGCAGCGGTTCCTACTATGTCAATGCTCGCTGGCTCGGCGGCATGATGACCAACTACAAGACCATCCAGCAGCGCATTAAGCGTCTGGAGCAGCTCCACGCTATGGAAGCAGACGGCACATTCGCTCTGCTCCCGAAGAAGGAAGTTGCAAAGCTCTCCCTCGAGATCGAGAAGCTCGAAAAGTTCCTCGGCGGTATCAAGGGCATGAAGCAGCTGCCGGGCGCACTCTTCATCGTTGACCCGCGCAAGGAGAAGATCGCTGTTGCTGAGGCTAAGAAGCTTTGCATCCCGATCGTCGCGATCGTGGATACCAACTGCGATCCGGATGATGTTGACTATGTCATTCCGGGTAACGACGATGCGATCCGTGCGGTTAAGCTGATCGCAGGCACCATCGCAAACGCTGTCATCGAAGGCAGACAGGGCGCAGATGCTCAGGCAGCCGAGGAAGCTGCTGTTGAAGAAGCTGCTGCTGAGTAATTTCACGGGGAGGATATAACAATGGCAAGTTTTACCGCAAAGGATGTCAATGATCTCCGCAAGTCCACCGGCGTTGGCCTCATGGACTGCAAAAAGGCTCTGACCGAAGCGGACGGCGATGTCGAGAAGGCAATCGTCATCCTTCGTGAAAAAGGTTTGGCAAATCAGGCGAAGAAGGCTGACCGCATCGCTGCTGAAGGCGCTGTTATCGCAGTGACCAACGCAGACAACTCTGTTGCTGCGATCGTCGAGGTCAACTCCGAGACAGACTTCGTCGCACAGAATGAAGAGTTCGTCGGCTTCTGCGAAGGTCTGGCACGCACAGTTCTTAACGAGAATCCGGCTGATATGGACACCCTGAACAAGACTAAGTTCGACGGCAAGGATATGACCGTCGAGGAAGCACTTCAGGAGATCTTCCTCAAGTTCCGTGAGAACCTGAAGATCCGCCGTTTTGCGCGTCTTGAAGGCGTTGTCAAGGAGTATGTCCACTTCAATAAGAAGGAAGGCGTTATCGTTGCTGCTTCCTGTGAGGCAGGTGCAGCGGATGCCGTTCTGGAGTGCCTCAATGATGTCGCACTTCAGGCTGACGCGATGAAGGCAACCTACCTCACCAAGGAAGAGGTTCCGGCAGCAGTCATCGAGCAGGAAAAGCAGATCGTTATGGCTCAGATGGCTGACGATCCTAAGATGGCAAACAAGCCGGAGCAGGTTCTCGCGAAGATCGCTGAGGGCAAGCTCGGTGTGTACTACAAAGACAACTGCCTGCTCGCACAGGAATTCGTCAAGGGCGAGGGCGAGAGCATTGAGCAGTATGTTGCAGCCTGCGGCAAGAAGGCCGGCGCTGCAATCACGATCAAGAGCTTTGTCCGCTTCATCTGCGGCGAGGGCATTGAGAAGCGTGTTGACGATTTCGCAGGCGAGATCGCAAGTATGCTGAAATAATTACCGGAACTGTACAGGCTGTCTGCATAGGCTATCGCAGACAGCCTGTAACCGGTATGCTTCTCACACAAAATTTGCGGTTTATCCGCAGTATTTTGGGAACATCTTGCTGATTCTGACTGATTTTCGCAATAAAGTCGGAAATCTGAAAAATGAATGACGGATTAGTCATAAACATGATACAAAAAGTCATTGCATTTTTTTTTAGATTCAGTTAAGATATATGTGGTATCATGTGAATGTGGATGAAGAAGGGGACATCCACCTCACGGTGCGGCGTTTGCCGTATGACCACAACACATATACAATTTGGAGGAGTATGAACATGAAAAAGATGAGAATTGTTTCCGGTCTGCTGGCGATGGCATTGGCTGCTGTCAGCTTCGGCACGACTGCGTTTGCAGCGGACAACGTTCAGGTTAAGGTCGGCACTGACACCGTCAAGGCTGGTGATAACTTCAGTGTTGATGTTGAACTGGCTTCCGTGCCGTCTTCCGGCCTCAGCTCGATTGATTTCGCAATCAATTATGACAAGGATGTCCTGAAGATTACCGATGTAAAGCTCGGTACTGTCGGCGATACCGGCGCAAAGGCTGCTGAGGGTGACCTCGGCGATACGCTGTTCAACTGGTACGACAATGGCAAGCAGATCGTGATCGTTTGGGCGACTGGTCTGACTGATTCCAAGTATTGGATTTCCAAGGATGGCCTGTTCCTGACCATCACCGGTACCGCTTCTGCAAGTGCAGCAAACGGCACTGAGTCTAAGCTGACTGTTGCTGCGGCTGACCGTGCGGTTTATCCGGGCGCTACTGAGAAGGCTTCTACTTACTTCTCTGCTGTCGGCGCTGACGGCAAGACCACTGACTATACCGGTTCCTTCACGAACGGCTCTGTTAAGATCGGCGATTCTGCACCATCTGGTGGCGACGATGCCAAGTGGGGTGATGCTGACTGCAACGGCGAAGTCGATGTCGCTGATGTCGTTCTGATCGCTCGCTTCTGCGCAGAAGAAGAAGGTGCTGATCTCTCTGCACAGGGCAAGAAGAATGCCGACGTTACCACGCACTCCAGCAAGGTTGATGTCGACGACGCCACGATGATTCTGAAGTCTATCGCGAAGCTGATTCCGGAATCTGATCTCGCACCGAAGGCATAATTTTCGTAATTCGCTGAAACAAATCTGCACTGTCTGAAGGGGACAGTGCAGATTTTTTTGTGAAAATACGGCGGATGCTATTGCATCTTTGCGGAAAGTGTGCTATAATAACGATATCTGTATAAAACAGGAATAAACCGGAAAGGATTGAAAAAAATGTTCAATAATCTGATTGATACGATCGGTTATGTGTCCCAGTGTGATCCCGAAGTCGGCGCTGCAATGCAGCAGGAGTTGGCACGGCAGAAGAGAAATCTGGAGCTGATCGCAAGCGAAAACATCGTCTCGCCGGCTGTTATGGCGGCAATGGGCTCTGTACTCACGAATAAGTATGCGGAGGGCTACCCCGGCAAGCGCTATTACGGCGGATGTGAAGCAGTCGATATCGTTGAGTCGATCGCAATTGAGCGCGCAAAGCAGCTGTTTGGCGCAAAGTTCGCAAATGTGCAGGCACACTCCGGCGCACAGGCAAATACGGCTGTCTATTTCGCACTGCTCCAGCCGGGCGACACTGTCCTCGGTATGAGTCTCGCACACGGCGGCCACCTGACTCACGGCTCGACCGTTAATCTTTCCGGTAAATATTTCAACTTCCTCTCCTACGGCGTCAACGACAACGGTGTGCTGGATTATGATGCCGTTGAGAAGCTGACGAAGGAGCATCATCCGAAGCTGATCGTTGCGGGTGCTTCGGCATATCCGCGCGCGATTGACTTCGCAAAGCTCGCTGAAATCGCACATAACAATGGCGCAATGCTCATGGTTGATATGGCACACATTGCCGGTCTGGTCGCAGGCGGCCTGCATCAGTCTCCGGTTGGCTATGCTGATATCGTTACTACCACTACGCACAAGACGCTTCGCGGTCCGCGCGGCGGTCTGATTTTGACCAATGACGAGGAGATTGCAAAGAAGATCAACAAGTCAATTTTCCCCGGCATTCAGGGTGGTCCGCTGATGCACGTCATCGCGGGCAAGGCTGTCTGCTTCGGCGAGGCACTGAAGCCGGAGTTTAAGGCTTATGCAAAGCAGATCGTTGACAATGCGCAGGCACTTGCAAAGAGCTTGATCGCACGCGGTTTTGATCTCGTATCCGGCGGCACCGACAATCACCTGATGCTCGTCGATCTCCGCCCGGTTCACATCACCGGCAAGGAAATGGAGCATCGTCTGGATGAAGTCTATATCACAGTCAATAAGAATGCGATCCCGAACGATCCGGAGAAGCCGATGATTACAAGCGGCATCCGTGTAGGTACACCGGCGGTCACGACACGCGGCCTGCAAACAGAGGATATGGAAAAAATTGCGGAGTTCATGTATCTCACCGCGACACAGTTCGAGACAAAGGCAGACGAGATTCGTGCCGGCGTCAACGAGATCTGCAAAAAGTATCCGCTTTACGAATAATTCTGATTTGGTACGTTATTGCGAAAGCAGGGCACGAGCTGTCCTGCTTTCGGTGTGTCTATGGGAGTGACAAAAATGGACTTCAATGTGATGAACATACTAATGGATTGTGGCATTATTCTGCTTGCGACAAAGGCGATGGGCATGTTGACGCGCAAGATCGGTCTGCCGCAGGTTGTCGGCATGATTTTTGCCGGATTGCTGATCGGCCCGGCACTGTTCGTTCACAGCTCTTTCCCCGGCCTGATTCATCCGACTGTGCCGGAAATGAATGTATTAAAGAGCTTTTCGCAGATCGGAGTTGTGTTTATCCTGTTCTCAAGCGGACTGGAAACGGATTTTCGCGAGATGAAGCGCAGCGGTGCTGCTGCAACGGTCATCGCGCTCGCGGGAGTATTCATCCCGATTCTGTTTGGTACGCTGACGACACTGATGTTCATGGGGGGATTATCCGTCATCCATGATCACCAAAAACTTATGAATGCACTGTTTATCGGCTGCATTCTCTCTGCAACGAGCGTCGGCATCACGGTCGAAACTTTGCGCGAGTTGGGCAAGCTGAAAACGAAGATTGGTACAACGGTTCTCAGTGCCGCGATCATCGATGATGTGATCGGCATTGTCGTGCTGAGCATCATCACTGGTCTCAACGGTGAGGGGAGTGTCTGGATGACATTGCTTCGCGTCGCCGGTTTCTTCCTGTTCACAGTCTGCATTGGCTATCTGATGCGCTTTGCTTTCAAGAAACTTGTCAAGGCCTATCCGCATAAGCGCAGAACAAGCATTTTTGCCTTTGCTGCCTGCTTTCTCTTCGCCTATGCAGCGGAGGAATTCTTCGATATCGCGGCAATCACCGGCGGCTACATGGCCGGCCTGATGCTCTCCGGTCTCGGTGACAGCAATTTCGTTGACCGCAAGGTTATCGTCTCCGGCTATATGTTCTTCACGCCGATGTTCTTTGCGTATATTGGCATAAGCGCGGATTTCAGCGCGTTCCGCTGGTCAAGTATGCTGTTCGTGCTGGTATTTGTTGCGGCGGGAATTCTCGGCAAGATTCTCGGCTGCGGAGCGGCAGCGCGGTGCTTCAAATATGACGGGCGGGAATCGTTGGCTGCGGGCTTCGGCATGATCGCGCGCGGCGAGGTTGCGCTGGCGGTCTATGCGACCGGCTCGGTTCTGATCGCGTCGCAGGGCGGTATTGATCCGCTTGTTGCGACGATCTTCCTCATTATCATCAGCTCGATCCTCTGCCCGATTCTCCTGAAGCTGGTCTTCCGCGGCCACAAAGCGGCCGATCTCGAAGCAGCCGCTGATCACAAGGTTACGATCTCCTCGGAGGCACTGGAAAATGTGCATCATCATATTGAGGGTGGGGAAGAATAACGCCCGCCATTGGAGGCAAATTATATGGAACAGAAGCTGATCCTTGCGAGCGGCAGCCCGCGTCGGCAGGAACTGCTCGGTAAGTTGAATATCCCGTTTTCAGTGATCGTATCGGAGTGCGATGAGACGCTTCCGGAAGGCATTTCGGCGGAATCTGCAGCGGAGATCCTGGCGGTTCGGAAGGCTGCGGCAGTCGCAAAGCTGCATCCGGAGGCAGTCGTCATCGGTGCGGATACAACTGTGATTCTTGATGATGAGATCCTCGGCAAGCCGGCCGATAAAGCGGACTGCAAGCGGATGCTGCATGCGCTGTCCGGGCGGATGCACAAGGTCATCACTGGCGTCGGCATTTTCTGGCCGGGCGGCTCGCTGAGTTTCTGCGATGAGACATCTGTGCAGTTTTATCCGCTGACGGATGCAGAGATCGATGCCTACGCTGCTTCGGAAGAACCCTACGACAAGGCTGGAGCTTACGGCATTCAAGGGCAGGGTGCGCTGCTGGTCGCGGGTATTCACGGGGATTATTACAATGTTATGGGGCTTCCAGTCGCGCGGCTGGCCAGACAGATCAGACAATTACGCCTGAGCTGACGCATTCGCTGGGGGGCTTATGCTGAGATTCTTTGGACGCGGTTCGGCATTCGCTGACACGCAGAACTGCGCATTCTTTACTTCCGGCAGCGAGCTTGTGCTGCTCGACTGCCCGATGTCGGCATTTCACCGCTTGCGCAAGATTCAATTTCCGCAGACGCAGATCACGGTTTTGGTAACGCATACGCACAGCGACCATATCGGCGGCGTTCCGATGCTCATTGCCTTTGCGCAGTTTGTCTGGAAGAAGCTGGTGACGGTGATTGCACCGGATGAGGCAGTGGCGGCCGATCTGAAATTCCTCATTCAACGGCTGGACGGCGGCGATCCGGATGCTTATACGCTCCTGACCGCTGACAATGCCAAGAGGGAGTGGCTCTGTGGGGCAGTCCCGGTACGCCATGTTCCGGGACTGAACGGGCGCTGCTTCGGATACCGTCTGCGCATTGCGGGACAGGATGTGGTCTATACCGGCGATACGGCGGAGCTGGAGCCGTTCCTGCCTTATCTGCATCGCGGCGCGTATCTCTATACAGAATGCTCTGCGCATGATACCGGCGTGCATCTTTTTGTAGACGATCTGCTGCCGAAGCTGCGTGAATTGAAGAACAGAGATGTGAAAATTTTTCTGATGCATCTGGATGATGAAAAGGCGATTCGCGAGAAAATCAAGGGAAGCGGCATCCGGTTCGTCAGGCTTTTTCGAACAGGTGACGGCAGTCTGACAACCGACTGACGGTAGGATCGGTGAATGAGAAAAGTACTCTTTTTCCTTGCTTTTGAGACGCTGGGGCTTGACAGAATCCTAAAAATCCTGTAAAATAGTATATGTAGAACTATGCGCGGAAGCCGACCGGCTTTCGCATAACGATACCGACCGAAAGGAACTTGATATGATACTACTGGACGATATCAAAAATCAGCTCGCCAATGCCCGCCCCGAAGTCAAGGAGCTGGGCGAAGTGCTGCAAATCGAACGCGCAAAGCACGATCTCGGAGATCTGCGCATTCAGATGGAATATGACGGCTTCTGGGACGATCACGAGAAGGCGCAGAAGATCACACAGCGATGCAACACCCTCGAACGCAAGGTCGAGAACTTTGAACGCCTGCAGTCGCTGCTCGAAGATACAATCGAGCTGATTGAGCTTTCCCTTGAGGAGGGCGACGATTCCTCCAATGACGAGATCGTCAGGGATGCCGAGGAATTTATGGCAAAGCTGGAGGAGGAAAAGCTCAAATCGCTGCTGACCGGCGAATATGACAACTCCAATGCGATCGTGACGCTGCACGCAGGCGCGGGCGGTACTGAGGCACAGGACTGGTCGCAGATGCTTTATCGGATGTATAACAAATATGCAGATCAGCACGGCTTTAAGGTCGATCTGCTCGACTGGCTCGACGGCGATGAGGCCGGGATCAAATCTGCATCGTTTATGGTCATCGGCGAGAATGCCTACGGTTTCCTGAAATCCGAAGCGGGTGTTCACCGTCTGGTGCGCGTATCACCGTTCGATGCATCCGGCAGACGGCATACGTCGTTTGCGGCAGTTGAAGTCATGCCGGAACTTTCCGATGATGTTGAGGTTGAGATCCGGCCGGAGGATATCGAAATGCAGGTTTACCGCTCCAGTGGTGCCGGCGGTCAGCACATCAACAAGACCAGTTCAGCGGTTCGTCTGAAGCATATTCCGACCGGCATCGTGGTCTCCTGCCAAACGCAGCGCTCGCAGTTCCAGAATAAGGATTACTGTATGAAAATGCTCCGCGCAAAGCTCGTTGAGATCAAGGAGCGCGAGCATCTGGAGAAGGTTTCCGATATCAAGGGTGACCAGCTCAAGATCGAGTGGGGCAGCCAGATCCGATCCTATGTGTTTATGCCGTATACGCTTGTCAAGGATGTCCGCACGGGCTGTGAGACCGGCAATGTGCAGTCTGTTATGGATGGCGATCTGGATGCGTTTATCAATGCATATCTGAAAGCACTGTCGCACGGTACCCTCAAAGCCGGTGCCGCCGCAACGGACGAAGCATAAGTTAACCCGTAATATGTTTGCAGAGCCGACCTGACAAATTACGGTTTGTTTCACGAAACGGAGCAGAATATGAAAAAAAAGTTTTTGGAGATCGGCAAGATCGTCAATACGCACGGCCTCGGCGGTGTCGTGAAGATCATGCCGTGGTGTGACAGCGCGGAATTCCTTTGTGAATTTGAAACGCTCTACCGCGGCCGCGATCATGTCCCAATGCAGATCGAGCGCGCATCTGTGCAGAAGAATATGGCGCTGGTCAAGTTTGAAGGCATCGATACGCCGGAAGCTGCAAATGCGCTGCGCAATGCTGTGCTGTATATGGATCGCGATGATGTTGAGCTGGATGACGGCACTTATTTCATTCAGGATTTGCAGGGGATGCGCGTCGTGGATGCAGATGATGGCCGCGAATACGGCGTGCTGCATGATGTGCTGCAAACCGGTGCGAATGATGTCTATGAGGTCGAGGCGCCCTCCGGCAAAATGCTGCTGGTGCCAGTGATTCCGGATGTTGTTCTGAAAATTGATGACGAAACAAATACCATCACGATCCGGCCGCTGAAAGGATTGTTTGACGATGCTGATTGAGATCGCGACGCTCTTTCCGGAGATGTGCGAGGCGGTGCTGTCAGCCAGCATCATCGGCCGCGCACGCGCAAAGGGCGCTATTACCGTCAACTGTCACCAGATCCGCGATTACACAAAGAACAAGCACAACCGCGTGGACGATTCGCCGTTCGGCGGCGGCATGGGTATGGTCATGCAGGCGCAGCCTGTCTACGACTGCTGGCAGGCCGTCAAGGCGCAGTCTGCGCTGCCGATGCATACAATATATCTTTCACCGAAGGGCGCCGTACTGACGCAGCAGCGCGTCAAAGAGCTTGCACAGATGCCGCGGCTCTTCCTGCTCTGCGGGCATTATGAGGGCGTGGATCAGCGTGTCATCGACCGTATTGTGGATGAGGAAATATCTATCGGCGACTATGTGCTGACGGGCGGCGAGCTGCCCGCGCTGGTGCTGACGGACGCCGTTGCGCGGATGTGTGAGAATGTGCTGCCTGCTGCCGATGCCTACGAGGAGGAGAGCCACTATAACGGCCTTCTGGAATACCCACAGTATACTCGGCCGGAGGTATGGGAGGGCGAAGCCGTGCCGCCGGTGCTTCTCAGCGGACATCACAAAAACATTGCACAGTGGAGAGCTGAACAGAGTCAGGAGATCACCCGGATCCGCCGTCCGGATCTTTGGGCAAAATGGTCAAAGGAATGAAGTCGACTCGCTCTTGTCAGTTTTAACAAATTGTTTTGTTGAAAACTAGGCACTCATCCAATGGTTTTCAACAAGATATTTTCGTGAAAATGTCCAAAGCAAACCTTATCAGTTTCCTCTGAATGTAGCATTGCGGAGAATTTTGCAGGAGTATCGGCTTTTTGTGAAGAAATACGATTGACGAAATGCAAAAAAATCAGTATAATGATAGTGTGATTCCGGTAACGGCGACAGGATACGGGATTTGAAATCGGACATAAGCAATATACATTTTGTATTAACGAGAAGGGAAATACGGAGTGTATTTGTGCGGCTGATCAGGCAGTACCGTGCAGGCAGCCGAAGCATAGGCCTCAGCGGCCGTCGAATGCCGGATCGGATCACAGGTTCCGTACGTTGGATTTTATGAATTCATAAAGGAGAGAAAGTGTATGTGCATTAAAGATGTCATGGTTCAGAATCAGGTAGGACTGCACGCGCGTCCGGCTACCTTCTTTATCCAGAAGGCAAATGAGTTCCGCTCTGCAATTTGGATCGAGAAAGAGGAGCGTCGTGTCAACGCAAAGTCTCTGCTGGGTATTCTTTCGCTCGGTATTGTCGGCGGTACTGCAATTCGCATCATTGCTGACGGTACGGACGAGGATCAGGCAGTTGCTTCGCTCGTCGATCTGGTCGAGAGCGGATTCAGCGACGAGAATCGCTGAGTGAATCCGGATCATTGCGATCAGCGTGGTTCCGGCCATAGTCAGCGCATCTGACTTGTTGTATGTCACCGAACAAAAAAGGGACGCTTCTGATGAAGCGCCCCGTTTTTTTATTCCCGATGCCGAGGAGCTGCGTCGGAGCCGCAGCCGCACGGACTACGCAGCGGCAGCGAGTGCTGCGGTCTGCGCAAACATATTCTCGGCAAAAATCCCGTAGCCGCGTGTGGGATCTTTGACAAAGACGTGCGTGACAGCGCCGACGAGCCTGCCGTTTTGCAGGATCGGGCTGCCGCTCATGCCCTGCACGATGCCGCCGGCATAGCGCAGCAGGGCGGGATCTGTCACATGAATGACAAGGTCGCGCTGAGAATTGTCATCGCTGCGGATTTCCTCGATCTCAGCGGTGAAAGCCTGCGGGACGGTTCCGTCGATCGTCGTATAGATCAGCGCCTCGCCGCAGGTTACATCCTGCCGGTAGCCGAGCGGCACCAGCATCTGTGACTGCGGCAGACGGTCAAGCAGCCCGAATACGCCGCAGTCGGTATTCGTCTGTAAGGTGCCGATTCGTCCGGCAGTATTGAATTTGCCGCGCAGCTCACCGGGTTTTCCGGCGCTGCCGGTGATGATATCGTTGACAGAGACCGCGATCACATCGCCGGAACCGAGCGGGATCATCTCGCCAGTGTCGACATCGCAGACCGCATGACCGAGCCCTGCAAAGGCGATCATGCCGTTTGCGGCGGGCGTGAAATAGGTGACGGTGCCGATGCCGGCGGTGCTGTCCCGTACCCACATACCGGTTTGCCAGCGCCGTGAGAGCGGCACATAAAGCGGTTGGATCTCTGCCGTATGCAGCAGCTCGCCGCGCCGGTAGGTGACTTTGACCGCAGAGCCGTCTGATTCGCTGACGGCGTTTTGCAGATCGGCGTTTGAGCCGACCGGCCTGCCGTTGACCTGTAAAATGATGTCACCGACCTCCAGCCCCGCATCAGCCGCCGGACAGATCGATCCGTCTGCACCAGCAATGCCGCTGAGCGAGACGATCATCACGCCGTCCATGAGCATCCGGATGCCGAAGGGCTGCCCGCCGACATAGACGCTGACCGGTCCGAAGGTGGTGAGCGAGGCGGTCTTGACAGGGATCATCCCGAAAAGCCGCAGCTCAGCTGACTGCATGGGCGGAGCGGTATCCGCGATGCGGCGGACGGTGACGGGCAGGAGCGTCTGCACGGAGACGGCTTTGCCGGATTCTGCATAAAAATGGTCGGGGAGACTGGCTGCATAATAGCGTACGGTTCCGCAAAGACTCAGAATGAGCGCAGCAATGCAGAAAGCGCAGCGCGGCAGCCATTTGCTTTTTCCATATATTTTCATTTGCATCATCCTCTCTGCGGGCGCCGGATGATGCGTGGCACCCGCACAGAGAAAGTATATGCAGTTTTACGGCGGATTTTCGGACAAATATCAGACAATTTAATTGCCGTTCAGCCCCAGTCCGCAGTGGGATTGTCCGTTTATGGATTCAGTATTCGATTCCTTTCCGTGCGATTTGTCCCTTCTGAAACGGATGTGCGATGCATTGAAACTCCGTGATATAGTCCGCACACTGTATGAATTGCTCAGCGCGTTTGTGACCGGTTACGATGATCTCGGTTTCCGGCAGGGCGAGCGCCTGTGAGACCAGCTCCGGATCGACTGCGTTTTTCTGTATGGCATCGCTGAGTTCATCCAGCACGAGCAGCTGATACTGTCCTGCGATCACACGGCGCAGATTCCGGTTATGCGAAAGGATGACGCGGGCGCGTTCGTCGTCGGTCATCTGACTGAAAAAGCGGATTTCTTCAAAATCACAGGCGAAAATGTCGATCCCGCAGCGCTGCAGCAGTGCGGTTTCGCCGCTCGTTCCGTTCTTGAGAAATTGTACTGCCGCACAGCGCAGACCGTTTCCGGCTGCACGGATGCAGGCACCGACGGCTGCGGAGGTTTTGCCCTTCCCGCTGCCGAAATAGTAATGGATCATCATATCACCGCCTGACTGCAATATCATACCGTATGCAGGTGTACCGCATCGTTTTTTCTATTATAGCAAAAACAAAGTTTTTCGTCAACTCCGGATATGATTGTTCCATCAATAAAAGCCGCATACCTTCATTCAGAGGTATGCGGCTTTTGCGTTTATACGATATTGCCATCCGCTGTCTCGATATGAATGCGCGGCGGAGCGGTTTGATAGTTTGATGCTGAATACGGCTTTCTCTCATTGGTGCCGTGCTGTGAATGGCTGCTTCCGAGCGCGAATATGACCAAATGATGCCAGCCGTCCGAAATGACAGCTTCTTCCAGCGTCAGCGGATAGCAAAGTGATTTGTCGGCCGGCGGCATCGCGATCCGCAGTGAATCTTTACCGTCGAATGCCTTGCAGGGCTTTCCATCGCACAGCACTGTCAGATAAACATCATCCGTCACTTCTCGGGCATTCCGATACCGGCTGTCAGGCGATTCCGGCAGATGCATTCGTGCATACAGCGTATCGCGGCGGAAGGCGGAAGCAAAGAAGCTTAGGTTGTCAATCTCATAGCGGTGCGGGATATTTTTCTGATAGTCAAGATATTTGCCGATACCAACGCCGTGAGAGAGTGAACCGTAATCCCTTGCGTCTGCCGGATAATCTACATAATCTGTTTCATACGATGCGGTCGCGCAGGACGGCTCGCTTTCCGCCGGCTGTGCATCGGTACAGTGCAGCGAGACGGATGCACTGTCGGCGCCGATGACGATATCATCCGGCGAATAGCAGAAGTACAGACAGTAAAGCCGGCTGTATTCATAATCGTGCTTCGGCATCAGCCAGATTTCCTGTGTAAGTTTCGATTTCAGCTCGGGAATACCCGCCTGCTGTTTTGATTGCAGCGTAAAATCATGATATTCCTCCGGTTTGCCGTTTTTCGTCAGTGCAAAGGGGATGACCTCGCCGTCCTGCATCAGCACAATGCGTTCTGTTATGGTCCCGTCATAATCCTCGATCCAACAGGTCATATCCAGCGCAAACGGTTCGGGGGTACCCTCTGTGGAAAGCTCTGCCCGCGGATCTTCATCGCTTTCTCCGACAACCTGTCCGAGATAACGGATTGAGCTGCCGACAGCGCGTGTGCGTTGCTGCAGCGGCACTTTATTCTCATCCTCCGCCATTTCGGTGACGATCGCGGATACATCCTTTGGCTGCGATGCCGCCTGCATATTCTCATTGTGAATTGCCGCAAAGCCAAGATAAGCGATGCAGCCGATCACGACAGCCGCCGCGATCCCCGCTGCCGTATAGATCCGCGGCTGTCTTTCGCTGTCAGTATGCATCATAATTTGCTCTGCCGGAGTTGTTCCTTCTGCTCCGGCGGGCTCTGTGCGCTTATATTCTGCGGCATCGGCAATATCGGTCTCGACCGACTGAAATGCACGCAGAAGATCCTCGGCTTTCATAGCCACCCCTCCTTTTCCAATGCCTTGCGCAGGCGTTTCCGTGCGCGCAGCAGTGTGACCTTGACTTAGCTTTCTGATATTTGATAAGCATCGGCGATCTCACGGATCGAATGCAGATACACATAGCGCTGTACGGTGATGCGGCGCATCTCCTCCGGGAGAAGCTGCAGACAGCGGCTGATGGTATCGGTCAGCGTCCGCTGCTCTATCTCGACCTCGACACTTTCTCCGGAAGGAATGCATTCGGCAAGTTCCTCCAGAGCTGTTTCGTACAGCGATGTGCCGCCGCGTTTTTTTGCGTGTGCCTGATTCCAACGGCCGATGGCGCGTCGCCGTGCGACCGCGGACAGAAAAGCATAAAGATTTTTCGGCTTTTCCGGCGGAATCGCGTCCCATGCCTGATAGAGCGTATCGCTGACAATTTCCTCAGCATCGCGCGGATCGCCCGTAAAACGGACGGCGATTCTGCGAAGAATGCTGCCATACTTGACATCCAGTTCGCTGAGTGCCCGTTCATCGCGCTGTGCCAGCAGTGCAAGGATCTCCGCATCTTCCATTTACAAACACTCCTTTCCGTGAAGCTGAAAGCGCTTTCGATTGAATAGTCAGCAAACAATGCACAGAGGTTACAGGCAGCAGCAATTTTTAGTATGCAGCACAGTCTGCCTGACAAAAAATCGCAGCCGTACATTGTACGGCTACAATCGCGTTTGTAAATGTAGATCGGACTGCGTGCCCGAATACATATAAGCAATACTCATATTGTCCGCTGAATGAGGAAAAGCCTGCATCATACGAATACCCCAGTCCGGAATAATGTGCGTTCTCCTCATTCGCTATGCAGAATATCGGCGCATGGCCGGCTCCGCTGACAGTAATCCAGTCCGCTAAGAAGATCAGAAACCAAAATGCCAGAAGCGCAAGCAGGATCTTTACACCCATTTTCCATGTCACAGCAGATCACCCCCGCCGTCATGGAGTATCAGATCGCCGTACGCAGACCGGCTGCAGACCTGCGGGAAAAGCTGTTTCATAGTCATTCCATCCTCATTCATTTCCGGCAATCTGCCGGATATTGCGCACGATGATATCATGCAGCAGCTCAACATCATAGCTGCCGATGATCGGTTCGAGATGCGAACCGCCGATGCCGGAATCATCCGTCAGGAACACATAATTGCTGCCGGTCATGATCGCTGCTGCACGGCCGAA
Organism: Oscillospiraceae bacterium; assembly: GCA_024404875.1. Classification (GTDB taxonomy): domain Bacteria; phylum Bacillota; class Clostridia; order Oscillospirales; family Ruminococcaceae; genus Firm-04. Next base: position 68,042 of record JAKSPK010000005.1, read on the forward strand.
CAGCTCGGTCTCCCGCGCTGCATTTGACGCAACGACCGGTACCAGATGAATGCCTTTTTCCGCTGCTGCCGCGATTGCTGTATTAACCTGCTCTTCATATACGCTGCCGCTGTGGGGCGGTGCATCGAAGATCAGAAATGCGATCTTGTTCGTGTTCTCGTGCCAATCACCGTTCGTGATCGTGTCAGTGAGAATCTGCGCAACCGCTTCCGGCTCATCGCCGCCGCCGGAAGCATATTCGCGGTTGAGCGCCTTTCCGATTTCCTTCACATCGTCCGTGAACGGGTTGCAGAGAGTGACATATTCATCGCCCTCGTCTTTGTAGAAATTGACAGAGAATGTCATATGGCCATCCGCAGTTTCTTCAGCGATTGCAGAGAAATCCTTTTGCAGATAGCTGATTTCATCGCCCATCGAGCCGGTCGTATCGAGAATGAACATGACCTCGGTATCGGTATATTCAACGGCATCCGCATCGGTTTCGACCGTATATTCCAGTGTCGGAACACTGCTGCCGCCCTGTCCGGATTCGTCCGCAGGCACAGTAAAGGTCACGGCATCCGCACCGGCAGTTTGAATGGTCATGCTCTGACCGGCATATGCAGCATCGTAGAACAGATAGGCTTTGCCGTCATGGTTTGTTTTTGCCGTCCAGCAATTCGCATCCTGATCGCCGACCGCCAGCGCGACCGTCTGATTCGCTGCGGGTTTGCCGTCACGGGTGACGGTCACGGCAACGCGATTGATCGGATCCAGTCCGTATGCCGGGAATTGTATCGTGCCGCTATGCACAAGATTCGCAAAGAACCCCCAGTTATCGTTGTCGTTCCATTCTCCTGCGGTGAGAATAAACGGCTCACCGTTCGTCGGATTGATTGTCTCCGTTTCGGCTTTTGCTTCGTCAGGCAGCGCAGGCTCTTCGGCCGTGAAATCCGTATCGCCCATGGCTCCATCCATGCGCTTGGATGCGGAGAATTCGAGCGGGGCGTCGTCGGCGTACTCCACTCCGGCTTCTCCGAAATATGCCTCTTCGGCGGCTTCCGGCTCAGCAGAGGGCTTTTCCTCCGGTGCGCCAGCAAGCGCATCATCCTTTGCTTCATTCAATAATGCCTGCATTGCTGTCGGCTCAGCGTTATCTGCGGTCTTGGCGCTGTTGCCGCAGCCTGCAAGTGTCAGTACGGCGATCATTGCCGCGAGATATGCGTTCATTTTTTTCATGGGTGATCCCCTCCTTTTGCTTATGGTACGCCTGTCATGCACGATCTCCTTATATAATTTATGCAAATCAGCAGATTGCACAAGGAATTTGTGCGAAATTGTAAGAATTGTACAATGCTGTTTTTTCGAGCGCTTTTTATTTGACAAATGAAAGCCCGATATGCTATACTATATGATGTATGATTTTCATGCAAATTCCTGCATAGGAGGACTCATATTTATGATGACTGATATTGAAATTGCACAGTCTGTTCCGATGCGCCCGATCACCGAGATCGCACAGACAGCAGGCATCCCCGATGATGCACTGGAGCAGTACGGCAGATACAAGGCAAAGATTGATCTTTCCAAGCTGCCGAAGGACGGAAAAAACGGCAAGCTCGTGCTGGTGACGGCAATCAACCCGACTGCCGCCGGTGAGGGCAAGACTACAACCACGATCGGCCTTGCGGATGGTCTGCGCCGGATCGGCAAGGATGTCACCGCAGCTCTGCGGGAGCCGTCCCTCGGACCGGTCTTCGGCATCAAGGGCGGCGCGGCAGGCGGCGGATATGCGCAGGTTGTCCCGATGGAGGACATCAACCTGCACTTCACCGGCGATTTCCACGCGATCGGCGCAGCGAACAATCTGCTTGCGGCGATGCTCGACAATCACATCTATCAGGGCAATGCGCTGAACATTGACCCACGCCGCATCACATGGAAGCGCTGCGTCGATATGAACGACCGTCAGCTTCGCTTCGTTACGGATGGTCTGGGCGGCCGAATCAACGGCGTGCCGCGTGAGGACGGCTATGATATCACCGTTGCATCGGAGATCATGGCGGTCTTCTGTCTCGCAGATTCGATCACCGATCTGAAGGAGCGTCTCTCGCGGATTGTTGTTGCCTATACCTATGACGAAAAGCCGGTTACAGCCGGTGACCTCAACGCAGTCGGCGCGATGACGGCGCTGCTGAAGGACGCACTCAAGCCGAATCTCGTGCAGACGCTCGAAGGTACGCCCGCGCTTGTCCACGGTGGCCCGTTTGCGAATATCGCACACGGCTGCAACTCTGTCCTTGCAACGAAAACAGCTATGCAGCTCAGCGATTATGCAGTCACAGAGGCAGGCTTCGGTGCCGATCTCGGCGCGGAGAAGTTCCTGGATATCAAGTGCCGCATGGCCGGCCTGACACCCTCTGCTGTTGTGATCGTTGCGACTGTCCGCGCCTTGAAGATGCACGGCGGTCTTGCAAAGAACGAGCTGGCAGCTGAAAATCTCACCGCGCTCGAAGCTGGCCTTCCGAATCTGCTGCGTCATATCGCCAATATCAAAGAGGTCTATCATCTTCCGGCGGTCGTTGCGGTCAACCGCTTCCCGACCGATACCGATGCGGAAATCGCGCTTGTAATCGAGAAGTGCAAGGCACTCGGCGTCAATGTTGTGTTGTCCACGGTCTGGGCAGACGGCGGCAAGGGCGGCGAAGCACTTGCCCGCGAGGTTGTTCGTCTCTGCGAGGAAGAGAAGGGCAATTTCTCGTTCGCATATGAAGTGGACAGCCCGATCGAGGAGAAGATCCGTGCGATTGTTACGCGTGTCTACCGCGGCAGCGATATCAATATCCTCCCCGCCGCGCAGAAGCAGATTGCGCAGCTCACAGCACTCGGCTTCGACAAGATGCCGGTCTGCATGGCGAAAACACAGTACAGCTTCACCGATGACAAGGATGTTCTCGGTGCACCGGATGGTTTCACCGTCACAATCCGCAATGTCAAAGTCTCCGCGGGCGCAGGCTTCATCGTTGCACTGACCGGCGATATCATGACCATGCCCGGCTTGCCGAAAAAGCCCGCCGCAGAGAATATTGATGTCGATGCGGAAGGAAGAATTTCCGGTCTGTTCTGAAAAACAAAACGAATGCAGTCATGCTGAATATTGCCGAGCATTCCGGCCGCCGCTGCGGCACATTCGATTCCTTTGGCATCCGGAGCCATTTTGATTACAAGGGAATACTGGATGAGCAATATGACAACCGCATGATCCTGCGGGATATAATGACCTCGTACGGTTTCAAGCCGCTGGAGGAAGAATGGCAGCATTTCACGATTGGGAAAGTGCTGTTTCCGGATACATATTTTAGGCAACACTGTGCAAAGCTCGCCTGACGGCTTGGCAGGATATTTGCTTTGTGCGGTATTGCCTTTTCATTCCCGATCAACTCCGATTCCGTCAAGGCGAACTGAACGCTTGATACGGGGGAGTCAATAATGGAGGTATATATGGAAAGTAATATCATCGGAATACTTGTCACGATCATCATTTACCTTGGCGTCATGATCGTGATTGGTGCTGTTTTTTCACGCAAAAATAAGGATGTCCACGACTTTTATCTCGGAGGCAGAAAGCTCGGTCCGCTGGTTTCAGCGATGAGCGCGGAGGCCTCGGATATGAGCAGCTATCTGCTGATGGGACTGCCCGGTCTTGCTTATCTCTGCGGAATGGCAGAAGTCGGCTGGACAACAATCGGTCTTGCTGTCGGCACCTATCTCAACTGGCTGTTTGTTGCCAAGCGACTGCGCCTCTACTCGCAGAAAACCAATTCGATCACGCTGCCGGATTTCTTCTCCGACCGCTATCATGACAGAAAGCATCTGCTTTCCGGCATTTCGGCTGTTATCATTCTGATCTTTTTCGTGCCGTATACCGCATCCGGCTTCTCGGCCTGCGGAAAGCTCTTTTCTACACTGTTCGGCATGGAATATCACATTGCAATGCTCATGAGCGCTATTATCATTATCGCTTACACGAGCATGGGCGGATTCCTCGCTGCGAGCTTTACCGACCTGCTCCAGAGCATCGTCATGACCACGGCACTGATTATCATAGTATTCTTCGGTATTCACACGGCAGGCGGCTGGGACTGTGTCGCCGAGAATGCAAAGTCTCTTCCGAACTTCCTGACACTGACTGTCACACGCGCCGCAAACGGTGACGGCACTTTCGGCACCGCAGATTTCGGCTTTATCCCGATCGTTTCGACGCTGGCGTGGGGCCTTGGCTACTTCGGTATGCCGCATATCCTCTTGCGCTTTATGGCGATCGAAGATGCGCATAAAGTCAAGGTGTCCCGCCGTATTGCAAGCATCTGGGTCGTCATCGCAATGGGCATCGCGATCCTCATCGGCATCATCGGTAATGCGATTACAGCAACCGGAAAAATCGACAGCCTGAACACAAGCGCAGAATCTGAGACCATTATCATCAAGATTGCAGAGCTGCTCTCGAAGAACGGCTTTGCCGCAGCAATGGTTGCCGGTCTGATCTTTGCTGGCATTCTCGCCTGCACGATGTCTACTGCGGATTCGCAGCTGCTCGCGGCATCTTCCTCAATGTCCGAGAACATTCTCAAGGGCGTATTCGGCATGAAGCTCGACAAGAAGCAGTCGATGCTGGTCGCAAGACTGGTGCTGCTGGCTGTCGCAGTCATGGGCGTGCTGCTCGCTTGGAATCCGGACAGCTCCGTTTTCCGCGTGGTTTCCTTCGCATGGGCGGGCTTTGGCGCGACATTTGGCCCTGTTATGCTGACGGCGCTGTTCTGGAAGCGCTCGAATCGCTGGGGCGCAATGGCTGGTCTTGTGACCGGCGGCGTCATGATTTTCGTCTGGAAATTCCTGATCCGTCCGATGGGCGGCAGCTGGGATATTTATGAGCTGCTGCCGGCATTCCTCTGCGCACTTACCGCGATTATCGTTGTCTCGCTTGTGACCGGTAAGCCGGAGCAGGCAGTCGAGGAGGAATTCGACGAAGTGAAAAAGATGATGAAGGCATGATCTTCCCATAAATAAGCAGTCCTCTCCGGAGCGGAGGGGACTGCTTTTTTGTTGTGTTTGTCTGCACATTTCGGCAGGATTCGCATAATATAGACCAATCCGGACAAACGGATCATGATCGTTTCAAGGGAGTGAGGTTTATGACGAATTCTACAACCGGCAAGCGTTTGCTGATCGCAGGCGGCGATCTGCGGCAGATCACGACGGCGGCTCGGCTCGCAGAGGACTGTGATGTGACCGTCATCGGCTTTGACCGCTTCGGTGTGCTGCCGGAGGGTGTATCCGCCTGCGAACATATCTCCGGGCTGCCGCTGGATCTCGATGCGCTGATCCTGCCGATGCCGGTTACACAGGACGGCGTCTTTCTGCATACGCCGTTCGGCAGCAGCGCAATCCGGCTGTCGTCTTTGCTGCCGCTTGTCCGAGCGGGCGGCATGGTGTTTGGCGGCAGGCTGACTGTGCAGGAACGCACGCTGATCGGAAATGCTGGTCTGCGCGCATTTGACTATGCTGCGGCGGAGACCTTTGCGCTGCGGAATGCCATTCCGACTGCAGAGGGTGCGATTCAGATTGCAATGCAGGAACTGCCGGTCGTGCTGCACCGTCTTCCGGTGCTGATTCTTGGTGCGGGACGCGTCAGCCGCGCATTGCAGCAGCGTCTGAAGGCGCTCGGCGCAGAGGTGACTGTTGCAGCCCGCCGGTGTACCGACCTTGCGCGGAGAAAAGGCGCCGTGGGGAAACCGGCCGGCAGTGCGGTCAGTCGTTTTCCCTCGGCGCCGTTTCGCGGAGCATATTGGGGATGTTGCTGTTACGGCGCTGGCTGCGCCAGACTCACGGTTTGGTTTTCGTTATATTGCTCTGCTGTTCGCAGCAATGTTACGGGCATATATTACTGTGCTGTTTCGCGGACGATCTGTTCCAGTGTCTCTCGTTTCTGCAGAATATCCTTCGCAAGTGCGATCTGGCATCTCGTGCGTACGAGGTTATGCTCCGGATAGCTTGTCTTGAAATAGGTGTCGCCGGTGAGATAGTCATCAAGGAAGCGTGATGCCAGCTCGACCGTGACCGAGAATGCAGCAAGCACCATGCCGTCCAGCTCCGGTTGCGTCAGGCTGCTGCGCACTGCGCCGATGAAACCGCGGCAGAATGCGCGGAACTTTTCGGTATCAAAGGAAACCTTGCTGAGGTCAGGCTCGTCCTCGGCAGCAGTATTCGCGATAAAGCGCACCGCATCGCCGAAATCGTACATCGCCATGCCCGGCATGACCGTGTCCAGATCAATCACTACGACCGGCTGCTTCGTCTCCGGATCAAACAGTACATTGTTCGACTTTGTGTCGTTGTGAGTTACGCGGACGGGGAATTCGTTGTTTGCATAGCGCACAGACAGTTCGCCGGCCAGCTCTCGCACGGATGCGATCCATGCGATCTCTTCCTGTACGGCGCCGACGCGTCCGCACGGATCCTCTGTGATATGCGAAAAAAGCGTATCCAGACGCTTTTTTGTATTATGGAAATCCGGTATCGTCTCGAAAAGCTGTGCGCCGTCAAAATCGGCAAGCTGATTCTGGAAATTGCCGAACGCCCGGCCGGTCGCCTCGATGATGCCGAGGTCCTCGCATGTATTGAAAGTGACAGAATCTACCCAGTCCATGACGCGCCAGAGATTTCCGTCGCCGTCAAAGACATAATTCCGGTTGTCGGCAGTGTGATGGAAATGCAGTGTGCGGCCGTCCGGAGTCTGCTCGATATGCGTGGTTACGAGGTCGATATTCTGCATGATTTCGACCGGCTTGCTGAACACAGCAGTATTGATGCGCTGGAATACATAGGAGCGCAGGCTGCCGTCCTCCTGCCGGTAATTTGCGCGGCAGGTAAGATTGATATTGCCGTTTGTGAGTGTTTCCGTACTGTCGAGCGTACCCGGCAGACGGAAGGCTTCACCGATTTTACGGATTGTTTCAGTCATATTTTTTACTCCATGTTCATATGATTTTTTTCAAAGCACTACGCCGTTTTCGAGGAGCAGCGCTCTTGCGGATTCCACGGAATCCGTACCAGTTGCATTTTTGATCGGCGCAAATTCTCTGTGCCGGTCGATTTCATAGGCGAGACAGTTATCCTGAAGCCGCACCATATCAAGCGCCAGTGTTTCAAATTTGAATGCATTCGGCGCATCCGGCTTTACACGGCCTTTTGAGGGATTGTAATACGGCAGCTTCTTGAATGCCCTGTGCAGTGGAAGGTCATAGGCGAGTGTCCTGTCGAGTGATTCCACGCTGAACAGATAATTGAGGATTACGCCGAAGCGGTAGCTGAGTGAGCCGTCCGGCTCGCGCAGTGTCCGCATCTCATCGGTCATCTCATAGTATTCAACGATCGAAGGTCTGCCGTCCTCCAGACAAAGCACGCCGACCTTTTCCTCCGGCTCGGCCTTGGCGACAACCTTGGCACCGGAGACCACGCCTGCTTCGAGGACTGCACCGAAGAAGCAGGGGTCAGCGATCGATTGCAGAACATTATCGACGGCAAACACATTGAGCCATTCGATGCCGAAGGCGTGAACCGTTTCCAGCATACCTGTACGCGCCATAGAGGCATACCAGCCGCCGTTTCCGTTCGGGGCGGTCGCGATTGCCGCGCGGTCAGCGAGCATCAGCCTGCCCTCCGGATCCGTTGACGGCAGCTCCTCCTGCGGGAAAAAGTGGACACTGGCGGGATCATAGCCGAAATACTGATGCGCCTCAAAAAAGCTGCGTGTTTCGGCATTATTGGCGATGCTCGTCATGATGAACAGCGGAACGGGAACACCTGCCTGCTTTGTAACGCGCATCAGATTGTTGATGAGGCATTCAAAAATGTAGAGCGTCCGGTTTACGCCGATATTGAACATCCCCTTGGGATGATCGAAGCCGAGGCGGCTGCCGTGACCGCCGGCGAGCATCACTGCGCCAAGCTTTCCGGCACGAAGCGCATCAAGGCCGATCTTGGTAAAGCGTTCGCTGTTTGCCTCTGCTTCTGAGATTGAGACCGCACTGCGCATTGGTTCAAGCTTTCCGCGATTCTTTTCAGCCTCCGAAAGATGCAGGATTGAGAAATCCAGCTTGTGGATCTGGGTAGCAAGCGTTTCCTGCTCATTTGTAGGCAGGTTGTCAAGCCAGCGAAGCATATCCGTCTGCTGATGCTGCCGCAAAAGTTCGCGTGCTGCAGAGACGGACGGATTGATCGTTCTGTCCATATATAATAATATCCTTTCATTCTCCCGTTGATTACCGCGTTCATCCAGTATTGCTGCTGGAACGCCGCAGATAGCAACACAGCCTCAGGTCCGATTGACGGCTGATCGGCATTGTCATAACTGTATTATATCATGTAAATACAAAAATGTCAATTCAGCGGTTTGCGGATCGGTCAATCGAGCAGCTTATTTGCGTACCCGGAAAAAGGCTTCACGGTAACGCTTCGGCGTGTAACCTGTATATTTACGGAATACCTGTATAAAATGACTCTCTGAGCTGAAGCAGAGATAATCTGCAATCGCAAGGCAGGAGAATTCCGAATAGCGCAGCATATTGCCCGCCGCTTCAATCCGCTTGCGCGTGATATACTCCATAACGGTCATGCCGACCTCGTTCCGGAATAGCTTCGACAAATAAGAAATGCTTAGTCCGGCAGCATCAGCCAGCTCCTTCAGCGTCAGCTTGGTGTGCAGATTATCATAAATATAATCCATGCAGACCGCGATTGCACGCGGATAGCGATTTTGCTTGCGGATGATCTGCATCCGCTGCGCATAGTCATTGACCAGTTCACGGTGCAGCATCCGGATTTCATCCTCAGAGTCGGCCTTGTCAATGCTGCGGATATAAATATCGCTGAGATTGTAGGCCTCTTCCATTTCCATGCCGCCCTCGATGCAGGAGCGTGTCAGGAGCGCCACAGTAATGATCAGATGATATTGCAGATTGCGGAGCGGATTGTCGCTGAGCGTGCCCATTTCCGAGGTGCCGAGCGGTTCGTAGAGCCGCTGAACGCCCTCGGTATCACCGTCCTGCATACACTTGAAAAACGCATTTTCCCGCTCGTAATCCAGATGTGAAATGCTGGCCTCGCGGTTCAGAAACGCCTGATGCGTCAGCTTTTGTTCGATATCCACATTGACCCCGCTTTCTTTGTTTTGATGTGCGCTGCGAAATCGGATACAGAGCGCAAGATTTTACAACGATAATCTGATAAAAAAGATAATCATTTGATATCAGCATGAAAAGAAGTGTGATATACTGAACAGAGAGAAGAAAGTCCAAAACATAGCGGTTTATATATATACAGGGGTTTATTTGAAACGGCATGAAACAGGGAGGATTTATCATGGGAAAACATTTTCGCCTGATGGCCGCTGCATCAGCACTGATGCTCGCTGTCTGCTTCTGTGCGACGGCTGCAAGTGCAGGCATCAGCGGCGACGCGAACAACGACGGCAAATTGGACTATACGGATGCATCCATGCTGCGTGATGCACTGCTCGGCAAGGGCAGCGTTTCCGCAGAGATGGATTGGGATCAGAACCGCAGCATCGACGCAAGAGACCTCTCGTTTGTTAAGCAGAATATTCTGAATCCGAAAGAGCCGGAGCAGCCGCAGCAGCCTGAAACGCCCTCCGGTATTCAGGATCTCGGCACCGAGCCGAAGCTGCCCGCAACGATGTATTCCAATTTCCGCTCCGGCGATCCGGGCGACTTCTTCGCCTCCGACGGCTGGACGAACGGCTCTGTCTTTGACAACTGGTGGTATGAGAGAAATACCGGCATCAAGGACGGCTATATGTATCTGACGATCGACCAGGACTGGGACGGTCACAGAAACGATGCCGACAAGAGAAACTATTCCGGCGGCGAATACCGCACGAACGAATTCTATCACTACGGCTATTACGAATGCTCCATGCAGGCGATCAAGAATGACGGCGTTGTGTCCTCGTTCTTCACCTACACCGGCCCCTCCGATGTGGTCAACGGGCAGCAGAATCCGTGGGATGAGATTGACATTGAGATCCTCGGCAAGGATACGACCAAAATGCAGATCAACTACTACCGCAACGGTCAGGGCGGCCATGAGCGGATGATCGACCTCGGCTTTGATGCCTCCGAGGCATTCCACACCTACGGCTTCGACTGGCAGCCCAATAAGGTCACATGGTATGTGGACGGCAAAGAGGTCGGCAGCATGGAAGGCGATATGCCGAAGACACCGAGTAAGATCATGATGAACGCATGGCCGGGTGTCGGCTACCGCGATGCGCAGAACAATACCGTCGAATGGCTCAAGAACTACGATGGCAAGACACCGCTGACCGCACGCTATCAGTGGGTGACCTTTACCAAGAGCGGCGAGTCCCAGCAGCCGGATAATCCGCAGCAGCCCGATCAGCCGCAGCAGCCGGACAATCCGCAGCCGAGCAGCGGCATGAACGCCAATGCGACGATGGTCTCGAATTTCTCCGCAGGTCAGGCGGGTGACTTCTTCGCCTCTGACGGCTGGACGAACGGCTCCGTGTTCGATTGCTGGTGGTACAAGCGCAATGCAGAGATCAAGAACAATGTGCTGGAGCTGCGCATTGATCAGGACTGGGACGGCCACAGAAATGATGCCGACAGAAGAAATTATTCCGGCGGCGAATTCCGCTCGAATCAGTTCTATCATTACGGCTACTACGAGACCTCGATGAAGGCGATCAAGAATGACGGCGTTGTGTCCTCGTTCTTCACCTACACCGGCCCGTCGGACAACAATCCGTGGGACGAGATCGACATTGAGATCCTCGGCAAGGACACCACGAAGGTACAGCTCAACTATTACCGCAACGGTCAGGGCGGACATGAGACGATGATCGACCTCGGCTTTGATTCCTCGCAGGATTTCCACAGATACGGCTTTGACTGGCAGCAGGATCACATCACATGGTATGTGGACGGCAAGGCAGTTCACACGATGTGGGGCGATGTACCGAAGACACCGAGCAAGATCATGATGAACGCATGGCCCGGCGTTGGATATCGTGATGCGCAGAACAATACTGTTGAATGGCTGAAAAACTTTGACGGCCACACACCGCTGACTGCATATTATCAGTGGGTCACTTACAATAAGCAGTGATGTGCAGAGAATCTGCAATTACTTGACTTCGCTTCCCAATTACTCCGCAGCCGGTTTGCATTTTCCCGGCTGCGGCGTGCCTCATATTGCCGGCACGGGCAATGCCCGATTGCTGCAAGCCCCTTTTACGAAAGGGGCTGTTTTTTTGTTCCTGTTTGTTCAGGCGTATTGTATTCCCAGCGCCTTCAGCTCGGCACGGAGCGGTGCCAGCTTGCCGATCGGAAAACGGCTTGCCGTCGCTCTGCTGAGTATGCAGACCTCTGCACCGGCATTTTTCGCGCCCTTTGCCGTGGCGGAAACCGTGCCGTTCTCGTCGATGCCGCAGAGCAGTACACGCGCATATCCCTGTGCCTGCATATATTCTGCGAATGCCGGATCGGAATATGCATCCGCAACATTCTTCTCAAAATGCTGCGCGGGAATGCTGTCCAGTCCGCCGTAGAGTGCAGCACCCTCGCTGCCTTCAATGCAGAAATCAAAGATGATATGATTCGACGGCGTATCCGCAAAGAGCTGTTTCAGAAAAATGATATCGCCGCCTTCTGCGCGTACTGTTTCCGCTGCATCCTTTACGGCAGCTGTGAGCTTTTCAGAATCATAGCTGAATTTTGTTTTGCGCTTTTCCCATAGAAAATCGTTCTGCATCTCGCAGACGATCAGTACAGTTTTTTCCATGTGTTTCCTCCTGAATGTCTATTTTAAGGCAACCCAGTATTTGTCGTGTCAGCAGTGCTGACAGCCGCTTCCCTACGGCGGCATTTGACGGAGCATATCAGTTTTTTCGCTGTTACGGCGCTGATCGTGTCGATTGCTTGACCTGATGAAAATATCCTTTTGTTTCAGCGAAGTCATCCAAAGCTTCTGCCAAACATTCGCGAGCCTCCGTGCTCACAGCTTCCGCGGGATCAGATAATGCCCGTATTTCCGTTCAAATTCCAGCGTGGTGTTATCATAGTGCCCTGTATAGACCGTGCAGTCACCCTCCAGTGCGCCAAGCCGCGCCAGCGATTGCCGCATATCGCGGATATTGCCGCCCTGAAAGTCCACACGCCCGACGCCCTGCCGGAACAGCGTATCACCCGAAAAGAGAATATCGTCGTGCCGGAAGCAGGAGCTTCCCGGCGAGTGCCCCGGTGTATGAATCACAAGAAATTTCAGTTCCTCTGAAAACTGCAGTGTTTCGCTATCTTCAAAGGTACGGATCAGATCCTCCTGCGGCATCCGGTACTGCGCACCGTAGCCGAGATGTACTGCCAGTGAATATTCTGCGGATGTGACTAGTGAGCGGTCGAGCGAATGCACATAGAGCGGGATCGGATATTCCTTCATGATATCCGCCGCTGCGCCGAAATGATCGAAATGCGCGTGCGTCAGCAGCATTGCAAGTGGCTTTACGCCCTGCGCCGCGATCTCGTCCAGAATGATATGTCCGTCTGCGCCCGGATCAATGATCACCGCATTCAGTGCTTCATCGGTGACAATGAAGCAGTTCGCTTCGAGATCGCCGACCGGCAGCTTTGTAATCGTCAGCATGATGATTTCCTCCTGTTATTTGCAGACTGCCTGCTGCATCTGTGCATAGGCAGCGTTGTAATCTTTCCAATGCATCGGTCAGCATCAGATGCAGCGGGCCGCGCTTATTCAATATCGCAGGCTTCCGCCTCTGCGTTTCATTGGTGCAGCAATGCAGCCCTCACAGTCCGACAATTCTTTTATTTAATACGCCGCTCTGTCCGCTGAGATAACATCATGCACACTGCGCAGACGGCTCAGCAGCGTATCGAGCTGCTCCTGTGAGCTGACCGTAACAGTCGCCTGTACGATCGCATTTCCATTCTTTTTCATATGCAGATTGAAGTTGGAGACCGGCAGATGCGCTTCGCCGATCACCTGTGAGACATTGTGCAGCAGGCTCATGCCGTTGATGCAGAGCAGCTCGATGCTCGCCTTCATTTCGGAGGATGCCGCATCCGATGCCCATTCCGCATGCATCCAGCGGGACAGCTCGGCGGGATCATTCCGCTGCAGCGTATCCTGATATTTCCGGCACTGCTTTTTGTGGATTGTGATGCCGTGTCCCATTGTCGAGAAGCCGATGATCGGCTCACCCGGCAGCGGTGAGCAGCAGCGTGCCAATTTAACCTCCATATTGTCGATGCCGTCCACGATGACGCCGGTGCTGTTCTTGCGCGGCTTTTTGACATTCGGCTCATCCGGCAGCACCGTATCCTGCGGCGCAAAGCGCTTCAGCCAGCATTCGCGGAGCCGCGGGATCACCTTCGGCAGTGTCAGACCGCCGTAGCCGATTGCCGCATAGAAATCGTCCAGTGTCTCGCAGTTCGGTGCGTGCAGATCTTCTTTGACGATCAGTTCAATCTGCTCCGGCGTAGCAGCAATGCGCAGCCGCCTGCATTCATGCTCAATGCTCGCCTTGCCTGCAGCGATATTCTCAGGTCTGCGTTCGCGCTTAAACCATGAACGGATCTTTGCGCGGGCTTCGTTTGTGCGGACGATTTCCAGCCAGTTGCGGTTCGGCCCCTTGTTCTCGTCCTTGCTGGTCAGAATCTCGCAGACCTCGCCGGTATTGAGCCGGTAGGAGAGCTGAACGATTCTGCCGTCCACCTTTGCACCGACCATTCTGTGACCGATCTGCGTATGGATATGATAGGCAAAGTCAATGACCGTCGAACCGATCGGCAGGCTGATTGAAGCACCCTTCGGTGTCATAACGACAATATCTTCCGGCGCGATATCATTCTTGATTGTCGCGACGAGCTCCTCCGGATCGTCACTGGATTTCTGCGTTTCGAGCATCTGCCGTACCCACGCAATACGGGAATCCAGAACGGTGCTGCCCTCGATCTTCTCCTTGTATTTCCAATGCGCGGCAACGCCGTATTCGGCATTCGCGTGCATCTCCCATGTACGGATCTGCACCTCAAACGGGATTCCTTCCTTGCCGAGCACCGAAGTATGCAGCGACTGATAGCCGTTCGGCTTGGCATTGGCGATATAGTCCTTAAAGCGGTTCGGGATTGGCCGGAACATATCGTGGATCAAACCAAGTATGCTGTAGCATTCGTTTACGGTCGTGACGATCACGCGCACCGCATATTTATCATAGATCTCATCAATGGTTTTATGCTGTGTATAGACCTTTTTATAAATGCCGTAGAAGCTCTTGACTCTGCCGTGGATCTGCGGCGGCGTAACAAAATCCATTGTCCGGACACGCTCTGCGATGCGGGCCTTGATGCTTTCGATGAATGCCTCGCGCTCCTCTTTTTTGTTATTGAGCAGGCTCTCGATCTCCTCATAGGCGAAGTGATCGAGATAATAGAAAGAAAGATCCTCCAGCTCCTCCTGGACGGAGGTGATGCCGAGCCGGTGTGCGATCGGAGCATAGACATTCATCGTCTCAAAGGCCGTCGCGTGCTGCTTATGGACGGGCCGGTACTGGAGCGTGCGCATATTATGCAGACGGTCTGCGAGCTTGATGATCATGACGCGGATATCCTGCGACATCGCCAGCAGAATTTTCATGACATTCTCCGCCTGCTGCTGCTCCTTTGTAAAGGCCGGAACCTTTGCCAGCTTCGTGACGCCGTCCACGAGCATCGCAACATCGTGGCCGAAGCGCTTCTGCACATCCTCCTGCGTCGCGGCGGTATCTTCGACAACATCGTGCAGCAGCGCTGCACAGAGCGTGTCGGTATCCATACCGAGCTCAAGCAGGATATAGGCGACCGTCACCGGATGAATGATATATTTTTCACCGGAGGAACGCACCTGTCCTTCGTGACACTGCGCAGCATATTCATATGCCGCGATCAGCTTGCTGATATCATACTGCCGATCATCCTTCAGGATCTTGGCAATGATCATGTCAATGGTATAGGTCTCATTGTGAAAATCGGGCATAGAACCTTCTCCTTTCAGTCTCTATCGGAAATACCCTTTTATTATCTGCTGTTTGCCAGCCGCCGCGTTACCTCAGCATATTCTTCCTCGGTCAGCGCACCGTCCTCATAGAGCAGCCGGTACTTCTCCGCAGCCTCGGCGCGGTCCTGCTCGCGGAGCCTTCTGCCCCTGACGATCCCGACAATGCCGGAAACCGTATAAACCATTCCCAGCACCATCAGGAGAATGCCGAGCATCCGCCCGCCCTCCAGCATGAGCGCCGTCCCGATGGCCTCGGCGAGCTTTGCCAGCAGCGGAAAAATCAGCAGCGCATCTTCCTGCGTTGCCTGCGGCACAGCTGTCTGCAGGCCGTAAAGATGCACCAGCAGCGCAGTGCCGGCCGCCGCCATGATAATACCGGTAATCAGAATGATCTGTCCGCTCAGCAGCATCCTGCCGCCGCGGGAACGCTTCGGTTTGGCCATATTGCTTCCTCCTTAAACCGACTGCGCATGGGCGAGGATCTGTCGGTAGGCGGCCGATTCGTTCAGCTCGCGCTTTCTCCGGACAGGCACCGCCCGCAGTGTTTCCGTGACCGCGTCATACTCCAGCAGCTCCAGTTCGCTGAAAATATCTGCGATCATCCGCGCTCGACAGCGGTTCATGCCGGCATTTTGCAGCTTGCCGCAGATTTGCGTGATCGTAAGCGGCATCTGCTGTACCATCTGATATACTGCAACCAGATCGCGCCGGTGCGGACACATTCTCTGATAATAGGCCGGTGCGGGGAGCTGCTCGCCGCGGCAATAGGCTTCATATGCTGTCTGCGCCGCGATCGCCTGCTCCTGTGCGCGTTCCGATTCGCGGAAATCCTCCGCACGGAGCGTTAGCGACGGTCTGCCGTTGTATTCGCCGGCCTCCGCTTCGATCAGAAAATCGAGCTTTTGTCCCGGCAGAATGCCTGTCTCCTCCGGCCGAATCCGAAACATCAATACTTCATGCTGCACATTCCCGCTGCGCAGCCGGATCTTCGTGTGCACTCCGCCCGACAGCGGCACCAATTCCGTGACCGTCATCTCCGGCAGCACAAACCGCGGTTTCGGATTGCCCGCGCCGAACGGCTCCAGGATGGAGAGACCCGAGACATTCTCCGGTGTCAGCTTCTGCGGCTCCAGAGCCCGTTCCGCATGAACTGTCATGACCGGCATCTGCGGATGGTGTGCGGCTGCATAGGCTTCGATCGCCGCAAAGAACGCATCGCGCTCCGCATCCGCGACCGTAAAGCCGCCTGCGCCGGGGTGTCCGCCGTAGCGAATCAGATGCGGCTCGCAGGCCTTCAGGCATTCAAATACTGAAAATGCACCGAAGCTCCGCGCCGAACCGCGGTATCCGCCCTCTTCATCCTTCGCCATGAGGAAGCAGGGCTTTCCAAAGCGTTCCATCAGTCTCGCTGCAACAATACCGATTACGCCGTGATGCCAGCCCTCTCCGGCAAATGCCAGCACACGCTGATTCAGCAGCTTTGGCTGCTTCGCGATCTCTGCTATGATCTCTGCGGTAATCCGCTGCTCGGTCTCGCGGCGTTCATTGTTCAGCGCATGAAGCTGGCCGGCGAGCAGCTGAGCCTCATCCGGATCGTCGGTCAGCAGCAGTCTGGCCGCGATCGATGCCGATGCAAAGCGTCCTGCCGCATTGATGCGCGGGATGAGCTGAAAAGCAGCCGTCTGAGCGCTGATCGGCTTGCCTTCGTCAATGCCGCAGACGGCCATCAGCGAGAGCAGTCCCATTCGCTCTGTATTTGCAAGAAGCTGCAATCCGCGCTGCACGATGAAACGGTTTTCGCCGTTCAGCGGCATGACATCCGCAATCGTTGCGAGTGCCGCAAGATCACCGAACTGCTCCAGTACCGGCTCCCAGTCGCCGCCGTCAAGCGCCGCAATCAGCTTCAGCACAACCACTGCCCCGCAGATCGTTTTGTATGGCGAGGGGCAGTCCGGCCGGAAAGGATCCACGACGGCCGCTGCTTCCGGCAGCTCATCGCCGGGGCGGTGATGATCGGTCACGACCAGATCCATGCCCATTTCGCGGATTGCCCGTGCTTCCTCGATCGCCGAGATGCCGTTGTCGACCGTGATGATGAGGGAAACACCCGCCTCATGCAGCTCACGCAGGCGGTCTGTACGCATTCCGTAGCCCTCTTGTCGCGTCGGGATATACCACTGCGCATCCGCGCCGGCACAAAGCAGCCAGTCCGTCAGCATGACCGTTGAGGTTACGCCGTCGCAGTCATAGTCGCCGTAAACGCAGATACGCTCACCGCTGTCCACTGCCGCGAGGATCCGCTCGACGGCTTGATCCATATCGCGCAGCAAAAAAGGATCCGTCAGCTCCGCAACATCCAGCATCAGCTGTGCTGCCTCGATCGTTTCGATGCCGCGGGATACAAGGATCTCCGCGCAGAGCTGTGTGATGCCGCCCTGCCTTGCGAGCAGCTCCGCCTTTCTGATATCCGGCGTTCCGATCTGCCACCGTTTACGCAAATCCCGTCACCTCCGCTTTTTTGATATGATGGCCGATACGCCCTGCCGAAACAGCTGCATCACCGGCTGTGTATGATTATCCTATTATATCAGTATACCATTTTTAGGCTGAAAATGCAAGTCTCCGATGCGCTTTTTTGTGCTTCAAACAAAAAACATCCGCACAGGGTTGTATTCCCCGTGCGGACATGATCTTTATTTCTTATTCTTTTCAGGTTTATCAGCGGTTTTATCCGCAGTGTTTTTTGCGGTCGGTTCCTCTGCTACATTCTTTGGTTCATCGCCGTCTGTTTCGGCTGCGGCCTCCATTTTCATGCGCTTCGCTTTCATTTCCTCAATCAGCGCCATCACAAAGCTGACACCGAGATAGAAGATGAAGATCATTGCTTCTGCGCCGACACACGGAACGACTGCCTTGGAGATACCGTGCTTGACTGTCGTTGCAGCATCATAAGCAGCCGGAACGAGAACATTGTATGCGTTGCCAAGGGAAACATTTTGGTAGTAGTCATCTGCGGTCTTTTCGACAAGTTCGATCATCTCATTGAGCTTCTTATTAACTTTTTCAAGATCCTTCTCGATTCGCTCGACCTTGTCCTCGCTGTTTGCGATCGTGTTCTTCTTCAGAGTCTGAAGACGCTGTTTGTAAAAAGCAATGCTCTGCTTTGTCTCAGAAAGATTTTCCTGTGCAGTAATTCTGCGATTGATGAGCTTGTCATACTCTTCAGAAGAAACGGTTGTTTCGGTATTGCCAACGCTGTCAGAGAAGATGATGACCTGATCCTTTTCATAGGCATCGAACGCATCCTGGATTGCATCCAGTGTTTCCTGATCGGTGATTTGCTGACGCTCGAGATTTTCGATCCGGTACTCATAGTAAGCCTGAAGCCGAACCTTATCCTTGGTGATATTGTTGACGCTCAGGTAAGAGGAGATCAGATCCAGATCCAGATTCTGGATAGAGTTGATTGCTGTTTTCAGATCTGCAAA
Source organism: Oscillospiraceae bacterium (assembly GCA_024404875.1). Taxonomy (GTDB): domain Bacteria; phylum Bacillota; class Clostridia; order Oscillospirales; family Ruminococcaceae; genus Firm-04. Next base: position 86,656 of record JAKSPK010000005.1, read on the forward strand.
GGTATAGCCGGTCGCTGAAGAACGGAAACGTGTCGAGTCTTCATTGGCAAGGCTGGTGACATAGTGGTTCAGCTGCTTGAGAGAATCGCGGAACAGATCTACAGCCTCCGCATAGTCATAATCCTTATAGTTCTGTGCGCTGAGCGAAACACCGAGCGCTTCATTATAGCCGAACTCCTCATAGAAGTAACTGCGGTATGCATCCAGCATCGCATTCAGCAGCTGAACGGCTTCTGTACGGGTTATGGCAGCCTCTCTGTACTTAAAGGTGATATTGTACTGAGTAGAAAACCAGCTGACATCCAGCATGGCATTCGCAGCAGCAAGCTGTCCGCTCGAAGAATTCTCATAAACATTCTGGTAGGTGTTGAGGCGCTGATATGCATCCTCCGGCATCTTTCCTTCGATCTCCATGCCCTGGCGCACCGGCTCCAGAAGCTCGGGATTCATTCCGCATTCTTCAAGTGCTTTGCTGATGATGCGCGGTGCTTTCAGCGTGTTCCAATCGAAATCAGTACCGTCCGGATTCTTGCCCTTTTCAATGCCTTTGTAATTAAAACTGACAACTGCACGTACCGGGTTTGAGGATGTCGTTGTAAAGAACATACTTGCGCTTGCAATCAGACCGCCGACAAGAATCGCAACCATCAGCCACACAGCAAAGTATTTTTTCAGTTTCCGGAAGATCGTCGAAAAGGAAATGACAGCTATTTCCTCCTCGCGTTTTTCCTCCTGCTTCAGGATCACATTTACATTTTGTTCCGCCATATCAAAGCCTCCGTTTTTTACTTCTGAATACCATATAACAGGCGTTTTTTGCGCATCCTGACAGATTCGCAAACCTTTTATACAGTATATCACATTTTCAGTATCAGTGCAAGAACAAATACTGCATCCCTCCGATTTTCTCTTTTTTGCACAAAATCAGATATAAAACCTCCTGAATACTGCCCGTTTTCGTCGCCTCACGCAGACGGATCTTCGGTTTGGACAAATATTGCGGTTTTAATTGTCAAAAATTGTCATTTTTTCTGTAATTCACTTGACATTCATACGATATTATGGTATGATAGACCAAATGCGATTGACCGATTTTCTGCGGTGACCAGGCTGCTGCAAAATACAAAGCTGAGGAGGCAAAGATATGTTTATCAAGGATGAATCCAAATACCAGGAGCTGAAAGCAAAGGGCGAGGAGCTGACGCATTTTCTGCAAAGTACGGATCATTCCGAGCAGGATAAACAAATGCGGCTCATGGAATATCTGAATGAGCTGAATGCTGAACGCGCCGCTGATCTCGGCATTTCGTTTACAGAGCGTATGCTCGAACGCATCTGCGGTGCTTTTGAAGCGCATCCGACTGCAGACCTTGCCGTCGATCAGCTTTATACCTGTCTGCTGCTCCAGCAGTTCCACTCAATGCAGTTTGATGCATGGCGCGCACATCCTGCGATTGTGGAATGCCAGAGCGCACTGACCATACTCGAAGCGGAGGGCAGATGGTCCGACTGTCTGCGCTACTGCCAGGATACTGCGAATACCTATGCGGAAGCACATTTCTGGCCGGAAGCGCTCGCTTATGCGCTTCGTGCGCATAACAGCACAAGAGAGCTGCTCCGGAAGGATGTCAAGGTTCTGGAAAACGGCGAGCTGCTTGATATGGCGGACAGCGCTTATTCGATCATCATCTGCGCACTGAATACTGCGGACGGCATTTCACCGGAGATCGAGCAGATGCTTCGTGAGGATCTTGGCAGCGACAGCTATTCCGCCGTCCGTGCAGAGGCACGGGAGGCAAAGGATGCAGAGCCGGTCATTGATCCGGTTGAACTGACACCGGAATATCTCGCGATCCGCTCTGAGCTGGAGGAGAAGATCGACGAGGCGCTGGAGCATGAACGCGGCTACTATGATTACTGCAAGGAATACTGGATGGCCAAACGCATGATCCTGCGCAGCGACTACGGCATCCGCTGGAAATCGCCGGCAGCACTCAATCCGCATGAGGAATTTCACTGAACCCGGACAGACGGGCAGCGCTTCGGCTCTGCCCGTCCTTTATTATGAATGAAACGAGGTATACAAGATGTTTCGCGAGCTCGCAAGAATCAAACAGCAGCTTAGTGACGCGGAGTGCATCCGCATCCTGGCCGAAGAAAAGCGCGGTGTGCTTTCTGTGCTCGGTGATGACGGCTATCCCTACGGAATGCCGCTCAATCACTATTATGATCCGGAGGACGGGAGCCTCTATTTTCACAGCGGCATGACCGGTCACAGGATCGACGCAATTCGGCGTGAGCCGAAGGTATCGTTCTGCGTCATTGACGGCGGCACACCGGATGAAAACGGCTGGTCGCTGATATTTCGCAGCGTGATCGTTTTCGGCAGGATCAAGATCATTGAAGACAGCAGCCGCATCATTGAGATCAGCCGGAAGCTCAGTCATAAATTTACGCGGGATGACGCCTATATTGAACAGGAAATTGAAAAACACGGCGCAAAAACACTGATGTTCGCTCTTGTGCCGGAGCATATCTGCGGCAAGCGCGTCAGCGAAAAATAAAGCAGCAGCCCCGGGGATTCCGGGGCTGCTGCTTGTCATGGATGCGTTCAATCCGCAGTCTCTTCATTTTATCAGAACTGCGGGATGAGCTTTGCGACGAACTGAAGAATCAGGATGCCGTCGTTGTTTTCGAGCTTTCCGTTCTGGTCGGTATCGGCGTTTGCCTTGCCGACTGCGGAGATGATAGCATCTCCGTCTTCGCCGATATACCGTGCAAGAAGCACAGTATCCGAGACATCAACATCGCCGTTCTCATCGACATCGCCGAGCAGCGATGGTGTCACGACTGCGGGTTCCGTTGTTGTAGTGAGAATGGTGGTTTCGGCCGTGGTTGTCTCGATGACATCCGGTATTGTCGTGATGATAGTGGTCATTGCAGTGGTGGTTTCTGTTTCGGCTGCAGTCGTTGCTGCTGTGGTTGTTGTTGCGGCGGCAGGTTTCTCATCTGTGAAGACTGTGCAGACCTTCGCGGTCTCCTTCCAGCCGTTTGCACCGTTGACAACGACCTCGCCCCAGTCCTTCGAGAGCGTGCCGCCTGCATTTTCGCTGCTCATATCGAGATATTCAACCGGGCTGCCGTTGCCGTTCCAGCTCCATGCCATCCAGCCGGTGCCGGTCTGCTGTGCGTACTCCATGATGTATGCTTCGTCTACATCGCCGTCAGAATGCTTATAGCCGAATTCGCCGATGACGAGGCAGAGCTGACGGGTGATCATGCTGTCCATGATGCTCTTTATCATCTGCTGTGTGCCGCCTGCATAGCCGTACATATGGACGGAGAACATCGTGTTATGTTCCGGATCGGCTTCCAGCACAGCCGCGCCGCTGTTGATGACAGTCGATGCGGTCTGTCCCCAGCCGCCCGCGTCACACATGATGCAGTGCTTGAGGCCGGCATCGCGGATGATCTTCACTGCTTCGATATAAGCGGACTGCCATGCGGAATCATTTGCGCTGCCCTGCCATTCGTTTGCGATGTTGATAATGACGGTGTCCTCATGGCCTGCGAGCGCAGATTTCAGCTCTGTGAAATACTTTGCTGCGTTCAGGAGCGGCTGTGTCTCGTTCTTGCCGGTCGCGTCGTGGACCTCAAAGACTGCAATGAGCTGATTCGCTTCGCAGATCTTGATGAGATTTGCGATTTCGCCGGCAGTATTCTTGTCATACTGATCGCCGTCGCCGAGGACGATGCGGACAGTATTTGCACCGTAGCCCGCGATTTCCTTCAGTGTGGCATCCACATTGTTCTGCCACTTAAACCATGTGTACGCGTAGTTTGTGCCGCGCATGATGAATGGATTTCCGTTCGCATCACAGAGCTTGGAGCCGTTGACATAGAAGCCATCCTTGGGTTCGACTTCGGCGGAAGCGCTGCCGCCGAGCTTCAGATCAGAAATCTCGACTGTGCCGCTGACCGGTGTGCTGGTCGGAGCGGAGATCATCATATTGATGCGGTGAACTTCGTAGAGATCTGCAACGGCGCAGACGGTATCATTGAATGTCCATTCCTCACCGGTGAGATAATAGTTCAGCTCCTGTGAGGCGCCCGGATCGATCGTTGCATAGGTGTTGGACTGATGCCAGCTCCAGTCGCCGCCGGTGCCGAGCGCGATGCCGAAGGTCACAGCGCTGCTGCCGGTATTCGTGACAGTCATCGAAAGCTTGGTATAATCCGACCAGTCCCAGCCGGAGCCGTCCTGGGCGCAGAAGCCTGCGATGTATTCCTGGTTGTCGGCCTTGTCGAAGGTGACTGTGGTCTTGCCGCTGCCGTCCTGTACGGAAACGGTCGCTTCCTGGTAGCCGTCGGTCTTTTCCCAGTTGTAGCCGCCGGCACCGTCTGCTGCGGCTGCGTGGATGCCCGTGACGGCCGAGAGCGATGCGGCGGTCACGGCGAGCGCTGTCAGCGCTGCGCGAAGCTTGTTTTTCTGCATTATCATCTTTTGAACCCCTCTTTTTTTCGCCAATGCGGCATTTATGTGAAGCTGCTCCGGTCAGCTGCTTCTGTGTTTATTATACAAAGAACGCACGGTACTGTCAAACCTTTTCGGGGAAATTCCGCGAAAAAACGAAAAGGAACTGTATCCATTAAGTAACAGTCGGCAGATAAAACAGATTTTAAGTGAATGATAGGCGTCACTCTGCCGTAATCTTGGCAATATTACGCGAATCATCGGCAACATTCGACAAATTACGGCATCTCTTTCTGTCAGTTTACACAATTCTCCCGCGCAAATGATGATTCCGGATACCGCTTGCACCGATTCGGCAAAAACTCCGCAGATTCGCGATGATTTTTGCCGTGGTTCCCGAAAAACAGGCCCCCTGTCTGTTTGAGACTTGACTTTTTCACTGTTTTGGCGTATACTAAATACTGAATGGGTATACCTGAAAGAAAAGCCGGTGCTCCGCAGTGCCGGCGGAAAGTGAGGATATTTTTTGGACAGAAACAATGAACGCCCCGGCAAGGGTGCAAAGAGCAATCTTCAGCGCGGAAAATCACAGCGCGGCGGAGTTCCGCTCGCAAGCATCGGCAGAAAGATCCTGCCGGCTGAACTTGTCAGCGAAAAAATCGAAAAGAAAAAACAGAGACCGAAGACGAACGCTCCGGCAGCAGTCGCAAAAAAAGTCAGTGCAGAAGGCTCCGGCAAGCAATCCTCCGCAGTCAGGACAGCAGGCGTACAGCGTGCGCCGCAGCGTCAGAGCAGCGGAGAGCGGAACGAAAAGCAGTCCCGCGCCAAGACTCCCGTGAAGATTATCCCGCTCGGCGGTCTCGGCGAGATCGGCAAGAACATGACCGTCATCGAATGCGCGAACGATATGTTTATCATCGACTGCGGCCTTGCCTTTCCGGACTCTGAGATGCTTGGCGTCGATCTGGTCATTCCGGACTTCACTTATGTGGAGCGGAATGCGGATAAGCTGCGCGGCATCGTTCTGACACACGGCCACGAGGATCACATCGGAGGCCTTGCCTATTTTCTGAAGAAGATCAATACGCCGGTCTACGGCACCCGCCTGACGCTTGCTCTCGTTGAAGCAAAGCTCAAGGAGCATCAGCTTACCGGCAAGGTGCAGCTCAATGTCGTACAGCCGCGCCGGACGATCCGCATGGGATGCATGGCGGTTGAACTGATCCATGTCAACCACTCAATCCCGGATTCTGTCGGCATGGCGATTCATACTCCGGCTGGCGTCATCGTCCACACGGGCGACTTCAAGGTCGATTTCTCGCCGATTGACGGCGGCATCATTGACCTCGGCCGCTTCGGTGAGCTGGGCAGCCGCGGTGTTCTGGCACTCATGGCGGATTCTACGAATGCCGAACGTGCAGGCTATACCCCGACAGAGCGCAAGGTCGGCGAATCCTTTGATAAGCTGTTCGCGGAGGCCGAAGGCAAGCGCATCATCATCGCGACTTTCTCCTCGAATATCCATCGCGTCCAGCAGATCATCGACCATGCGGAGAACAGCGGCCGAAAGGTCGCGATCTTCGGCAGGAGCATGATTAATGTCATCACGATCGCACGCGAGCTGGGATATCTCAATGTCAAGGACGGCACGATCATTGACATCGACCTTATGAACCGCTTCCCCGCAGAGAAGATTGTGCTCATCACAACCGGCAGTCAGGGCGAGCCGATGTCCGCGCTGACACGCATGGCGATGGGCGACCACAAAAAGGTAAGCATTACGCCGCAGGATTTCATTATCATCTCTGCTACGCCGATTCCCGGCAATGAGAAATATGTCACGCGCGTTGTGAATGAGCTGATGAAATCCGGTGCACGCGTCGTCTATGAAAGAATGTATGATGTCCATGTCTCCGGTCACGCCTGCCAGGAGGAGCTGAAGCTGATGCTCTCGCTGGTCAAGCCGAAGTATTTCATTCCGGTTCACGGCGAATACAAGCATCTGAAAAAGCATACCGAGCTTGCAGTAGGCATTGGCATGGAACGCGATCATATCATCGTCGGACAGATCGGCGATGTGATCGAAACGAACGGCATTGATATGCGCATCACCGGTCAGGTCCCTGCGGGCAGAGTGCTGGTGGACGGTCTCGGCGTCGGCGATGTCGGCTCGATCGTGCTGCGCGACAGAAAGCATCTGGCACAGGACGGCCTCATCATCGTTGTGATCGGCATTGACCGCTCCGAAAACGAGATCGTTTCCGGACCTGAGCTGATCTCCAGAGGATTTGTCTATGTCCGCGAGGCAGAGGAGCTGATGGATGAAGCGAGACTGCTGCTGACGGAAACGCTCGATCAGTGCAATGCTTCCGCGCTCCGTGACTGGAACGGGCTCAAGGGCAAACTGCGCGATGTGCTTTCGGATTATATCTTCCAGAAGACCAAGCGTTCACCGATGATCCTGCCGATCATCATGGA
>JAKSPK010000050.1 GCA_024404875.1 Oscillospiraceae bacterium
TGCATCATCATTGCGGGCATCGTGTATGCGGCACTTCTGCTGACAGGCGCCCGCAAGCTCGCAGAGATCGCTGCGGAATCGGAGCCGGCCTATGCGCGGAAGATCCGGACATCGGAGACCGTCACCGGAACCGTGACGCAGATCCGTGAGATCCGGCCGAGGATCGCGGGGCGGATCGAACGGCATGAGTATCAGATCGCCGTATCCTATCTGCGCGGCAGTGAGCAGATGACCGCGCTGTTCGGCATCGTGACGGAGCAGCCGCTCGCGCTTTACGAGGGCAGCCGCGTGAAGCTGCGCGTTTTTTCCTGTACGCTGACAGAGCCGAATGCGGATGCATGGCAGCGGACAAGGATGGCGGCCGGCTGTCTGCCGCAGGACGGAGTGCATTACCGCGAATATCAAGGCGTTCCGACCGATGAGACCGCGACAGTGATCTTTGAGGAGGATTTCGGGCGCTTGAAGCTGACAGAGGAAGCTGTCTATATGGCGACGGATCATAAGACGCTGCCGGATACGCTGAAGATCTTCGGCGCAGTGCTGTGCGTGATCGCCGCCGGTATCCTAATATTTGTCATCAGGCTGATCAGTGAGATCGGCTGATGCATCGGAAAGGTATATGTTTCATGCTTGATAAAATCATCATCCGCGGTGCGAGAGAGCATAATCTCAAAAATGTCGATCTCGAAATACCGCGTGATAAACTGGTCGTATTTACGGGACTTTCCGGCTCCGGAAAATCCTCTCTCGCATTCGACACGATCTATGCGGACGGACAGCGGCGCTATATGGAGTCGCTGTCCTCTTATGCACGGATGTTCCTTGGACAAATGGAGAAACCCGATGTGGACAGCATCGACGGCCTTTCGCCTTCGATCTCCATTGACCAGAAAACGACCTCCAAGAATCCGCGTTCGACGGTTGGCACTGTGACGGAGATCTACGATTATCTGCGTCTGCTTTATGCGCGTATCGGCATTCCGCACTGCCCGGTCTGCGGCAGAGAGATCTTGCAGCAGACTGTTGACCAGATCACCGATCAGATCCTCGCGCTGCCGGAGGGTACAAAAATCCAGCTGCTTGCGCCGATCGTCCGCGGCAGAAAGGGCGAATACGCAAAGGAGCTGGAGCAAGCGAAAAAGTCCGGCTATGTGCGCGTGCGCGTGGACGGCATCATCTATGATCTCAGCGAAAAGATCAAGATGAACAAGAACCAGAAGCATAATATCGAGGTAATCGTTGACCGTCTGGTTGTCAAGGAAAGCATCCGCTCCCGTCTTTCGGACAGCATCGAGACCACGACAGCACTGAGCGGAGGCCTTGTGCTGCTCGATATCATTGACGGCGAGGAGCAGCTTTTTTCGATGTCCTACGCCTGTCCGGAGCACGGCATTTCGGTTGAGGAGCTGACACCCCGGATGTTTTCGTTCAACAATCCATTCGGTGCCTGCGAAACCTGCACCGGGCTTGGCGTATTTCGCGAATTCGATCCGGAGCTGCTGATGCCGAATAAGTCGCTGACCGTTCACGAGGGCGGCTTCAAAGTTAGCGGCTGGAACTGGAAGGATCCGAAATCCGTTGCCAATATGTATGCCAATGCGCTGCATGAGACCTACGGTGTTCCGCTGGATACGCCGCTTTGCGATATGACAAAGGAGCAGATTGATCTGTTCCTCTGGGGTAACGGCGACGAGGATCTGACGCTGCATCAGGCGGAGGAATACGGCGGTGCGACCTACCATCATCCCTTTGAGGGACTGATTCCGAACCTCAAGCGGCGTTATACGGCCGGCAGTCAGTGGAGCAGGGATGAGCTGGAGGAGCTGATGACCGAAGTTCCGTGTCCGGACTGCAAGGGCAGACGGCTTCGGCCGATCTCACTTGCGGTGACAGTCAGCGGCATGGATATTGATTCACTCTGTCGCAGAAGTGTCACAGAGCTGGTTGACTTCTTTCATGATATTCAGCTCACCGAGCGGGAAATGATGATCGCGCGGCTTATCGTCAAGGAAATTCGCGCAAGACTGAGCTTTTTGCAGTCGGTCGGGCTCGGCTATCTGACACTTGCTCGTGCAGCAGGATCGCTGTCCGGCGGCGAGAGTCAGCGCATCCGCCTTGCAACGCAGATCGGCTCCTCACTCATGGGTGTGCTCTATATCCTTGATGAACCGAGCATCGGCCTGCATCAGCGTGACAACGAAAAGCTGATCGCGACGCTCAAGCGCCTTCGCGACTGCGGCAATACGGTGATTGTGGTTGAGCATGACGATGACACGATGCGTGCCGCGGATTATATCGTCGATATCGGCCCCGGCGCAGGTATCCACGGCGGACAGATCGTCTGTGCTGGTACTCTCGATGACATATTAAAGTGTGAGCAGTCGGAGACCGGCGCCTATCTCAGCGGGCGGAAGTCTATTCCGGTGCCGGAGATACGCCGACCCGGCAACGGCAAATTTCTGACGGTCTGCGGCGCAGCAGTCAACAATCTCCGGGGGATTGATGTGAAGATTCCGCTTGGCAAGCTGGTCTGTGTAACCGGCGTTTCGGGTTCGGGCAAATCCTCGCTCGTCAATGAGATTTTGTATAAATATCTCGCGGCGGAGCTGAACCGCGCCAAGATTCGTTCGAGCGGTTATGACCGCATCGAGGGTGCTGATCAGCTTGACAAGGTTATCTGCATTGACCAGTCGCCGATCGGCAGAACGCCGCGTTCGAATCCGGCGACCTATTCCGGCGTATTCAGCGATATCCGCAATCTCTACGCAGAAACGCAGGATGCCAGAAAGCGCGGGTATGGTCCGGGCAGGTTTTCGTTCAATGTCAAGGGCGGTCGCTGCGAGGCCTGCGAGGGTGACGGTATCGTGAAGATTGAAATGCACTTCCTGCCGGATGTTTATGTGCCGTGTGAGGTCTGCAAAGGTGCGAGATACAACCATGAAACGCTTGAAGTGAAATACAAGGGCAAGTCGATCCATGATGTGCTGGAAATGTCGGTTGAGGAGGGATGTGAATTCTTCTCGGCGATTCCGAAGATCGCTCGAAAGCTGACGACGCTGCGCGATGTCGGACTTGGCTATATCAAGATCGGTCAGCCCGCGACCACGCTTTCCGGCGGTGAAGCGCAGCGTGTCAAGCTTTCAACCGAATTGCAGAAGCGCTCGACCGGAAAGACAATCTATATTCTCGATGAGCCGACGACCGGCCTGCATAATGCGGATGTCCATCAGCTTATCACGGTGCTTCAGCAGCTTGCGGATGCAGGGAATACACTTGTTGTGATCGAGCATAATATGGATGTCATCAAGGTTGCCGATCATATCATTGATCTGGGACCGGAGGGCGGAAGCGGCGGCGGAATGATTGTTGCGGAAGGAACGCCGGAGGAGATTGCGGCCTGTGAAGACTCATATACAGGACAGTTCCTCCGGAGCTACCTGAATCCTGCACCGCAGCCGGAACAGCGCGGAAACCGAAGAAAAAAAACTGAAAAGTGAGGGCGGGGCCATGATACTGGAAAAAGGTCTGCCGCAGGTGCAGATGTATTCGGACGGTGCGTGCAGCGGGAATCCGGGACCGGGCGGCTATGGTACGATCCTGCGCTTCACTGATACAGCCGGTAAGGTTCACGAAAAGGAGCTTTCCGGCGGCGAGCCGCATACGACAAACAACCGCATGGAGATGATGGGCGTGATCTCCGGACTTGAAGCGCTGAAATCGCCTTGCGCGGTTACGGTCACAACTGACAGCCGCTATGTCGTGGACAGCATCACAAAAGGCTGGGTCTACGGCTGGAAGAAAAAGGGCTGGATCAAGTCAGACAAAAAGCCTGCGCTGAATGTCGATCTTTGGGAACGGATGCTTCCGCTGCTGGATAAGCACAGCGTTACATTCGTGTGGGTGAAAGGGCACGCCGGACATCCGGAAAATGAGCGCTGCGATCAGCTCGCGGTTGCGGAGCGAATGCGCTTCTAGGCCGTAGCTGTATCAAAATCGAAGCGCGATATTTGTGGAAAATGCCAAAAAAACAGGCCTCACAAAAAAAACTCTGAAAAGTACTGGATTTTTATGCGGGAATATGTTATAATATGGTTATGTCCGGCTGCCATGGGATTCGTGCGCCCTGCACAAATCGCAAATTTTCGCAGCCGGTAACAATGATTGGAGGTTTTACCAATGGGAAAAAAGTATTGTTACCTCTTCTCGGAAGGTAACGCAGACATGAGAGAGCTCCTCGGCGGTAAGGGCGCGAATCTGGCTGAAATGACCAAGATCGGCCTGCCGGTTCCGCAGGGCTTCACCATTTCCACTGAGGCCTGCACCCAGTATTATGAGGATGGACGTCAGATCAACCCCGAGATCATGGCAGAGATCGAGGAGTACATTGTCAAGATGGAAGGCATCACCGGCAAGAAGTTCGGCGACAAGGAGAACCCGCTCCTCGTTTCTGTCCGTTCTGGTGCACGTGCTTCCATGCCTGGCATGATGGACACGATCCTCAACCTCGGTCTGAACGAGACGGTCGTTGAGACCATGGCAGCAAAGTCCGGCAATGCACGCTGGGCATATGACTGCTACAGAAGATTTATCCAGATGTATTCCGACGTCGTTATGGAAGTCGGTAAGAAGTATTTTGAAGAGCTCATCGACAAGATGAAGGCTGACCGCGGCGTGACACAGGACGTCGAGCTGACCGCTGACGATCTGAAGGAGCTCGCAGAGCAGTTCAAGGCTGAGTACAAGGCAAAGATCGGCGAGGACTTCCCGTCTGATCCGAAGTCTCAGCTGATGGGCGCAGTCAAGGCTGTTTTCCGTTCTTGGGACAATCCGCGTGCAAACGTCTATCGCCGCGACAATGATATCCCGTATTCCTGGGGTACTGCTGTCAATGTCCAGATGATGGCATTCGGCAACATGGGCGACGAATGCGGAACCGGTGTTGCATTTACTCGTGATCCGGCTACCGGCGAGAAGAAGCTCATGGGTGAGTTCCTGAAGAACGCACAGGGCGAAGACGTTGTTGCAGGTGTACGTACTCCGATGCCGATCGCACAGATGGAGCAGGAGTTCCCGGAGGCTTATGCTGAGTTCGTTAAGGTTTGCCAGATCCTTGAGGATCGTTATCACGATATGCAGGATATGGAGTTCACCGTTGAGAACAAGAAGCTCTATATGCTCCAGTGCCGCAACGGTAAGAGAACTGCTCCGGCAGCACTCCAGATCGCTTGTGACCTCGTTGATGAGGGCATGAAGACTGAGGAAGAGGCCGTTCTGATGATCGACCCGCGTAACCTCGACACGCTGCTCCACCCGCAGTTCGATGCGAAGGCACTCAAGGCTGCTACTCCGCTCGGCAAGGGTCTCGGCGCATCTCCTGGTGCTGCTTGCGGTAAGGTCGTCTTTACGGCTGATGATGCAGAAGCATGGAATGCACGCGGCGAAAAGGTCGTTCTCGTTCGTCTGGAGACCTCTCCGGAGGATATCACCGGTATGAAGGCATCTCAGGGTATCCTGACTGTCCGCGGCGGTATGACCTCTCACGCAGCAGTTGTTGCGCGCGGCATGGGTACCTGCTGCGTTTCCGGCTGCTCCGATATCAATATGGACGAAGCAAACAAGGTGTTCACGCTGGCAGGCGAGACCTTCAAGGAAGGCGATCCGATCTCCATCGATGGCACCACTGGTAACATCTACAAGGGCATTATCCCGACTGTTGATGCTCAGATCGCCGGCACATTCGGCAGAGTCATGGGCTGGGCAGACAAGTTCCGCAAGCTGAAGGTCCGCACCAATGCAGATACTCCGGCTGATGCAAAGAAGGCAAGAGAGCTCGGTGCTGAGGGTATCGGTCTCTGCCGTACTGAGCACATGTTCTTCGAGCCGTCCAGAATCGCAGCATTCCGTGAGATGATCTGTGCAGACACTGTTGAGCAGCGTGAAGCAGCTCTGGCAAAGATCGAGCCGATGCAGCAGGCAGACTTCGAGGCACTCTATGAGGCTCTGGAAGGCAACCCTGTCACAATCCGCTTCCTGGATCCGCCTCTCCACGAGTTCGTTCCGACTGAGGAAGCTGACATTAAGGCACTGGCTGATGCACAGGGCAAGACCGTTGAGGATATCAAGGCGATCATCGCTTCCCTCCACGAGTTCAACCCGATGATGGGTCACCGTGGCTGCCGTCTGGCTGTCACCTATCCGGAGATCGCTGCAATGCAGACCAAGGCTGTCATCAAGGCTGCAATCAATGTTCAGAAGACACATCCGGACTGGAATGTTGAGCCGGAGATCATGATCCCGCTCGTCGGTGAGATCAAGGAGCTCAAGTATGTGAAGGATGTTGTTAAGAAGACTGCTGATGAAGTTATCGCAGAGGCAGGCGCAAATCTGAAGTACGAGATCGGCACCATGATCGAGATTCCGCGTGCAGCTCTGACTGCCGACGAGATCGCGAAGGAAGCTGACTTCTTCTGCTTCGGCACCAACGACCTCACCCAGATGACATTTGGCTTCTCCCGTGACGACGCTGGCAAGTTCCTCGGCGCATACTACGATGCTAAGATCTTCGAGAGCGATCCGTTCGCAAAGCTCGATCAGACTGGTGTCGGCAAGCTGATGAAGATGGCGATTGAACTGGGCAAGCCGGTCAACTCCAAGCTCCACTGCGGTATCTGCGGTGAGCACGGCGGCGATCCGTCCTCTGTTGAGTTCTGCCACCAGATCGGTCTGGATTATGTTTCCTGCTCGCCGTTCCGTGTGCCGATCGCAAGACTGGCAGCAGCACAGGCAGCACTGCGCAAGTAATCCGATACGATTTTGAAATCGTAAATGCTGTGTAGTTTTCTACAGGCAATAATAACAAAGGAAGATACTTCGTCAAGAGGTATCTTCCTTTTTTATAATCAACGAAACTTACTTGACAGTGATGTGGTATGCAAAAACTGCATCCATACATTGAACGCTATACAAAACTGAGGATTTGCTATCAAATAATTGATGGAAAAGCGCCCCCACAGATTTCGGTCTGCGGGGACGCTATGCTTATGAATTTTCGCTGATAAATCTGCGCAGTGCAGGGAGAACATTCAGCGCGGTCTGCCTGCCGATCGCGTAGATCTCGCGCATCCGTTCGGCACTGTGAGTGATATGGCCGACTGGGAGCTTGCGCGGCGGACGAATCACGAACGCACGCCCTTCTGCTTCAGCTTCGGCAATGTATTCAAGCTGCCGGTTATACACGATATGCCGCCGCTCCATAGCGCGGAGCAGTCCGGGGTATTTCCGGTACACCTTCCGGGCAAGCGGCATGCTGGAATTAGGTTGCTTCAGATAGCTGAGCGGCTGTGTCAGGATGACGATATTCCGCGCATAACCCTTATATTCCATGTATTTCAGAGGAATCGAATCTGCAACGCCGCCATCAAGCAGCTCATAGTCTCCGGCGCGGACGATCTGCGCAGCAAGCGGCATGGAAGCGCTTGCCCGGATCCAGTCCAGCTCCGCCGGTGAGGTCAAATCTTTGCATTGATGATAGACCGCCTTGCCGGTATGGACATCGGTTGCGGCAACATAAAAAGGAACTTTCTGCCTGACAAATGTGTCATTGTCGATGATATCCAGCTCCAGCGGAATCGTTTCATAGCAGAACTTTGCGCCGAACATATCGCCGGTCGTCAGCAGGGAGGATACGCTGCAAAAGCGCGGATCCTTTGCGAATCGCACACAGTACCGAAGCGGTCTGCCGATCTGTTTGGTAAGGTAATTGCAGCCGAAGGTCGCGCCGGCAGAAATGCCAATCACACCGTCCGCCTGGATCTCCTGCTCCATAAGCACATCAATGATAGCAGCAGTAAAGAGCCCGCGCATCGCGCCGCCCTCCATGACAAGTCCGATTTTTTGTTTCATTCTCGTTCTCCGTTTGTTACAGGTTTAATTATATTATTTTTTCCATGTCGAAGGCGCGAGCAGCAGTACGATCGGGAACAGCTCAAGCCGTCCAGCGAGCATATCAAAGATCAGCACTACTTTCGGCACAGTCGAGAACACATCATAATTGGATGTTGGGCCGACGAGCTCAAGCCCCGGGCCGATGTTATTCAATGTTGCAACCACAGCTGTAAAATTTGTTGTCAGATCAAGATGATCGAGCGAAAGAACAAGCATACTGACCGCGTAGATCATGAAGTAGCAGGCGAGATAGACATGAACTGAGCGGATGACCTCATTGTCCACCTGCTGTCTGTCCATTTTGACACGCTTAACCTGGCGCGGATGCATCATTACGCGGAATTCATTCGCCATATTTTTGAAAAGGATAATTAAGCGCGAGACCTTGATACCGCCGCCTGTGCTGCCTGCGCAGGCGCCGACAAACATCAGCATGACCAGCATCGTCCGCGAATAGGTGGGCCATTGGTTAAAATCAACAGTCGAAAAACCGGTAGAGGAAAGCAGTGAGCCGATCGTAAAGGAACCGTGCATCAGCGCTTCACCGGCATTGCTGAACATCGGCAGACGCCGGATGTCAAGAAAGATCGTGATGATCGCAAACGCGATAATGGCAAGATACAGCTTGATCTCTTCGCTGAATGCATCCTTAAATTTGCGGCGGATCAGCAGGAAATAGAATGTGAAATTTGCAGCGAACATGAACATAAACACCGTGATGACATTGATGCAGAACGGCGAATACGGCATACCTGCGGGATCGCAGGAGAATCCGCCGGTTCCGGCTGTCGCAACGGAAATATTGATCGCATCAAAGACTGGCATACCGCCGATCAGCAGCAGGACGAATTCTGCAACAGTCAGCACAAAATAGATTGCATAGAGCAAAAAGGCTGTTGTACGGACACGCGGCACGAGCTTGCCGACCGAAGGACCGGGGCTCTCAGCCTTCATCAGATACATATTCTGTCCGCCGGAGAGCGGGAGAAATGCCATGATGAATACCAGCACACCCATACCGCCGATCCAGTGCATGAAGCTGCGCCACATCAGCATACATTTCGGGATTCCTTCCAGCGTGTGAAGAATGCTTGCGCCGGTCGTCGTGAAACCGGAGACCGACTCGAACATTGCATCAACAAAGCTGGGGATCGTTCCGGAAATGCAGAAGGGGAGTGCACCGAAAAAGCTCAACAGCAGCCAGCTTAGTGCAACGATCAGAAAACCGTCCCTTGCAAACAGTGTCTTATTCTTCGGCTTAAATCGTGTGATGATTCCGCCTGCAGCGATCAGGACGAGCGAGAAGACTGCAAAAAGCAGGAGCTGCTTCTCGTGATAAATGGCAGCCGTTGCTGTCGGGATAAGCATAAACGCGCCCTCAAAGGCTGTGATAATGCCGAGAATATAGATGGTCATTCCTATGTTCATGCTGCTTTCATTCCTCCGTCACTCGAGCAGATCATTCATATCATGCAGTCTGAGATGATTCGTGACGACGACAACGGAATCACCTTTGCGGATTGTATCGCTGCCGCGCGGAATCAGCACCTTGCGGTCGCGGGAAATTGCGGCGACCAGCACGCCGTCCTTCAGGCGGAGCCGGCTCAGCGGCGCTTCAGTCAGGGCGCATTCTTCCTGCACAATGAATTCAGCGGCTTCGACCTTGCCCTTGATGATCTGGTAAAGTGTTTCGAGGTTTGTGCCGAGCGTTTTTTTCATAGCGCGGACATAGCGGACAATCAGGTCACTTGTGATATTCTTCGGATAGATGATCGTATCAAGATCCAGATGCTCAATGACGGCGTCAAAGTCGATACGGTTCACCTTTGTGATGACCTTGCCGCCGCAAACAGATTTTGCATAAAGTGAGAGCAGGATGTTTTCCTCGTCGAGATTTGTCAGGGAGACGAAAGCATCAGCGCGATCTATATTCTCGCGCAGCAGCATTTCCTGATCCGTGGCATCATCATGGATGATATTGACATCCGAAAGCGCATTGGAGAGCAGTTCTGCTCTTGCGGCATCCTTCTCGATGACCGTCAGGCTGATGCCGGATTTTTCCAGCAGCTGACAGAGATAGAGCGTGATATCGCCGCCGCCTGCAATCAATGCGTTATTAGCGGATTTAACTTTATAGCCGATCTTTTTGAAGAATGTTAATGCATTTTTTGGCTCCGCAATGATCGAGATGACATCATGCGGTGCGAAGCGAAAATCACCTGATGCGATATAGGCGGCTTCATCTCGCTCGACCGTGCAGACCAGCACATCACAGTGCAGCTTCGGGGCGATATCCCTGACGCACATTTCGCAAAGCGGGGAATCCTCCGGCAGCTTGAATTTCAGCAGCTCGACGCGCCCCTTGACAAAGGTGTCGATCTTGAGTGCAGATGGGAACCGCAGCAGTCTTGCGATCTCCTCTGCGGCAGCAAATTCCGGATTGATAACCATTGCGAGACCGAGCTCCTCTTTGAGATAGGAGATCTCGGCACTGTACTGCGGCGAGCGCACGCGTGCGATTGTCTGGCAGCCGCCGGCCTTTTTCGCAATCAGGCAGCAGAGCAGATTTCGTTCATCTGAGCCTGTTACAGCGATCAGCAGATCTGCCTTTGCAACGCCGGCTTCCTCCAGTATTTGGTGGTTGACGCCGTCGCCGACGATGCCCATGACATCATAGCGTTCCGCAATCTCGTTGAGCCGAACGCTGTTAATGTCAACGACTGTAATGCTGTTGCCTTGCTCATTGAGCCGCTCGGCCAGCACTCTGCCGACCTTTCCGCATCCGACAATAATAATGTTCAAATCCCTTTTCTCCTCCGAAAGTCATGCTTTTGCATCGGGAAAAACGGTCAGTCATGCCGTTCATCGGCATTGTCATAGGTCTCGCAGAATCTGGCAGAGAAGGAAGGCTCCCGCCCGCCTGCGAGCAGATGTCCGGTGTCGCCGAATGTATTGATCCGGAAGGAGACAGTATCCTTCCGGCGCTCCTCTGTCGAGAGGACTGTCACTGCCGTCGGCGCAGCGCAGAATCCGTGCCAGAGCACCATCGGCGACACACCGATCAGATGTCCGAGCATGACGCATTCCACACCGAAGTGACAGAACAGGACAACAGTATCTTGATTGGGGCGGTCAGGTCGCCAGACAAGACCGTCGCGGCGGTATCCGTGGCGTTCCAGCAAGCGGTCAAGCCCATCATAAACACGCTGTGCCTCCGCGCCGACACCGTATTCCAGCATGATCTCCGTTTCTGCCCATTTATCCTTATCGTAGAAGCGAGGCTCGGCTGTCCAGGCCTGCGGGAGCCAATCCCACGGTACGCGGATATCGCCGGTATCGGGATGCAGGATCGGCGCATGGAATTCGCGCAGCCACGGCAGGGTTTCCGCCGTGCGGTGCAGCGCATCGAGTGTATACTGCGCGGTCTTCTGTGCGCGTCCCAGCGGGGAAACATAGAACGCTGTGATGTTTTTATGTTGAGCGAGGCGTTCGGCAAGCAGCTTCGCCTCGATGACTCCGGTCTCCGTCAGCGAATCGTGTTCGTAATCCGGATCACCGTGCCGGATGATGATCAGTTTCATCGTTCACCACCAATTAGTAATCTCAAAGTGCTATTCGTATTGTTTCGGATGCGCTTCATAATGATCCGCATTCGTTTCAGTCATATGTTTTGCCGCATTGCTATGAAAGCCCAAGGCTTCGGTCGCGGCACATCGTCTAAAAAT
>JAKSPK010000051.1 GCA_024404875.1 Oscillospiraceae bacterium
CTGCATTGCAGCGCCGATACGATATTCTCATTGCCGGTCTCCAACCGGTTCATGCAGCCGCAGGAATTCGTGCAGCGCTTCCGCAGTGCGCATTCCTTACAGGTCTCCGGTTCTGAAGCCCGCATCGCAACTGCCTTCTGCTTTTCGCGGTCAATGCCCGTAAACACATCGCCGAAACAGTATGCTTCATCTCCGATAAACTGCGTACAGGCATAAATCCTGCCGTCCGTCGCGACCGGCATCTGCCGAAAGCCGAGATGACAGCGTTCCGAAGGGTTGAAGCCGCGGAGATTGTCGCTGATCTTCGCGTCGATCGGGCTGAAATAGAACGGCTTTCCTCGAAGAAATGCATCTTCATAGAACGCCGCAATTTCCAGCATCTGCACCTGCAGCCGCGCCAGATCTTCATCCGTCCAGTGCACACGGTTTCCGTAGGCGATTGTTGCAGTCATATTGCGGAAACCAAGCTGATACAGATATTTCACCGCATCCGCAAACTGAGGGACAGCCTGCGGCGCAATCGTCATAAGTGCATAAGATCTCGGCATATATTTCAGCAGGAGCTTCGCTTTTTCCTCGACAACGCTGAATGTCCCGCTGCCGTCCGCAAAGACACGGCAACAATCCTGTGCCGAGCCCTCAAAGGAAAGCCCAATGCCGATTTTTACGCCGCGTGCGAATGTCAGAAAGGATTTGGTCAGCAGCGTCCCGTTCGTGGTCATCTTGTAGAATACCGGAATACCGGTCTCCTTTGACTTCGCGGTGCAACGGCTGACGGCACGGTAGATCAGAGGCATTTCCAGCAAAGGCTCTCCGCCGAAAAAGCAGAGTCCCGCCGATTTCCCTGATGAGAATGCGAGATCGCAGGCCGCATCAACTACAGCCTCCGACATCCGCGCCGGCGTTTTTGTATGTGTGCAGTAGGCGCAGTCCATATTGCAGCTGTCGGTAAGATGCAGTGTCAGATTCATGCCGTCACATCCCTGACAATCTGCGCCGCATGATCCGGTACATTTTCGGATTCGCGGCTGATATCAATGAACACCAGCTTTGTTTCACCCGCTGTGCAGATCTCGCCCCAGTCACGATGATCGACACAGATACCCTGCACCCATTCCTCCATGGTCATGCCGTGATCAGCGGCAATGCCGGAATAGAAGATGACACGCAGATTCTTCTCCTGACTCAGCAGCGTTTCGCTGAAAGAATAGTCACAATACGAAAACGATTCCGGATCGCGTTCCAGCTGTACGCCTGCCGCCGCGAAGGCATCAGAATAAATTCCGGTCTGATCGTCGGAGCGCGCAGCGACAACTTCTGCTGATTCCGAGAAATCCGGAACAAATACAACATCGCCGTCCAGCATGACCTCTTCCGGTTCGCTTTCATCCGGCGCTGCCGATATGCTATCCGGATTGACAATCTCGACGCTTTCCTCAACAGCAATCTCACCTGCCGTCGCGACCTCACCCGCCGTATCGCAGCCGGTCAGCATCACGGCAGCAGCCGCAGCAGCCAGTGCCGCCGCATATTTCGAGACCGGCGCTTTTTTTATCGGTTCTATCTTCATGTTTTTATCTCCGTTTCTATCATAGTTTCCGTTGTGATCTGTGTATCGCTTTCGGAGACTCTCACAGGCATCAGACCCATGATCTCCGGCTTTTGGCCGCAGCCGGTCAGAACCGGCAGCAGCGCGGCAGCCGCAAGTACGGCTGCATATTTCGGTGTACGGTAATCCTTTTCCGGTTTGATCTTCACTTCACGCCCGCCTTTCCATATAGTTTCTGCTTTGAATACGCACGAACGCGACAAATTCCTTATACTTTCCAAAAAATCAGCGTGATCAACAATTTCACAAAGCAGAATTTGTATGCTCTGCCAGATATTCCGTAATCTGCGGATACTGCTCCGCATAGCTGGTGAAGCGGAAGCCGCGCAGACCAAGCGCATTCGCCGCATCGATATTCGCCTGTGAATCATCTATAAACACGCATTCCTCTGCGCGAAGATCATATTTTCGCAGCAATCGCCGATAGATCTCCGGATCGGGCTTCGTGATCTTCTCCTGCCAAGAAAATACGCCGCCGTCCATATCGTCAATGAAACGCAGAACCTCCGGATTCTTCCAGACCAGATAGGGATAATAATTCGAGAGAAAATAGACGGAAAGCCCCTGCGCCTTCAGCGACCTGATCCAGCCGAGCGTATAGGGAAAAAGTTTCGCGCATTCGTTCGTCCGCGCCAGCGCTGTACGGATCTCCGCCGCATATTCCGGGGCATTCGCGGTAAACATTCCGAGGACGGTCTCCCGCGGGAGTGCATCGCGGTCAAGCTCGCGCCACGCTTCGGTGCCCCAGGTCGCCGCAAAGACGGCATCTGCAGTCTTCGCATCATAGAGCCGGTGCAGGAAGCCGTTCCAGTCAAATTCCACCAGAACAGCACCGATATCAAAGATCACTGCTTTTATCAATTTCATCACCCTTTCTTTTCTATTATAACATATCTTGCGGCAATCTTCAACAAGATTTGACAAATATACAATATGCTGTGATCGGCTATTTGATTTTGTGCAAAACGCCAAAAATACTCAGATAGAGCAAAAAACATTGTCGAAAGCAAAGTTTTGTGATAAAATAAAGAGTGGAAATTTGTCCATACAGAAAGCGAAGACGAACAGAACAAAGGAGCAAACCATGTTTACCAGATATATCGGAATTGATCTTGGTACGGCCAATACCCTGATCTATGCACGCGGCAGAGGCATCATCATGCGCGAGCCTTCGGTTGTCGCGGTCAATACCCGCACCGATCAGGCCTGCTCTGTCGGCAAAGAAGCCAAGGAGATCATCGGCAGAACCCCCGGCTCCGTCATTGCCGTCAAGCCGCTCAAAGACGGCGTGATCGCCGATTTCGATATTGCCGCAACGATGCTTCAGGAGCTCATCAAAAAAGCGCTCCGCGGCTCGTTCATCAAACACGCCCGTGTTATCATCTGCATTCCTTCCGGCGTGACGGCAGTTGAACGCCGTGCCGTCAAGGAGGCTGCTGAAAAAGCCGGTGCGCGTCCTGTGCAGCTTGTCTCCGAGCCGGTCGCTGCCGCACTCGGCGCCGGACTGCCTATTCTCGATCCGACCGGCACAATGGTCATCGACATCGGCGGCGGTACGACAGAGATCGCCGTGATCTCAATGGGCGGCATTGTCTCCGCAAAATCCATCCGCATCGGCGGCGACGCATTCGATCAGGCGATCGTCAACTACATCCGCAAAAAGTACAGCCTGCTGATCGGTGAACGAACGGCGGAATCCGTCAAGATCGGCATCGGCTCGGCGTTTCCGGAGGCGACCGTCAGCGAGATGGAGGTTCGCGGCAGAAACCTGCTGAACGGTCTGCCGGAGAATATCATGATCACCTCAGAGGAGGTGCGCGAAGCGTTTTATGAGCCGCTCTGCGATGTCATGGACGCAATCCGCGAAACACTTGCACACACACCGCCGGAGCTTTCCGCGGATGTGATCGAACAGGGCATCACACTGACAGGCGGCGGCGCGCTGCTGCGCGGCATGGATAAACTCATCAACCGCGAAACCGGCATGCCTGTCTATGTTGCTGAATACCCGCTGGACTGCGTGGCCGAGGGTATCGGCAAGATCCTCGAAAATCCGGAGGAATATGAGGAGCTGCTGGCAGAGGAGATCAAATACTACTGATACACAGAGGATGCGCTGCGGCGTATCCTCTTTTTTGCACAGCCGCAGGCACCTATTGATATTCTATATAACAATGCGTCATTATGCCCCGCCCGCTTCATGCGGGTATTCCGGCAGTGAAAACAGCGGACGGAAGGGTTTTTGATACTTTTATTAAGAGCGCGGATGAATACTTGACTTTCGCGTGAATACATGGTATAATAACATGATATATTATGTATATTGGCGGTAATTCGATAAAGGAGGATCGTTATGATATATGTTTTTCTGGCAGAGGGCTTTGAGGAAGTCGAGGCGCTGACACCGGTCGATGTTCTGCGGAGAGCAAAGCAGACCGTTCAGACCGTCGGCGTCGGCGGAAAGATGATCACCGGTGCGCACGGCATTTCCGTAGCAGCGGACATCACCGCAGATGAAATCCAGCTCGACGATGCGCTTCAGCTGATCGTGCTGCCCGGCGGAATGCCCGGTACACTGAATCTCGAAGCAAGCGATGCCGTGCAGCAGGCGCTCACCTACTGCGCGGAGCATGATATACTGATCAGCGCGATCTGTGCGGCACCGTCCGTTCTCGGAAAGCGCGGGATGCTCAGCGAAAAAAAGGCTGTCTGCTATCCCGGATTTGAAAAATATCTGACCGGCGCAGAGATCCCCGATGTACCGGCTGTCCGCGACGGCAATTTCATCACCGGCAGAGGGCCGGGTGCTGCAATGGACTTTGCACTCCTGCTGGCTGAAACACTCTGCGGCGCGGAATGCGCGGCACAGCTCGCTGCAGGAATGGTTTACACGAAATGAAAAACGCGATCATGGAGGAAAAAGCGGCGCTCCGCCAGGAAATTCTTGCTGCACGAGCGGCAATGCCGTTCGACCAGCGCAAGGCTGCCGATGCAGCGATCACGGAAGCGGTTCTGGAGCTGCCGGCATTCAAAGCGGCAAAGCAGATCTTATGCTATGTCTCCATGCCGCATGAGATCAGCACGAAAGCATTGCTTGATGCGATTTTGCGCAGCGGCAAAACGCTCGGTCTGCCGGTCTGTAATACAGTTAACCATGAGATGCAGTTCTATCGGCTCGATGCGGTCAGTGAGCTTCAGACGGGCGCTTATCGGATCCCCGTTCCGCCGGTCTCGGAGGATCGCATTCTCCTGCCTGATGCAGAAACGGTCATGATCGTTCCGTTACTCGCCTTTGATGCTGCGGGACGGCGGCTCGGTGCGGGCGGCGGATACTACGACCGCTATCTTGCAAAATACCCTGTGAAAGCTGTCGGAATATGCTATGCGGATTGCAGAAGGGCGCAGCTGCCGCATGATGCTTTCGATATAAAAATGAACTGCTGCGTCACGGAACAAAAAACGGAGGAATTTTGATGGATGACGAAATGATGTCCCCGCAGGACAGCGCGGCACTGGAGGATACAGATATCGGGGCGGAATCCGCTGCGGAGCCGGAAGCTGAAGCGGAAGCAGAAAGCCTTGCCGGTGACGACGAGGATATCGATCTCGAAGCGGAGCTCGGGCTAAAGGATGATGCAGCGGATATCCCCGCTGAAAAAGGCATTTCGGCTGCCGGAACAGCGGATGCGATCAAGGGCAAGGCATCCGATCTTGCCGGCAAACTGAAAAAGAAAGCTGGTCAGCTTTCCGATGATCTGAAAAAAAGCAGCAACAAGAAGAAAAAGGCGAAGGCCGCCAAAGCGAAACAGAATGCACGAACTGTCGAGGAGGAGCTTGCCGATCTCGCAGAAGAGGAGAAGCGCTTCGATGAGTGGGGCAGACCGATCCGCAAAAAACGTCGCCGCAAAAAGAGCCGCAAACTTTCCTGTACGCTCGTTCTGCTGACGCTGATCCTTGCAATGTCCTCGGTACTTGCCGTTGCAATCCTCGCAGTCGCGAAGGAAATGTACGGCATTGACAAGGATGTCCAGGACCGCATCGTTACGATCGAGGAGGGCGCAACGACACTCGACATCGCAAATCAGCTCTACGATGAGCACATGATCTCCATGGTGCCGATGTTCCGCCTTGTCTCGCGCATGAACAACAAGGACGGCAGCTATATCGCGGGCGAACATGTTCTCAGCGCCTCGATGTCCTATGAAGCGATGATCGAGGAGCTCTGTCAGAACCATAAGGAAGAGCGTGAGACGCAGCGTGTCTACTTCCCTGAAGGCTGCACGCTGGTCGATGCCGCAAAGCGCTTGCAGGAAAACCAGATCTGTGATGCAGAAAAATTCCTGTTCCATTTCAACGGCGGCGGATTCAAGTATGAATTCGAGAATAATCTGACCGATAAAAATGTTTTGAAATGGCAGCGCATGGAGGGCTATTGCTTCCCCGACACCTACGAATTTTTCGTTGATGAGCAGCCGGATATCGTTGCGCAGAAAATCTATGCGAACTTCGACTCAAAGATCACCGAAGGCGACTATAAGAAAATGGATGAGCTGGGCATGACGCTCGATCAGGTCATCACGCTTGCATCTATGGTACAGGCCGAGGCCTCGAAGGTCACCTATATGAAGAAGGTCGCTGCGGTTTTCCACAACCGTCTGAACAGCTCCGCGGAATTCCCGAAGCTCCAGTCCGACCCGACAAGCAAATATGCAAAGCTGATCGCTGAAAATCTGAAGATCCAGAACGATACGATGGTCACTGCATACGACACCTACCAGAGCGCAGGCCTGCCGCCCGGAGCGATCAATAACCCCGGCAGAGAAGCGATCGAAGCGGTGCTTTATCCGGATCCGGATACTACGATCTTCTACTTCAATGCGAATATCGACACCGGCGAGACATTCTTCTCGCACAACCTTGCAGAGCATGAGGCAAACCTCGAACTGGTTCAGGCTCAGTATGCCGCAGCAAAGGCAGCAGCCAATGGCCAGAATTAAACCGGAGCTGCTCGCCCCTGCAGGCGATGCCGAATGCTTTGCCGCCGCGCTGCAGTTCGGCGCGGATGCAGTCTATGTCGGCGCAAAAGAATACGGAATGCGCGCCGCCGCAAAAAACTTTGATTTTCCCGCATTGCGGAAGGCAGTCCAGCTTGCACACGCGCAGGGTGTCAAGGTGTATCTCACCGCAAACATTCTGCCGCGCAGCGCGGAGATCGCAGCCTATCCGCAGTTCCTTGAACAAATCCGGTCGTGCGGCATTGACGCTGTCATTGCCGCCGATCTCGGCATGGTTACAATGACACGCGCCCTTGCGCCGGAGCTGGAAATCCATGCTTCGACGCAAACGGGCGTGGTCAATTATCAGACGGCTTCTGCGCTGTATGACATGGGCGTAAAGCGCGTCGTACTGGCGCGGGAGCTTTCTATATCGGAAATCGCAGAGATTCGTGCCAAATCGCCGGCTGACCTGGAGATCGAAGTCTTTGTTCACGGCGCAATGTGCATGAGCGTATCCGGCCGCTGTCTGCTCTCGGAGTATCTGACCGGCCGCGACGCGAACCGCGGTGCCTGTGCGCAGTCCTGCCGCTGGAAATATGCACTCATGGAAGAAAAGCGACCGGGACAGTATTTCCCGATCGATGAGGATTCTGACGGCAGCTATATCCTCAATGCAAAGGATCTCTGCCTGCTTCCATTTCTGAAAGAGCTGCATGAAGCCGGCGTCGATTCCGTCAAAATCGAGGGCAGAGCCAAAGCTGCATATTATGTTGCCGGCGTGACGAATGCCTATCGCATGGCGATCGACAGTTTGTTCGATACACCGCCGCGTCCCGTTCCGGACTGGGTGATGCAGGAGCTAAACAATGTCAGCCACCGTCCTTATACGGTCGGCTTTGCATTCGGACAGCGTAAGGATCTGATCTGGCAGGAGGAGAACGGCTATATCCGCGACTATGAAGTCGTCGGCATCGTGCAGAAGCAGGAAAACGGCAGACTCTTTGTCAGCCAGCGCAATCGCTTTTTCGCGGGTGATGCCGTGGAAATCCTGATGCCGCAGCAGAAGCCGCTTGCCCTCACAGTCACCGATCTGCGCAACGGTGAGGATGAGCCGATCGAATCGGCAAATCATGCGGTCATGGACTGCTCGTTCCTCTGCGAAACGGAAGTCCCCGCGGGAGCATTCGTACGGAAGCAGACCGCGGAACATTAAAAAACATATCAATCCGAGACGCCAAAGGAATCAGTCTTTTTGGCAAAATTTGGGGCAGTGCCCCATTATCAATTTCCCGGAGGCACATCTCTATGAACCTCTTTGAACAAATTGAACCGCTGTTGCTGAAAGTGCAGAAGCCTGCCCGCTATATCGGCGGGGAAATGGGCAGCGTGATGAAAGATAAGGCCGATGTCAAGGCGCGGTTTGCATTTTGCTTTCCCGACCGCTATGATGTCGGCATGAGCAATCTCGGCATGAAGATCCTTTACTCCTGCATCAATGCCCGTCCGGAATACTGGTGCGAGCGAGTTTTTGCACCGGATACCGATTTCGAGGCGCTGATGCGGGAAAACGGTCTGCCGCTCTACGGACTGGAAAGCCTTGAGCCAATCCGGAATTTTGATTTCATCGGATTCACGCTCGGCTATGAGCTCTGCTATACAAATATCCTGAATATGCTGGATCTGGCGGGCGTTCCGATCTGGCAGCGCGACCGCGATGAGTCGATCGCACCGATCGTCTGTGCGGGCGGCTCCTGCTGCTGCAACCCGGAACCGATCGCCGAATTCATTGATCTCTTTTTCCTCGGCGAAGGTGAGGAGCTGAATCTTGAGGTCATGGATCTCTATGTAAAGATGCGCGATGCAGGTGCAACGCGCTCTGAATTCCTGCGGGCAGCTGCGCAGATACAGGGCGTTTATGTGCCGTCGCTCTATGATGTGACATACAATCCGGACGGTACTGTTCAGGCGGTCACGCCAAAGGACGGCGCACCTGCAACTGTCAAAAAGCGCATCATCAAAGATTTCGATCAGTGTCCGGTACCGGAGGATTTTGTCGTGCCGTTTTCGGAGATCGTACATGACCGTGCCGTGACGGAGGTACTGCGCGGCTGTCTGCGCGGCTGCCGATTCTGCCAGGCAGGCTTCCTCTATCGGCCATTCCGCGAAAAATCACCTGAAACTGTGTGCAGACAGTCTCGTATGCTGATCGAAAATACCGGCTATGATGAGCTGTCGCTCTGCTCACTCTCGACTTCCGATCATTCGCAGATCGAGGAAATGATGGACGGTCTGCTGACCTTTACGGAAACCGAGCATATCAATCTCAGTCTGCCGTCGCTGCGTGTCGATAATTTCAGCGCCGGTTTGATGAATCGTCTGCGCAGAGTACGCAGCAGCGGACTAACCTTTGCGCCGGAAGCCGGAACGCAGCGTCTGCGCGATGTCATTAACAAAAATGTCACCGAAGAAGAGCTGATGCGCACCTGCCGGATCGCCTTCTCTGCCGGACAGACTTCTGTCAAGCTCTATTTCATGATGGGACTGCCGACCGAAACCGATGACGATATCCGCGGCATCATTGAGCTGGCGCAGCGTGTCGTTGATCTGTTCTATGAAGGCGAGCGCCGTCCGAAGGGCAAACCCGTGCAGATTTCCTGTTCCGTTGCGACATTTGTTCCGAAGCCGTTCACGCCGTTCGAGTTCCATCCGCAGGATACGCGGGAAATGATCGCGCATAAGCAGAAGATCCTCGAAGAAGCCGTCTCCGGACATAAACGCATCCGCGCAAGCTGGCATTTTCCCGATACAAGCATCCTCGAAGCGGTGCTGGCGCGCGGCGACCGCCGTCTCAGCAGCGTGATCTTCGGCGCGTGGCAGCGCGGATGCATCATGGATGCATGGTCAGAGCATTTTTACTATGACCGCTGGCTTGCTGCCTTTGCAGAAGCCGGGCTGACAACGGAATTCTATGCGAACCGTGACCGCTCCTACGAGGAAGTGTTCCCGTGGGATCATATCGATTATTATGTGGACAAGAAATTTCTTATCCGTGAAAACGAAAAGGCTAAGCAGGCCGCCACAACGCCGCACTGCCGTCTGAACTGCGCAAACTGCGGCGTAATCCGTGAGACAGGACAGCCCTGCTTTACCTACAACTGACAAGAGAAAAACCGTTTTCTTTTTTGTTCCGTATCTGAAATACACCCTGCTCTTGTTGGTCACGGCGCTGCTGATTTTTTGCGTTGTACATATGATCCGGCGCAATGCGCAGTTTAACCCGAAGAATCACGCCACCCTATGAGGGCGCACGGTATATCGACTTTCTTCCGTCACAGTATTGACTAATGTATACTTAAAAAGGAGGATGTGCCATGATCCCGGTCAGAGCGACATTTGAAAAACGCCGCCGTGCAAAATACATCTCGCATCTCGATCTGATGCGCTGTATGCAGCGAGCGTTCAAGCGCGCCGGTGTGCCGATCTGGTATACCGAGGGCTTCAATCCGCACGCCTATCTGATGTTTCCGCTGGCGCTTTCGCTCGGCTGTGAAAGCGGCTGTGAGTGCATGGATTTCCGCATCGACGGCGAAATGTCCATGCAGGAGGCAATGGAGCGGCTTAACCGCGCTCTGCCGCCCGATCTGCAAATACTCAGCGTTGCGGAGCCGATACACAAGCATACCGATATCACTGCGGCGGATTATGCTGTCACGGTGGACAGTGCAGATGATACTGCCGCTGAAGCACTCCGGCAGAGCTGGGATACATTCTTTGCACAGCCGGAAATCCTTGTCGAAAAGAAAACAAAGCGCGGCACGGCGCAGGTCGATCTGAAATCGCAGGCGCAGCTGCTCGGCGCTGATACTACGGAGAATGCGATTCGGCTGCATCTGCGGATGCCCGCTGGTACCTCGGTCAATGTCAATCCCTCGCTGCTGACAGACGCCTTTCTTGCGTGGCTGCCGGAAAATGCCGCTGATGTGCATACTGGCATGAT
>JAKSPK010000052.1 GCA_024404875.1 Oscillospiraceae bacterium
TGTCCAGAACTTTTCGCCGCCGGATGCCGCTCGCCCTGCGGCTCCGGTCATGTCCGAAACAGAGTATGATGGAGGATTCCGCGCACCGAAGCCTTTCGCCTGAAGCTCCGACACGCGTAAATGTTGCTTCGGGTACAGCTCTGTTTCCGTCTGCATCCTTTTGCTTGTTTTTATTGTAGCGCAAAACACACCAGTTTTCTACTCATTTCTTGTGAAGTTCTTGCCGATAATTGCGAACGCAAATGAGAATAAGACTTGCTCTTTCTGAAATCGTCATATTTGCGTTATTCTCAATTTATTTCAAATATGCAGATCAAGAACAGATCAGCAAAATTAAAGTTGCATTTTGTCCGTGTTTTATGTAAATCATACATTGCATTCTTTGGCACATCTTGCTATAATACAAACAGAGGGAATCTGCCGTGCCGCTGACGGCAAGTTGCGCTCATATAGTAATAAAATCAGAAAATAGAATTGCAAAAACATCATCAGGGGGTTCGTAAAAAATAGAAATAATGATACGAAGGGACGATTATCATGAAGAAACAAATCTCCGCAATTCTCTCACTCGCAATCACAGCCGGATCACTCTCGCTCTTTCCGGCAGCCGCCGCAGATGCGCTCCTGCACGCTGACTTTGAAAGCGGGCTGGACGGCTGGGGCGCAAGAGGCACTGCAAGCGTCGCGCAGATCACCGGCACAGCGGCATCCGGTACAGGCGCAGCTTCCGTCACTGAACGCGCTGAGAGCTGGTGCGGCATCGGGCTTTCGCTGGATCCCTCCATATTCAAGCCCGGTTCTGCCTACAGCTTCAGTGCTTCCGTATCGCAGAAGGCTTCCCCGATGGCTGTGCATTTCAAGCTCTCATTACAGTACAGCACAGACAGCGGCGGCGGTTTCCCGTTCGGCGGATCCGAAACATACGATTGCATCGCTGAGTGCGATGCCGCATCCGGAATGTGGACAAAGCTCTCCAACCCATCCTATACAATCCCCGCAGATGCAAAGAATCCCGTGCTCTACATCGAGACCGCGGATTCCAAGGCCGATTTTTTCGTCGATGAAATCGTCATTGCGGAGGAGGGCGGCTCCGTCAGCACTTTTTCGATCGGCGACGCCGATCACAGCGGCAGCACCGACCGAAAGGATGTCTCCGCGCTGCTGAACTATCTGCTGACAAAATCATCAGACGGCATTTACGCCGATACCGCCGATCTCGACAGCAGCAATTCGCTGACAGCTTCCGATCTGACATTGCTCAAGCGTCAGCTCTCTGCTCCCAAGCCTATAACGACAACAGCTCCGCCCGCCGATCCGGTCACGGTCACGACCACAGCGGGCAGCACGCCGGATTCCGGCGACCACGCAGATCCTAAGGAGTACATGGCAATGATACGCACAAATATGACAGCGAATGTCCCGCAAAATGTTTTGCAGGGCGACCGCGGTACGCTCACAAAATTCAGCTACTACTCGAAAAAAGCAGGTATTGAGAAGCATGCAAATGTCTGGCTGCCCGCCGGTTATTCGGCGGATAAGCAGTATAATGTCCTCTACATGAACCACGGTGTCTTCGGCAATGAAGACAGCATGATATCCGGCTGGGGTATCCGCGAAATGGCATCAAATATGATCGAATCCGGCGAAGCGGAGCCGTTCATCATCATTTTCCCACAGATGTATACTTCGCCGAAGGGCGAATCTGCGGGCTTTGGCATCACGCAGGAAGCAATGGACGAATACGACGATTTCCTCTACGATCTCACTGAAAGCCTGATGCCCTATGTACAGGAGCACTGGTCAGTCATGACCGGCAAAGACCATACCGCCATCGCGGGCTTCTCAATGGGCGGCAGAGAGTCACTCTACATCGGCATCCAGCGGCCGGATCTGTTCGGCTATGTCGCAGCATCTTCACCCGCGCCCGGCATCGTTCCCGGCAAGGATATGTATCTGAATCACGCAGGAAGCTATATCCCCGGCACGAATCAGCGCATGACGGACGGCGATTTCAAGATCGCCGATGACAAGCTGCCCTATCTGCTGATGATCGCGGGCGGTACGGCGGACAGCGTCGTCGGCACATTCCCGGAACAGTATCACAATCTGTTCACGCAGAACGGAACCGAGCATATCTGGACATCCGTTCCCGGTGCAGGCCATGACAGCGTCGTCGGCACACCGCTGTTCTATAACTTCTACCGTGCATTGTTCAAAGCATGAGCAAACAAATGCAGCAAAACGCAGTCGGTTCATATCCGGCTGCGTTTTTCGATTTCATATCATAAATTCTGTCGTTCACAAATGCTGCACCGCCCGAAAAACAGCACGAAAAGATGCCGAACAATACACAGTTTTCATGCAAAAGTAAAGAAGAAAATAGCGGAACGCCCTATTTCCTTGCATTTTCTGCAAAAATGGATTATAATATATCAGCAGAATTCGACAAAAAATGCGAAGGATCGTATCGGAGACTGACACGCCGGATGGGCATTGCATGCTGACGATTTTCAAAAGTCGCGGCGTCGCTGCTCCTCTGCGAACTGAATATCCGGCACTGACCGCGATCCTTATTCCGCTGCTTCACTCCCCCAAAACGATTGAGAGAAATCAGAGAAAAGAAGTTGTGATCAGCAGCGTTTTTATATCAAAGGGAGTATCCGTGAATCCGGCTCCCGAAAAAAATGGAGGCCGGCACTGCCGGCGGGAGGGCTTTTATGACTTTTAGTTCGGTCGTATTCTTATTCTTGTTTCTGCCGCTGACATTTTTGCTCTATGCCGTTTGCCGACAGAAAACTACCCGTAACCTGATCCTTGCTGCGGCCAGCCTGATCTTTTACGCATTCGGCGAACCGGTCGCAGTCCTCATCATGATCGTCTCGATCATCTGCAACTATCTGTTCGGTCTCGCCGCTTCGAAAAAGAAATATGACAAGACCGCTGTGTTCCTCGCCGTTCTGCTGAATATCGGTCTGCTGATCGGATATAAATACACCGGCTTTTTCGCGGCGACATGGAACAGCATCACTGGTATGCAGCTCCCTGTCCCGGAAATCCGTCTGCCGATCGGCATTTCGTTCTTCACATTTCAGGGTCTCAGCTATGTCATTGATGTCTACCGGAACAAGAAATGTGTGCAGAAAAATCTGTTCTCCGTGCTGCTCTATATCTCGTTCTTCCCGCAGCTCATCGCCGGCCCGATCGTCCGCTATGAGGACATCGCGGCACAGATTGACAAGCGCGAGTTTTCCGCAGAGCGTATCAGCCGCGGCATCAACCGTTTCATTTATGGTCTCGGCAAAAAGGTGCTGATTGCGAATCAGATGGGCATGGTTGCCGACACGGTGTTCAGTTTTGCACCCAATCAGGTCGGCGCATTTCCCTCGTGGCTCGGCGCAGTCTGCTATACGCTCCAGATCTTCTTCGACTTCTCCGGCTACAGCGATATGGCGATCGGCCTCGGCTGCATCTTCGGCTTCGACTTTCTCGAAAACTTCAATTATCCGTTCATCTCAGGCAGCATTCAGGAATTCTGGCGGCGCTGGCATATTTCCCTTTCCACATGGTTCAAGGAATATGTTTATATCCCGCTCGGCGGCAACCGCAAAGGAAATGTCCGCACGACGATCAATAAGCTGATTGTCTTCTTTCTGACCGGTCTCTGGCACGGCGCAAACTTCACATTTATTGTCTGGGGCATGATCCACGGCTTATGCCAGATGCTTGAAACATGGCAGATCATCCCCACAAAAAAGAAATGGTTCCAGCCGATCGGCCATGTGTATACGATGCTCGTAGTTGTGCTGGCGTTCGTGCTGTTCCGTGCGGATACGCTGACACAGGGCTTCGGTCTGATCCGCAATATGTTCACATTCGCCGGCGGCAATGCTGCGGTCAATGCGGAAATCATGTCCGGTACTTCGATACTTTTTGTGATTTCGTTTATCTTTGCGATCATTCTTTCCGCGCCGGTCTTCCGGATCGTACAGGCAAAGGCTGCTGCGGCAAAACGCACAGCGCTTTTTGAGGGCGTCAGCTATGCGCTCTCGCTCGTGATCTTTGTGCTGTGCATTCTCTCGCTGATCTCCGGCAGCTACAATCCGTTCATCTATTTCCGCTTCTGAGAGGAGGGCTGCAATATGAAAAAAAAGACACGCATCATTTATATCTCGTCATTCTTCGCCATCTGCTCCCTTCCGCTCATTCTGAAGCCCTTTGCAGGTGATAACGTCGAAATCGAGAAACGCGATCTGACGCCCCTGCCCTCGCTGACGGCGGAGAAGGGCGGCATCAACAACGATTTCTCGACGCAGTTTGAATCCTATACAACCGACCGACTGCCGCTGCGTGCTAAGCTGCTGTCGGCTGCCGGATATCTCAAGGGTGAATTGCTGCACTCCCCTGCCTCAAATGTCATCTGCGGTGATGACGGCTGGCTGTTCTTCAATGACGAAAAGCAGGACTATATGAACACAAATGCGCTCAGCGACCGTGATGTCAAGGCAGTCGCTGTGACACTCTCGCTGATTCAGGAGCAGATTCGCGCAAACGGCGGAAGATTCACATTTGTACCGATGCCGAACAAATCCTCGATTTACGGCGAGTATATGCCCGCCTGCTACAGCAAGGCAGACGAAAACAATCTCTCTCGCATCAGCGACGCACTTCGCACGGCAGGTGTCAATTTCGTCGATATGCAGCAGATCATGACCGAACAGAAACAGCTCGGTCTTTATCACAAGCGCGATACCCACTGGAACTATATGGGCGCACTGATCGGCTATAATGCGATTATGGACTCTCTCGGTGCAGCGCATCAGACCTATGACGGCGTCAAATATGTGAAGAAAAAGAACTGGCGTGCCGACCTCGACAAGCTGCTCTATCCAAGCGGCGGCTTTCTCGATGAGCAGTATTATTTCCAGATCGAATATGATCCGTTCCGGATCGTCACACCACCGGGGGTAACAGATCCGCTTGCACAGCTCACGGTTTTCATGAGCGACAAGGAGGAGAACGATCTCCGCATTGCGGCGCAGAGTCTCGGCACTCCGCAGAACGACAAGCTCTATATGGTGCGTGATTCCTTCGGCAGAGCACTGCTCCCGTTCATGATCGACAATTATAAGTCCTCGCAGTTCGTCCGCACGGACACACCCGATCTCACACAGGCACAAAACGGCACTGATATGATCTATGAGATCGTCGAGCGCAATCTCAGGAGCATTATCGGCAAAACGCCGTTCATGTTTGCGCCGGAACGCGATGCCGCCGCATTCATCGCAGAGGAAAGCAGCGAAGCAGCAAATATTGCCCTGCAAAATGCAGGCTATGCAAATATCATCACCGGCAGACTGCCCGACGATGCCGCGCTGACGGATGCGCGGGTCTATATCCGGCTGCAAAACGGCAGTGAGACTCGCGTCTTTGAGGCGTTCCCGATCAGCGAACCGGTTAACAATAAGCAGCCCGAAGGCAATTGCTTCACAGCCTTTCTGAATCCGCAGTACGGTCTCGCCGGAGACTATGCGGTATCTGTCATCACAGGAAACCGGATCTACGATGCCGGACAGATAAATTTCTCATAAAGTACAGGAGTGATTATCATGAAAAAAAGAATGTATTGGATCGCAGCTGCAGCTGCCTGCGTTATCTGCCTGAGCGGATGCGGTCAGGTCTCAACGGCAGACACTGAAGGACAGGTCTCGCTGATGACGAAGGCACAGACCACCGATGCTGCTGCATCGACTGAGACCGCAGCAGAAACCGCTGCCGTGACCGAGGCTGCGTTGGAAAACCAGACACCGGATGCACAGACCGAAGCCGCAGCACCCGTCGAGACTCAGGCACCGGCTATCACTGCCGATGCGCCGGCTGACATTGTGACAGATGCACCCGCACAGCCGAACCCGTCAGCAGAAACACCGGCGGCGGATCCGGCATTTGCGGATAAGGCAAAGGTCACATACAATGGTGTGACATTTGGCGTGCATGACAGTTTTGATGCTATCGCCGCGCAGCTCGGCAATGAGACACGCCCGACCAATTCCGCAACGCCCTGCATCGCCGGTGCCGGCAAGTATATCTGCCACCACTATCCGGGCTTCTCTGTTTCCGTCAGCGAAGACACCGGCATGATCTATCAGATCTTCCTCACAGAGAGCGACGATCCCGGCCGCGATATCGCAACCGTTGGCGGTCTGCGCCTTGGAATGTCTAAGGATGATGCCGTCAGCATTCTCGGCGCGTCGCTGTCGGATCTGGATTTCATGTATTCGATCAAGGACACACAGAACCCTGACTTCTCTATTGTCGCAAATCTCGATAATGGCGCCATCGTCAGCATTGATATTTCCGACTTCCATGTTCTCATCAACTGATTCACCAACAAACCGGTATTTGTCGGCGCGATCGTCGAAAAAAGCAACTCTGCGGAATACGACTCGAAGCTCTGACCGAAACAAAGGGCACTGGCTGTTGGTTCTGGCAACAATTTCAGAATCATACAAAAAGGCTGCGTGATCGCATTACAGCATCACGCAGCCTTTTGTAATTCACATTCAAATGCTCACAGCTTGGAATATCCGTAGCTGTTGATGAGTGCATCGACCTTCTTGTTCGCCTTGCACATCGGGCACTCGTTCGGCGAGAAATTATCATAATGCGGCAGATCGGAATCCGTGAAGATCGACTTCACATCAATCCCCTGAACCGACTCGATCGCGGAGAAAATTGCACCAATCGCAACCAGCTCGCCGCTGTAATACTGCAGGCAGTCAATCGCACGGTTGATGCTCTTACCAGTGGATGCCGAGCTGATAAGCAGCAGCACACGCTTGCCCCAGATCTTTTTCTGCGTATTGTCGCGGAAAAGCATCTGATTGACCGCATTCAGCTCCGGCGTAATGACATTGATATCGGTACCCTGATTGATGCCGGATGCGCTGAGCTGCTCTGCGAGGAATGCACCGAGAATCTCCGTTCCCTCCATGCAGATCACAGTATCGACATAGGTGCTGCCGAACTCAGCAGCAAGCTCCGAAGCTGCTTCCTTCGCCATTTTGGAGCTTGTCTTGATCGCAGTCATATCGACATAAAAATTAACATGAGAGTGGTTGGTCGCATAGTGTCCCGGAATAATGCCAATCGCGATACGGCTGTTTTTCCGGGAAATGATGTTCTGTACTCTGTCTTCCATAGTAAACCTCCTGTAAATGTACCGATTTTTCGGTACGGTATCAGTTTATTATAGCATATTTTCAGAAAAAATGCAAGTATCCGCAGCAATATTCGGTTAGAAATTCGAACCGTTCCAGCCCCAGTCATTTGTCGAAGCATAGCTGACATAAATGCGGTCTGAGGGAATGCCGAGGGTATCAGTCAGGATTCCGGTGATATGCGCTGTGAGCGTTCCAAGCGCATTCGATGAAGCACTGCCGAAAATGCTGACCTGAACCATTGCTGCGGGGGCATCCGTTCCTTTGAACCAGAGCATCTGCTCGCCCTCGATCCCGACCATGAGCCAGCCCTCCGACTTTCCGGGAATGGCGGTGATCGCCTTTCCGAGCTGTGATTTCATCGTATCCGCTTGTGCAGCAGAGACCTTCTGATTGGTTTTCACATTGATAAACGGCATAAATGATTCCTCCATTCTCAATCGCTCCGCCGAAGCACCGGCGGGCTTATGACGATATTATAACACATTATTTTGAAAAGTGCAATGGGTGCTGCATAATAAATGAATCCTCTATCATAAATGAAACAGCCGGCTTTTCCAAACAAAATGAATTCGCAAATTGTCATTGTCCTCGTTATAAAATCGCCCCGGCCGTTCGTGAAACGGTCGGGGCGATCGTTGTTCAATTATCAGTCTGTGCGCAGCGCGTCCCGCTTACTCCTTCACGCAGGCAACCACAAAGCCGCCCTTGTTGTCGCCGGAGATCAGCGGTGTGAAGCCGCCCGCGCTGACCGGATACTTGATCTCGGTTTCAGTGCCGGTCGGTGCTGTCGGAACATAGTACATCTCATACTCATTCGTACCGACCTTCACACTCAAATGCTCCTTTTCATAGGTATGATCTTCGAGCATTTCAAGATATTCCTCAAGGCAAAGATTGTTCTCAGCCATGTATGCAGCGTGCGGAACGCCAACATAACGGTAATGCCAGCTCAGACCGTTTGCGCTTGTCTGTTCAGCTTTATCTGCCGGATAGCGAAGTACAAAGCCGTATTCTGCAGCGTGTTCATTCAGCCACGCATAGTTGCCATCCGCAGTATACGGATTGAAGAGGATACCGGAACCTGCCGGTGCGGAGATACCGAAATCGACCGTCAGACCAGTGGTACGCTCATTGATCTGCTGCGAATACGGTGCTGTCTGACCAACCTCAACCGCACCATAGATCCAGATCTGCTTGCCGAGACCAGTCGCTGTGTTGAAATCTGTCAGCCATTTGTTGAGCTGTGCGCCTGCTTCGCTGTCAATATGATAGGTCGGCGCAACGACTGTCGCAACATTGGCAACACCGGTATCACCGAGCGTCACAAGTGCCGGAGCCGCTGTCTGCTGATGCAGCGCATCAATCAGCATCAGGCTGCCGCTGTGCATATCATTGCTGGAAACGGAGATCGTCTGTGTTGTTCTGTTATCAACAACTGTCTTGGAGCCGGATGTCGAGGTAACCTCTGTTTCCAGCGGAGCTGTTGTTTCGGTTTCGAGACCGTCCTGCGTGCCGTCAGCAGTCGTGACTGCCGGTGTATCACCGCCGTTCAGCGATTCTGCTCCGTTCATCGACTCAACCATTGCGGAGCTCTGGCTCGGAATCTCGAGCATACCCTTCTGGCTTCTCCAGTCATTCCAGAGTCTGCGGCAGAAATCGAATGCGAAGATCGCAAGGATCACAAATGTCAGAATCAGCGCGATACGGCCATAGTCGATCCGTCCGCCGCCTGCTGTTATTTCCTCATCGTCATCATCATATTCGTTGCTGAACTCGTCATCATAGAACTCATCATCAGCCTTGGCACGCGCAGGCGCCGGTCTTCTGACTGGCTGCCGCGGTGTTCCGCCTGTCGGTCTGGCAACAGGGCGAACCGGAGCTTTTACCGGCTCCTCATCCAAATCGTCATCCTCGGTTTCGTCTTCTTCGTCCTCGTCTTCCGCTTCTTCATCCGTTTTTCTGGCAAACGGATTTTTCAGAGAAAGGCCGCCGAACAGACCGGATTTCTTCGGCTGATCGTCATCGGCGTCATCCTCGTCATCGGCAAGATCCTCCTTAAAGAAGGTATCCTCACTCTTGGCGCCCTCCGGAAGATCGTCATCCTCATCATCGAAGTCATCGTCCGCATCGTCCTCATAATCATCCTCTTCGTCGTCATCATCGTCGTCATCAGACTTCCGGAACGGATTACGGAACTTGAACGGCAGGAAGGAGCGCTTTTCAGCAGGCTCTTCAAAGGTATCGTCTTCCTCATCAGCTTCGTCATCGTCATCGTATTCTTCATCGTCATCGAAGTCGTCATCGTCGTCGTATTCTTCATCGTCATCAAAGTCGTCATCGTCGTCGTATTCTTCATCGTCATCGAAGTCGTCTTCGTCGTCGTATTCTTCATCGTCATCGAAGTCGTCATCGTCGTCGTATTCTTCATCGTCATCGAAGTCGTCTTCATCGTTGTATTCTTCACCGTCATCGAAGACATCTTCGTCATCATATTCCTCGTCATCGAAGACATATTCGTCATCATATCCCTCGTCATCGAAGACATCTTCGTCGTCGTATTCTTCATCGTCATCGAAGTCGTCTTCGTCATCATATTCTTCGTCGTCATCGAAGTCGTCTTCGTCATCATATTCTTCGTCATCGACATCCGCATCCG
>JAKSPK010000053.1 GCA_024404875.1 Oscillospiraceae bacterium
TTGGATCTGGGAATGTGGATGGCGTTTTTATCAGTATTCTTGATTTTGAAAGTAGTAAAGGGGAGAAAATAGTGAGAATCAAGCTGCCCGGTTTTCTCAATCGACAAATAGAGAAGATTCAGCGAAGTTCATTTGTATCAAAATTGCTAAAGAATGCTGCCGTATCCTTCGTGGGCGAAGGCGGCGCAGCGTTTTTTTCCTTAATCAGCACGATTCTGCTGATCCGTTTCATTGGTAAAAAAGATTACGGCGTCTTGACGGTTGCTTATACATTTATCACGATTGTAGACGCATTTGTTAATTTCCAGTCATGGCAGACTGTCATAGCCTTCGGCAGCAAAA
The DNA here is from genome assembly GCA_024404875.1 of Oscillospiraceae bacterium. GTDB lineage: Bacteria > Bacillota > Clostridia > Oscillospirales > Ruminococcaceae > Firm-04. The sequence continues at coordinate 343 of JAKSPK010000053.1, forward strand.
TGGTCGAAAGGAAAGACTATGAGGGACTGGAACGCGTAATCAAGATCGGCTCATTGATAGATGCTATTACAGCCGTACTGGGTTTGTTGGTTTGCTTTGCGACAGCAGGATTCTTCACCAATGTGTTGAACTGGACAACAGAAACAAAGCAATGTATTTACATTCTTTGTATTATGGTACTGTTCAACTTCACCGGCACATCCATCGGTATCGTTCGTCTGCTGGATCACTTCAAATACTATTCTGTTTACCGGATTGCGACAGAAGCGGTGCGGCTTGGGCTGGTGATTATTATCTGCGGCATCATGAAAAAGGGCTTATTCGGCGCAGCAGTTGCTTTCACGGTTGCGTATGTGTTTGGCTATCTGCTGTTTACAGTAATGTTCCTGAACCTTGTGCGAAAGGACAAGAGACTGTCCCTTCGCAGAATGCTGCGCGCCAAAATTAAGGGAGAATGGAAGGAGTTTCTCAGCTTTACTGCATGGACAAACTTTGCTTCCAGCGCTGACATTCCGGTACAGCAGTTTGATATCATGTTCCTTTCCATGCTGTCTTATGAGGTTGTGACGGTCTTTAAGGTTTATAAACAGATCGTTGGAATCATGAACAAGCTTATGCTCCCGATCAAACAGTCGATTATGCCTCTGTTTTCCGAAATGATTGCCAAAAAAGAATATGCCAAGAGCTATGATTACCTCATAAAGATGAAAAACAAGTCCTTCAAGATTCTGATTCCCTCTGTCCTTGTGATTACAGCACTCAGTCTGGTATTCATGTATATCGTTCTGGATGTGACTTATGTGGAATACTGGTATATTCTGCTTTCCTATATGCTGATTCGCACCTTTGCACTGGCCTGGGCGGCAATTCATCCGTTGTTCATTGCCCTGGGCGAGGTCAAAAAAGAGTTCTATTTTACTTTGATTGCCAATATCGCATATACTTTGATCGTGTATGTGACCATTCGGCCGATCGGTATTTGGGCGATTCTTCTTGGATTGCTGGTTGAATATGTCATACTGATTTACCTGAAGAAATTCTCGATACAGAAAGTGATTGCGAATCTCTCACAACAAAATGAAAAAGGAGCCGAGACGAAATGTGTGGAATCGTAGGTTTTACTGGAACCGAACAGGCAGCGCCGATTCTTTTGGACGGGCTTTCAAAGCTTGAATACCGCGGATATGATTCCGCAGGCATTGCAGTTCGTGACGGTGAAAAGGAAACCGAGATCATCAAAGAAAAAGGAAAACTGAAGGTCCTTGCTGAAATGACAAATCAGGGCAAGGCTGTCAAGGGTACCTGCGGAATCGGTCATACCCGCTGGGCAACCCACGGTGAACCCTCTGCTGTGAATGCGCATCCGCATTCCAGTGATGATGGCAATGTAATTGCTGTTCATAATGGAATCATCGAGAATTTTCAGGAACAGCGTGAAAAGCTGATCAAGAAAGGGTATGCATTCAAATCCCAGACGGATACCGAGGTTGCGGTAAAGCTGATCGACTATTATTACAAGAAGTACTCGCAGCAGCCGATCGAGGCAATCGCCCGTGCTATGGTTCGCATTCGCGGTTCCTATGCACTCTGTGTCATGTTCAAAGATTTCCCCGGCGAGATTTATTGTGCCCGCAAGGACAGCCCGATGATCATCGGTATCGCAGACGGAGAATCCTATGTTGCTTCGGATGTTCCGGCAATTCTCAAGTATACACGCAATGTGTATTACATCGGCAATATGGAGATCGCCAAGCTGGAAAAAGGTGCAGTGACCTTCTATAACATTGACAGTGAAGTGATCGAAAAGCCGCTGACTGAAATCAAATGGGATGCAGAATCTGCTGAAAAGGGCGGATATGAGCATTTCATGCTGAAAGAGATCCATGAGCAGCCGAAGGTTATCCGTGATACGATCAATTCTGTTGTAACGGAAGGCAAAGTGCATTTTGACAGCGTGAATCTCACAGATGAAGAAATGCAGCAGATCGAACTTGTGTATATTGTCGCCTGCGGTTCTGCCTATCATGTCGGTGTAGCATTGCAGTATGTGATTGAGGCTCTGACCTCAATGCAGGTGCGTGTGGAGCTGGCATCTGAATTCCGTTATCGCAAGATGACGCTTAACAAAAAGAGCCTTGTGATCGTTATCAGCCAGTCAGGTGAAACAGCGGATACGCTGGCTGCATTGCGCGAAGCGAGAGAGCAGGGCATCAAGACGCTTGGCATTGTAAATGTAGTCGGATCGTCCATTGCGCGTGAAGCAGACAATGTTTTCTATACGCTCGCAGGTCCGGAAATTTCGGTTGCAACAACAAAGGCTTACAGCACACAGCTCGTTGCAGGTTATCTGCTGGCACTGCAGTTTGCGAAAGCACGGAATGAGATTGACGACGAAAAATACCAGATGCTGCTGGAGGAGGTTTATTCCATTCCGGATAAGGTTGAGAAGATCCTGACGGACAAGGAACGCCTCCAGTGGTTCTCAAATAAGCTCATTAATGTATCGGATTCGTTCTTTATCGGCCGCGGTATTGATTATGCAATCGGCATGGAGGGCAGCCTGAAGCTGAAAGAGATCAGCTATATTCATTCGGAGGCATACGCTGCCGGTGAGCTGAAGCACGGCCCGATCAGTCTGATTGAAAACGGAACGATTGTCATTAGTGTCGTGACACAGACCGGACTGATTGAGAAAACGATCAGCAATATGGTTGAGGTCAAGAGCCGCGGTGCAAAGGTCATGGCAGTTACAACAACGGGCAACTATTTCCTGGAGGATACGGCTGAGTTTGTGTGCTATGTGCCGCAGATTGATCCTCTGTTTGCAGGCAGTCTCTCCGTTATTCCGCTCCAGCTTCTGAGCTACTATGTTTCGATTGGTAAGGGATTTGATGTAGATAAGCCGCGTAACCTGGCAAAGTCTGTGACAGTGGAATGAAATAAAGGGGTGTAATATGGCGCGTATATTATTAGCAGGCGGCGCGGGCTATATCGGTTCGCATACCGCTGTTGAACTTCTGAACGCAGGCCATGATGTGATTGTAGTGGATAATTATTCCAACAGTTCGCCGGAGTCGCTGCGCAGAGTTGAGCAAATCACCGGAAAGCAGATAAAGCAGTATGAAGCTGATATTCGCAACCATGAAAAACTCACTGCTATATTTCGCGAAAATAAAATTGATGCGGTTATCCATTTTGCAGGTTTGAAAGCAGTCGGTGAATCTGTTCAGAAACCGGTTTCGTATTATCGTAATAACATCGACACAACGCTGACATTACTTGAGGTCATGCAGGAATGTGATGTCAAAAAGATAATATTCTCATCCAGTGCAACGGTATACGGTGAAGAAAATCCTGTTCCGTATGTTGAGACGATGAAGCGCGGTGTTTGTACGAATCCATATGGATGGACAAAGGCGATGATAGAGCAGATCCTTGAGGATGCTGCAAAGGCAAACCCGAGTTTATCTGTGATTCTGCTGAGATATTTTAATCCGATCGGTGCACATGAGTCCGGTATGATCGGTGAAGATCCAATGGGAATTCCAAACAATCTGATGCCGTATGTGACGCAGGTTGCAGTCGGAAAGCGTGAATGTCTGACGATTTTCGGAAATGATTATCCGACGAAGGACGGAACCTGTCTGCGTGATTATATCCATGTAGTAGATCTTGCCAAAGGGCATGTGAAGGCGATTACCTACATTTTGGATCACTGCTGCAATGAAATCATCAATCTGGGCACAGGCACTCCTTACAGTGTAACTGAAATTGTGGAAACATTTGAAGCGGTCAATCATATTCGCGTCAATCATGTTTACGGAGAGCGCCGTGCAGGTGACTTGCCGGCGTGCTATGCAAATGCTGATAAAGCGCATACTATGCTCGGTTGGAAAACCGAAAAGACGCTTGCTGATATGTGCCGTGATAGCTGGAACTGGCAAAAAAATAATCCGAATGGCTATAATAGTAAATCGTGATAGAGACATAAAGGATAATAGAAAAAAACAGAAAATCGCTGAAAGAAAAATACAAGAAATCTTTTGCGAGCAAATGGTTCAAACTGGTGAATATGATAGCAAAGGCGCCTGCATCAAATTGATGCGGGCGCCTTTTGTGATGTTGTTTGTTATTCCGTCTCTTTCGGTGTTTCTGTCTGTTCGCTGCCTTTTTTGAATACAACCAGTTTGCTGAATACATAGTTGATCGCAACGATCAGGAACTGCACGAGAATTGCCATCAGTGCGTAATTCCATTTCAGCGCTACAGTTGTCACCCACATGATTGCAACCTCCATGAAGAACGAAACAATGCGCGCACCGAAGAAGGTCATGATTTCGTGCATCAGTGCGGAGCGCTCTGTCGTCCGGCTCATGAACACATATTTCTTATTGACGAAGAATGCGAAAGTTGCCGCGATGATCCACGATATGGTCGTATTGAGTATATTCGGGACGGTCTGTTCCATCGTGCAGCCTGCAAGCCCGAACAGCCATTGACCGAGCAGCTTTGTCACATAGGAGACGACAGTCGTCCAAGCGCCGTAATAGCAGTAGCGCCAGATGTTCTCGTATTTGTCCCAAAGATTTTTCAGCGGCTTCGGGAGCAGTTTCAGCACGAATTGCAGCAGTTTTTCAAGCATTTTTCAGCTCTCCTTTCAGTCAAGCTCGAATGCGCCGGTATAGAGCTGATAGTATGTGCCCTTCTTTTCGATCAGTTCATTGTGGCTGCCGCGCTCAATGATCCGGCCGTGGTCGAGCACCATGATGACATCGGAATTTTTGACGGTTGAAAGTCTGTGTGCGATGACAAAGACCGTTCTGCCCTTCATCAGCGCATCCATGCCGCGCTGTACGATGGCCTCGGTGCGCGTGTCGATCGATGAGGTCGCTTCATCGAGGATCATGACGGGCGGATCGGCAACGGCTGCGCGTGCGATCGCAATGAGCTGCCGCTGTCCCTGCGAGAGATTTGCGCCGTTGCCTGAAAGCACTGTCTCATAACCATCCGGCATACGGGTGATGAAATCATCTGCACCGGCGAGCTTTGCCGCGGCGATGCAGTCCTCATCGGATGCCTCCAGACGGCCATAGCGGATATTGTCCATGACTGTTCCGGTGAACAGGTTCGTTTCCTGCAAAACGATGCCGAGCGAGCGGCGGAGATCGTTCTTTTTGATCTTGTTGATATTGATGCCGTCATAGCGGATCTTGCCGTCCGCAATATCATAGAAGCGGTTGATGAGGTTTGTGATCGTTGTCTTGCCGGCACCGGTTGCGCCGACAAATGCGATCTTCTGGCCGGGCTTTGCAAAGACAGTAACATCATGCAGCACCGGCTTGCCCTCTTCATAAGCGAAGTCCACACTGTCGAGCGATACCTCTCCGCGCAGCGGAGAATAGGTGATGCTGCCGTCTGCGGTGTGCGGATGTTTCCATGCCCAGTGATGCGTGATGCGGTTAGCCTCGGTGACGGTGCCGTCTTCCGCGACATTGACATTGACCATTGTGACATAGCCGTCATCGGCTTCCGGTTCTGCGTCCATGAGCGAGAAGATACGTTCTGCGCCAGCGACCGCCATGACGATTGCATTGAGCTGCTGTGTGACCTGGTTCAGATTGCCCGTAAACTGTTTTGTCATGTTCAGGAATGGAACGACGATATCCACAGCGAGCGGCAGTCCGGAGAACGACACATTTTTGGTGCCCGCTACGAGCAGGATGCCGCCGACCGTTGCGATGATGACATACAGCACATTACCGATGTTCATGATGATCGGTGTGAGTGCATTCGCGTAGGCATGGGCGTGGTAAGTGTCTTCATAGAGTTCGTTGTTGATCTCGTCGAAATCAATCTGGTTCTGCGTTTCATGACAGAAGACCTGTACGACCTTCTGACCGTTCATCATTTCCTGCACATAGCCCTCGGTCTTACCGATTGCGGCCTGCTGACGGACGAAAAATTTCGCCGAGCCGCCGCCGATTTTCTTCGAGATGACCGACATCAGCATAACACCGCCGATTACGACGATCGTCAGCCACAGGCTGTAATAAAGCATGATGCAGAAAACAAATACCACAACTGAGCCGGCCTGTACCAGAGAGGGGAGTGCCTGTGAAAGCAGCTGGCGAAGTGTGTCAATATCATTCGTATAGTGGCTCATGATATCGCCGTGTTTGTGTGTATCGAAATAGCGGATCGGGAGATTCTGCATCCCGTCGAACAGACGGCAGCGCATTTTGTTGAGGAAGCCCTGCGTCATGATCGCAATGAGCTGCTGGCTCAGCGTGATCGACATGATCGACAGCACATAGAGCGTAATGAGAACATAGACCTTCGGATAAATGACGACCTTCGCCGCAGCCCAGTCGCTGGATTCCGCAAAGGTCTGGATATCGCGGATGACCTTCTGCATGAATATGGCCGGCACGGACGATGTTGCCGAGGAAAACAGGATGCAGACGATCGTCAGCGGAAAGAGTCCGGGATAAAACTCGCGGAGCATTTTGATGATGCGCCCGAGCGACTTGATCGCTTCGCCCGGCTTGCGCGGCTCGCCCCAGCCTTTTGTATTACGCGGCATCGTTATCACCTCCGTTTGTCTGCTGCTCATAGACTTCGCGATAGATCTCACTGGTCTTCAGCAGATCGTCATGCTTACCCATTGCTGCGATCCGGCCGTTATCCATGACAAGGATCAGATCGGATTCCTGGACGGATGCTATGCGCTGCGCAATGATAATCTTCGTGGTTTCCGGAATGAACTTTCGGAAGCCTTCGCGGATGAATGCATCCGTGCGGGTATCGACCGCGCTTGTGGAATCGTCGAGAATGAGGATCTTCGGCTTTTTCAGCAATGCGCGCGCGATGCAAAGACGCTGTTTTTGTCCGCCGGAGACATTTGAGCCGCCCTGCTTGATCATGGTCTCATAGCCGTCCGGGAAGGATGATACAAAGTCATGTGCCTGTGCGAGTTTACAGGCTTCGATCAGTTCGTCATCAGTCGCATCGGGATTGCCCCAGCGCAGGTTCTCCGCAATCGTGCCGGAGAACAGCACATTCTTTTGCAGTACCATTGCGACATTGTCGCGCAGTGCATGGAGATTGTATTCTCGCACATCCACGCCGCCGACCTTCACACTGCCCTCGGTGACATCATATAGACGGGCAATCAGCTGCACCAGCGTAGATTTACTCGAACCGGTTCCGCCGATGATGCCGACCGTTGCGCCGGAGGGGATCGTCAGGTCGATATCGGAAAGCGCGTTTTTCTTTGCCTTTTGCGAATACTTGAAGCAGACATCCTCAAAGACGATACTGCCGTCAGCGACAGTCATGCAGGCGTTTTCCGGATTGCGGATGTCGGTTTCCTCATTCAGTACCTCGTTGATACGCTTGACCGATTCCGCTGACATGGTCAGCATGACATAGATCATCGAGAGCATCATCAGCTGCATGAGGATCTGCATACCGTAGGTCAGCATACTGGACATTTCACCGACATTGATATTGCTTTCGCCGTTGATAATGATCTTCGAGCCGACCAGCAGGATGAACGCCATATTGAAATAGATGCAGATCTGCATGATCGGGCCGTTCAGTGCAACGATGCGCTCGGCCTTTGTGAAGTCCTTGCAGATATCCTCGGCTGCGGTGTGGAACTTCTTCTTTTCATATTCCTCGCGGGAGAAGCCCTTGACCACACGCATTCCGCGGACATTTTCTTCGATGGACTCGTTCAGGCGGTCGTATTTTCGGAAGACTCTGCGGAATGCCGGCATCGCATTTTTTGCGATCAGCAGAAGGCCGCAGATAAGGATCGGGATCACGAAAACAAATGTGCCTGCGAGCTTTCCGCCCATGAGGAACGCCATTGTGATCGAGAAGATCAGCATGAGCGGTGCGCGGACGGCGATGCGGATCAGCATCATGAATGCCATCTGCACATTCGTGATATCGGTTGTCAGACGCGTCACGAGCGATGAAGACGAAAACTTGTCGATGTTGCTGAATGCAAAGGTCTGGACACGCTCAAAGATATCATGACGGACATTCTTTGAGAGACCAGCGGCCGCCTTTGCGCTCGTGAAGCCGGCGGATCCACCGAAAAACAGCGAGACCAGCGTCATCAGAATGAGCAGCAGGCCGGTTTTCAGGATCACGTTCATTTCAGGCGTATCCGTGAAGCTGTCCACGAGCCTTGCCGTAATGAACGGGATGACTGCTTCGATCGCGGCTTCACCGGCCATGAACAGGATCGTGATGATCGTGACAGTCTTGTATTCGCGCAGACAGCGCGAGATCGTTCGGAACATGGTTTTGCCCCCTTAATCGGTATTGGTAATGTTGTTCAGCATCCGTGTGAGATAGCCTTGCAGCGTATTAAGATCGCTCTCCGAGAAGCCCTCGGTGAGCTGCTGCTCAAGCTGCTGATTGTCGGCGCGGATCATTTCGGTAAGCTTCCTGCCGTGCTCGGTCAGAACCAGCTTTTTCAGGCGGTCATCGCGGATGATATGTTCGCGTTCAAGCAGACCGCTCTTTTCAAGTCCTGCGACAATTTTCGAGACACCGGAGCGGGAGATGCCGAGATCGCGTTCGAGATCACGCTGGAAGATATCCTCACCCTCGTGGTTGGAGAGATAGCCGAGGATCCATCCGTTTGCGCCTGCCAGCGTGCATAGCTCCTGACAGACCGCAGAGCTGTCGATACGCCGGCGGATACCCGAATTGAGCCGCCGCAGGGCCAGCATAGTCGGGCAGTCCATATCTGTTCCCCCCTTTCTGTTTGCTTATTCGCAAACTGTTTACAATGAAACATTATACAGCATTTTCCCTAAAATGTCAAGTGACAATTTGGTAAAAAAAACATTTGCCATTCCGTGAAATATATGGTATTCTCTGCACCAGAAACAAAATACGGGCGGACTGTTTGTACAGCCCGCCCGTGTTTCATTTTTCAATAACCGGAAGCAGCCGGAGCTTTGCGATATGCTGCAAAATCAGCGTGGCATCGTCCATCGAGGGCTTGCCGTCCTGATCGCAGTCCGCATTCTTCATGCCCTGTGCCGTAACGATCGCATCGCTGTCCTCTGACAGCATCCGCGCCAGCAGTACTGTATCCGATACATCGACCTCACCGTTACAGTCCACATCACCCAGCATCAGCTTGTCGGTGACTGGCGCTGTCGATGTTGTGGTTGTCGTCGTTATGCCCGTGGTGGTTGT
>JAKSPK010000054.1 GCA_024404875.1 Oscillospiraceae bacterium
CAGAATCCCGGCTATCCGCAGAATCCCGGCTATCCGCAGAATCCCGGCTATCCGCAGAATCCGCCTCAGAACGATGCGCCAAATCCGGATGATGACGGTATGCCGCCGCTCGTATAAATGCAAAGCCCTCTGCTCCGCAGGGGGCTTTTTCTTCGATGATATGTCATATGATCTGTGCAATTCGTCATTGACTTTTCTGTTCTGAGATGTTAGAATAGGAATGATCTGGTGCAAAAGCATCAAAAATCCGTTGTCGCAGAGTCTCCGCTGCGGCGCGAAAGGAGATCCTATGAAACATCTGAATATGCTCATCAACACCGCTGACCGCATCGGCCACATCAACCCGGAGATCTACGGTCATTTCTCCGAACACCTCGGCAGATGCATCTACGGCGGCATTTATGTCGGCGCAGATTCCACCGTGCCAAATGTCAGCGGCATCCGGAGGGATGTCATCGACGCTTTCCGACAGATCCGGATGCCCGTTCTGCGTTGGCCGGGCGGCTGCTTTGCGGACGAGTATCACTGGCGCGACGGCATTGGTGCGCCTGAAAAACGCCGACGCATCATCAATACCAACTGGGGAGGCGTGGTCGAAGACAATTCCTTCGGCACGCATGAATTCATGACACTCTGCGAGCTGGTCGGCTGTGAGCCCTATATCGCAGGCAATGTCGGCAGCGGTACCGTGCAGGAGCTTGCCGACTGGATCGAATACCTCACCGCAAAGGGCGGCTCCCTCGCAGAGCTGCGCGCAGAGAACGGACATCCGGAGCCGTGGCATCTCAAATATCTCGGCATCGGCAATGAAAACTGGGGCTGCGGCGGCAGCATGACTGCGGAATACTACGCAGATGTCTACAAGCGCTTCCAGTGCTTCTGCAAAAATCACGACGGCAATCAGCTTTACCGCGTTGCCTGCGGCCCAAGCGGCGGCGATCTGCACTGGATGGAAACCATGATGCAGCGTGTGACGGCACAGCATATGAACGGCATCTCGCTGCACTATTACAGCGTCTTCGACTGGAACAACAAAGGCTCTGCAACAGTCTTTGATGAGACGGAATATACACAGACACTCGGCTGTGTCAATCAGATCGACACACTCATTCAACGGCACAGCGAGATTATGAACCGCTACGATCCCGACAGACAGATCGGTCTGCTGGTCGATGAATGGGGCACATGGTACGAGGTCGAGCCAGACACACATCCGGGCTTCCTCTATCAGCAGAACACAATGCGTGACGCGCTCGCCGCTGCGGTCTCTCTCAATATCTTCAATCGCAGCAGCAGCCGTGTTGTCATGGCGAATCTCGCGCAGGCGGTCAATGTCTTACAGGCGATCCTGCTCACGGAGGGCGGCGCACTCATCAAAACACCGACCTATCATATTTTCGATCTCTTCCAGGCACATCAAAACGGCGAAGCGGTCTATTGCTTCTCCGAAAATGAAATGCTCGGAGAAGAACGTCTCCGCTTTCCGCTGCTCAGCACATCGGCATCTGTCAAAGACGGAGTTCTGACACTGACCGCAGCGAATTGCTCGCTGACCGAGGATATTGAGATCTGCTGCGAAATCGCAGGTCTGTCCGGATGTTCAGCATCTGCAAAGATCCTGACAAACGAAGTCCATGCGCATAACACATTTGATAAGCCGGAAACTGTTCAGCCCGCAGCACATCCAGTCACACTGGATGGCAGACTGCTGCGCTTCACGCTTCCCGCCTGCTCTGCAGCTGCAGTCACGATAAAATGAATCCACCTGTCTGCAAACGCTGCCTGCTCGCACAAACAGATCCGGACGGGCTATTCAAGACGATACAGCAGCGCATCGAACAGCTCCCTTCCGACGAACGGGCAACGGATACGAAATACAATATGCGCCTTGCGGTCTGCACAGCGTGCGCGGATCTGCAAAACGGGATCTGTATGCAGTGCGGCTGCTTTGCGGAACTGCGCGCTGCAAAAAGCGCCATGTATTGCCCAATCCAAAAATGGTAGCCGGCAGCGCCTTAGGGCAATACCGCATCCAGCGCAGCAGCCTCCGCTTCCGGCATTTGCAGCAGCGCATCCGAATGATAATACACAACACCGACCCCCTCCGACTGGGCAAGTACATCCGCTGTTTCCCTTGCAATGATCCCCCCGGAGAGAATCCATTCCTCCGAGCCGCCGCCCGCATATATATCCGCTTGTCCGATCTTATAGGGCGCAAGTCCCGCCGCAATCTGCACATGCTCCGCCCGCGGCATTGCATACCACCCCTGCATCGTTGCTGCAAACGGACAGCCTGCATTCTGATATCCGAAATAGAGCTGCGGTATGATAAGATCACAGCAATCTCCCGCCGCCGCCCATGCTCCGACATCTGCAAAAAGCGTATTATAATTCAGCGCCGGATTTCCGCCCGGACTGACCGAAAATACTGCTTCCGGATCGGCTGCATGGACGGCGGCGCACATTGTCTGCATAATACGCGTAATATTGTTCCGACGCCATGCCGCCAGCTCCGTTGCTCCGGATGCTGCTAAATCGGACACATCAAACGCAGGTTCGGCAGTCGGATAAAAATAATCGTCGATATGTACACCGGCCGGATGATACTTCGAGACCAGCTCCGTCACGACATCACGCAGGAACTTCACTGTCGTTTCCGCTGCCGGATTCAGAAAATACCGTCCCTCCCAGAACGAAAGGTTTTCCGTTCGCATTTTTTCATCGCGATACCAGACCTCAAGCGTCGATTCGCCGTTCTGCGCATTCATATACTCCTCAGTCTGCAAACGCAGCGGATTGATCCATGCGTGCAGCGAAAGACCAAGCGTTGCACAGATATCCGTAAAGATTCGCATGGCATCATGATAGTATACCGCAGGAAGCTGCGGATAATAGGCCGATGGATAGCTGGTTTCGCCAAATGCGCAGACATGGACAAAAACTGTATTGACGCCGGTTTTTTTGAGTCCCTGCAAATAAGATTTGACTGCGCTGCGGCAAGCTCGCTCATCCGGTGACGAGAGAAGCTGCTCCACCGTGAAATACGGAATCCATGTTCCGACCATATACGGCCTCTCCGTGACATGATCAGTCTCCGGAAGCTGTACTGTATCTGACTCCGGCAAATGGAGTTGTTCGGCAGTTTGTCCGCCGGGAGGAAGCGGCGCTCCAGCGGCTTCCGGCATCGCTGGACGACAGGCGGTCAGCGTGAAAACGCAAAGAATCGGCATAAAAAAAGAATGAGTATGCTTGGGCATGATGAAGACTCCTTTCTGTTGCGCTGCTGTATCTCTATGAATGCAATACCGCACAGCCGGAAGGCGGGCTTTGTGCGGTGTTGACTGCAGATACCAGTAATGTCTTGAAGAATAGATGCGCAGAATGATTGCCGCGAGACAGGCCAGAAACCCGCCGCCTTGCTATTGAAAGTAACGCGGTGCCACGGCAAAAAAGACAAGCAGAAAACCTCAAGACATAGCTGGGACATCAATATTATACCAGAGCATCTCTGCGAATCGCGTCGAGAAAGGAATCTTGCGTAAAAAACGCCCGCTGATATTATTCAGCAGGCGCTTTTTTATTACATTTCATGCAGATCAGTCGCTGGAATCTCTTTCTCCAGCGTAATAACCGGCAGCTCACCGGTCTTCGGAAGATCATCAGCCGTTTTGCCATGCAGCGCATTTTTCTGCGCGCGATCAACCGGCAGTTTTTGCTTCCGGGCATCGGTATTTCTGTGCTTTGCCATATCATCACCCCGATGAAAGTATTTACAGAAATGCGCAGATTATTCCGTATCCGGCAGCAAATACTGTTCGGCAGCCTTCTGCCGACGGATATCGACCAATGCATCAATCACCGTGCCGTCGGCGGTGTATTCCTCCGAAAAGACCTTGCCTTCTTCACGAAGGCACTGTAAAAAGCCTCCATCCGTATAAGGAATGCAGAGCCGCATTCGCTTGGCTGTCTGCGGCAGCGCCTTCGCGATCATTTGGAGCAGCGTTTCAATGCCGCTTCCATTTTTCGCACTGATCCAGACTGTATCCGGCTCATTGCGCAGCGGATAATCCACAAGATCTGCCTTATTCAGCACATGAATCTGCGGAATCTCCGCACAGCCAAGATCGTTAAGCAATGACTGCGTGATCTGCATTCGCTCGCTGATATCCGGCTCGGAGGCATCCAGCAGATGCAGAATGAGATCCGCATCGGCGGTCTCCTCCAGTGTTGCACGGAACGCCTCAACGAGATGATGCGGCAGCCGTCGGATCAGGCCGACCGTGTCCGAAAGCAAAACAGATCTGCCGTCCGGCAGCTCCAATGCGCGCACAGTCACATCCAGTGTCGCAAAGAGCTTATCCTCCGCCAGAACGCCCGCCTGCGTCAGCAGATTGAACAGTGTCGATTTTCCGGCATTTGTATAGCCGACGATTGCCGCGGTCAGGATGCCGTCCTTTTTGCGGCGGCGGCTGAGATATTTGCGGTGCTTTTCCAGATCAGCAAGCTCATGCTTCAGCGCGGTGATGCGGCTGCGGATATGCCGGCGGTCGGTTTCGAGCTTTGTCTCGCCGGGGCCTCTCGTGCCGATGCCGCCGCCAAGCCGTGAAAGAGCTGCTCCGACACCAGTCAGGCGGCTCAACCGGTACTGATACTGTGCCAGCGTGACCTGCACTCTGCCCTCGGCCGTCCTCGCTCTTCCTGCGAAGATATCAAGGATCAGCATAGTACGGTCAATGACACGGCAATCGGTACGGTCTGTGATATTACGAAGCTGCACACCGGTCAGCTCTGTATCAAAGATCAGCAGATCAGCTTCAAGCGCTTCTGCCAGCTCGCGGATCTCATCGAGCTTGCCGATGCCGACACAGGTCGCTGCCTCCGGCGAAGGACGCGACTGTACGACTGACCGCAGCACCGTACATCCTGCGGTATCTGCGAGCGCAGCCAGCTCCGCGATCGAACGCTCCGCATCATATTCACCGGTATCCACGCCGACGAGGATCGCCTGCGGATGGCTTTCCTGCTGTGCAGTCTCAAACATTGTTTTCCTCCGTCTTCCGGCAGAATCCCAGCACACGCTGACGCAGAAGCTCATAGCGCAGGCGTTTTTCCTCCCGTGCAAAATGCGTCTCGCGCTGCTGCTCGATGCCGACCGTATAGTCCAGCTTCTCACCGCCGAACTGCTCATCGGTCAGATCGAATACGCAGTCACCGATGACATTGTAGCAGTGATAATTGCCTCCCTCACGCAGAACGCCGAATACTTTTCCGCCGAATATATCCTGCACGAGAAATGCCGTGACCGAGCATTGTCCGCGTGTCGGATCCTCTTTGCTCCAGCCGTCCCTCAGACGCGGCGCGCAGGTCTCCGCAGACCAGCATTGCAGCAGAACTGCGAAAAGTGTCTGCGGCGAACCGATCCATGCAAGTGCTTCGCTGACCGGACGGATTTCACGGACGGCGTCCAGCTCCATACCGTAAAAATAATGCGGCATCCAACCGCCTCCCCTCACTTCATATTACAGCTATCATAACACAAATCCGCGCTGCCGTCAAGTATGTACAAGCACGAAGAAACGGTGATTTTCCTCTTTTTTCTCATTGTCCTTCATAATCCCTTGACTTTAATGCTTTTTTGTGCTAAAATATATACTGACAGGGTATTCCCTGCAATCACATTGCGAAAGGACGAAACGCCTAATGCCTATCACTGACATACTTGAACAGAATGTATCGCTCTACGGCGACGATATCGCACTGGTCGAACTGAATCCCTCCGTGATTGAGCCGCGCCGCGTCACATGGAAGGAATATGAACTGATTGAGCCGCGCCGTCCCAATTATTACCGCCGCGAAATCACATGGAAGGTTTTTAACGAAAAAGCAAACAGATTCGCACATTTTCTGATCTCGCGCGGTGTGAAAAAGGGCGACAAGGTCGGCATTCTTCTGATGAACTGTATCGAGTGGCTGCCGATCTATTTCGGCATCCTGAAAATCGGAGCGCTGGCTGTCCCGCTGAATTTCCGCTATGCGGCACAAGAGATCGAATACTGTGTCGGTCTGGCGGATATCTCGGTTCTGGTGTTCGGACCGGAATTCATCGGCAGAGTCGAGGAGGTTGTCGACACGCTCGGCAATGACCGCATGCTGCTCTATGTCGGACAGGGCTGCCCCGGATTTGCAGAAAGCTATGACGCGCTGACCGCAAACTGTCCCAGTCATACGCCGTCAGTCACTCTGACCGATGCCGACGACGCCGCAATCTATTTCTCCTCCGGCACGACTGGCTTCCCGAAGGCGATCCTGCACAATCACGAAAGCCTGATGCACTCCTGCAAAGTCGAGCAGAATCACCACGGCCAGACCAGAGATGATGTATTCCTCTGCATCCCGCCGCTTTATCATACCGGTGCGAAGATGCACTGGTTCGGCAGCTTTCTGGTCGGCGGCAAGGCAGTTCTCCTGAACGGCATTCAGCCCGGTGTCATCCTCGATGCCGTTTCGTCGGAAAAATGCACAATCGTCTGGCTGCTGGTTCCGTGGGCACAAGATATCCTCGATGCGATCGAAAGCGGAAAAGTCGCTCTCAGTGACTATGAGCTTTCTCAGTGGCGGCTTATGCACATCGGCGCACAGCCTGTCCCGCCGAGCCTGATCGCCCGCTGGAAAAAATATTTCCCCAATCATCTGTATGATACCAACTACGGCCTGAGTGAGTCGATCGGACCGGGCACACTGCATCTCGGTGTCGAGAATATTCATAAGGTCGGCGCGATCGGCAAGGCCGGCTACGGTTGGGAATCCAAGATCACCAATGAGAACGGCGAACTCGTTCCGCGCGGCGAGGTCGGCGAGCTTTGCGTCAAGGGGCCGGGTGTCATGACCTGCTATTATCACGATCCGGAGGCCACCGCGCAGGTATTGACCGCGGACGGCTGGCTCCGCACGGGCGATATGGCGCGTGAAGACGAAGACGGCTTTGTGTATTTGGTTGACCGGAAAAAGGATGTTATCATCACCGGCGGCGAGAATTTGTATCCGGTGCAGATTGAGGACTTCATCCGCACGAATCCGAAAGTCAAGGATGTTGCGGTCATTGGCCTGCCGGACAAACGGCTCGGCGAGATTGCAGCGGCGATCATCTCGATCAAGGAAGGCATGGAATGCACCGAGGACGAAATGAACCATTTCTGCGAAGCGCTTCCGCGTTATAAGCGCCCGCGCAAACTGATCTTTGCAGATGTCCCGCGCAATCCGACCGGCAAGATCGAGAAGCCAAGGCTGCGGAAAATGTACGGCGCAGACCGTCTGATCGCAGAGCAGAACGAGATCTGACCGGAAGGCAGAATCCTCTCTTTTCCTCAAGCGCATAAAAAAGAAGTGATGCAGTCTTTCGACCGCATCACTTCTTTTTTATGCAGGAATATTCGGATCAGAACGACGAATTCTGTAAAGTGCTGCCGCTGCAACCGCATAGACGATCGACGAGCCAGCCGCCTGTACGCAATTGCCGGGAACCGTATCGATGAACTGTGCCGTCCAGCCGCCGTACAGGATCACCGCCGTAATCCAGTAACCAATCACAGAGATAACCGCGCAGACGATCAATGCGGGAATGCGGCGTTTGTCGAGCAGCCCTTTTCCGCCGATCAGTGCAAATGCCGCTGCAAGCAAGCCCTTGATGATAAATGTCGGCAGTGCATAAACCAGATAGCCGGAGAGCACATCCGCCAGCATTCCTCCGACAGCCGAAGCAGCGACCGCATAGGGAAGCGGCAGCATCGCCGCTGCAAGAAAGATCACCGAATCGCCGCAGTGGATATAGCCATTGCCGACCGGAATATGCAGCGTTGCGGTCAAAAGCGCTGTCATAGCGGCAAAAACGCCAGCCTTGACCAAATTCATCAGCTTCTCATTATCATTCTTCATTGAACATCTCTCCTTTGCTTCCAATTATCATTTTTCATTGAACAGCTCTCCTAACCTCCAGAGCAGCGGCTCAAACAGAACACCTTCCTCCACCGGAGTGTTCCGCTGCATTGTCTCCTGCGTCACCGAGGAAAGGAAATCGCCCGCTTTCTGCGCAGCCTCCGGAAGCGAACAGCCACGCACAAGCGCTCCGCACAGCACGGACGCAAACAAATCGCCCGTTCCGGAAAACACACATTCCGTCCGATGGACAGTGGAAAAATGCTTTTTTCCGCCGGTATCAGTCAGATTGCCGATCGTATCCTCCTGCACAATACCCGTAATGACGATATCACCGCATCCAAGCTTTTTCACCGCATCCGCCAACGCCGTCGCCTCTTGCAGGCACAGACACTCACCGTGATATTCAGTGCCGGTGAGAATACAGGCCTCCGTAATATTCGGCGTAATGATATCCGCATCCGCGACCAGCTCCCGTACCGCATCACAAAGCTCCTCGGTATAAGTGCTGTATCTCCGTCCTTCATCGCCCATAACCGGATCAAGCAAAATCCTGCACTGCGGATTCAGCTTTTTCTGCATCTGAAAGAACTGCTGCACCATACGGATCTGACCGAGTGATCCGAGAAAGCCCGCATAAATCCAGTCAAAGGGCAGATCCGACCAGCTCTCGAAATAAGCCGGCAGTGTGTCCGTCAGATCGGTAAATGTATGCTGGGGAAAGCCGGTATGCTTGGAAAGCACCGCAGTCGGCACCGGACATGCCTGTATCCCCATGACCGACAGTACCGGAAGCACTGTTGTCAGGGAGCAGCGTCCGAATCCTGAAATATCATTGATACAGGCAACACGCTGGAGCGTTCGCATCCATCAGACCTCCTTATCAGAATCGCTGAAAGTATTATACCACGATTCTGACAGAAATGCAAGTCTGTTTTCCAAACATATAAACATACTATATTTATATGTTAGCGGTATTATAGCATAAAAGAATAGATTTGTCAAGTCTTTTTTACAAATATTCTGATTTATTGCCATGATGTGCCGCCAAGCCGTCAAACAGGCTGTGTGCAGTGCTTCCGTAATTGCTGGATATCCCAGCGCTCCACGCTCACGAAATCTCCGAGCCGGTATCGTCCGCAAAAAATGATATCTGAACGCCATCCTCCAGTGCAAACACATAGATCATCGTGCCACTCCCCACCGGTGAACGACTCCATGCTGTATAGTCAAATTGCGTTTCACTAGGGCTTCCGTAAAAACTAGTCAGCTTCTTCACCCAGTAATGATAATCGCTTGCATTGGTATCAAAGTAGTTCACGCCGACTAATCCAAGACTTGTGAAACAAAGCACTGCATCGCAGTTC
>JAKSPK010000055.1 GCA_024404875.1 Oscillospiraceae bacterium
AGTCAGATCTTCTTCAGCAGTATCTGCCTGCTCCTCGGACACAGCCTTTGCATCAGCCTTGACCTCGGCGACCTGATCGGCAACGGAATCTGCAACAGTCTTCGCATCTTCAGAAACTGTTTCTGCTGCATCCTCAGCGGCCGCAGTAACAGCCTCCTCAGCGGTATTCTTCATTTCGGGCTGCTTCAGCGGATCGCTGTTATTGTTATGATGATGTTTTCTGTTCCTGCTCATATCTTTTTCTGTGACCTCCGATTCTTTGTTTCTTTCAGCAGATTCAGGCTTTTCCGGAATAGCCGGAATGGCCTTGCCTCCGCTGGATGCTTCTGCATTCATAGTCAGCAATGCCGAAACATTTTTCGTCATTTCCTGGCGGATCTGTTTCAGCACAGCCGCAGACAGATCATCAGGATTGATGCGCGGAATCTCGAACGGCGCACCGTAGCGGATATAGATCCTGCTTCGGAAGTGCAGCGATTCATCATCAAATGAGATCGCAACCGGAATCACCGGTACACCGGTCTGACCGGCGATCAGCGCCGCGCCTGTTTTGAAATGTCCGAGCTTTCCGTCCTTTGAACGAGTACCCTCCGGGAAAATCAAAGCATTTTCACCGTTTTGGAGACGAAACTCTATCTCCTCCAGCGCACTGATATCGCCGGAACCACGGTCAACCGCGACGGCACCAAGCTTTTCGAGCAGCCAGCCGATGAAGCCGGAAGCGAACAGTTCCTGCTTCGCCAGAAAACAGAACTGCGTATCCGGATTCTGTACACCGATCAAAATCGGATCGGCCATGCTCCTGTGATTGCTGATGAACAGATATCCGCTTTCATCCGGCAGATTTTCCAGTCCCTCAGCTTCAATCTTATACCATAGCGGCATGATGAACCGCATCACGGTTATAGCAAATTTATAAAAAGCATTCATGTGCCGAGCTTCTCCTTCACGATCTTCATGAGCAGATGCTCGGAGCCGTTCAGATCAAGCTCGGAAGTATCGGCCAGAACAGCATCCTCCGCCTGCTTCAGCGGCGCAGTCTCGCGCGTCATATCCTGTTGATCACGGCGGACGACATCCGCGAGAACCTCCTCATAGCTCTGGGCGGAAATATGCTTTTCCTGCATTTCGAGGAAGCGGCGCATGGCACGCTTTTCCGCAGATGCAGTAAGATAGATCTTGACCTCGGCATCGGGCAGCACCACAGTACCGATATCGCGGCCGTCCATAACAACGGACTGTTCCGCGGCAATCTTCCTCTGGAGCTCCAGCAGAAATGCCCGGACTGACGGCAGGGCGGAGACGCGGGAGGCATTCATGGTGACCTCCGGTGTCCGGATCAGGTCGGACACATCCTCTTCACCTATGAAAACATGCTGCTGACCGTCTATATGACGAAATGAAATCTCCAGTCCGTCAAGACCCTGCTCGATCTCCGCATCTGTACCAGCTTGTTTGCGAAGCATAGCGAGTGCAATCGAACGATACAGCGCACCGGTATCGACATAGACAAAGCCAAGATTGGCAGCGATCCGTTTCGCCAATGTGCTTTTCCCGGCACCTGACGGACCGTCGATCGCAATCCGAGTCGGCATCTGCGCATACCTCCTGACATAATTATCTTAGTCTATTATAGCACAGAATCCGTGATTTTGCAAGTGTTTTCTATTTTTTTTTGACGAAAACTTTTGAAACGGGTGCAGACGGGCCGGATTCGCTGGAATAATCCGCGATTCTGCTTCATTTTTAGAGATTCCGGTAGCATTTGCCTCCAACACATTAAAATGCAAAGGGAAGCGCATCCGCAGTGCGCTCCCCCTCTGTAAATGCTTATTCAGTTGTGTAGACTGCCGGACTCTTCGGAATTTCAAAGCCGGTACCAAGGAAGTAGCTCAGATGCGGCGGCTGATTGTAGCCGTTATTCTGCGCAGCGACCTGTACGCGGTACTGCGGATCGTGCATCAGCGTGACAATACCGTATTCAGTGGAATAGGTCGTCGTAAAGATGCGGACGCCGCTGCCTTCGCTCAGCCGGAAGATCATCTCCTCTCGCCAGTCACCAAAGAGATCACAGGTCAGGCTGGCATTGGATTTCGTGTAATTGTTATAGGTAACGCCGTTGCCGGTAAAGATGCGGCCGGAGCCGTATTTATCAACCATTGTGCGGTCCAGGACGCCGCGCTCCAGCGTTCCGTCCCAGTAGACAACAGAATTCTGTCCCCATTTCGTGATACTCGACCAGTCGCAGATTTTATTGCCGGTTACGCAGTCATAGACGACGCCGTTATGCGAGCCGACCATCTCCGCACCGCTGTTTCCGGCGATGATATTATCCGCGAGGGCACGGCCGGTATCGCCGCCGGCAGTCTCCCGGAACAGCACTTTGTTCGTTTTTGCATCGCGGAGGATCGTGCCGAAATTGACGGCCGTTCCGTTCGGGTGCGACTTATCTTCAAGGCACTGGAAAATCTCAATGCCGGGGTTCTCCGGTACAAAGTCTCCGATATGAATTGCATCGCCGTGCGCAAGACCGGTCGTTGAATAAAGCTTGCCGTTATCGTCAATGATACCGGAGCCGTAGACAACCTCTTGCTTTCCGTCGCCGTCCACATCCGCAGCAAGGCAGTGGTGATTGCCGTCGCCGTAGCCCGGCGTACTCTTATTGTAGCCGGTGTCGAATACCCAGCGCTTGACGAGTTTGCCGCCGGCGACATCCCATGCAGCCATAACCGCACGGGTATAATAACCTCTGCCGAAGCAGGCGCTTGCATTCTGTCCGCTGCCGCCGAGATATGCAACGCAGGCCGTGAAGCGGTCAACGCGGTTGCCGTAGTTATCGCCCCAGTCGCTGACATTGCCGCGTCCCGGCTCATAATTGACGGTATCGAGCGCTGCACCGGTCTTGCCGTCAAAAAGCGTCAGATACTCATTGCCGGTCAGGATATAGCCGCTCGATGCGCGATAATCCGCATTGCCGTTGCCGATGACCTTGCCGGTTCCGTCCTTCGTTCCGTCGGAAGTCTTGCAGATCAGTTCGGCACAGTTGTCGCCATCAAAATCGTAGACGAGATACTGCGTATAATGCGCACCTGCGCGGACATTGCGGCCGAGGTCAATCCGCCAGACGCGCTTGCCGTCCAGCCGCCAGCAGTCAAGGTAAACATTGCCGGTATAGCCGCCCTTGGAGTTGTCCTGCGAATTAGACGGATCCCATTTCACAAACAGCTCATAGGTGCCGTCGCCGTCGATATCGCCAACCGAGCAGTCATTCACCGTATAGGAGCAGACCGAGCCGTCCGGCATGGTCATATCCGCAGGCGGATCCATCGGGATATCCATGTATGCACCGGAGGTGCCGGTGTTGAAATTCGTCAGCTTCTGCGCGGCACAGGCAAATTCCGTGCAGGTCCCGCCCTGAAATACATCGACTGTATAGTTGTCTGCTGTCGTGCCGGAGGCATCGAGATAGCAGGAGGCATCTGCCGTTGTGCCCTGATAGATCGGTGTCGGATTGCCGTTCTTGAATACCTTAAATGATGTGCCGGCATCATCTGTGCCGAGAATACGCCATGTGACCAGAATGCCCTTGTTCGTATTCGCTGCGACAACGCCGCGGTTGAGGTTCTCTACGCGGAGCGCACCGGGCTCCGGCTCCTTCTGCATCTGCGCGGGGGCTTCATCGGTTGGCTCCAGCGTGAGATAGTCCATATTCGGGCCGCCGCCTGTTCCGGCCGCCGCCGTGCGAATTGTATTCTTTCCGGCCTTCAGCGTCAGCACAACCGACTGTTCACCCCATGCCGTCCAGCGCTCCGTATACGGGAACCCGACACGAACGGATTCGGATGCTCCGTTGACCGAGATCTGAAGTGTACGCAGATCATCCGCGCTGCCGCCGTTTGCGTAGCGGAATGTCACCTTGTAATTGCCGTCCGCAGGTGCATCAACGGTCCATGTCAGCGCACTGCCGATCTCATTGGCATAATTCCAGTAGGCCGCGCCTTCAAAGCCCTCATTCGTGGATTCCTCCCAGCCGTTTTCGCCGACAGCCTCGACCGCCCAATAGCGTACAGATGTTTCCGGTTTTTCATCCGGCACCGTCACGACATCAGCCGCCGGAAACGCCGCGATTTTCGTCAGAAGATAGTCCGCAAACATCTCCGCATCTGCCGCATCGACCGCACCGTCCGCATTTACATCCGCCTGCAGTTTTTGCAGCGCACCCGGCTCCTTGCCGAGCAGAATCTGCTTCATCGCGCCGAAATCAGCCGCCGTCAGGATCCCGTCCATATCGAGATCACCGATCATGCCGGACTCTCCTGCTGCACTTGTCTGCATCGGAAATCCTCCGCAGACCGTTCCGAGCAGCGCCGCCGTCACGGTCAGCGAAAGGCCGCGCCGCCATGCATTTCCTCTTTTCATCATAAACTCCCCCTAAAAATTACATTTGTCAGTCTGTCTTGAATTGTCTATCCTATCATACCACAATACCGTGTATTTAGCAATATGTTTTTGTGCTATTTTTCTGTTAAATTATTCGTCGGCAGGCGCTGTGTAAGCAAATGACAACCGCCGACGGGTGAAATAATTCATGCAATTTCACAAAATTATGAATGCCGATTGACTTTCGACAAGATTTATGATATACTGACAATCAGAAATGCAATTCTCTAAAAAATGATGAGAAAGGTTGATTTTATGAATATCTGGCACAAAATTAACCCCAAACGCATTACACCCGACGATTTCGTCGCGGTCGTGGAAATCCCGAAGGGAAGCAAAAATAAATATGAGCTGGATAAGGAGACCGGTCTGATCAAGCTCGACCGCATCCTGCACACCTCAACGCATTACCCTGCGAATTACGGTCTGATCCCGCGCACCTATGCGGATGATAATGACCCGCTCGATGTGCTGGTGCTCTGCTCCGAAACGCTCTTTCCGATGACGCTGGTTCGTTGCTATCCGATCGGCGTCATTCGTATGCTCGATCAGGGACACCGCGATGATAAGATCATTGCAATCCCCTTTGACGATCCGAATTACAACACCTACACAGATATTGCTGATCTGCCCCCGCATATCGTCGAGGAAATGATGCACTTCTTCTCCGTCTACAAGGAGCTGGAGCAGAAATCCACCGCTGTCGATCAGTTCGGCGATGCGTCCGCCGCACGCGAGATCATCGCGGCCGACATCGACCGCTATATCGAGTGCTTTTGTAAATAATAGAAAAGAGACATCAAAACGAAAGACTTGTAAATCTGCAAATGGAAAGGATGTATCGGATTATGACTGCTGCCGCTGCTACAGATGCGCTCTACCACAACAGAAAGAATGTTGCCCCGCTCGGCATTATCGCAATGCCCGGCGCGGAACAGCTCGGTGAAAAGATCAACAGCTATCTTGTTCGCTGGGCAAATGAAAACGGCATCCCTGATGAAAGCTACCTCATCGAGTGTGAATGCCCCCGCTTCGCTTCCGGTGACGGAAAAGGTCTCATCAAATCCACGATCCGCGGACTTGATCTTTTCATCGTCATTGATGTGGGCAATTACAGCCGCACCTATAAAATGTTTGACCGCGTCAACTCCATGTCGCCGGACGACCACTATCAGGATCTCAAGCGCATTATTCAGGCTGCTTCCGGCAAGGCACACCGCCTGAATATCATCATGCCGCTGCTCTACGGCGGCAGACAGCATCGCAGAAATTACCGCGAATCCCTCGACTGCGCCTGCGCATTGCAGGAACTTCAGGCAATGGGCGTTGACAATATTATCACCTTTGATGCACACGATCCGCGCGTCAACAACGCCGTTCCGCTCATGGGCATCGACAATGTCATTCCGTCCTACCAGGTACTCAAGACCATGCTGAAAACTTTCCCCGATCTCGATATGTCGCCGGAAAAATTCATGGTCATCAGTCCGGATGAGGGCGCACTCGGCAGAAATATGTACTATGCGACCATGCTCGGTGTCAACCTCGGAATGTTCTATAAGCGCCGCGATTATTCCAGAGTCGTGGACGGCAAGAATCCGATCGTTGCACATGAATACCTCGGCAATCCGGTCGAGGGCAAGACCGTTTTCGTCGCTGATGATATCATCGCATCCGGCGGTTCGATGCTCGATCTCGCAGAGAATCTGAAATCCCGCGGCGCTGCCCGCACGATCGCCTACGCGACCTATGGCCTGTTCACGCACGGTCTGGAGCAGTTCGATGAAGCCTACAAGAATGGCATTCTCGACGCTGTCTTCGGCACGAACCTCACTTACCGCAAGCCGGAGCTGCTGGAGCGTCCGTGGTTCCATGAGGTCGATGTCTCCAAGTATGTAGCATATTTCATCGCTGCGATTAACCACGATGTTTCAATCACGACCGTCATCAATCCGCATGACAAGATCGAAGCACTGCTGGAGCGTCAGCGCACCGGCAAAAAGCATGACAATATGGACGATTGATGCAAAAATCCGAACCCCCGATCAAGGTCGGGGGTTTTCTTGTACATTGTTTGATGCTGTCAAACAAGCTTTGTACGGCAGTTTTCTATATGATAAGAGTATCGGAATGAAATCTGATCTCCCGCATTTCCCAAAACAGCATAGGAGGAACGGCTATGTTTCATGTAAAGAAAAGAAACACGCATCGTGCAGCGGCACTGCTGCTCAGTCTGCTGACTGCCTGCACGATACCGGCAGCGGATGTTTCTGCCGCAGCAACGCCCGGTGTTGCAGACTATGAGGAGCCGGAGCTGAATTATGCAAAGCTGCTGCAATATTCGCTCTATTTCTACGATGCGAATATGTGCGGCACTGATGTTACCGGAAAGGATTGCCTGCCGTGGCGGGGAAACTGCCATATCTACGACGCCAAGGTGCCGATGCAGACAATCAGCGATGACCTCACCGGCACCAATCTCCCTGCATCCTATCTCACGGAATATGCAGACATTTTCGATCCGGACGGCGATGGCTTTATTGATGTCTCCGGCGGATTTCACGATGCCGGCGACCATGTGAAATTCGGTATGCCGGAAACCTATGCCGGCTCAATCGTATCATGGGGCTATTACGAATTCCGCGATGCCTACGAGAAAATCGGAGAAGCCGCACATACGGAAACGCTTCTCCGGCATTTCTGCGACTACTTCATGAAATGTGCATTCCGTGACAAGGACGGCAAGGTAATTGCATTCTGTCATCAGGTCGGCGACGGTGCAACAGATCACAAATACTGGCAATCGCCGGAAATCGACGCGATGAGCCGTCCGGCATTTTTCGCAACGGCGGAAAAGCCCGCTCCTGATGTTGTCTCAGAAGCGGCGGCCTGTCTCGCGATCAACTATTGCAATTTCAAGGATGATGATCCGGATTATGCGGCGCAGTGTCTCGATTATGCCAAGGCGCTCTATCAGTTTGCGATCGACTGCGACAAAGAGGTTCTGAAGGGCGCAGACGGCCCTGCAAGCTTCTATGAATCCAAAAAGTGGGAGGACGATTTCTGCTTTGCGGGCGGCTGGCTCTATCTCATCACAAAAGATCACGCCTATCTTGATGCCTGCCTCAAATATGATGATTACTACGCGCCGCCCGGCTATGTGCTTTGCTGGAACGATATGTGGAACGGTGTTTCGATCATCTTCGGTCGGATTCAGGACGAATATCCCGATATCTGCGAGGAAACACGCGTCGCAATCGGACGCGGACAATATGAGCAGCTCAATTTCTGGGAAATGGAAGCGAAAGCGCTGAACACCTACGCATCCGGAGATGAAGATACCCCCGCCGGATATTATTTCAAGGACACATGGGGCTCGGCACGCTATAATACAGCAGCGCAGTTCTGTGCACTGGTCTATGACAAATATCAGCAGGGAAAGGATGCTTACGACACATCCAAGCCGGATTATCACTTTTCAAAGTGGGCACTGGGGCAGATGGAATATCTGCTCGGTGACAACTCGCTCGGCCGCTGCTATGTGGTCGGCTATAACGAAAAATCCGTGAAATACCCGCATCACCGTGCTGCATCCGGCCTGACAATGGCGGAGGATCCTGCAGAACATAAGCACACTCTCTGGGGCGCGCTTGTCGGCGGCCCCCGCAAAGATGACAGTCACAGTGATACCACGAATGACTGGATCGACAACGAGGTCACGATCGACTATAATGCCGCTTTTGTCGGCGCAGCCGCTGGAATGTATCTTGCCTACGGTAATGAGACCATGCAGCCTGCTCCGGATTTCCCGCCCCCGGAAAAGGAATCCGACAACGATCTGTTTTCCGGCAGCGATTTTTGGGTGTCAGGCTATTTTCAGGATGCGCCGGAGAAAACCGGTGCCGGCACATCGAAGCTGACATTTTTCGTCAATACGGACTGTCTTGAGCCGCACACCGATCTCTCGATCCGCTACTATTTCGACATCAGTGAATTCGAAAACTCCGACGGAATTCCCGGCAGCTTTGTCCTGCAATGCCCCTACGATCAGGTGCAAACGGAAGTCAGCGGAAAAGCGGCGGTCGTCTCACAGCCGAAACGATACAAGGACAGTATTTATTATGTTGAAGTTTCATGGCCGGATTACGCGATCGCAAATTCCAATAAAAAGGTGCAGCTGATCGTCGGAATGTATTACGGAGACAACTGGGATCCCGGCAACGACTGGAGTCTCAAAGGGATGAAGGAGCTCGGCGAGGAATATGATAACCTAGTCAGCGGCGTAGAGGCCGCAGAGCGCTGTCCGAATGTCTGCGTCTATGCAGACGGCAAACTGGTAGGCGGCACAGAGCCGGACGGAACGGTTCCGGCGCGTGTCTATACGCAGGCGCAGGAAGGCCGGCTTTTGCAGCATCTACTGACGAAAAAGCCCATTGAGGATCCGGCCGTCGCTGAACAGCTTGACTTCAATGCAGACGGCATTCTCGATGCACGGGATCTGGCGCTGCTGCGCCGGCTGATCAGCGCTTCCAACTAAATAATCCAAACAAAAATCCCCGACAGACCGCACGATCTGCCGGGGATTCTTTATACCGCATAATGCCGTTTGGCTATTACTTCATAGCCTCTTCAACAGCAACAGCACATGCAACGGTAGCACCAACCATCGGGTTGTTACCCAT
>JAKSPK010000056.1 GCA_024404875.1 Oscillospiraceae bacterium
CATCGGCTTATTCAGTTCGATGCGCGTACCGTCTCTGCGGCTGATGAGCCAAGCTCTCCGGATACTGGTCGTTGCCGGATCGTCATTCGGGATTATGAGCTTTGTCGGCGCGTCGTTCTCAAACATGATTTGGGTTATTCCGAGATCGCCCTCATCCTCAAACGGTGAAGCAGACGTCTGTTCCTGCTGTTTTGGCTGTTCCGGCGGTGTCTGCGATAAGCCTTCCTGCTTGATGCCGCTCATGCTGCCGCCGAACACATTCCCCTGCTGGCTGCTCTGTGCACCCTCCTGCGGCGTATACAGATCGTTCTGCGCACGCTTTTCGCGCTCGACCTGACCGGCAATCCCGCCGATCTCCGCGCCGGAGAATGTATCATTCTGTTTCCGGACGCTCTGCACACCTGGGAACGGAACCTGCTGCGACTGCTGTGCCTGCTGAACACCCTGCACACCCGGGAACGGAACCTGCTGCTGCGGCTGTGCCTGACGGACACCCTGCACACCCGGGAATGGAGCCTGCTGCGGCTGCCGTGCATTCTGCGTATTCTGTGTGTTCTGCGCCTGCGGCGACGGAACATAAATCGTGTGATTCAGCTCCTCATTCTGCGGCGGCTGCATGCCAAACTGCTGCTGCGGCTGCTGTGCCGTGTTCTGTTTCCCCTGATTCTGATTCAGCTCACCGAGCCCGCCGAATGCCGGCGCCTCGGCCTCTTTCTTCGAGAACAGCTTTTTCAGCGATTTCAGGAAACCGCCGCCGGATTCCTCTCCGCTCTTTTCACCGACCGGGAAAAATCCGCCCAGCCCTTTGCCGCCCTGCTGACCGGCCAGACCTGCAAGCCCGATCCCGCCGCTGTTCTGGTCGTTCGCAGGAGTCTGTCCATATGTTGTGTTCTGTGCATTCTGCTCAGCATTCCATACCCGCTGATCCGCGCCCACGGACATCTGCTGATCGCCGCGCTGATCGACTGCCATGCCGGAATCCTGTTTCACATCAAATGCCGGCTTCTGCGAATGTTTCTCGTTTTTGTCCGAGGGCGGAAGCAGAACCTGACGGAGATTATCCAGCGAGAATGCCGTCTTGCTTTGCAGCACATTCAGCACATAATTGAAATAGCTGATCTCGCCCTGATGCAGCTCGACATTCGAGAACGAGATATTGCAGATCAGCTTGAAGAAATCGTGGAGATCACAGCCGGAGCCTGCACCGTCCGCAAAGGGAAGGCAGAGGAAATTCACCTGATCGGCAACGACATTGATATAGACATAATCCGGATCCAGGATCACCTGCTCGACACTGATCATGTAATCGTCGAAGCTCTCGATGCTGCGGATGATCGCAAGGATGAACTGCCGGAAGGATTCCTGTGTCTGATTGCGGCGCAGAAATTCACTCAGCGGCATCATGCCGGTAACATCGAACAGAATGTTCTTCTTTGCGCCGTTCTCCTCATCGAAGCTGATCTTCGAGAGACCAATGCTGCGCTTCTGATTGCTGTTAATCATATTGACGCTGATATTGTCGATCGGATGCGGATTCGCTGCCAGATCATAGACGATATACAAGCTGCCGTTTCTTTGAATGCTGGAAAGCTCAATCATGATTATTCTCCTTTTTCATACAGCGTCACGCGGATCATTACCGGCGTGTTTTTCAGTTCTGCTTTTTTGTCTTCGCTGTCTTCATCCGGCTGAGGTTCGATCTCCGCATAGGCATAGCCCTGACTGCTGAAGGATTCCATTGCGAGGAATTCCGGCTGAATCAGCATCTTTCTGTCAAGGCCGATGCAGCCCCATTTGCCGTCCTGCTGCACGGGCGCATAGCCGCAGCTGAAGGATTTTGCGTCTGTATATTCCGGCTCGATCACCATTTCGCCCTTGAGACTGATAAAGCCCCATTTGCCGTCCTTTTTCACGGCGGCGGGCTGCTTCGATGCGAACTGCCGCACATCCTCAAAGCCCTCGGCAAGCTTTTCGCCGCCCGTCGAATAAAGCGCCCACGAGCCGCCGGACTTTGCAAAGAAGACCTTGTACGGCGCACAGAAGCCATATTCATCAATCAGGATTTCATCAAAATCATAGCCGTTCACCGCAGAAAAATCAGACTTGATAACGCCCCATTTTCCGTCTTTTTTGACCGGCGCAATGCCGTTCTCAAAGTTGCCGGCATACTCATATTCAAAATGGTATTCCTTCATCTTTTTGTCGATATAGCCGTAGGCATCACCGTATTTGACCGGCGCATATTTATTGGAGAACACGCCGAGCCAATCGGCCTGGGAATCGGTCACAACACGCCGTCCGCCTGCACCGGCAATGAAGAAATATTCGCCGTCCTTCTCGATCGCAATGAGATCATTGCCGGCAAGATTGATATCATCATAGAGGCAGTCTGCAGCGGTGCTGCCGGTTCCGGTGATGAGACCGAATTTTCCGTCGAGGCTGACCTTTGCGCGGTCGGACTCTGTGCCGCCGATCTGATGGAAGCCATAAAATCCGTCGAACTCAAAATTGAACTGACTGTAGGTGCTGAGCATCTCTATGCGCTGCTCTTCGAGCTGCTTGAGCTTGTCCGCATCGACACCCTCCAGCGGATCGCCGTTTTCGTCTTCCATGTTTTTCTTTGCTTTCAGGATAATCTGATAAGCGTCCTTCTCCTGCTTCTGCGAAATCAGTTTATCCACGGCAATGCAGTAGGGATCTGCCTGCTTCGGATCGCACTTGATCGCTGCCTGACAGGCTGCGACATAATCATTGGTATCATACGGCTCATCTGCTTCTTCCATTTTGTCATAAAGCGAGACAATATGCATCGCCATTTCGTAATCGCCCGGCTTCTGCCGCAGCGCGGACTGATACTTCTTGATCGCGCCGCTGTCGCCGCCGTAGATTTCCTTTTCCTCCATGCGCTCTGCTTCCTTGACAGTCTTGTCATATTGCAGCGCGGACTCATTGCGGGCCGCAGATACATTTTTCCACGAAACGACCAGCAGCAGACACATACCAATCAGGATGAGAACCGGCATCAGTTTTTTCATATGCTTCACTCCAAATTACTCAGAAAAATATAATAGACTGTCAGTCCAATGAGAATAAAGGGCGCCATCGGCACTGTGGACTTCATTTTCGCCTTTCGCGAAAGAAGCAGGCAAATGCTGACAACGGCCGAAAGCAGCATCGAATAGATCATGATCTGCAGCAGGCCAACCAGCCCGAAATACAGACCGATCGCTGCAAAGAGCTTCATGTCTCCGCCGCCGATCCCGCCCTTTGAGATCAGGCCGCAGATCAGAAAGAAAAAGAACCCGAAGGCCATACCAATCAGGCCGAAAATCAGTGTTTCTGCAATGCTTTTTTTCTCTGCGAGGATCTCCCAGAGAATCCCGATGCAGCGCACACCAAGCGCCATCAGCACGATTGTATTCGGGATCTTTTTCACGCGGAAATCCGTAATTGCGGCGCACCAGACACCGTACCACAGCAGCAGATTCTGCACCGCTGCATAAGCCGGAACCGCACGCCTGCCCCAGAGGATCAGCAGCGTGACTGTGATCCCGGTGCACAGCACCACCGAACATCCGAACAGGATCTTGTTGCGTTTGAACGCATCAGCCGGCGGAAGCAGCTTTTCGTCGATATAGGACTGCTGATACCACACAGCCGCACAGGCAGACAGCAGCGACGCAAGAATCATAATAATATAAACTGAAATATGCATAATCTGTTCTCCGTCCGATCAGGGCTTGCTGTCTTCGCCGGATTTGCTGCTGTCGTCCTTTTCACCGCTGCCGGCTGTATTGCCGCCGTTTTTCTGGATCGGATGATCCTTGTATTTTTGCGAGACCTCTTCGAGATTGCTCAGATAGAACGATTTTTCCGGATTGATCCAGGCAGCCGTCACAGCAACCTGCTGAAAATACATATCATTCGGGATAAAGCCGAAGCTCATCTTCTCGCCGCTCATCTTATAGGTCAGGACAAGCCGGATCGTTCGTCCGTCCGCGAGCAGATCGGAGCCTGCAAAGGTCACGCTGTCCGGATCTATGCCGACGCTCTCATAATATTTCTTCGGATCGCCGCTTGTCAGATATTTCGGCATCAGCGCTTCACAGACCGGTGCCGCGACATATTTCGAGAAAGCGGTATTGATCAATGTGCGGCCAAAGGTGCCGATGATCGCCTTGAAGATCTGCGCCGGATTACCGTCGCTCATCAGCGTCTTGAATTCGTCCTTGATCTTTATTGCTTCATCCTGCAGCGCACGCGCGTTGTCGCCGATTTCCTTGAATTTTTGCAGATCTGATTTCACGCCGTCAAGATCGCCGTTTTTGATATTTCCGCCCGCGCTGACGACTGCACCTCCAGCCTGATTGGCCTGATCTTTCGCATTGCCGGCAAACTCAATGATATGTCCGACGCTCTTGTTCAGCTCATCGAGCTTCTGTTCATTCGCCGGAGAGTTCTGTCCGGAGAGCGCAGGCGTCAGACCGAATCTGTCAAGCAGATAGAAATAGCCGGAGATCTCGCGTGCCGTCTGGTTCAGTGCATTCTGCATCATCGCCTGCGCACGCATAATCGTTGCAAGCATCATCAGGCCGATAATCGCAATCAGAAAGATCGTCAGACTGATCGCTGCTTCGACCGAAACAGCGCCGCTTTCAGCTTTGGATTTCCGCCCTTTCCGATACACGGATCTCACCTCCGATCACTCCTTTGTTTTTGCGGATGCAAAAACTTCATCTGCCAGTGCCGCTGCCGCATCCGCATCACCATCCTCCGTAAATGCAAACCACATGGTCGGCGTTCCGGAATATCCGACCGGAATATCGAACTTTCCGTAATATGCGGTATATTTGAACTGATGTACTGCATCATGATCCTTTGCTTCGAGCACGCCCTGTTCACGGAGCATTTTGCCGCCGAGGAAATCGACCTCTTTGGAATCCGACACAGTGCGCTCTGCCTGATCGCCGCTGACAGTCATAAAGCAGGAAAGCAAATCGACCGTTTTCCGATCCATGATCGCCGGGATATCCTGCAGGCCGAAATCCGCAGTCAAGCCTGCATCTTCAGGCGAAAAGCCGACACGATAGGCCAGACCAAAGTTGATCTTCGGATCAGTATTACTGGAAGCGACGGCTTCTTCTGAATAATCAGGCATCGTATAGCCGTCCGGCATCGTCAGCGTAAAGCTGCTCAGATCAAATTTTACTGCTTCTGCCTGCTCCTCCGCACTCTGTTCCGGCGCTGCTTCGTCGGCGCTGCTTTCCGCCGGCTGTGCCTCAGCCGCACTCTCCTGCTGTGTGGATGCCGCAGGAGTGCTGCCCTCTGCGGTGCTGCTGCCGCCGCAGCCGGAAAGCAGCAATGCCGCTGCACAGATCACAATACCGTATTTTTTCATGTTCATTTTATTCCTTTCTTAATAGCCATTGATGCCGCAATAGTTGATCTTAATGGAATTATTGCCGAGCTCCGAGAGATCCAGCTTCAAGCCTTCATCCTCGTTTCCTTCTCCCTGATTAACCTGCACGCCCCACGGGAAGAGCGTTTTCATCTCGACCTGTGCGGTCACAGAAAACAGCGTATTAGCCTTTGTGAGATCAAAATTCTTTGCGGTGCCCATATACGCTTCATTCACATTCGGATTCTTCGGGTACGGGTTGCGCATATTCGCCGTGACGAGAACGCCTGCGCGCTGAAGAATCTGGTTCTCACTTGTGCAGATAAAGATCATCATGAGAATCTTGCAGTATTCCTTATAGTTGAGGCTGAATCCGCCGGAGGTCGCGCTGGTATCCAGATTGCCGGATTGTCCGGTCGGAAGCTTATCCGTCAGGTTCGATGCCGCGTTCTTCAGAGAACCGGAGATCTGTTCAGATGCAGAAGCAAACTGTTCATGCATGAAGTCCTTGACATTGGTTGCAGCCATGTCGCCGTATTTATCAATATTATCATTGATCGTGTCCTTCACTTTTTTGATCTCATCATCCAGTTCATCCTTGACATTGTCGATCAAGCCCACGACACCAGTTTTTCCGATAAACATTTCCGTCATCAGCTCATCGAGAGACTGGTTCCCCGTTCCTTGCGGAAGCGCCGCCCCTTCGGATCCAGACACTCCAAAATAACTGCAGAGCTTCGCCGTAATGTTTGTAATCATCGGTTCCTTGGACTTGTCAAGCAATTTCTTTGCCACACGCTTGGCCGCGCTGTCTCCCATGCCGGAGACCGTACTCTCAACCTGTTCGATTGCTTTCCGGACGGCATCCTCGATCAGATCCGACGGAACCGCAGTCTTATAGCGGTCGCCCGCATCAATCAGGCTTTCGACCGGAACGATATTATTCAGGATCGGCGTAACGAACATATTGGCTACCGCTGTCTTGAGCGAAGCTTTCTGCTGCTCGGCGTATTTATTCACCGAGTCGCTCAGATTATCCGCGCAGTCAGAGACCGTCTTCTTCGACAAATCCGTTACCTCCTGCGTGATATCGTTGACCACCTTATCAAGCTCCTCTTCGACCTTATCAGCAACCTTGTCAACGACCGTGTTAATGAATGTCTCGGCAGCCTTTTCCGTGACCTCTTTCAGAAATCCGCTGGGGCTGCAAACGAATGTGGCTGCGTTCTTATAAATCGCGACATTCTGACCGTCGTGCAGCAAATAAATATCATAGCCGCTCTCTGCAAGCGCGATCAGAATCGTGATGCAGGCCTGCACGATCGGCACGCCGATCACCGTCCATCCGGCAATCGCTGTCGCAATCTGCAGCGCAAAGGCCTGAATGTCAGGCGCCGTAAATGCATAAATCGCATTCAGCGCAAACCGGATTGCAAAGATCGTACCATCCGTCGCAAGCATATTTGCGTTCAGATCGGTATTGCCGAACAGCAGATATTCGATTTCCCTGCCGTACCATGCGGTATTCTCATTGATGTATCTGCCTGTCCGCGCACCGGAATTTGCATTGTTGTTATAGGCCTTTCTGGCGTTTTCATTGGTATAGCCGTTGAGCAGCACAACCGGCAGAACTTTTTTATCCGGATTCGCAGTCAGTTTATTAAGCTGCTGATTATCCGTCCGGCAGGTGAACATCTCGGTCAGATACTCCTCGAGATAGACATTCTGCACGATCACAG
The DNA here is from genome assembly GCA_024404875.1 of Oscillospiraceae bacterium. Taxonomy (GTDB): domain Bacteria; phylum Bacillota; class Clostridia; order Oscillospirales; family Ruminococcaceae; genus Firm-04. Next base: position 7,138 of record JAKSPK010000056.1, read on the forward strand.
TACCGATATCCGCAAGCTTGTCCAGCATTGCCTTTGCGTTTTTCAGGCCGTCTCCACCGCTTGAATCCGCAGGTTTCTTATTGTTGATCGAGGAATTCGGGCAGTTCGGGGTAGTCTCCTGCGTCGGTTCTTCATTATCTTTGCAGTAGCCTTTGATGCCGCTCATAATTGAGCCGAAATCCTCAGTGACGGTCGTAACGGTCGTGACGGTCTGCTGCTGTCCGCCCGCCTGTGTGACAGCCGGCTGTTCGCCGTTTGTCGCGTCATCTCTGCCCTTATTGGCGGAATTTTCCAGCTTCGCCTGATCTGCGTTCTTGGGAACTTCGCCCTCGCCTTCGCCGCCTCCGCCGTTGTCTTTCGCTGCCTTCTGTGAAGCCTTGTATTCCGCATAAAGCGTGATGACAAATGCCTCATCCTGATCGAGCAGATCGCTTGAACCGCCGTTTTTGGCGTTCTCCTTTTTTCCGATGACATCCTGCGCTTCCATATCTTCTGCATCATAGGCGCTGAAATCTTTTTTGTCATTGATGCCGTCGAGCACGCGGAAGCGCTTGAAATCCTTGATGACAAAGCCGCTGCTGTCATAATGTTCTTTCACGAGATTCTGCGCGGCTGTCTTAAGTGAATTATCGTCCTTCAGGTCAAACGGTGTGTTGAGGATCGTGTCGTTTTTGCTGAAATCCGGGAAGATCGGCATTTTTTCATCTGCGTCGATCTTTTTCCAGATCGCCTCATTTGCCTTTGCACCGACATCTTTCAATACACCCTGCAGCAGCTTGTTTTTGATCTTGTCCTCGATCTTCTTCTCAATCCGCATATTTGTCTCCTGCTGCATAACCTTTTTGGCGCTCTCGACTTTATAGAGCTGCTGACCGAGATATTTCACAGACTTGACCATTGCGAGCTGCTTCTCGACCTGCGGCTGCAATTCTTCAGTGACGATCTTTTTCAGCGCCTCGATTTCCTTCTTGTCCAGCTTGTCGATCGCGGTGTTGTAGTCATTGAGCATTGCGGCTTTTGTCGAATCGGAATTAACGCCGTCAATGGATTTCTTCCATGCTTTTTTCTTTTTTTCAATATCCTCCATCTTCGTCAGAATATCGCCAAGGCTGGTATTGAGCGTATTCAGTCCTTCTTTCATGGTCTCCAGCGACATGCCGAGTATAAAGAGTGTGCTGTATGCTTCCTCATTGTACTGGTGTGCATAGCGGAGGAAGAAGCGTTCATTGTTTGCCGCTCCGCTCAGCCAGTTCTTGATTTCGCCTTCATTTTTGGACATCGCAGATGTGCAGGCTTCCATCTTTGCTTTCGTCAGCATATACGCACCGAACTGATCGTTGCCTTCCGTCAGCCATTTTTCCGCCATCTCCCCAATCAGTTCTTCTTCTTTCTTGTCCGCGTTATCCTTGATTACATCCTCATGAACGGTTTCAAGAAAATAATCTTTACGAAGATCTCTATCATTCAGCTTTTCCGCATATTTTGCATAGAGCTTTGTAAGCTGGTCGATTTCTTCCTTGTAGATGATATATTCCTTGATGCCTGCAGAATACGATTTTTCCTTGCCATCCGCCTTCAAATCGTTCTTGATCTCCTCCTGCATATCAAGCATCTGCTTACCATATGCGATCTGCTTATCTATCTCAGAATCGGAAGGATCAATGGCTCTTTCATTTTCTTCAAACAGATAGAACCATG
>JAKSPK010000057.1 GCA_024404875.1 Oscillospiraceae bacterium
GCAGTGGATGAAGTTTCCGGCACACCGCATCCGGATGGATGCCAGATTGGCGAGGAACAAACACGGGTGAAATATTTCCTTTGCTTTTCGAATTAAGCCGAATTTCCTCCTGTCATTCAGATTGGTTTTTACAATGAAAACGGAGGTATTACCATGCAGGAAGTTTATGAATTTCTGAAAAAGGCAGAAACCTATTATCTCGCGACGGTCGAGGGCGATCAGCCGCGTGTGCGGCCGTTCGGAACGATTGACCTCTTTGAGGGGAAGCTCTATATCCAGACCGGCAAGCGAAAGGATGTTTCCAAGCAGCTTCAGGCCAATCCGAAGGCGGAGATCTGTGCTTTCATGAACGGCACATGGCTGCGCGTTTCCGGAACGCTCGTCCGCGATGAACGCATCGAAGCGAAGAAGCATATGCTGGATCAGTACCCTGCTTTGCAGTCGATGTATTCTGCGGAGGACGACAATACCGAAGTGCTGTATTTCAAGGAGGCGGAGGCTGTGTTCAGCTCATTCACCGCGCCGCCGCGTACCGTCAGATTCTGATTGCGTATGAAGCCCGCAGTGATCCAACGATCCTGCGGGCTTCGCATTATATTGGGGGAAAACCGAATGATCTATGCAGACAATGCAGCGACAACAAAGCTGAGTGATACGGCACTCGAAGCAATGCTGCCCTGTTTTCAGGAATATTACGGCAATCCGTCTTCGGTCTATGCGGCCGGACAGAATGCCAAGCGGCTGCTGGAAAACGCCAGACGCCAAATCGCAGCCTGTCTCGGCGCGGAGGCAAGAGAAATCATCTTCACCTCCGGCGGCAGCGAATCGGACAACCAGGCGCTCCGGACAGCGGCTGCAATCGGCGCGGCATCCGGCAAAAAACATATCATCTCAACAGCTTTTGAGCATCATGCAATCCTGCGGACACTCGATACACTTGCGCAGGAGGGCTTCCGCATCACGCTGCTTGATGTACCGGAAAACGGCATCATTTCTGCAGAACAGATCGAGGCTGCGATCCGTCCGGATACGGCGCTGGTCTCGGTGATGTACGCGAATAACGAAATCGGAACGATCCAGCCGATCGCAGAGATCGGCGCAGTCTGCCGTAAGCGCGGCGTACTGTTCCATACGGATGCGGTGCAGGCCGCGGGGCATCTGCCGATTGATGTCAGGATGCAGCAGATTGACCTGCTCTCGCTCTCGGCACACAAATTCCACGGACCGAAGGGTACCGGTATTCTGTATGCAAAAAAAGGACTCCGCCCGGCAAGGCTGATCTGCGGCGGCGGGCAGGAGCGCGGTGTCCGTGCCGGAACGGAAAATCTCCCGGCGATTGTCGGGATGGCCGCAGCACTCACGGAATCAGCAAACAAAATATCGGATGATACGGCGATCCTGACGCGCCGCCGTGACCGGCTAATCGCAGGACTGCGCCAGATACCGGACAGCGTCCTCAACGGTGACCAGGAGCGGCGGCTGCCATCGAATGTCAATTTCAGCTTTGACGGGATCGAAGGTGAAACGCTCCTGATTTTGCTTTCTGCGGCGGGGATCTGCGCATCCTCCGGCAGTGCATGTGCATCAGGTTCCACGGAGCCAAGCCATGTACTGCGTGCAATCGGCAGAAGCACACCGCTCGCACACGGTTCACTGCGGCTGACGATCGGCACGGATATCACTGATAACGAAATCGAATATATCATCCGCACAGTGACAGAGACTGTTGCGAAATTGCGAAAGACAAGCCGGAGGCTGGTCTGATGCAGGAGGAGATATGGCAGAGAAATATACAGTGAGAGAATCAGTTCTGCGGTTTGCGGCAGAACAGTATCAGACCAGGCCGGAGCATCTCTGGGCGCGTTTGCCGGATGCTGCCGTACTGCGTCACCCCAACGGCAAATGGTACGGGCTCATCATGCAGGTATCAAAGGCCAAGCTCGGTCTGCCGGACGAAACAGCCTGCGATATGCTCAATGTCAGATGCGATCCGATGATGCTCGGATCGGTGCTGCTGCAAAAGGGTTTCTTTCCGGCGTATCATATGAACAAGAACAGCTGGATCACGATTTTGCTGGACGGCAGCGTGGAAACCGAACGCATCACGGCTGCGCTGCGGGCGAGCTATGCGCTGGCGGCTTGGAAATCGTCAAAGCACCGCACGGAGCCGACGGAATGGCTCATTCCTGCGAATCCGAAATACGAGGATCTCTCAAAGACGCTTGCCGTTACAGGCGAAACCCTCTGGAAGCAAAGCGGAAAATTCATCGTCGGGGACACGGTATATATCTACGAGGGAAAACCGATCGGTGCAGTGACCTACGCCTGCACTGTGACCGAGATCAATATCCCGTATCATTACGATCAGGGCGGACTGCATATGGATACAGTCATGCGGATGCGCCTGCTGCGCTGCTATCCGCAGGAACAGTTTCCGCTGGTGCGATTACAGGATCACGGCATCGTATCGGTACGCGGGCCGCGGCACATTCCGGCTGATCTGCTGGAAGCGCTGGAGCAGGCATAACGGCACCTGCCGAATAATGCTTCATTCTATCACGGATGTAAAATCACTGCAGCGGCAGTTATGATTCCGCCTGCGGCCGCATATATTTCGACGGAGGGATGCAGATGAAACCGATGACAGAGGGTTGCTTTTTCTTTGGATTGCCGATATCCGTGCTGCTGATGCTCTGTATGGCCGCCGGACTGACCGCCGCCGATCTGCCAATGCAGAGCTTTCATATTCTTGCCGTGCTGCCGGTCATATGCGGCTGTTTTGCGGCGGGATATATGAGCGGCAGGCGCGGACGCCGCCGCGGACTTTTCTGCGGATTGCTCTCCGCTGCAATGCTTTGCGGCATCTGGTTTGCGGCGGCCTGTCTGCTGACCTGCCGCCTGCACATCCCGCTCTGGATCACTGCCGCCCTCCCCTGCGGATGCTGCGGCGGCATACTCGGTGTCAATACGCGGCTGCCGTTACCCCTTCCTCATTCGCACAGGGCTGCGGGTATGCAGCAGCGGCTGGCGGTATCTGCTGCATCGCGGCACCGACCGCGGAAGCCGCAGGAATCCTCTGCACAAATCAAACTAAAATGCTTACTTTTCTGATAACAACCTGATACGGCTGATTTGCCAAACAGACAAACGCATTTCTGATGCAGACAAAACACCGACAAATCCTGCACATTGTCTCATGACAAGGCGAAAATGCTGCCGGAACACATTCTCGGTTCATAGAAAATAACGGATCCCCCGTGCAATGCATGAGGGATCCGTTTTTTGTTATCAGATGTTTTAGCGCTTACCACTTCGGCAACTCGTCAAGCGTGATGACAGCATCGCTGTTGTAGGTCTTTTTCATGATCTCAGCCTCGGTGTACTGCTCAGAATATTTGCCGCTTGCGGTCACGAAACTGCCGCCCCATGTTCCGAACCATGCCCAGCGCGCATTTGAAGCAATCACATTGTCAATATCAAAAACAACGCCGTTCTCAGTCAGTGCGGTGATCTTGTTTGTCGAAGGATATTCAAGCAGTTCCGCAAATTTCGCGTTCTGTGCGCCGTAGGAATGTGCATCTGCATAGATATCCTCTCCGATGATGTCCACATATTCATCGCCGGGATACCAGTCCGCAGCCTGCCCGTTCCATACCCAGATCAGATTATTGCAGTGATAGACCTCGGTGAGCTGCTGATAGAGATATTTCCAGAGTTCCTTATAAGGCCCGGCGCCCTTTGCGCCCCACCAGAACCATCCGCCGCTTGCCTCATGCAGCGGACGCCAGAGGATCGGGATGCCTGCATCGCCGAGAATATTGATCTGCTTGGCGATCGCTGCGATATCCGCATCGATCAGTTTTTTGCCTTCGGCATCGGTGCCGTTCATGACAGCTTCTATATCAAATGTGGTATTCGCCGTGGAGAAGCCCTGCCACCAGCGCGGATTGCCGTTGCTGTCAGTGCCGTCCTTGAGATATTTGTCCGGGCAGTTCCAGTGCCAGCAGAATGTCACAATGCCGCCCTGCTCGTGGAACTTCTTTGCCGTATCGACCGAAAAGCCCTTTGCGCCGCGTGCCACACGCGCCGGTGCATAATCCATGAAATCTAGGCCGCAGATCGCGGGATATTTTCCGGTGGCCTGATAGATAGACTTGATCTCGTCGCCGTCCATGCCATAATCGCAGACCTGTCCGGCCAATGTATATTTGCCGTAGCTCTCGCAGAGATAGGAGAACAGCTTTTTCGTATTCGCATCCGCATTCGGATTAATGAGCTGATCTGAGACTTTGTACACATCGTTTGAAATGCCTGCGTCTGACTCCACTTTAATCTGATCCAGCAAGATCCACCCCCATGATTTCGAAACCGTGATCTCATGCTTGCCCGCCTTCATCATAACACCCTTGAGCACAGCATCCGTAAAACCGTCGCTGCTGCTGTCAAAGGTGCCGGCGGACTGACCGTCCACGGAAACATTGTTCGTCTTTTTTCCGCCGATGCCCTTTGCAGTCAGCGTCAGCTTATAGAGCCCGTCCGCCGGCACCTCAACAGAAAATGTGACTGTATCGGCATCGTCCGCAAAATTGCCGACTGCCTTACCGCCGGAAGCATCTGCATCCGCCTTGACAGCATTCGCACCGCCCAGCGCTGCATTCTCCGCTTCATAGATACGCGCATCGGTCACAGGCGTATCAGGCTGAACCGGTTCTGCGCTGCCGCCGGAAACCTGCCGCTTCAGCAGCGTCAGATCCGCAGAGGTAACGCTGTTGTCCGCATTCAGATCGGCAGCTTCTGCCTGCTCTTTGCCGAGGGCCGATTCTGTCAGCAAATGCTTTTGCAGCAGAACAATATCCGCCCTGTTCACGCTGCCGTTGCCGTCAAGATCACCGACAAGCGAACTCTCCGGCAGGGATGTACTCTGATAAACGGTATTAAACATCGTCTCCGCCCAGAATTTTCGCATCTGCTCATAGCCGTCGCCGCTCGGATGCACACCATCAGCGCTGAGATAATCCGGATGATCCGTGAAAAACTGCTCAAAGTCCGGTCCCTTTACGATTTTGTCGCCGTATTCGCTGTAGAGCTGGCGAATCTTTTCGTTATAGATCGGCACATTCGGTTCAACCGAGCTGTTCGTCGAGCCGGGGATCGTCGGCAAAACAGGGATCTTGCCAAGCTTCAGTACCGCGTCAATCATGTATTTCGTATTCGCATAATATGTATCGGCATTGTTCGGATTCCCCCAGCAGTCATTCGTCCCGTATGCGATGCTGACAAACCGGACGGGGCTGTCCTTCAGCCAGCTGTCGATCGAAGCCTTGCCGTGTGCGCTGGTGATACCGCCGATACCGCCGTTCTGTGCGGCAGGCTGAAAGCGTTCGTCCATGGAATGAATATTCGTTGCAAAGCTGGTACCCCAGCTGATGACCATGCCGCCCGCCGTGATCGAATCACCGAGAAACAGCCAGCTGTCGTATACGCCGTTTGATGCGTCGTGGATATCGAGATTGAGCTTGACGCCGGTGTCTGCCTTTGTCACGCGCATCCGGATCCAGTTATATCCCGCCAGATCAACAAGATGCTGCCGCGAGCTGAGGCCGTTTCCGGAGACAGTGACAGCAGTTTCCCAACCGTCAGACGGATAGCTGCCGCCCGCAGCTTTGTTGACCTCCAGTACATAATCGACCGGCTCCGCTGCACGGCTGACATATTCGCCAAGATTGTCGTAGGTGCTGTCGTTATACCAGACAGCGAGCACCTTTTTGCGCTGCGATGCCGGAACACCGGAGAGATCATAGGCGAGATAATCCGGCGCTTCCGACTGCCATGATGTATAGTATACAGCATCATTCGCATCGGACGCCCTGCCGCTGCCGGAATATGCCGGCACACCGCGGCTGATAATCGGATTCGGCTGCATGGCGGCTGCCGCAGCGGCCGTGACCGGATAGATTTCTGTCTGCACGGGCAGCATCGGACAAGCCGCACCGAGCATCAGACAGGCGAGGATTCCCGCAAGCATTTTCTTCATGATAACCCATTCCTTTCTGTATCCGCATTCGCGGTTCTGTTCTCATTATAAATGATTTCCCACATGAAAGTCAATGACATTTTATTTCAAAATCATGACATTTCAAGCAGCTTGCCCGCCGCTGCCGGGCCGGTATCCCGCAAGATGCGTTCATGGAAGATGGCAAAAAACACAACGGCAAACTGTGCGCCAAACCGTCAGGCGAGATTGAATCAGTGCTCCCCTAAGATTTTGCGAAAGAGGCTTGCATTTTTTTACCTTATCTGGTATAATACATCTGTATGGCTATGCGGCCTTACGAATTTCTCAATACTATCGAAAAAGGAGAACAGAAATATGGATGATCCGAAGAATCTGGAGTCGCAGCTTTTAGGCGATATGACATATGATGATCCGCGCAAATATCAGCAGAAACCCGCACAGCCGGCAGGCCTTCCGCAGGTGAATGCCGCTGCTCTGCTCGGCGAGGAGGAGGTCTATACCCCGCAGCAGTCTTCTGCAAAGGGGGCGCTCCCGCAGGTCAATGCTGCAGCGCTTCTCGGCGACATGTCAGCCGAAGCCCCTCGTCCGGCACAGTCACAGATGCACTACCAGGAGCTGACCGAGGAGCAGGTCGCACTCCTTCAGCAGCAGCGCGCTGCAAAGGGTCTCCCGCCCTATACCCCCGATGAGATCGCAGAGCTGAAAGCGGAATTCATCGAGCGCCAGCGCCAGCAGGCAATGGGAGCCGCAATGGCCGCGCAGGCTGCACAGCAGCAGGCAGCAGCCGCCGCATTGCTTGCCGAGCCGGAGGATTATTCCCGGCCGGAAAAAAAGCCGCAGCATGAAGCACTCCCGCAGGTAGATGCGAGTGCACTGCTCGAAGAGCCGGCACCGGAGCCTGAACGCAAAGTCGTTTTCAATCAGGAGGATCTTGAAGCCGCAAAGAAAGCTGCGGCCAAACGCGCAAGCGAAAGCCTCAAGGAAGTTCCCGACAAGACCGCCGAGCAGCAGAAGCGTGATCGCGAAGCAATGGCGCTGCTCCGTCAGCAGCAGCAGGATGATCTCGCACAGGCCGGCTTCATGGTCTCGATCATCCTGACCATCATGGGCGTGATCGCCGGTGTCTGCACACTGATGTTCTCGATTGGCGGTTACTCCAATCCGGAGGATGCATCCGGCGTATTCAACTTCTTTGACAAATGCTACATGGGCGCGGGCGTCCTGCTGATCCTGCTCTCGATCACGATCATAACACGCGTAAAAAAGCTCAAGGGCTTTACCTCATTCATGTTCATTCTGACGCCGATCATCATGATCGTTCCGGGCATTGTACTGCTGCTGCATCAGAAGAAGGATGCTGAAGGCGGCGCCGTTTCGGTTGCCTGCTATGTGGTCTCGGTCATACTCTGCATCGTCGTAACATTCATCATGTCCACAAGTGACAAGATCAACGCTTATTATGCCCAGAGTGACATCATCTACGACTGAGCTTGCGCTCTCTCCGATCGCCTATATCCACACAGGCTTTTCAGAAAAATTCGGTCTGCCGCGGCAGGGCGGTCTGGCACCTGCGGTCAGAGGCGAGATCGTCTTTGTTCCGGAATACAGCCGAAGCGAGGCTGTGCGCGGCCTGACTGCCTTTTCGCATATCTGGCTGATCTGGGGCTTTCATGCTGCACAGAAACCTGAAGGAAAGGGCTGGTCCGCAACGGTGCGTCCCCCGCGGCTCGGCGGCAATACGCGAGTCGGCGTCTTTGCGACGCGCTCTCCGTTCCGGCCGAATCCGATCGGGCTTTCCTGCGTGAAGCTGGAAAAAGTCTTTCCGGATGCACCGCAGGTCAGACTGCTGGTCTCCGGTGTAGATCTGCTCGACGGCACCCCGATCTATGACATCAAGCCCTACATCCCTGCGGCCGATGCCGTGCCGGATGCAGCCGCAGGCTATACCGCTGAGACTGTAAAGCACCTGCTGGATGTGCAGATCCCCGCGGAGCTGCTCGCGCAGCTTCCGGAAGCCGATCGTGAAGCAGTATACGAAATTCTTCGGCTTGATCCGCGTCCCGGATATGCCGGCGATCCGGAACGGATCTACGGTGTCACCTATGCCGGATTCGATATCCGGTTCACGGTTTCAGAGAATCAGTTGAATGTCTGTGAGATCATTCCGAACAAATCCTGAAAGGAGACATCCCAATGACTAATCTGCATAAATCCGGCGAGGATTATCTCGAAGCAATCCTGATGCTGCATATCGAAAGCAATTATGTCCGTGCGGTCGATATCGCACATGAACTGGAGGTCTCCAAGCCAAGCGTCAGCCGCGCAATGGGCATTCTGCGTGACGGCGGTTTTATCCAGATTGCTGAGGACGGCAACATCACGCTGACTGACAGCGGCATAGAGGTCGCAGAACGCATCTACGAGCGGCACCGTGTACTTTCGCAGTGGCTCATCGACATCGGCGTACCGAAGGAGATCGCTGCTGAGGATGCCTGCAAGCTGGAACATGATATCAGCATGCAGTCCTTTGAAGCACTGAAAGCACATCTGCGCAGTTCGCATCCGACAGTCCTGGAAAAAGCAGATATCTGAGATATCAGGCTTCCCGCACAAAGCCGGTGATACAAATGCCGGCA
>JAKSPK010000058.1 GCA_024404875.1 Oscillospiraceae bacterium
CAATCTGTCCAGGTCGCTGTAATTGACCGGTGTAGCCGCGAGCGCCTCTTTTTTCATCTCATTATAATCCGGACCCTTATCGCGGAACGGCGATTTCGCGTTGAGAAGATAGAAGATCGTTGCATTCTCATAGGCATATTTGCTGCGGGCGATGATCTCATCAAGGCCCTTGATGTCCGCGTTCGTTTCGCCCATCAGATAATTTATAGCTTTCATGATCTTGCCCTCAATGCCCTGTGCCATTGCCTTATTCATGACAAGCGCGCCCATGTTGTACTGTTTCTCGATTGCCTCGAATGCCTTGTTGCAGGGATCCTTCAGCGCACCGAGCGATTTGTTGTAATCGACCTTTTTGTCGCAGGCATCCGTCTGCGTGCTGGCATTGCTCAGTGTTTTGATCTTGCCGAGCAGTGTGCTTGCAAGCGAGATCGGCCCGCGGTACTTCATGTATTCGACGATCTGCTGCTTCATAATATTCGGATTCGCCAGCGCACCGCCGTGAACGCCCTCTGCTTGGAACTGGCCGCCGACCAGCGCCATATTCAGGAAATCCGTCAGAGAATCTTCCGAGATATCACCGTCATTATTCAGCACCAGATTGGTCGCCTTCTTGATCATATCCTGCGCATATGAATTGTCAGCCAGTGTGCCCGCCGGAACAAAGCTCTCCGCGGACTGCTGAAAATAGGCTTCCAGTGCGGGTTTAAGCGATTCCATATCCTTGCAGTTGGCAAAGAGGCCGTACATATCTTCCAGCAGCACATTGTATTCCGACATCATTGCATTGAGCGTCAGCTCACCCGCGCCGGCAATATTCGTCCGGGCAGACTGGAGCCGCGAAGCATCAATAATCAGTACAGAAAATGTAATCATCGGCATGAGCATCAGGGTTAGCAGCAGTGTGACAGAGCCCTTTACCGCCCGGCTCATATTCCATATGCTGTGTCTTCGCCGCCGCTTCTGGGATTTGTTTTCTTTGCTTTTACGGATCATAGCCGTTTCTCCTTCCCGGTTATCATTTCAGACCGATCTTTGTCATTGCATCGTCAAGCTTGGACTTCACCTTGTCCACATCAATATTCAGCTTGCGCGCAAGCATTTCCAGCGTATCCGTCACGAAATTGGTATTCCGTACAAATTCGTCAATATCCGTTGCTGCGCAGAGTGCCCTTGCTTTCAGCTCCGGCGTCTTGAGCCCGAAGAATTCCATAAAACCGCTGGATACAAGCGGCTGCGTCACCGTCACCTGGATAGTCTGTGTAATGAACTTGTTTTCACAGGTGATCTCTACCTGAGCCTGCCGCCGGCCGACCAGGAACGAATTTTTGTCGACCAGCTCCTGCAGCATCCTGCCAAGCTTGGATTTCGGATCATATTCCGTTGTACCTTGCAGCGGGTCCTTCCCCCAGAAGCGGTACGCACGCGCACGGACAACTCTTGAATCCTTCGGGATCGTGAGGAGCAGTCCGCCGTAATTCTCGCCCGCCGTCACAGATTTACTGTAATCCTGCAAAGCCAGCTCGACGGCACCGGATGTCACGGCATCCTGTTTATTGATGAGGTCAACATAGCCAGGCCGGCCGACCTCACGCGCTGCCAGCAGCGCGATCTTTTGCGCATATGTCTGCACCGTAACCGTCTGCAAAATAAAAAGTCCGATATATACCAGCGTGAAGATCGAAATAATAACAATCGGATACACGATTGCAGCCTCGACGATCTCCGCAGCGCCGTTTTCATTTTTCAGGAATCTGCGCAGTTTCTTCATTCAGATCCTCTCCTTTATAATAGTTCAAAAAAGCATTCGCCTTTCCGCGCAGCAAAATGTGCTTTTGCCGTGCGGAAAGGCGGTCATCCGCGGCATGGTGCGGATGACCGTGTACTTATCAGTCAAGTGCGCCCATCAGCTTTTCCTTGATCTTTTCGACCAGATCACCGATCAGACCGTGATCGGAATCGCCGCCCTTTGTCAGAATCTCCAGCAGGACCAGCGCGACTGCAACAGCGACAACGATCAGGATAACTGCCTGAACAGTTTCCATACCGTCTTCATCGCTCATGAGCTTCTGCACCTTTGCCTTCATGGTGTAGTAAGCTGCCAGAACCGTAACAGCTGCCTTATCGATCATATTCATATTTTTCACCTCCCTCTTGTATTGAAATCTTCCTTACAACCATCCATGCCGCATCTGCCATATATCAAATAGCATCGGTCAGTTTGCAGAGACTCCCCTGCCGCCGCTGCTATCGGGCATTCTGTTTTTGCGCCGTGTCATGATATGCGGACAAAGCCGCATTCCGTCAGATGTCCATGCCGCCCATCATATTGATCGCCAGCGGCACGACAACAACGATCAGGATACCGATAAACATGAGCATATTCGGCACAAGGAGCTTCTGCGCTGCCATTTCACCCTTTTGCTTGGCGAACTGCTTCTTTTCCTCCCATGCTTCATCAGCCATCTGCTTCATAGAGCCGATTGCTTCACCGGCACCGCCCTTGACCGCCTGCACATAGATCGAGGAGAACTTCCGGATTTCTTTCAGGCCGCAGCGGAGTGCAAAAGCATCCATTGCGCGCTCGGTTGTCATACCCTCCTCAATGTCCCGGGTCGCGGTGCGCATCTCCTCATAGAGCCGGTTGGTGGTATTACCGTTTGCGACAGCGCGCCATGCGCGTGTCGGGATCATGCCGGCGTTGATGAGCAGCGTCAGCTTGGAAACCATGTTCGGGAATTCGCTGCGCAGCTCGTCCTTTTTGTTGGCGATTGCATTATTGATGCCGCTGTAAATGCCGTAAGGCATCGTGCCCGCCAGCAGCAGACCAAGCAGCAGCATGATCGGCTTTTGCATCAGACAGGGCAGCATCAGGCCGATCGGGAGAAATGTCACAAGCAGCGAAATGATTGCGGAAATACTAATATAATAGTACAGCTCCGCCTGATTGCGGCCGAAAACCTCCGACAGCTCGCGGATCTTCTCGACAGCCTTTTCGCTCGTGGTAATCTTCTTGCGCTTTATGCGCTCATGAATTTCGATCAGGCCGAGACCGGTGAAATAGAGCTCCTTCAGCGTAAAGATTTTGGGATCCGCCTTATCGAGAATCGAATCATAGCGGCTGCGATAGCGCAGGAACAGGAACAGCCAGACCAGAACCAGAACTGTTGCAAGCGCCGCGCAGATCAGATACAGTAAATACATAGCATTCCCTCCGTCAGACCTTGATATCGACGATCTTTGTGCCGAGCCAGTAAGCAAATACGAACAGCAGCAGTGCGGCCGCCTTGACGATGATCGTCAGCAGAGATGGCGGTTCGCCGTTTCCGAATGCGCGGAGCATCAGCGACATGACAATCGGCATGACTGCCAGAATATTCAGCTCACTGCGCTGACCGGTGACCATTGTCTGGATTTCCAGTTCAATCTCGATCTTATCGCCGATCATGTCTCTTGTCTCGCGGATGACCTTTGCGACATCGCCGCCCAGCTCCGAGGAGATATGGAAAACATCTGCAAAAGAGCGCACATCGTCAATGCCGCTGCGGACTGCGAAATCATTGAGCATATCGCGGATTTCGGTGCCCTGATTGTGCATCTCATTGATGAGACGCACTTCCTTTGCAATATAGGAATTCTTGCCGTGCTCCGTGACCATATCGTCATAGGCACCGAGGAATGCGCGGTTCGCGGTCATACCGACCGTGTAGGAGTTACTGAGTGATTCCAGCAGATCGCGGAATTGCAGGCGCAGATCGCGCAGGCGTTCCGTCTGCTTCTTCTTGCGGAAAATGTCGATTGCCTTATAGCCTGCAACCAGACCGACAATCAGGCCGACGAGCTTGCTGTCAAAATAGCAGTAGCCTGCGGCAAAGCCAACCACAAAACCAATCACGACAGCGAGCATCGTTTCCTGGCTGTTCATGATGTATACGGTATAGTCGGTACCGGCGCCGCTGATGCCTCTGTTCTCAATGATTTTCTTTTTGCCGGATTTTTGTTTTTTCTGCTTTTGCGGCTTTGCCTGTGCCGCAATTTTTGCATCTGCTTCCATCTATGCAGTGACCTCCTTATACTGGGCGGACAGTGCCCACACCCATTTTCTAAAATCCTAAGGACGCGGTTGTGCGTTGGAAAATACCGGAACGCCGGGAGCGTTTCGTTCTCTGCGAAGTCCAGAGGGCTTGTATCCCTCTGACAGGGATTTGGCGGCAGCGCCCCCGTTATCAATCCGTCGGAGACACATTATATATCGTCCCAGATACCCGCCTGCCGGAGCTTCTCGACACTCTTCATCGGATTCTTTGTGCGGTTCAGACTGCCGGAAACTTTCTCTACCGTGGAATTCTCGTCTTCCTCGAAGACATAAATCGGATTGAGAAGAATCTCGCCCTTTTCATAGCCCAGCACCTCTGTGATCTCAACGACCTTTCTGGAATGGTCGCGCATTCTCGAAAGATGCACGATGATATCCAGCGCCGAGCCGATCTGTCTGCGGACAGCGTCCAGCGGCAGACCGGATGCGCCCTGCAGGACCATCGTCTCCAGACGGGTCAGCATATCCTTTGCGGAGTTCGCGTGACCGGTCGAAAGCGAACCGTCATGGCCGGTGTTCATCGCCTGCAGCATATCCAGCGCTTCCTCGCCGCGGACTTCGCCGACGACGATGCGCTCCGGACGCATTCGGAGCGAGGATTTGATCAGATCCTTCATCGAGATCGCGCCCTTGCCCTCGGCATTCGCGGATTTGGTTTCGAGGCTGACGAGGTTATCGACACCGCTGATCTGAAGCTCGGCGGAGTCCTCAATCGTGATAACACGCTCATCCCGCGGGATGAAGTTGGAAAGCGCATTCAGGAATGTCGTCTTTCCGGAGCCGGTACCGCCGCTGATAAAGATATTGTATTTTGCATAGACGAGCGTTTTGAGCTTGTCGGCGATATCCTGCGTAATGGATTTATATTCGATCAGCTTTTCGACGCTCATCGGCTTTTTGGAGAATTTACGAATCGTGACGGTATCACCGCCGAGCGCAATCGGGTGCAGAACGATGTTGACACGGGAGCCGTCCTTCAGACGAGCGTCAACGATCGGGTTCGCCTCGGTGACATCTCTGCCGCAGATTTCGACGATGCGGCGGATGATGCGGCGAAGCTGAATCTTGCCGCGCTCCTTGCGCTCCTCCTCGGAGCAGTCCCTGTCATCACAGAAGCGCTCCTCACGCCGGACTACTCTGCCGCCGATTTCGACGAAGATATTATCCGGTCCGTTGATCATCAGCTCGGTGATCTGCTCGTTCATCAGCAGCGTACCGACCAGACCGAGTCCGCGGTACATACCGTAGACGCGCTCCATCACAACGGCTCTGTCTGCCGGAGAGAGATAATAGGGCCTCTTGTCGGAAGCGATATAGTCACCCTTGTCGGTAAGGCGGCTGTTCACCAGGTCCATAATGATGATGCGGTATTCATCATCGGTCGCCTTGCGGTAACTCTCCAGCATATCGGCGCGGTGTCTCGCGATCTCGAAATTTTCCGCACCGACCAGTGCGCTTTCGTCACCGGTCTCGCCCTCGTTGATCATCTTGCAGACGCGCTTGACAATCTCCTCGATGACCTCCTGCATTTTTAGTTTTTTCTTTGTGGCCATTCTGCATCACCGCCCGTTACATCAGATCTCGGAAGGGATCATCGTTTCCGAGAATCTGATTGATGACACCGTCCGTAGAAAGCAGCGAATGATTTTCTGCGCGGTATCTGCCGAATCTGCCGATGACCTTCATATCGCGAACAACGGCCTCTTCGGATTTCAGGCCGTAATACTGATTGAAGATCAGATATTTTTTCGGCATGATCTCAATATCACGCTCAATGATCTCCAGATAGCGGTGGATGCCGTCAATTTTTGCATTGGAGGTATCCGCGCCGGTGCAGACAAAGACGATCTTGTCCGAGCTGCCGATGAGCTTGATGAGCAGTTCACCGAGGATGAAATCGGCGTCGATGACGATATAGTGATACTGGAATTTCTTGCGCAGCTCACTGAGCATGGTATCAAGCACAGCAGGCGTCAGGCTGAGACAGTCGGTGATATTGAGGAAACCGGGGATGAAATCGAGATTGCCGTTTCCGTACCGTTCAGACTTGCAGATCAGTTTCTCAAAGAGCTTTTTGGATTCTTTGAGATCGTAGTTCGTGCGGAGCATAGAAACGACATCGGTGAGGCCTTTCTTTTCCTTTGATGAGAATACGAGCATTTCAGAATGCCGCTGTTCAAGAGGAATATAAAGAACCTTTTTCTCTTTTGCAAGGGCGATTGCGGCAGACATCGCCATTGTGGAGCTGCCGGCACCGCCGTTGACAGGGAAGAAGGAGAGCACCTTTGTACGGATGGTCTCTGTCTCTTCGGTGTCATCATCGGTTTTGATTTCATGCTGGGTATGGTCTGCATAGACGCGCATGATTTCGCCGTACATTTCGGAAACGCTGCAGAATTTATAGATCGTTTCTGTATCGTTGACGGTTTCCTTGAGAGATGAGAGAAAAGCGAAGGCGGTATTGCGCTTGCTGAACTCTGCGGGATCGACAGAATCGAACTCGGCGTCAAAGAGGATGACCTGGAAGTGTTCCTCCCGGATGAGTTTGCGGGCGATTTCGAGATCATTACAGGCAGAGACCTGCATATCGGTTTTTTTACTGAGGAACTGAGCGATACGCGAGGCATATTCTTTATCGCGGTCAAGCAGCAACACTCTCATAATAATAATTCCTTTCCTGCTATTGATAGGCAGCACATCTGTACCGCCGGCTCTGTGCGGCATTGCCTAAGGTTTACGCTGATTGGGGTTTTCGCTTTTGGGAGTACCTATATAATAAAGGTGTAATACTGATACACGCCGCGCACCGTTCCACATACGGAAACGATCAGCGTGCAGAGTGCAGTAAACCGGATAAACCGAGTAAACTGAATAAACCCGGCCGCCGGATCATTCTTTCTCCGCCGCGTACTGTATCAGATATTCAAAAAAGTTCTTTACTGATGTATAAAGCTTACGCTCACGGATCAGCAGACTCACCGGCTCATTGCCCCGCCGGCGCAGTACGACCGTCCCGTTATCATAACACTGAACCGAAACTTTCTCCGGCACCGGCAGCGACTCCCGCCGCAGCATCCGGTTCACACAGTATGCATCATTCAACCGATCCGCAGCGCGCTGTCTGTCGGCTTCCGCCATCGGCAGCAGGATCGACGCAAGCTCCGGCTGGATCTCTCCGCGTTCCTTCAGATCCTGTATCGTGTCTGAAACGTACAGCAGACAGCCGTGCAGCTCTCTGCGGCGTTCCGCAATCCGTTTTTTCTGCAGCGCGATCAGTTCCTTGCGGAACGGCAGTTCCGGCCGCAGATATTTTTCCATCAGCGGCGGATCCATCGCGAGCAGCAGCCCGACGCTGTTTTGCAGATAAAAGAATTGTTCATCACATTTCTTTTCCTGCTCCGCGCATTCCCGGAAGCAATCCAGCCAGCCTTCGCTGCGCTTCCACAGCGTATCCGCTGCATCATAGACCCGGTCGAATTCATCCGCATAGCTCCGCCGTGCAGCAGCATCGTGCAGCAGGAGCCCGCTCCGGCAGTCGTGTGCGATCAGCAGCAGGTGTTCATCCGTCACAATGAAAAACGGATAGACCGTATAAAACCCAGTGCAGGATTCCGCGCTGTCATAATAAAAACGCACTGCATATTCCCTGTTCTGCCATGCGGGGCCGGCAGCGGTAAACAAGCAGTGTGTATTATAAATCTGCTGTTTTCCTCCGGATTCATTATTCAGGCAAATCAGATGACGGACAGGTGCACTTTCCGTGCTGAGCGTCATGAGCGCATCTATCAAGCGCTGAAAATGCGCTGTACAGCGGATACGGATCAGCTGCTTTCCCCATGCTGACTGCATGACGGCATAAAGAACCTGATGCAGCAGAGACTCTCTCCGGATCACGCTGATCTCAGAGAGCGGCTCGCCGAGCGGCGGGAAATTGACAGTGATCCGGTCGGAAAGCTGCGTGAGATGATCGCGGATCGTTTCCACGGCGAAATATTTATCTTCGCCGAATTGCCAGATGCGATACAGCGACCGCAGCTTGCTTTCCTCTGTACCTGTCGGACAGATTGTCTGAATGATGACTTCCAGTTCCTCTGCGGTCAGTCTGCGCTGTCCTTTTAGCTTATGTGTCAGATTGCTTTTGCTGATCGGGTGGCCGGTTTTTTCCATCGCGCGCAGCAATTCGGTATTTGATGTGCCGTATTTTTTTTGCAGGATCTCCAGATATTCAAAGTAGCTCATGGCGATTCTCCTTAATAGGCGCACTTTTCCATTACTATTATACAAAATTCGACAAAAAAAATCAACCCATTTGACAGAATAAATACCGGCAACTTTTCCGGCAACCTGACAGGGAACG
>JAKSPK010000059.1 GCA_024404875.1 Oscillospiraceae bacterium
TCTCACACTGCTGAAACAGATGCTGATGATACAATAAGACAATGGCCGCCGCCTGACTCCAATCAGACGGCGGTTCGCTGTATTCACTTCCCGATGTACCGTTCCGCAGCGCATTCCACACCCATGCAGAACACCAAATCCTGTGTCAATGTTTTCAGTGAGGGGTCGCCCATTCTGATACGGAGTGTCCTGCGAATTTCTTTTGGTATGACGATTCGCCCCAAATCGTCGATTCTTCTCACAATACCAGTTGCTTTCATTTCGTTCTGTTCTCCTTGTTTCAATGGTATTTGCAGTATACTGCTTCTGGTAGTGTTTGCAGGTTCAGAAGAATTATGCGAAGGAAGTCCTGGCACAGGAAGCAGCAGGCATTTTCCGTCAATTAAATGCAGCTTGTTTTTCGATATGCAGACATCATGACGCCCTCATGCGGACAGCGGTTTCTGCGCAGCGATACAAAAACAGATTGACAAACAGCACAGATTATGCTATAATCATACTGGTTCTATATGAATAGTAAAAGGAGAACATGCTATGACGGAAAGACCGGTCAGAACCGAAATGCCCAATCAGATTGAGCTTTCGGTTGTCAATAAGTTCCGCAGGGAAATCTGGACAAAGTTTCTTAAAGGCATCAAGGAATACGAGCTGATTCAGGCAGGCGATAAAATCGCTGTCTGTATTTCCGGAGGCAAGGATTCGATGCTCATGGCGATGTGCATGAAACGGCTTCAGCGGTATTCAAAGATCCCGTTTGAGGTCGTGTTCCTTGTCATGAACCCCGGCTATAACGAGATCAATTATCAAAAGATACGCGAAAATGCAGAGATGCTTGAAATCCCGGTGCAGGTCTTTGAAACCGGTATTTTCGATGCGGTTGCAAAGGTCGATCAGCACCCGTGCTATCTCTGCGCGCGGATGCGGCGCGGGCACCTCTACAAGACCGCAAAGGAACTCGGCTGCAATAAAATCGCGCTGGGACATCATTTTGACGATGTGATCGAAACAATCCTCATGGGAATGCTCTACGGCTCACAGGTGCAGACTATGATGCCGAAGCTGCACAGCGAAAACTATGAGGGGATGCAGCTCATACGCCCGATGTATCTCGTGCGCGAAGCGGATATTATCCGCTGGAAGCAATACAATGATTTGCAGTTTATCCAGTGCGCCTGCCGGTTCACCGAAAACTGTACCATGTGCGACAACGGGGGCGGCGGCTCCAAACGGCAGGAGATCAAAACACTGCTGAAACAGCTCCGTGCGGTCAATCCGGCTGTTGATAAGAATATTTTCCGCAGCGTGGAGAATGTCAATCTGCAAACGATCATCTCCTATCACCGCGGCGGCGAATATCATCACTTCCTCGATGATTATGACGAGGGCAGAAGCATCCGCTGGACGAAAGCAGAGGGAACAAATGAATCCGATTTATCTTGATTATGCCGCAGATACGCCGCCGGATGAACGGGTGCTGTCTGTTTATTCCGAAATAGCCAGAGGGAATTTTGCAAATCCCAATTCCGTTCATCAATGCGGCATGGCTGCGAAGGAAATCCTGAACCGGTCACTTTCACAGATCGCAGATTTGCTGCATATCGGCAGTGATGAGATCATTCTGGCGAGCGGCGCGAGTGAAGCGAATAATCTCGCGGTAAAGGGCATTGCGTTTGCGAACCGGCGGCGCGGAAAGCACATCATTTCAACATTTCTGGAACACAGCTCCGTCAGCGGCGCTTTGACCTTTTTACAGGAACTGGGCTGGGAGATCGACCTTGTGAACATTATGCCGGACGGAACAGTTGACCTCGGTCACCTGAGATCACTGCTGCGGCAGGATACGGTTTTATGCGCAGTCTGCGCGGTGGACAGTGAACTCGGCACGGTACAGCCGATCCGGGAGATCGCTGAGATATTAAAATCCTATCCGAACTGCCGCCTGCATCTGGACGCGACGCAGGCAATCGGCAAAACGCGGGTTGACCTCTCCTGTGCAGATACTGCGAGCTTTGCACCGCATAAGTTCTACGGATTGAAAGGCAGCGGCGTGCTGTATAAGAAAAAGGGAATCGTACTGGAACCGCTGATTCACGGCGGCGCAAGTACGACGATCTACCGCAGCGGTACGCCGGATGCACCGGCAGCAGCGGCGCTTGCCGCGGCATTGCAGTATGCGCTCAGCGAATATGATGAACGGCTGCAAAACGTTCATTCGCTGAATCAGAAGCTCCGTGCATACTGTGCACAGCATGAGCGCATCCGCATCAACAGCCCCGAAAATGCTGTGCCGCATATTCTGAATCTCTCGGTCAGCGGCGTCAAGGGTGTGGAGATGCGAAAGCGGCTTGATGATAAGGGTGTATGCGTCTCCGTGAAATCCGCCTGCTCTGTGCCGAACACACCTTCCCGTGCGGTCATGGCAATCTCACACGACCGCAAAAACGCGCTCCGTTCATGGCGCATCAGCCTGTCGCATCTGACATCTGCGCAGGAGATCGAACGGTTTACTGACATACTCAGTCAAATCATTTCGGAGGGATAAGATGCTGAATCAATTTTCAAGAACACAGCTTCTGCTCGGAAAAGAAAATATGGAGAAGCTCGCCGGCGCGCGTGTTGCGGTATTCGGCATCGGCGGAGTCGGCGGGTGTGTCTGTGAAGCACTTGTCCGCAGCGGTGTCGGGGCATTTGACCTCGTTGACGATGACAAGGTCTGCCTGACGAATCTCAACAGGCAGATCATCGCAACGCGGAAAACAGTCGGACAGTACAAAGCAGAAGTCATGGCGGAGCGCATCCGCGAAATCAATCCGGACGCGGATATCCGCATACACAAATGCTTCTTTTTGCCGGAGAATGCCGATGATTTTCCCTTCGCAGAATATGATTATATCGTGGATGCGGTCGATACGGTCACGGCAAAGCTCGCGCTTGTCATGAAAGCGCAGGAACTGCATATCCCGATCATCAGCAGCATGGGTGCGGGCAACAAGCTCGATCCGACTGCATTCCGCGTCGCGGATATCTATAAAACAAAGGTCTGTCCGCTTGCCAAAGTGATGCGGATCGAATGTCGGAAACGCCGGGTCAAAAAGCTGAAAGTCGTGTATTCCGAGGAAACGCCGATGCGCCCGATTGAGGATATGTCGATCTCCTGCCGGACACACTGTATCTGTCCGCCGGGCGCGCAGCACAAATGCACGGAGCGCCGTGATATTCCGGGCAGCACTGCATTTGTGCCGTCGGTTGTCGGACTGATTATCTCAGGAGAGGTCGTGAAGGATTTATGCAAAAAATAACGCAAAAGATCGCAAACAGCGCAGAGCTGCTGCGATGTGCCGAATCCGGCGAGGAGTGCAGCTTTGAGCTGAACGGCAGGCGGCATATCCTCTACGGCTGGGGGCAGTGTGACGGTGTCTTTCTCAATATCGCAGATGAAAACGGCGAAATCTTATGGCAGGCTGTCGGCAGAAGCCGTACAGAGTGCGCCGGACAGCTTCTGAGGGATTTCTTTGAGCGTGATAATCTGAATCTATAACCCGCAATGCATTTTTTGCATTGGACAAACAGCGGCACCCGTGCTATAATAAAGCCATACCAAACGAAAGGAGCTGTACAAATGACGGCAGGAAATATTGCCGCACAGTACATTATTCGCTCGGTACCCATTTGTACAGAGCGAATGTGGAACGCAGAACGATGTTGATGCCCAAGACCGTTGCCCGCAGAATACCTCCATTCTTTTTTGCTGAGAACACTGCGATGTCCCTCGAAAAAAAGTTCCATTTGCTTTCAAGCAGGACATCGAATCTTTCGAGTGTCAATCCGCCTGAGCTTCCATTCGGTTCAGGCGGATTTTTATATCAGCTGCAGCATAGCCGAATTTTATTGCATTAAATCCGCAAAGTCTATTGACTCCATATGAAATACATGCTAAAATAAAGCATACCGAATCAGTGTGCAAACGAAAAGGTGCTGATGATTGAGGTGAGAATCATGGATCCTACGCTCAGACAGGCAATCTACGAAAAGTATATTGCACCGACACAAAAGCAAAGACCGGACTATATCGGTGTTGAAATTGAAATGCCGGTTGTGAATCTTGCAGATGAACCAGTCGATGAAAAAGTTGCGTTTGCGGCAGCGGAGCAGTTTGCAGCGCATTTCGGATTTCAGATCACGGGCCGGGGCGCGGACGGCAATTTCACATCCGCACAGGACAGCGCAACGGGGGATATTCTCTCCTTTGACTGCTGCTATTCCAATCTGGAGCTTTCCTTCGGCAAGGCGCGCGGGCTGCTGGAAGTCAAGGAACGCTTTGAGCGGTATATCTGCTTTCTGAACAGCAAACTCGGCAAAAGCGGCTATACCCTCACCGGCATGGGCATTCACCCGAATGCCAACATAAACCGCAATCAGCCGATTCAGAATGAACGATACCGGATGCTCTATCACTATCTGCACTCGTATCCCCGGCACACGAATGAGGTCACGATGCGTTTCCATCAGCGCCCCGATTTCGGCACGTTCACAAGCGCATCTCAGGTGCAGCTGGATGTCGGTTACGATGATCTGACCGATGTGATCAATGTATTCGGTCTGCTGGAACCGTATAAGTCGGTGCTGTTTGCAAATTCCTATCTGCCGGATTATCCGGACTATCTCTGCGTGCGGAATATGCTCTGGGAACGCAGCATGCAGGGGTATAATCCACACAATGTCGGGATGTTTGAGAAAGAGATTGCGACGGTCGAAGAGCTGATCGACTAGGCATGGATGCGCGCGATCTGCAGTTTGCGCATCTGCTGATGCTGTATCTGCTTTCGCTGCCGGATTTTGATTTCACGCCGGAGCTGCAGACGGAAGCGGTCCGCGCACATAAAAATGCGGCATTGCTTGAACCGGATGCGGCGCTGACGGAACAGGCGGATGAGATTCTGCATAAAATGGAATTGTTTTTTTCTGAATATGAAGACGCACAGAATGTAATTGCGTTTGAGCGAAAAAAGCGCAATCGATCCCCGGTGCTGAGCTGCTCATGCAGCTGTATCAACTGCTGAAGGAAGGTGAGAAAAATGTGCGAACTGCTCAGCTTCACATCATCCAAAAAGACTGATATTTCTGCGTATCTGAAGACTTTTTATGCCCACAGCGCGACAAATCCGCATGGCTGGGGCATGATGTATGAGGATGGCGTCAGAGTCATTCTGCGCGAAGCCGTCAGTGCGACCGAAAGCACATTTCTCACGGATTCTCTTGATTCGATGCAGCCGCAGAAACTGCTGCTTGCACATATCCGCTATGCGACCGTCGGCACGGTCAGAGAGGAAAACTGTCACCCGTTTAGCGGCATGGATGATTCCGGCAGGGAGTGGACGATGATCCACAACGGCACGATTTTTCACGGCGAACATAATTACCGCTATGCCGCGCAGCAGCAGGACGATACCGATTCTGAGCGTTTTTTCCTCTCCATGATGGATGCGGTCAATCATCAGCTTGCGGGCGGCATCCCAACAGACCGCGAGCGCTTTGAAGCGGTCAACCGCTTCATTGCAGATCACGCGCCGCGCAATAAGCTGAACCTGATCATCTATGACGGCGATCTGCTCTATGTCCACAAGAATCTGAAAAATACGCCGTGCTTCAGGCGGCTGGAAAACGGTATTGTTTTTTCGACCAAACCGCTTGACAACGGCGTATGGGTGCCGTTCCCGATGACACAGGTCATTGCGTTCCGTGACGGGCAGGAGGTTTTCCGCGGCGACCGGCACAAGGGCATTTTTGTCCCGCCGCTGGATTAGATTATATCACCGTCCATGATGCGATGTATATTTGAGCACGCTGTTCCTGTCTGCGGCAAACAGCATCAAAAATGCATACAAAGGAACCGCCGTCTGCATTAAAACGCAGGCGGCGGTTTTTCATATTGATCCGATGCGCACGCTCTCAGCGAATTCCTGCATACAGGAGCAGGACGTCATGCCCTTTTTCTTCTCTAAAAAGCACAATCAGACTAGAACTTATTATTTTTGAATATTGTATTCGACTGATAGATGTGCTATCATTGAATACGGACAATAAGAAACTGACAGACAATATAATTATATTTTTTGGGGGAATATTATGAAACAGAAAAGAATGCTTGCAGGCGTATTGTCTGCGGCGCTGCTGATCCCATCGTTATCGGCAGTATGGCAGGATCTGCCGATTCCGGCGAAAGCTGCGGTGAGCTATCCGGTGCAGTATTTCCGGCTCGGTATGTCCGACACCGACAACAACATCAATGCCGCCGGCAGTGCAATCCTACCGGACAAGAACAACGGTACGGCGGCGGAAAAGTGGTCGGTGAACTATGTCAGCAGCGGCGTATTTGAGATCGTCAGCGCGGAAAACGGCATGATCCTGACGGCAAACGGCAGTGGCGTTTCGCTTGCAATTGACACCGACGGAGCCAATCAGCGCTGGAAGATCGAGGGTGTCCAGAAGGATTACGACGGCTATGATCTGTACTATAAAATCACGAGCAATGCGGATACTTCCAAGGCGCTCACATTCCGCGAGGGATTCGGCTTTTCGCTGAGCAGCTATGCCGGTGACGGATATCAGAAATACAAGCTGAATCTTGACGGACTGGAAGGATTTGCAGCCAATGCCAAAACCGCCTCCGGCGAGAAAGCAGGCACGATCGGCGGACTGCTCGGAGAGGTCGTGTATGTCAGCACCGCAGATGAGCTGGAAAAGCAGCTCAATTCTGTCGGGCCACAGACCATTGTCATCACCGGAGATATTGATATGCAGAAAAAGGGGAATACCCGCATCCGCGATAATAAAACGATCGTCGGCTGCTACGGTTCCCATACGATTTACGATTCGCAGTTCCGGACAAATGATGCATACGGCGCAGAGGATGACAGCCCCAGCGACAATATCATTTTCCGCAATCTGAAAATGATCGCGAAGAACACGCCGAACCGCATTCTCATCAACATCTGGTCATCGCGGCAGATCTGGATCGACCACATCTTTTTCGACAATCAGCTCTCCTACGACCGCACCGGAAACGGACAGGACGAGGTCGGCAAGTTCATCTGGATCAATACGCCCTATGACAACTACATGGATGCGAAGGACCGGCTCCGCTCACCGGATTATGTCACGATCTCCTACTGCCATCTGAAGAAGCGCTACTGGACGGTTGCATACGGCACGCAGAACGATGAGATCACACGCGACCGCACCACGCTGCTGTATAACTGGTGGGATGAGAATGTGCGCCGCTGCCCGCAGCTCGGCAACGGCTCTGCGCATATCTATAACAACTACTATTCCGCATACGGCAAGGATTCCAACGGCTCCGGAACGACCGGTATCATCGGCGGCGACGGCTCGGAGATGCTCTCGCAGAATAATATGTTCAACGGCTATACTAAGGGGCAGGCACTGACGATGGGCGGCGATACAAACAAAAACCCCGCCCGCGATGACGGCTCCTATCTTTCCGAAGCGCTGAACGGCACGCCCTCCGCGATCAATTTCCAATCGAAAAACACCTCCAAATGGTATCCCGAAAAGACCAATTACGGCTATTCACTGCTGGATGCCTATAACACGAAAAAGACGGATACAAAGGCTTTTTGCACGGCATATGCTGGCGACCAGATCAGCGAATCAAATATGAAATACATCACGGACAGTCAATTCGACAGCTGGGTCTCGCAGCGTTATCCGTCGCCGTTCCTCCGCAGCGTCACGCTCAAGGTCAAGACCGGTGCGGTCATGGATACGGCTTACAGCTACACCTTCCGGAATGTCAACAGCGGACTGTATCTTGCAGCCGCCGACGCAGCACCCTCCTCCGGTACAAATGTGCAGCAGGGAAAGCCCGCTGACAAGGCGG
>JAKSPK010000006.1 GCA_024404875.1 Oscillospiraceae bacterium
GTGCTGCCGAGCATCAAAGCTGCGGCAAGCGCGGCAAACAGTTTCTTTTTCATATTGCATTCCTCCTCAACCGTTTTGAAAGCATTTTCCTGCTGACAGGATTCCTACCAATTATATTTTAGCACAAAGCAAACAAAGTGTCAATATGGTTATGACCTTTTGTGCATCCTCACAATGTTTAGCTATCTTGAGAACATCACCGATTATCAGCGCCCCCGAAGCCGAAGCAACGGGGGCGCTGACTGTCTGATATCTCACGCCGATTCAGAGAATACTATTACATGTGAACGCTGTACCTGTTGCAGAAAGGCTTCGCTCCTTATGCATTTGCTTCCGCAGCGGACATACCGCCCATTTCATAGAACAGCCGCTCGATCGCGAGCGCACTGCCCGCACGGTAGGATTCGGTCTTGTCTACGTTGCTGAATCGGAGCTGGATCGTGTCTTCTTCACCGGTCAGCGAACGGATCAGCGCATTCAGCTTGTCATGTGTTTTCTGCGAGATGCGGAAGCTCTGGAGCGTTGCACAGCGGACATCATACACCATGCAGAGATTGTAGATCAGATGTGCCAGCCCTTCCAGTACATACTCATAGATCTCTGTGATCTTCTCATCGCCGGAATCGTATGCCGCATTCAGCTCGTCCATGTTCATCTCTTTGCCGGTTGCCGCGGTTGCTTTTGCAAGAAGTGCAGCGCGTGTTTGCTCCGCATGAACAGAGCCGGCCGGATAGCCCTCAAGAGCTGCGCCGCCTGCACGAACCACAACCCTGTCAACCGAAGATGTATCCTTGCCGTATCCGCCGAGCAGCTCATTGTTATAGACCGTCACAGTGTGGAACTTCTTTCCGGAATAGACGAGGAGCTGATTCGAGGTGCTGCTGTCGGTATAGTCGATGCCTGCGAGCGCATAAAGACTGATTGCGCTCTCCGCCAGAACTGGAATGCTCAGCTCCATTTCCAGCAGATAGCAGAGCTTTTCAAAAGTTGCGATGCCGTCGCGGATCTCGGCGCGCAGCAAATCCCAGCATGACGGCACAACGCCGACACCGAGACCGAGGATCTGCTTGGCGCTGATCGAATGCTTCTTCATGAGCTCTTTGCAGCTCTTGACAATAAACTGCACGATCTCCTCCGCCTTGGTCTGATCGCTGATTTCGAAGCTGCGGTTATCAAGACCCTGATTCGTCAGATCCGCCAGACCGATGCTGACGCTTGTCTCATTGACGACTGCACCCAGCACATACCGGAATTCCGGATTGATGCGGATCATGGTCTTCTTTCTGCCCTTTTTCTTCGGCTCATTCTTGATCTCTGCCGGTGTGCTGGTATCCTCAAGGATATTCTGCGCGATCATCTGATTGGTGATGATCGTTACGGCTGCGCGCGTCAGTGAAAGCTGTGCGGCGATGTCCACACGCGCCAGCATCCCCGCCCGACGGATTGCGAGCAGGATTTGTTTTCTGTTTCTTCTTTTTAAGTCGAGTTTGCTGATTCCTTTGGTATCCATTGCAGTATTTCCCTCACTTTTTTTGTTTGCTGTTTGACTGTCATGCTGACCGCCGGCAGCTCCGGCGAATGTCCGGTCAGGACGAAATGTCATATTATCTAAAATGCTAACAATCATAGAGTAATTATACAACCTGTTTATGAAATAGATATGAACAAACCATGAAATCAATATGAAGTATCTGTAAATGTTAAACGCTTTGAGGATTGTTTTTGCCGAATCTGCTTTGTTTTTGCGCTTTTTTGGCGATTTTGCGCAGAGCCGGCAGTGCAGATGCGCAGCCAAGCTGTCAGGCGGGCCTGGAGCGATGCTGCCTTACGAGAAGATCGAGGCGATCGGCCCGCAGACCTGCATCGTCAGGGGAAAAACATAGACAACGGCGATGATAATCCAATAGGTCGCCTGTACAAATATGGCCGCACCATGTCTGAAGGCTGCTGTTATGCGTTCCGGCAGTTTTTTTCGCAGCAGCAGAAACACAATCGCCGCAGCCAGCCCGATTCCGCCGAGCAGCAGTCCTGGCCGCAGTCCCTGTACGCTGAACCGAACCTGAACGGTACTTTTGCCCTTCGGCACCCGTACGCCGATCTGACAGGAATTGACACGGTAAACCTCTGTCGGTTCGCCGTTTACTTCTGCAGAAAAGCCCTCATCATACGCTGCTGAAAGCAAGAGCGTTTTCGGCGTATCCGTTTCGCATTCTGTTGTATACACGCCTTTTTTGTATTGCAGCGCTGCGCCTCTGACCTTGTTCATTGCTTCTGCTGTCCGCGCAAGATCAATGCCGAAGACGCCGAAGCTCTCACATTCAAAATCATTCAGGACCTTGACGTTGATGACAGCATAGCTGCCGTTCGGCTCGCCGAGAAAGACGAAGCCGTTGTTGTTGTTTTCCGGATAGCTCAAGGCAGCTTCATGATCGTTGATCTGGACATTCACCGCGCCGTTTTGCGGGGTTTGAAGCTCGGTTCCTCTTTGCGAATAGAGGTCAAAATAGAGAGCCTGATGTGATGGAACAAAAACTGAAAACCGGATCTCGGCATCCTGGTCCGAATTAGTTCGCTTGCAGCGGATAGTGCCGTCCGGCTCGGTTTGCAGTTCAACATTGTGAAATTCCGTTGGCTGATAGACCGTAATAAGATCCGGCGTACCGAGCATTTGCTTCGCGAGATATTGCTGCACTGCAATGCGGCTTCCCCGCGGAAGCTCTGCGATTGCATCCGGTTCCGCATCGCAGTAAAGCACCGGCGGAACGGTCAGCTCCGACTGCACCATCGAGAGCTTTTCGCCTGTGAAAACGGGTTTTGTCCAACTCGGAAATTCGAAGGGCTGGCCAAGCTGATACTGCACATTCCAGAGTGCATCTGAAAGCACAGTTCCGCCGATCGAATTGACCTCCATCCAGTAGGAGCTGTAGCCGAGCCGCTTTACGCCGTACAAGAAATCCTCACGTGTCAGCGAGGTATAATGCGCCAGCGTGGGGCAGCCGACTGCGCCGATCATATTGGCATGGGCGTATTTTTTCGTCATGCGCACCCGTGCCGTGCTGTCCTCCGGCTGTACGGCATCTGCCGCCTCGATTGTCTGATCGAACAGCGTATCGGGATTTGCGGCTTTTCCGAAATAGACATCATACTGAAAGACGAATTCACCGAAGAACATGATGCACAGGAAAACCATTGCAAATCTGCGGCTGATTTCTCCGCGCCGCCGCAGAAGCAGCAGCAGCGCATAAGCGAGCGTCATTGCTGCGATCATCATCAGCATACGCAGTGCCGCTCCGACATCCACCCAGAGTGTTTTGATATAGGAGTACAGCCCGTTCTGCAGTGCAAAATGCAGCAGCAGGCCGACACCAGCAGCAATCACTGCCATTCCGGTCAGCAGCGCGGCAGAGCGAAATCTGTTTTTCTCCGGATGTCCGCTGCGGTCTGCTTCAGTCAGCTGTCTGCCGGCGAGCGTCAGCAGCAGCAGGATCGGGATCATGCCCCAGCGCAGCGGAAATGCCTGATAGCTGCCGGCGTGCCACATAATGTTGATCGGATCGAGTATAGCCGCCAGTCCCAGCAATATGCAGAGTCCGCGGTCGCGCCGCCGTGAAACCGTATTCTTCGTCCCGCGCATCCAGAGCGGGATAAGCGCCGCATAGCACAGGCAGGTGCAGCCGATCACATTCACCTTGTCGCCGAGATGATTGAAAAGATACGCGTTCATGAGAGTGTTCATGACGCTGGTTGTCCGCGCAGACTGCATCACCTGAATGAACGACGGCAGCCAGACGAAAGCAGTCAGGCAGGCCGCAAGCAGACTGCTCAGAATGAATCTCCCTGCGACCTTTCCGCGCCGCTCTTTCGGCACTGTGATGCGCAGTGAAACGGCCATATAGATCAGAATGAACAGTACGAGCATATAGCCGAGATAGAAGCACATGATCATTGCCGCAGAAAGCGAGAGGATATAAGGCAATGTCTTTGCTTTTTTCAGCAGCAGACGCATTGAGATCATCAGCAGCGGCATGATTGCCATGATATCGAGCCACATCAGATTCTGATAATAAAACAGCCCATAGCCGCAGCAGCCGTACATTACGCCGAGCAGGATCTGAAGAGGTGCCGAAATATCGCGAATCCGGAACCGCATCCATGCTGCGGCCGTCCCTGCGGACAGCGCCAGCTTTGCAATGACCAGCAGCACGATCAGCATATTTGCAGGAATGTCAGTCAGAAGCGTCAGCAGCGAGAGCGGATTGCTCAGGAAGAAAAAGAAGACCGCATAAAACCGCATTCCGCCCGCATCGAGCTGTGAGAATGCGATCGTTTCGCCGCTTTGCATGATTCGCTTGAACTGCATCAGCAGCGGGACAGCCTGCTGTTCCATATCGCACCAGACGATCGTATTGCTGCCGCACGGGAATATGCCATAGAGCAGATTCAGGAGCATGAAGAGTCCGAATGTCACCAGCACTGCTGCGAGCGGCGGCGCCGATGCACAGAACAATCTTTTGATTTTGGTACTTTCCATAACTTTTATATCATATCACAAATACTATTATAAATCAAGTATTTTCATGATTTTTTCACAATAGAACCGTAATTTGTTGGATCTTTGTTATTTTTGAAACAAATCCGGATGCACATAGCGCCGGCGGCCGGCTGTCTTCTTTCCGAACTGGATCGCCTTTGCCGGACACTTGTTGATGCAGCCGGAACAATGCGAGCAGTGTGACTTCACCCATACCGGGCGCCCATCGTTCATGCGGATTGCCTGCTCCGGACAGTTCATCGCACAAAGCCCGCAGCCGGTACAGCTGTCCTCCGCAAAGAACAGCCTCGTGACCGCACATTTGCGATAGAGCGGCAGCAGGAAGCGCGCCGTCATGCCGCCGCGCACTGGCCGGATCCGTTTTTCAGCGAGTGCTTTGCGAATTTCTTTGAGCATTCTTGCACCCTTTTCCAGCTGTGATTTTTCATGCTCAGGGGTACAGGTCCGCATTACGGTGATCGCATTATTCGGCATCGGAACTGTTTCCGCATAATGCAGCGGGATGCCGCGTTTTTTGAGTTCTTCCGCGAGCAGTCCTGCACAGGAAGAACGGCTTCCGCCGCAGGTTACGACGGCAAAGGTATATCCCTTTCCACGCAGTTTCAGCGACTGTACAAAATCGTATACGATGGTTGGCAGTGTTTCACAGTAGACGGGGAAAACGAAGCCGACGCGTTCATTTTTCTGCCGGGTATATGTAAACTGGCCGCTGCAGCGTGCTTTTGCCATGTCGATCAGGGATTCGCCCTCCAGCGCGAGCTGCTTTGCAGCCGCAAGGGAATTGCCGGTCCCTGTAAAATAAAAAATCATATTGATCTGCCTTTCTGCAACTAAATATCAGTTCATGAGGATGCTCTCTTCCGCATTATAGCATAGATGTGTAAAAA
Organism: Oscillospiraceae bacterium; assembly: GCA_024404875.1. Classification (GTDB taxonomy): domain Bacteria; phylum Bacillota; class Clostridia; order Oscillospirales; family Ruminococcaceae; genus Firm-04. The sequence goes on from JAKSPK010000006.1 coordinate 5,440, forward strand.
ATGCAAGATTCAGTACACAGGCAATACGGCCAAGCCGTCAGGCGGGCTTTGCGCGGATAAACTGCGTATGAAAAACCGCCGTCCGGAACAGCGCCGAACGACGGTTTTCAGGATTATGCATCCGGACTGCGCGGTTCTCTTCGGATGCGGAAAACCACGCGGAGCAAGCCGGCAAGCAGCCGCGGGCTGCGGACAACGACAACTTTCATACTGCATCCCTCCTGATCCGTGATTGATACAGTATATGCCATTCCGGAAAAAGTGTGTCAATATCTTCGCGTGTGATTGCTTTGCGGGATGCAGGAGAAACAAAAAGAGAGATACGGTGAGCGGCTTACCATGTCCAGTCTTCCATGAGACGGCCGGCGCGGGATTTCAAGGAATCGCCGCGCTGCTTGAGCAGCTCATTTGAGCCTGCCGTCACAATCAGTGCCAGACCCGCCAGCAGCAGATATACCCACCACTGTGAGCCGTCTGTCAGACGCATGTGCATATAGACTGCGAGTATCACAAGCGTTATGCCGCCCAGAACAAACCATTTCTTCTGCTTGACATAGAACGATGCAATGAACATGACCAGTGCAACAGCCAGTACCGTGATGATATCCGCACCGCTTTCCGTCACGACCGCGCCGATGCCCAGTCGGAGCATCGTATATACGCCGACCGCAAACAGGAAGAATCCGCCGGACTCTTTACCGTAAAGCACGCGGACGAGAACTGCAAAGCCGATCAGCGGAAGCAGATGCAGCTTGCCTTCCCAATAGGTGTCCGCAGTCTGAATCGCAGGCTGTATCCAGAATGCAATCATACCAAATACTGCTGCGTTTGTATAGATCATGCGCCGCTGCGCCGGCTGTTCAGTCAGAAGGGCAAAATGCAGGATGAAGAGCCCGAGCAGAAGCGGTACGAAGAATACCAGCCAGCGGTTTGCCTGTCCCGAATAGAAATCGGTTACGACACCGCGCATCGCAGCGACTGCAGGCCAGACCGCAGCCACACCGCCGAACGCCGTCAGCACCATTGCACGCCGTCTGTTCCGCGGAAGCGACTCTTTTTTTCGCATCTGTGCTCCGGCAAAGGGCAGCAGCAGCGTCAGCAATGCCAGTATTGCGATCACAACTGCTGCAGCGCTGTCCGTTGCATTGTCAAGTTGATACCGAAGAGTATCTGCTGCGGCAAATGCGCTGATTCCCGTCAGAACCGGAATGGTGACACGATGCTTTTCCGTGATCAGCCATGCTGCCGCGCAGAGCGTCAGGATATAGACTGTGTGCAGGAAAGAGTATTCGCTATGCGGGATGTCGAGCATTGTGGTGCTCAGAAACATGGCCGCGGCACAGGCGAAGACTGACACGATAAACGCCGCAGGCTGACTGCCTGCAAAGCAGATTCGTTTTTTTCGTACCAGATAGGCCGGTGCGGTCATCAGCAGGATCCAGCCGGAGGCGATGAGAAAACCGTCAAAGCTGATTGAGCCGGAGCGGTATGAGGCAAACACTGCCGGATCGAAAACACGATAATAAAGCGCATAGAATGTCGATTCGCACAGCAGGAAAAGACCGGCTGAGAACGCTGCCGCAGAACGCTTTCGGAAGCCGTGCCGCGCAAGGATCAGCCAGAGGATGAATGCGATGGCTGAACAGACGATCTGCTGTACGAAGATCAGCCTGCTGGATGCCGAAATGTCTGCGAAAACGGCTGCAGCCAGCGGCGGTATCATCGTCAGACCGAAGATCAGTCTGCGCACCGGATTGAATTTCCGTTTTGTGGTAAGGTATGTCACCAGACCGATTGCAGCTGAGAGCAGCGACCAGCCGGTTGTGATGAAGGCGGTATCCGTATTATGCAAAAGTGTATCATCCAGCATAATTGCTGCTGCCAACAGCATCATCGGCGAGAGAATTGCCCAGAAATACTGTGCAGGGCTGCAGATATCATGTGCGATTGCGAGCTGTCGGTAAAGCAGAACAAATCCTGCCGCCAGTACTGCGCATATGCACTGCCCGGCGATTTGCTCAGACCGGAAACCGTTCAGCGCGGCGAATGTCAGGTATCCGGCGGAAACAGCGAACAGGATATCCGATGCATTCGTCCGGAAGCGCTTCAGCCATGCCGAAATGCCGAAGCAGAGCATCAGCAGACCGACGGGCATCAGATGCATCCAGCCGCTGGAAAATGTTTCTCTGAAACTGCTGAGATTGAGCAGCGAAGCGGTCAGGAATGCGATATTCATGCAGAGCATCCAGAGCTGCGATGCAATCATAAGCTTGTTGTGATGTCTGCGTTTTTTGATCAGCGCGTAGCTCCAGCTTACGATGTGGAACAGTCCGGCTGAGACCCACACAATCTGCCAGTCCTCCGAGATGTCCCAAGCTGCTGAAGCGGACAGAATGAATGCTGTCAGCGTAAAGAGCAGGTCAGAGAAGACCGTGCGGGGCTTTTTCAGCAGGACGAATGCCGTACAGCAGAGCAGCATGATGCCCGCGCCCAGAAGATCCAACCAGTGACTCTGCCATTTTGTCAGCATGAAGACAATCAGGACTGCATCCATGCCGAGCATCCATGTCAGCACGAATGCTGTAATCCGGCCGCGGCTGGCGGTGCTTCGATCGGCTGCAATGCCCCAGCCGGCAATACCAGCAGCTGCAGCGATAATCCAAAGGATCCAGTGTCTGTCGCCGTCTGCCCATGATGCCGATGCGGACATGAGAAATGCAGAGCCGGCAAACAGGATATCCGTGAACATGGAACGGTGCTTTTTCGTCAGAATGAATGCGCAGCAGCAGAGCAGGAGCATTCCGGAAAGCATCAGGCGGAACCAGCGTGTGTCAATGCCCAGGAAGCCGTCGATGATGAATGCCGTATCGAAGCAGAGCATCCAGATCTGCGCCGCGATCAGAACACTGACTGGCTTGGAAGGGCGATTATGCGCTTTGATGATCCAGCCCAGCGTCAGCAGCAGCGCGGATACCGGAAGTGCGACCGGCATATAAAGGAGATCGGGTATCCGCACCATGATCGACAAACCGGTGCAGGCAAAAGCCGCAGCTGAGAAGCCTGTGCGCGTATTCTCCGGCAGCGCCTTTGCCGCGAGCAGGATCAGCAGAACTGCCGCTGTGACGATCAGGCTGAATGCAGTGAACGCCGCATAGACGGTGTGAGATGCGGTTTCCGTGACGATGGTGAACGCCGTCGGGATCAGCGGCCGTATCAGCTGACTGAAACCGAACAGCATCAGCAGTGCCGTCGGGATTGCGTTATAATTGCCGAACCTCTCCGTGAATGGCGGGGCGAAGAATGCGAATGCTGTCAGCAGGATTGCTGCTGCACAGAGCATTGCGGCACCACCGAATGCAAATGCGGAGAGCATCGCAAGTGCGGTGATGCAGGTATAGCCGATTGTGAACGGCTCCAGAACCCGGCTGATTGCATCAGGCAGTGTGAAATGCTCTGCGATCGGGCGACAGCCGAATGCCAGCACAAGCGCGAGCAGTGCCGCACCGAGCAGCTTTCCGGCATTGCCGGTCTCCGAATCGCCGGTTACGCCGAAGACAAAGCTCATGTAGGCGGCAGCAAGGCCGCAAAGCGAGGCGAGTCCCCAGCTCGGTCTGCCGAAAATCTTTACGGCGAGCAATGAGATTACAGTAAAAGCGAGAAGTGCAAAGCAGATCACCCACGGATTGTCCGCACCGGACAGTCCGTCACCGAGCAGCTGCATATAGCCCGCAGCCCAGATTGAAAGCGGGAGAAATGCAGAGCCGATCGCAAAAAATGCCATGGAAGTGCGATCAAGATGCCATATGCGTCGTGCGAGTGCGGATGTGCCGAAGAATACCAAACTGCCAGCGGCAAGGGTCATCAGCTTGCCGCCTGCACCCATGATGTCCCATGCGGAGCGGGCAAAGATCAGTCCGGCAGTGATGACAAGCAGCACGCCGACTGAGAGCATAATTGTGATCGCAGAAACCAGAGTACCGCCCGACTGCGGATGTTCCGTTTCCGGATACTGAGGCGCCGGAATGAAAGGCTCCCGTGCAGATGCCGCCTTGACCGGCCGTGCATCGGCAGCAGCGGGGGCTGTGAACGCGGGTGTTTCCGTGAATGCTGATTCATCCGGCACGGTGACGGAGTCAGAATGTGCAGCAGGGATCTGCTCCGGCAGGATGACATTGTCCGGCTTCGCATCAGCGTCGGAAAGAATCGCTTCGCTGTGATGCGGTGCAGTTACGGTTTCCGGAGCATTGACGGGATCCGGCAGCTCTGCTTCGGTCTGTTCTGTCTTGATGAGATTATCAAATGGATGAACAGACAGAGGATTCGTGGTATTCAATGCGGGTCCAGCAGCAGGCAGCGGTGCGGAATGCACCGGAACTGCGGGCTGCGGCAGCGGCGCCGTGACCGGAGTATACGGCTGTGGTACTGTGTCCGGGTGCGGATGCGGCGGTATTTCTGCAAGCGTTTTGCCGCTGATCTCTGCTTCGGCTGCCTGAGCGGCACGGGACTGCGCATCAGCCAGCGACTGCGTGAAGGTACGCTGCTGCGGCGCTGCCGGAATCGGTTGAGCGGCTTCAGCCGGACGAGGCGGAGACTGCTGCGGAAGATTTACGCCTGCGTCGATCAGCTCCTGCGCGGAAATGCGCTGCTGATAATACATTCGTTCAATCAGATTATCCTTACGCTTTCGCTTGCTTCGCTCTGAAAGATACATACAAAGCAGCCAGAGTGGTGCAGTCAGCCATGCGACCGCGATCAGACCGAGAAATACACCCAAATGAAACGCCTCCTGTCGTCTTTACTTTTTATATGGTATGATGATGTAATCCGTGTTTATCGGGCATACAGACAGGACTGCTGAATTGTGTTATGCATCAGAGCCTGTCCGCATCTTCTATATTATAGCACAACTGCCGCAGACTTGCAAGCGGCAGTTGTACGGTTTTGCGCATTTCAGAAAAAATAAGCGGTTGGTAACGATTTCAGCAGATTCTGTGAAAAGAAAATCAACTGGCGGTGCATAAGCATCGCCAGGCCGTCAGGCGGGCTTGGTGCAGCACGGGCTGTGCAGATTACAGTGCGGCAATCAGCATCTGGAGTGTATGCAGAAAGCTGCGGCGCGGTACATCGTCTGCGGCGGTCAGCGGTGATTCGTAAAGCAGCGTATCCCCGCAGTAAAAGGCCGCAGTTCCGATGACATCCCCTCGCTGCACAGGCGCTTCGAGCCAGCGCGGCAATACGACAGCCGTGCTGAGCGATTCACTGCGCGGCGCGGCGATTGAGAGCAGATTGCTGGTCTGCACGAGAACGGCTGAATCCGTGCCGTGGTGTACGCGGACGGGCTGCATGAATTCCGCTGAGAGATCAGGCGTTGTGACATAAAACTCCGCAAAGCCCTTCGCGAGGAGCTTTTTTGCATCGGTAAAGCGCTGATCGCTGTCCGGACTGCCCAGCACGACCGCGATGAATGTCATCTGATCCTGCTTCGCAGCGAGTGTCAGCGTATAGCCGCTCGCATCGCCGTGACCGGCCTTGAATCCTGAAAGTGCTTCGTCAGTGCGTGTCAGACGGTTTTCATTGACAAGCTCCGTTGCATCGCCGCGCAGAAAGCAGCGCCATGTTGCAAAGATCGGCTGCAGCCAGTCATGGCGGAGCAGTGCGCGGCAGAGCGTTCCGAGATCGTGCGCCGATGTACGGTTTTCCGCAGAAAGACCGGTGCAGTCAGCAAAGACGGTGCTGCGCATTCCGAGCGAAAATGCCTCTGCGTTCATATCACGGACGAATGCATCCTCCGAGCCTGAGACCGCACAGGCCAGCGCAATGCAGGCATCATTGGCATTGCCGACGATCACGCCGCGCAGCAGATCCAGCACGGACATTTTTTCACCGGAGCGCAGCCATATGGATGCGCCGGGTGCTCCCTCCGCCGAGGGCGGGACTGTAAGGACGGTCTCCGGTGTGAATTTGCCGGAAGCCGCCGCTTCGGCCGTGAGATACACGGTCATGAGCTTGGTCTGTGTGCCGGCCGGCACCTGCAAATCAGGCTCTGTGCCGCCGATACACATTCCCGTCTGCGCCTCCAGCAGTGCAGATGTGCAGCGGGGAAGCGTTTCTGCTTTTGCCGTCAGCGGCAGCAGCGTATAAATAAGAATCACTGAAAGAAGGATCCGCAGCATTTTCATTCCGGCACCTCCGATCTCAGTACAGCATATGCGCGGAGCGGCCTGCGTCAGAACAGGAAACGCCCTGTTTCTCCGTAAACATACCTGACATTGCTTTGGGTAATATGCTCAAATGGCACCGGCAAATTTGGCATATTTGCCAAAAAGACAGAAAGCACTTGCAATATTCGCAAAACTATAGTAAAATATAAGAGTATCGGTGAAGCTGTCTGCAGTATCTGCCGTAAGACGGGTGCGGAACTGCTGAACTGAGAATTACAGATTAGTTGGAGGATGTAACAATTATGGCTTTGAAGCTGAATACAAGCTATCTGTCGCAGTTCCTCGGTGAGGATGAGCTGAAGGGTATCGCTGTTCAGACAGAAGCAGCGGCAAAGGTGCTGCACGAAAAGAGCGGCCTCGGAAATGATTTTCTTGGCTGGCTGACGCTGCCGACAGACTACGACAAAGCGGAGTTTGCACGCATTCAGGCGGCTGCGGCCCGCATCAAGGAGCAGGCAGATGTGCTGATCGTCATCGGCATCGGCGGCTCCTACCTCGGCGCACGTGCTGCGATCGAGCTGCTCAAATCTCCGTTCTACAATAATATGAAGAAGGATACCCCTGACATTTACTATGTCGGAAACAATATCTCTCCGACCTATCTGAATGAGGTGCTTTCAATCTGTGAGGGCAGAGACATTGCTGTTAATGTCATTTCCAAGTCCGGCACTACCACCGAGCCCGCACTTGCGTTCCGCATCTTCAAGAAGCTGCTGGAGGATAAGTACGGCAAGGACGAGGCGAAAAAGCGCATCTACTGCACCACCGATAAGGCACGCGGTACGCTGAAGAATCTCGCAGATGCCGAAGGCTATGAGAGCTTTGTAATCCCGGATGATGTCGGCGGGCGCTTTTCTGTTCTGACCGCTGTTGGTCTGCTGCCGATCGCTGCTGCCGGCTGCGATATCGAAAAGCTCATGGCTGGTGCAAGAGCAGCTCAGGAGGCTTATTGCGCACCGTTTGCAGAGAATGACTGCTACCGTTATGCAGCGCTCCGCAATATCTTCTATCGCAAGGGCAAGGCTGTAGAGATGGTCGTCAGCTACGATCCGTCCATGACCATGATGAATGAATGGTATAAGCAGCTTTACGGCGAATCCGAAGGCAAGGACAATAAGGGATTGTTCCCGTCCTCCGCGATCTTCTCGACCGACCTGCATTCGATGGGTCAGTACATTCAGGATGGCGCCAGACTGCTCTTTGAGACCGTCATCGACATCAAGACACCGAAGCAGGATCTCTTCCTTGAGCCGGATGCAGAGAATGCGGACGGCCTGAACTTCCTGACCGGCCAGAATATGAGCATTGTCAATCGCCGTGCTCTGGAGGGCACGATCCTCGCACATACCGAGGGCGGTGTACCGAATATTGTCATCGAGCTGGACGATACCGCTGAGGAATCCCTCGGCTGGCTGATCTACTTCTTCGAGAAGGCATGCGCAGTTTCCGGCTATATGCTCGGTGTGAACCCGTTCAATCAGCCTGGTGTGGAAAGCTACAAGAAGAATATGTTCGCTCTGCTCGGCAAGCCCGGCTATGAGGACATGAAGGCAGCACTCGAGGCGAAGCTGCACTGATTTCAATACGGTTCCCATACACTTCTGTGTAAGAATTTATTCAACGAAGGGAGTATTATTATGATCCAAATTATTACTGGAAAAAAAGGCTCGGGCAAGACGAAAATCCTGCTGGGAATGATTGACGACGCTGTCAAGGCAACAAACGGCAATATCATCTGCATTGAAAAGTGCATGAAGCTCACTTACAGCGTTAACCACAAGGTTCGCCTGGTCGATGCGGAGCGCTACAACATCAACGGCTTCGATATGTTCTACGGCTTTGTTGCAGGTGTGCTGGCCGGCAACTATGACATCAAAGAGGTCTTTGTGGACGGCATTCTCAAGATCGGCGGCAGAAACTTTGATGAGCTGGGCGCACTGCTTGAAAAACTCGATATCCTGACCGGCGACGATGTGCAGATGATCTTTACAGTTTCCGAGGATAATGAAAATCTGCCGGAATCTGTACTCAAATACCTGATTCCGCAGGCTGACTGAGTGAAAATTTGGCGGAAATGCCGCAATTTTCATAATCGAATTGACAAAAAGCGGCGTTTTTGGTATAATCATTTTGTAATGCTGTACGCAAAAACGCCGCAGATTTTCCGAAAGGCGGGTTAGATCTATGCAGGAACCGAACAGCGGATACCGGATTTCGATCCGTTCACTGCTGCTGCGTCCGGATGAGAAACGGGCACTGGATCTCACGATTGACAGTGAAGCTGCCGCAGGCTTCGGCCTCGGCTTTGCAGAGCTGCCGCATATCGCGGGAGTGCTCGAAAACCGTGCGGGCGTGCTGATGCTGAATTATCATCTGCATTGTGTTCCGGCACTGGAATGTGACCGCTGCCTTTCACCCGTGGAGATGCCCGTGGATGAGGATTTCGTTCATGTCATCGTCACGGAGGCTGCCACGGAGCAGAATGAACTGGAATATCTGCTGGCACCCGATGCGATGCTGGATCTCGCCGAGGTCACAATGACAGATCTCCGGCTGGCGATGCCGACCAAGACATTGTGCAGACCTGACTGCAAAGGACTGTGCCCTGTCTGCGGCAAAAACCGCAATGACGGAGAATGCAGCTGCGCTGAAGGCGATATCACACTGGTATTTGAATGATCCGGCAGCCGTGATTTTTCATTACGCAATTTAATAAAGGAGGTGCCGAAAATGGCAGTACCGAAGGGAAAAGTTTCCAAAGCAAGACGCAACACACGTCGTTCCGCAGTCAGCAAGCTGACGATGCCCGCAATGAGCACTTGTTCCAACTGCGGCGCTTACAAAGCGCCCCATAAGGTTTGCAAGCAGTGCGGTTTCTATAAGGGCGTTGCTGTACTCAAGATCGAGGAGGAGTAATTCTCCGCTCTTGAATCAGGCGTATTGCAAAAGGGGAGAGGGACGTGGCGTGCTTCTCCCCCTTTTTCGTTATTAAAAAAAGACTTTGACTGCATGGAAAGGACGGGGGAGCGGCTTTGATTGAGATTACCGATATTATCGCCGGATCTCCGGCTGACAAAGCGGGAATACGCGCTGGCGACTGCCTGATTGCGGTCAATGATATCGTGATCCGTGATGTGTTGGACTATCGCTATGCTGTCACAGCGAAGCATCTGAATGTGCGTTTCCTGCGGAACTGCATTGAGCAGGAGGTTAGTCTGCGCAAGGGTGAATATGAAGACACGGGCCTTTGTTTTGCTACTGCGCTCATGGACGAAAAGCGTACCTGCGGCAATCACTGTATCTTTTGCTTCATTGACCAGAATCCGAAGGGAATGCGTGAAACGATCTATGTCAAGGATGACGATTCACGGCTCTCCTTTTTGCAGGGCAGCTATATCACGCTGACCAATCTCACTGACGAAGATGTTGACCGCATCATCAAAATGCATATGACGGTCAATGTCTCCGTGCAAACAACCGATCCGCTGCTGCGCAATAAGATGCTCGGCAACAAAAAAGCCGGCGAATCCCTGAAATATCTTCGCCGCATGGCTGATGGCGGGGTGCCGATGAACTGTCAGATCGTCCTTTGCCCGACATGGAATGACGGCGATAACCTGCATAAAACACTCGCCGACCTTTTTGGCATGGTGCCGGCGGTTGAAAGCATTGCTGTCGTGCCCTTCGGCATGACGAAATTCCGCGAGAAGCTTTGCCCGATCCCTGCATTTACGCAGGAAACGGCACGGGCGGCAGTCGAACAAATCGAAGCAGTGCAGCGTTGGAGCCTTGCCGCGAACGGCAGCCGCATTGTCTATGCATCCGATGAGCTGTATCTGCTCGCCGGATTGCCACTGCCGGAGGATGAGACCTACGAGGGATATCCGCAGTATGAAAATGGCGTCGGAATGCTCAGATATCTGATGAATGAATTCTACGATGCGCTGGAGGATGCCGAATATGACGGAGATGCGCGCTTTTTGACAATCGCGACGGGCAGCGCGGCTGCACCGTTCCTCGATAAAATGATGCGTGATCTCGAAGCGAAATTTCCGCAGGTGCATTGTCAGGTCATCACGGTTTACAATGATTTCTACGGGCATACAGTGACCGTTGCTGGGCTGCTGACATTTCAGGATCTGAGCGCACAGCTAAAAGACAGGGAGCTCGGCAGTGCGGTGCTGCTGACGGAGACCTGTCTGCGGCATGACGATGTATTCCTCGATGACAGATCACGGGAGGATCTGGAGGCAGCGCTCGGTGTGCCGGTCATCAAATGCAAGGTGGACGGCTATGTGCTGCTTGATACCGTTTTAGGGTATGCAGAGGGAGAATAGACCGGGTCTTTTGTATGTTTATGCACTGAAGAAAAATGAATGTATTGATTAGCTTGCTGTATGATTCAGACAGCGGCAGTATCGCCGGAATGTGTGTTCAAAGACGGTTTTCCGACAATACGACAAAAAGATAAACGAGAATTGGAACGGCAACACGCAGTCCACTCTCACTCGATTGGAGATACCTCAATTAACAAAGGAGAAAGAGCACTATGGCTTTTCCTGTTGTCGCCGTGGTCGGGCGTCCGAATGTCGGAAAATCGACTTTTTTCAACAAGATCGTCGGCCAGCGGCTCTCGATCGTAGAGGATACGCCTGGCGTGACGCGTGACCGCATTTATGCCAAAGCGGAATGGTGCGGCCGGAATTTTATGCTCGTTGATACGGGCGGCATCGAGCCGAAGACCGATGACCATATGCTTGAGCAGATGCGCCGTCAGGCGGAGCTTGCGATCGAGCGTGCTGATGTCATCGTGCTCATCACGGATTTGCGTGCGGGCGTGACCGCGAATGATTTGGATGTTGCGAATATGCTGCAAAAATCCGGCAAGCCGATCGTGCTGTGCGTCAACAAATGCGACAGCCCCGGCGATGTGCCGCCGGAATTCTATGAATTCTACAATCTCGGCCTCGGCGATCCCTACCCGGTTTCGTCCGTTCACGGCAGCGGCACCGGCGATCTGCTGGATGCGGTCTGTGCACTGCTGCCCGCAGATTCGGATCAGGAAGAGGACGCAGAGCGCATTGCCGTTGCAGTTATCGGTAAGCCGAATGTCGGCAAATCGAGCCTCATCAATCATCTCGCAGGAGAAGAGCGCAGTATCGTCGCCAATGAAGCCGGTACGACACGCGATGCAATCGACCTGCCTTATGAGAATGAAACCGGAAAATATCTTTTCATCGACACGGCGGGTATACGCAAAAAGTCGAAGATCAGCGACAATGTCGAGCATTACAGCGTGCTGCGCGCATTTATGGCGGTCGACCGCGCACAGGTTGCGGTCATTCTGATTGATGCGACGACCGGCTTTACCGAACAGGACAGCAAGGTCGCAGGCTATGCGCATCAGCAGGGCAAGGGCTGTATCGTCTGCGTGAACAAATGGGATCTCGTCGAGAAGGACGGGAAGACGATGCAGGAATTTCAGAAGAAGCTGGAAAATGATTTCAGCTTCATGAGCTATGTGCCGTTCCTGTTCATCAGCGCAAAAACAGGTCAGCGCGTGACGAAGCTCTTTCCGCTGATCCAGCAGGTTGCGGCGAATAATGCGATGCGCATCACGACGGGCAAACTCAACGATGTGCTGGCTTATGCAACGGCGCGCGTGCAGCCCCCGACTGATAAGGGCAAGCGGCTGAAGATCTACTATATGACGCAGGCAAGCACACAGCCGCCGACATTCGTATTCTTCGTCAACCGCGCAGAACTGTTCCATTTCTCTTATCAGCGGTATCTGGAGAATCAGATCCGTGAGACCTTCGGGCTGGAGGGCACGCCGGTGCGGTTCATTGTCCGCGAGCGCGGCAATGACTCCGGCAGCAAGGGGTAAGCAAATGAAACTATTTTTTACGGCGCTGATGATGATTCTGTGTCTTGCTGCGATGTCGCTGAATGTGCAGGCTGCGACGGAAAGCGATGTGTACGCAGCGCTCCGCAATATCGGCGTGCCGGAAAGCTATATCGGGCAGGCTGCCGGTGTACTGGCAGGCGGCAGATCTGACGGCGCGGGTGTATACCGGGGCGACAGATATTATTCTTACAGCGAGCTGGTCGGATATATTTATGCCAATAGTGAGACGATACTCGAATACTGCGGCATCTTCGCAGATGACAGCACTGTGTCGCAGATATCGCCTGCTTCAACTGCTGCAGCCGCTTCAACTGCTGCTGCATCAAGTGTTACTGCTTCAACATATGCTCACACAAAGACCGGCACGACAGTTTCGGCGTTGTCAACGGCTTTGACTTCGGCGGCCGCTTCGACATCGACCGAAGCACTGACAGTTTCAGATACTGCATCTGCAACATCCGCGGAGCCTGTGAAAGCAACGGATTCCGGATCGCAGACCACAATGACTACGCTGTCAGAAGCATCTGCGACGACTGTTTCGTCAGAGATCTCCGCTGCGGAGCTTTCCGTTCCGCCTGCGGAAGCAATGGCAACGGCTGCGGCAGCTTCGTCAGAGATACCTGTTGTTCTGATCGGCAGCATTATGATGATTGCGGCGATCGGCGGAATATGCGGGATCGTGTTTCTGATAAAGTCGCAGCGTGGAATAAAATAACAGGGAGACTGATTTATGCATAATGCATTGGGGTATATTGTCAGCATTCTGATTGCTGCGGCGATCGGTTATCTGTTCGGCAGCTTCAACGGCGGTATTGTATCCGTCCGGCTCCTGAAGCATGAGGATATACGAAAATTCGGAAGCGGCAATGCCGGATTGACGAATGTTCTGCGCTGCTTCGGCAAGGCCTGCGGCATCTGCACGCTCATCATTGATCTTGGCAAGGGCGCTGCGGCAATGGCACTTGCACAGTTCGTTGGCAGGCAGCTCGCATGGGCGCCGCTTTCTGAGGGAACCGGCGATGTGCATGATTACCGCTGGCTCTGCTATGTTGCGGCGATTTTTGCGGTTCTCGGCCATGTGTTTCCGATCTGGCACGGCTTCCGCGGCGGAAAGGGCGTTCTGGTCGGTGTGAGTGTGTTTCTCGTTATCAATCCGCTGACCTTTGTCATACTGATGGCGGTTTTCGGGCTGGTGCTTGGGTGCTCAAAATATGTATCGCTGGCTTCCTGCATCGCAACGCTCTTCGTCATTCCGGTGACAGTCGTTCTGGAGCATTTTGTACGCGGTGCATACTGGAGCGTGTCGCTGATCTATGCGGCGCTGATCGCAGTGCCGGTCTTTTTAGTCGTATATAGTCATCGTGAGAATATCGAGCGGCTCAAAAACGGCACCGAACGCAGGATCGGCGAGAAGAAAGCGCAGTAACCTCCCGGTCCGGTACGATAATCATACAACAGGAGGAAGCATCATGGCAAGAATTACGGTACTCGGCGGCGGTTTCGGCACAGCGCTGGCGGTCATGCTCTGCACGACACAGCAGCATGATGTTACGCTCTGGAGCGCACTGCCTGAGGAGATCGAAGCAATGCGCCGTGACGGTGAACAGAAAGAAAAGCTCCCCGGAGTCAGGATTCCGGACAGCCTTGCGCTGACAACGGATCTTTCAGCGATTGACGACAGCGATCTGGTGTTGTTTGCGATTCCTTCAGCCTATGTGCGGAGTACCTGCAAGCAGGTCGCGCCGCATATCAAGGACGGTACGGTGATCGTCAATGCCGGTAAGGGTATCGAGGAGGGTACCCTCAAGCTGATGAGCACGCTTTTTGCGGAGGAAATTCCGAACGGCGCATATGTCTGTCTGACCGGTCCGTCCCATGCAGAGGAGGTCGGCAGGAATATTCCGACGACAGTCGTTGCGGCATCCTCCAACCGCATGGTGGCTTATCTCGTACAGGAGTGGTTCAGCTCGTCAACCTTCCGTGTGTATATCAATGATGATGTGACCGGATGTGAGCTGGGCGGTGCGCTCAAGAATGTTGTCGCGCTGGCGGCGGGCATATCGGACGGCCTCGGCTTCGGTGACAATACCAAGGCAGCGCTGATGACGCGCGGTCTGCATGAGATCGAGCGACTCGGTTCGGCGCTTGGTGCGCGGGCGAATACCTTTGCCGGATTGACTGGCATCGGCGACCTGATCGTGACCTGTACTTCGATGCATTCGCGTAATCGCCGCGCCGGTATTCTGATCGGACAAGGTACAGATCCGTCAGAGGCGGTGAGGGAGATCGGTACGGTTGAGGGCTATTACAGCTGCCGTGCGGCATATGCCCTTGCACAGCGCTATGAGATTGATATGCCGATCACGACAGCGCTCTATCAGGTTTTGTTTGAGGATTTCGATGTTAAGGCTGTCGTCAAGGAACTCATGGATCGGCCGAAGAAGCATGAGTATGAAAAGCTGACATAATTGAAAGCAGTAACGCACAGAGCTGGTGGAACAGATACAAGAAGATGTGTCTCCAAGCCGTCAGGCGGGCTTTGTGCGGTGGTACCGGAAAAGCCCCTGAGCGCTTTTGAAACGCTCAGGGGCTTTGTTATGCGTATATTTACTCTGCCGACGGGTCAAACGGGAATGCCGGCATCATTTTCAGCTTGAACAGATTCTGCTTATGCTTTCGGTCAATGCGATCCTTAATCTCCGGGGCAGGCTCGATGCCCTCTCGGATGTAGCGGTCAAGTTCTGCATAGGTGAAGCCGAGATTATCTTCATCGGTCTTGCCGCAGAGACCGTCAGAGGGCGGCTTTTCAACCAGACGCTCCGGCAGTCCGAGTGCGCGGCCGAGTGCCTTTACCTCAGTTGCAGTGAAATTCGAGAGCGGTGAGAAATCGCCGACGCTGTCACCCCAGCGTGTTGAATAGCCAACCCAGTCCTCGGAGAGATTACAGGTATTAGCGACTCTGCCGCCGACGCTTTGCGAAATGGTGTAGAGCGTTGTCATGCGGATGCGGGGCGGGAGATTGACGACTGCCTGTCCGGAGAGCGGCGTCACGGCTGCGACAGCGCGTTCTACGGCATCGGCCGCTTCGCCGATATTGATTGTGACATTGAGGATGCCGAGATGCTTGCAGAGAAGCTTCGAATCGTCGATATCCGGCTGTTCACCGCGGGGCATCATAACGCCGATGACGCGATGGACACCGAGAGCGCGGCAGAGGATCGCGGCACAGACGGAGCTGTCTTTGCCGCCGGAGATGCCGAGTACGGCAGGGCAGCCGTCGCCGTTTTCCGCGAACCAGTCCTGGATCCAGCGGCAGCAGTCCTCAATCGCGTGGTCTGCGTTGAAATGATACATAGGGATCATCCTTTCTGCTGTGAGTTCATGTATTGATGCCGCAGGGCTTTGCGCGGCTGCATCAATACCTATATCATAACGCAAAACGGTGAAAAATGCAAGCCTTTCTTGAAAATATCACGTAATAATAGCGGAACGGTCAGCTTCTGCTGCGTTCCTTGTGTCCGCCCGCATAGTAGAGCATGAGCTGCTCATCCGGCTGCTCCTCGCCGCTGACCGTGACCAGAACGCCGTCCTCACACCAGCTGACGCGCCAGTTGCCTGCGCCCATATTCTTGCCGTCATTCGCCAGCGTGAAGTATTGCTCGGCGATTTTGCTCCCGTCCTGTTCCAGAACAACGCGGCCGTTCTGCGAGCCGAACGGCCAGTCCGGACTGCCGACTGCAATGAGCCGGACACAGTATGCGCCGTTCGTCTGCGTATCGACGGTCACAGGTCTTTTGTCGTAAATTGTCAGGCCGATGAAAAGGAGTGTGATGATGCCTACGGCCGCGGCCGCAGTCATGATGCAGCCGAGCAGAATGCGGACGCAGCAGCTGCCGTCATAGGGCGCTGCCGGTGTTTCTGCCGAATGCTGCGGTTCCTGTGTCATGTGCTGCCTCCTTACGGATCCAGCCGGTGAACGATGCCGGCTGCAAGTTCATATGCATATGCGAAAAGGAAGAATCCTGCGGAAAATGTAAGCAGGATAATGCCGATGCTTTCGAATATCGCTTTCCCTCTTGCGCCCTGCGGCAGTTTTGTGATATAATAGAGCAGCAGAGCGCATGCGGCAACCGCTGCGAGTGCTGCAAGCAGCCCGCCGATGAGCGAAAACGGGTATGCATACGGATGCCGCCTGACCGGAAACGAAAATACATAGATGAAAATGCAGTTCAGTCCGGCAGCGCCCGACAGTCCGAGCACGCCTGCCGCAAGATATGCCCGCGCTTTCATTTCGCCTTTTTCCGGAGCAGATGCTCGCAGAGATAACAGGGGAGTATTCCGATCGCATAGCTGAGCAGGTCATAATTGGAATAGCCCGTGCCGATGCAGATGCGGAGGAATCTGTTTGTAATGTGGAATTTGTCGCAGAAGCCCCAAAGCTGCAAGAATTCCACGCCGAATGCAAAGAGCAGCAGTCCGATCGGCAGGCTAAGACCATAGCGCGGCTTCTCCGGCAGGACAGTGCGCCAGAGTGTATAGAGCAGGATGACGACCAGAACATCGCCGATGTAATCGCGTATCCAGCCGTGCGCGAACAGTCCGATCAGTATCTCAGTGCCAAACAGCAGCCCGAATGCTGCGCCCATGCAGAGCCGGATCTTCTGATTGTTGGGATGAGTCATTTGTGTCATGATGGTTCCTCCGTGGGTTTGGATTGCAGATTGACCATAGAAAATTTCTGCGCCAGCAGGACTGCCAGCAGCAGGAGTATAAGTGCGCCCGGAAGATAGAGCAAAAACAGTCCGCTCATATCACCGATATTCGGTCCGCCGAATTCACGGACATATGCCGGATTGATGTACGCAAAGACCGCGTTGTATCCGCCGTGCCGGATCATCAGAAAGGCAGTCAGAGGATAGGTCAGGAGCGCCGTGATGCTGCGCAGCCGTCTGCGGCCGCATACCGGATGCCGCAGGAGCAGGACAGCGATCGGAACGGCAATCACTGCCGCCGCAATGCTGAGTCCGATCTTGCCGCCGAATGCGACGGCGCTTTGCAGGACTGCCGCCGCGCCCGCGAGGATCCCGCAGAGCAGATCCGTGCCCGTGCGGGCAAAGCCACGCGCGTTCATGATGCCCTCCTGAGCAGCAGTCCGTGGCCGGTATCGGTATGGAGCTGCTGGAGCAGCATTTGCGCCGACAGATTGCTGCTGCGGCCATTTATCGTGCGGATTTCTTGCTCACGCTCTTGTGCGCATTTGAGGACATAATCCAGCTGTCCCGCTGCTTCCAGCGTTTCAGGGTGTCGGAGCATGGCGACATAGGCATCTTCTGAGAGCGCACATAGACTTGCGGCATCGAGCTGTTCCAGTGTGCCCGCTTCATAACGAGCGATGTTGTACTCCGCGATCCGCGCATCGGGATGCGCGAAGCAGAGTCCGGCGAGCATGGCCGCCGCAGCGGATGCAAGGATGACTGCTGCCGGGATATTCCGGATGAACTGCTTCAGCAGAAGAACGGCAAAAAACAGTGCCAGCAGGAGCATGAACCATGATGCGATCACACGATTCTGCGTCAGGCCGTAGGCGCCGATATAGATTGCCATTTTTGCGAGCGCAGCCGCGATGATGAACAGTGTGACGATGCAGAAGAATGCGGAATAGAAGGTCAGCACGGCCGAACGCTTTTCGCTGCTGCGCTTCGTCAGGAGATTCATAACCAGCAGCAGGATGAAATTGATGACAGCCACCGCGCACAGCTCGAAGAAGCCGCTTCGCGCCGATTCTGCCAAGGTCATGCCTACGGGAGGCCGTCCTGAAAATGCCGAGATATAATAATTGATCTGCGAGGCGATGAACAACAGATAAAGCAGGCAGACCGGTGTAACTCCGGCGCAGACCGCAAGCAGCGGGATTTGCCGCGCACCGGCGAGCTTTGCTTCATAATATGCATCGTCATGTGCCTGTCGGGCTCTGCGCTGAGATGCGCTGTAAAGCACGGCGAAGAAAAACAGGCCGAACGGAATGCTCATAAAAAACTGTATGAAGATCGAAACGGCGTTGCCGCTTAAATGTGAGAGCAGATCAATAAAGATACGCTCTACACCGGCATCGGCACTCGCCAGCAGCGCCGCAATCACAACGGTCAGAGGAATCATCAGCAGAAGGCCAAGCAGCGCCGTTCTGACAGCACCTGCCGTGCGGGAACGCTTTCCCGATTCGGAAAGACTCTGCGCGCCGGCGGAATAATAAAACATCGGATCGCTCAGGAGCGATTCTCCGAGATCGAACGGGAAATACTGCGTGACGGCGGGCAGACCGCCGCAGACGCTGTGAACGCGCCAGATCATTGCGGGGATCAGGAATGCCGCACAGAGTCCGTGCAGCAGCGGCGATGCTGTTAACGGAAATGACAGGGCGAAGATGCAGATGATGAGACTGAGTATGCGGTGCATGCGCTGCGGACGGCTGCCGGTTTTGCGGATATAGATGCTGCCCGCCAGATGCATCAGCAGAAACAGCACAGTTGTATGCAGGCCGTCTGCATAGAACAGGACATAACGGACAAACAGGAAACCCGCAGGCAGCATGAGCCACGCGAAGATTCGGTCATAGCTTTGCAGAATCCATTTTGGTCTCGTGACCGGCTGCGGAAAGGAATAACTATTTTGCGAATAGGGCTGTATCATGTCATACACTCCTTCAGATATATTTTGACGGCAATGCTTTGATCTGTTTCAGATGTTTACAGGTGATTGCCGAGGCTGCTGCGGTTATTCGTCTTTCACATATTCCAGCACATCGCCGGGCTGACAGTTCAGCTCGCGGCAAATCGCCTCCAGTGTCGAAAAACGGACAGCCTTCGCTTTGTTGTTTTTCAATATTGACAGATTGGCCGGTGTGATGTCCACGCGTTCGGCAAGCTCTCCGGCGGAGATCTTGCGCTTTGCCATCATGACATCGAGATTGACAACGATCGGCATTTTCTCCGCTCCTTTCAGATTGTATAATCGTTTTCTTCGCGCAGTGCAACGGCTGCTTCCAGCATATTCTTCATAACGCGCAGCAGCAGCCCTGCAAATGCCGCGATGAATGCGACAAAGAATGCAAGAAAACGCCAGTAGCAAAGCACCAGCCAGATCAGCGCCACGCCGAAGCAGCACCAGGCGATCCGGCGGAAGCAGACGGTGTTTTCCGTCACAAAGATCTGTTGCTTCGCAAAGCGATTCAGCAGTGAATGCAGCTGCCAGAGCGCGATCAGCGCGAGAATCGCACTCAGATACAGCGCGATATTCAGCACAATATGGATCGGCGCTTCGTCGGAGACCGCATCATACCATTCCGTGATGACCGGGATGCAGAACAGCGATGCGATGCCGAGCGCGAATGCCGCGATCGTCAGACAGCGTGAGAGAAACAACGATTTTTCGGAAGTCCATTTCGGGTTCATTTTCAGCACACTCCTTCTTGCTTTCTGGATTTAGTATAGCACGGATTTTTTCGTTTGTCAATAGTTTTTTATCGAAAAACGATATATTTTTTTCGAAGATCAAGATATACGCCTCGGAGAGGAGCTCGTTTGAAACATGAAAAGCAAGCTGATGCTTACAAAATCGCAAAAAATCGCACTGCTCTGCGCACTGCCGTTGATGGCGGCGGCAGCACTGGTATTGGCAAGCCGCTTCTATGCAGCCTATATCATGGAGTATGTGCCGCCCTGTATTCTGCGCACATTCACCGGCCTGCTTTGTCCGGGCTGCGGAATGACGCACGCGGTCTTTGCACTGGCACGCGGCGATCTTGTGGATTCATTGCGGGAGAATGCGCTCCTGCTGTTCGGTGCAGTCATCCTGCTTCTGCGGTATATTGAGCTGTGGTTCGGTGTACTGGGGGGCGGCCGGAATCTGATTCCGCGCAGCAACGGGTTCTGGAGCGGTGTCTTTCTCTTCTGGACGGTTTTTTTTATCATTCGCAATTTCATTTGAAGAAAGGTAAGGCACAATGGATATCAAAGTATTTCTCAAAAAAAACAGGGGACTATTCGTTTTTCTGACGGTCATCGCGGTGATTGTGGGCTGCTGGTTTCTGATCTGGGGACATCTTGGCAGGCAGGTGGAAAAGGCAGCCTATGAAGCCGTTTTCGATCAGCTCATCTTTGACGGCGCATACTATCACCGATGCAATCTCGTGACTGTGCAGGACTATTTGCCGGAGGTGCAGGAGATCGGGGCGGCGCTGTGCGGGGAGCAGCTCGGTACACTGAGCTTCCCTGCGGAAGAGGGGACGGTCAAGTGTCCGCTCTTTGCCTGCAAGCCGCTGACTGATGCGGGCAAAATGAATGCTGTCATTCTGTTGGAGCGGGATGGCGGTCTTTCGCCTTATGAGCTTGCGGGCTTCCGTTATCTCGATGAAAGTCCGTCGATCTGGGCGGTCTGCTCGTCCTACGGCATCGGCCGTGCGACCGATCTCGAATCTGTTACTGTGACTGATCCGGAGACCGGCGAAAGTGAGACGATCACTGATGAAAATGCGCTCTCGGATTTCTTTGACAAATTCGTAAAGCTTGGCGAGGATCTCGGCCAGGCAGGGACGGCAAAGGCATATTATGATGCATATACCGCGGAATTCGGCGAATCGGATGACATTGTGCTGGATGATGATACCGTTAAGGCAGCGAATGAGGAGATCAATGAAAAAGCGCTCGCCTTCTGGACAAAGGATCTTCGACAGATTACAATTCGCATGAAAAACGGCTATTTGCTGCGCGACTGCATCTATGCGCCGGTTCCGAAGGTTTTTTCTGTATACGGAGATTATGCGGTCACGGTGCCTTTCTTTGAAGCAATATCGCAATAAACGGGAAACCGATCGAAAAAACAGACAGAGAATCTCTTGACAGAACACTGAAAACAGAGTATAATACAATTAGCTTATCATGTGCAGAGGTTGAACGCACAGATGTGCTTTTTGAAGTTAAAGGAGGCAGCAATATGTTTTGCAGAAATTGTGCAGAGGTTATGCTTGATACAGACGTTACCTGTCCGAAGTGCGGCTTTGCCGTTGGCACAGGTGTCAAATATTGTTCCCAGTGCGGATCGGAAACGCCCCCCGGCACCGTGATCTGCGAGATCTGCGGGCAGGCTGTGACCAGTGTTCCGAACGGTGACGGAATCCCGTTTCAGGCGCAGCCCGATTTCCAGCAGCAGTTCTCAACGCCCGGCTATCAGGATCCGAATTCGTTCCAGCAGCCGCAGTTTACACAGGCGCAGCAGTACGGACAACAGCCCCAGTATGGCCAGCAGCAGTACGGTCAACAGCAATACGGCCAGCAGCAGTATGGCCAGCAGCAGTACGGAACCCGCTCAGCTGATCCCAATGCCTATGGTCAGCAGGCAGGTTATTCTGCACCGAACACTTTCCAGCAGAACAGCGCCGGTCAGTTCTACCAGGGTGTGAACTATAAGTCCAAGGTCGCGGCAGGTCTGCTCGGTATCTTCCTTGGTGTTTTCGGTGTCCACAACTTCTACCTCGGCTTTACCGGCAAGGCTATCGCACAGCTTCTGCTTTCGATCCTCTCCTGCGGCGCGCTGAGCTTTGTCTCCGCAATCTGGGGACTGATCGAGGGCATTATGATTCTGACAGGCTCGATCAAGACGGACGGCAAGGGACTTCCGCTTAAGGATTGATCCGGCACGCACACAGAACGATAACATAAGAGCAGCACTGAATAAAGCCTGCCTGATGGCTTAACGGCACATCCGCTATGTGCGGTGTTGCCCAAACTGTCATGAATTATCATTCGCTTATCATCTGCTTATCATGTTTGCCTGAAAATATTCAGGTTCATTTAAGTTGCTTCCGGTATACTGGAATCAAGCTCAGGGGGATACCGTTAGTCAGACGGCTCATGAAAGCTCGACATCCTTTCCGTACCTGAAACGAATATGTTAAGGAGGCAACCGTTATGGCAATCAGTACATTTCAGCGCCGTGAGGTCAAATTTCTGCTTTCGGCAGAACAGTTTGCAGCACTGATGAATGTTGTGGATGAACATATGAATCCTGATCCTTACTGCCTGGACGGAAAGGAATACGGCATCTACAATATTTATTACGATACGCCGGATAATCTGCTGATCCGCAGATCCATCGAAAAGCCTTATTACAAGGAAAAGCTTCGTCTGCGGAGCTATTACTCCCCGGCAGCGCCGGATTCCTCCGTGTTCCTCGAAGTCAAAAAGAAGGTCGGCGGCATCGTCACGAAGCGCCGCGTCTCCATGGCACTTCAGGAGGCGGATGCCTATGTCCAGACGCGTGTGAAGCCGTACTGTGAGCGCTTCATCGACAGGCAGGTCATGCGTGAGCTGGATATCTTCCTCAATTTCTACAGTACTCTCCAGCCGCGGCAGTATATCAGCTACCAGCGTGCTGCATACTTCGGCAAGGACGATCCTGAATTCCGCCTGACCTTCGACCGGCAGATCACTGCAAGACGCTATGACCTGACGCTCGCGAAGGAAAGCTATGGTGAGCAGATCATTCTGCCCGATCAGCGAATTATGGAGATCAAGGTGCCGGGTTCGATCCCACTCTGGATGAGCCAAGCACTCTCCAGGCTGGAAATCCGCCGCATCAGCTTCTCGAAGTACGGCACGGCCTATAAGCGCTATGTGCGCCGGCTTGTAAAGGAACAAAAGGAAGAAAGGAAGATCATTTATGCTTAATAGTTTTGCAGCAACCGTTCCGGTCATTTTCAGGCAGATATTCAACGACCAGTCAGAAGCGAATATCAACTTCCCGTCCGTCTGGCAGGTTCTGGCCTGCATCATCAGCGCATTGGTGCTGGGGTTTCTGATCGGTCTGGTCTATATGTTCACCCACCGCAAGAGCGGCTATGCACAGAGCTATGTGCTCGCCATGCCGATGCTCTCCGGTCTGGTCGCAACGATCATTGTGATGATGTGCCTGCTTGCAAGCAGCACGACCGGCGTAACCGCCGCGATCTCGCTGACCGGTGCATTTTCACTTGTCCGCTTCCGTTCCGCCCCCGGCGATCCGCGTGACATCGCGTATGTGTTCTTTGCGATGGTCATGGGGACGGTCTGCGGCATCGGCTTCATCGGCTATGCCTGCCTGATCTTTCTGATCCTCGCTGCCGTCCTGATCCTGTTCAATGTCATCAACTTCGCAGCGCCGAAGACACAGGATATGACACTCAAGGTCACGATTCCCGAAAATCTGAATTACAGCGGGCTGTTCGATCAGGTGTTTGAAAAATATACAACTGATTCCGTACTCCGTCGAGTCAAGACGACAGACTTCGGAACTCTCTTTGATCTGATTTATTCTGTCCGCATCAAGACCGATGCAGACCAGAAGAAGTTCATTGACGAAATCCGCGCATTGAACGGAAACCTCAATGTCACCCTGGTTCTTTATAAATACGACGATCAGATCTACGATACCAAAGCAAAGTAAATCTTCCGGAGGACTGAGGTGCTGAGATCGGTACCTCAGTCCTTTTCGTCACTGTGCAGAGAAAGGTTTTGTGATATGAAAGAGAACATGAAAAAAGGGCGTTCTGCCGCGTGGCTGACTGCAGTACTAGCGCTGGCGGCAATGCTTTCGGCCTGCGGACAGGACAGCGGCATCGTGCAGACGGCCAAAGATAACAGTATTGCAGAGGCGGAATCCTCCGCAGATGAAAGCACAGAGGCGGAGGATTCTGTTTCCGACGAAAGCAGCATAGACGACAGCTCCGCCGCAGACAGCAGCAAATCTGAAATCAGCAAGAGCAGCGGTGACAGCTCTGCTGCGGATTCCAAATCTGAATCGTCATCGGTCAAATCATCCAAGCCTGAAAGCAGCACTGCATCCAAATCGTCCGATTCCAAATCAGACAGCAGCTCGCATCAATCCGGCGGCAGCCAGAGCACGCAGGGCGGTCAGTCTGCGGGCGGCAATACGACGGAGAACAGCTCTGGAAGCAGCAGTCAGATTGTCGATCCCGATGATGCAGAAGAGGATGCTGAGGCTGTCAGCTATATCTATCTCGCGGACGGCGCGACCAAATATACCGGCGGCGGCGTATCGGTCAGCGGTGACACGATCAAGATCGGTGACGGCGGCTCCTATGAGCTTTCCGGTACATTGTCAAACGGTCAGATCCTTGTGCTGACCGACAATAAAAAGGTCAAGCTGCGTCTGAACGGCGTCAGCATAACGAATCAGTCCGGCTCTGCAATCAACTGCCAGAGCGCCAAAAAGCTGACGGTCAATGCGCTTGCAGGCTCGGTGAATTATCTTGAGGACGGCGGCGAGCATGATGCCGATAAGGGCACGATCTTCTCTGAGGATACGGTTACGCTCAAGGGTGACGGTGAGCTGAATATCAAGGCGAATTACGCACACGGCGTTCAGAGCGATGATGATATCATCGTCAACGGCGGCAATATCAATATCACTTCCACGAAATCCTGTCTGCATTCCAATGACGGCATTGAGATCAACGGCGGCAATCTTTTCTGCGATGGCGGCACGAACGGCATCAAGACCGACGGCTATATCACGATCACTGGCGGTGATTCGGTTTTTATCGGCGGAACCCGTGAGGAGAAGGGTGCGATTTACTGCAGCGGTCTGTTCACTGTGGCAGGCGGCAGTTTCCGTGCGATCGGCAATACCTGTGTAATGCCGGATGCGCAGACATCCGCGCAGAATGTGATCGGTGCAGTTTTCTCAGAGCAGCAGCAGGGCGGTACGCTGGTCAGTTTTGCAAGCGGCGGCAATACCGTTTTGACGATGACCTCTCCGCGCACATTCAAGTATGTGGTTTATGCCGGGGGAAATCTGTCATCCGGCGCAGAGTATACGGTTTCTTATGGTGGAACGAGCGACGCTTCGCCGGAGCATTACACCTATTACGGAACTTATTCCGGCGGCAAGGATGGCGGCAGTTTTACGCTTGACAGCAATGTCCTGTTTTACAATGTGAAATGAGTCCTCAACTGATTGATCAATAAAAGAAACAGCAGGCATACCGGCAAAGTGAAAAATGCCGGGATGCAAAAGGCACATCTGTGCTAACATTCCGAATAAAAAGAAACACGCTGTTGTTTGCAGCTTTTGTCAAGTGACTGCTCCGTGCATTACGGAGTGATGTCACCAAACAAAAGCCGCGAACAGCAGCGTGTAATTTTGAGACGGGAGGATTGTGGGCATTACCGTGCCCAATCGAATCGGAGCCGCGCACTGAACAGGGCGGGAGTGTTATTTCCAGAAACTCAGATTCTCGGTATCCAAACCGATGTTCTTGGCAAGAAACTGCGGATCTTGGCCGGACTTTTTCTGCTTCTCATAATCCTTCAGCGCCGCAAAGACCTGCTTTGACAGCATCAAGCAGCAAGGGATATTGATGAGCGTCATAAAGCCCATTGTGATATCCGCGATCGTCCATGCAAAGCTCATTTCCATGAGCGCACCGGCGAAGATCACGGCAATGCAGAAGATATAGAAGCCGATCATGAAGCGCTTGGAGGGCTGCTTTTTGCCGTTGAGATAGATCAGCGCATTGTCTACATAATAGAGATTGCCGAGCAGCGTCGTGAATGCAAACAGCACCATTGCAACTGTGATGAAAATCGGCCCTGCGCTGCCGAAAACCGTCGAGATCGCGTTCTGCACATACATCGAACCGGAAACGGATTCGTTGTAGGGTGTGTTTGTGCTGAGACACATAAAAGCGGTCGCGGTGCAAAGCAAAATCGTGTCTATGTAAACGGAAACTGTTTGTACGAGTCCCTGCTTGACGGGATGCGTGACATCTGCGGAGGCGGATGCATTCGGTGCAGAGCCGACGCCCGCTTCATTGGAGTAAAGGCCTCGTTTGATGCCCATGACCAGGCAGCTTCCGGCCAGTCCGCCGAAGATCGAGCGGAAATCAAATGCATCCTCAAAGATGATCGCGAACATATGCGGAATGTTTTTGATATTCGCGAAGATGATGATGAGCGAGATCAGCACATAGGCAATGCCCATGCACGGCACAATCTTCTCGGTTAGCTTGAGGATGCGCTTACCGCCGCCCATGATGCAGTAGCCGACGGTGAGTGCGAGGATGATGCCGACAATGATCGGCGTGGTCTCCGCATTATAAAAGCTGTAGACTTCAAAGGTGGACTGCAGATTATAGGAGCAAAGCAGATTGAAACCGACCGCATAGGTCGCAATCAGGAAGATGCAGAAAAGCACGGAGAGATGTTTCTTTTTCAGTGCTTCCTCGATGTAGTAGGCGGGGCCGCCGTAGCAGCTGCCGTCCGATTTTTTCTTTTGTAGATCTGCGCGAGCGTACTTTCGACAAATGCCGATGCCGAACCAATGATGCACATCAGCCACATCCAGAAGCAGGCACCGGGCCCGCCGATGCAGATTGCGGTCGAGACACCGACGATATTGCCGGTGCCGACACGGGAGGCCGTTGAGACGATCAGCGCCTGAAAGGACGAGACCTTTTGTGCACCTTTCGGCTTTTCGACAATCAGCCGACAGGCTTCGCCGAACAGACGGATCTGCGCAAATCGTGTCCGGAATGAGAAGTACAGTCCGGCGGCGGCAAGGATGATGATAAGTACCGGATAATACATGACATCATCTATTTTGTTGAGTATGTTCATGAGACTGTCAAGCATGGGTTCCTCCTTGGGTTTGGCTGTGAATTTTCAGTCAAGCTGCGGGATGATAGGAATAGTTTTTGCAGGATTCGTCAAGCAGAATATGCAAGATGCAAATTCAGCGCAGAAAAAGGGAGCAGTCCCCGTTCAGAGAACTGCCCGCTTTTTTATTTCGTTATCAGCCATCAGCCTTCGGTGGATTCAGTTTCCGCTTCGGAAGATTCCGCTGCTTCTTCTGCTTCAGAGGATTCCTCAGCAGCTGCATCCTGCTCTTCCTCGCTGCCCTCATCACCGGTGCCGGTGATCTCAAAATCAACCTCGATCTTCTGCCACTGCTTGAAATCGCCGGGCTCTACGATCTGGGAGGAATACTCACCGAAATCGCCGGTGACTGCACCGTCAGCGGTGTGTGCATCATCCGGGAAGTTGTTCACCCACTGATTGTAAATATTGGCGCGCATTTCCTTGCCGTCATCAGAGGAGGTATAGTTCTTTGCGTTCATCGTGATCGGCTTGCCGTCCATGCGGATCTCCTTGATCTCGATGCACATATTCGGATAAAGCGTGGTGCCGCCCTTGATGATGACAGCTGCAAAGGAAAGGCCGTCGCAGCGGTAGTCGCCGTTTGCGTCGCCGCCGATGTCGAACTGGCAGCCCTTCGTGCCGGCATCAACGCTGACGGTATAGGTGCCGTCGCCGGTGATCTCCGGAACGCCTGCGGCATAGGTCATGAGCGAATTTGCTGTGCCGTCATAACCGACATAGAACTGTCCGTCATTGATATAGAGGAATGCCTGGCCGTCTTCAGCAACGACGGGCTCCTCAAATTCAATATCCTCTGCTGCAACGGATTCCGCAGCCTCAGAGCTTTCCGGTGCTGTGGTCTCAGCGGCGCTGGATTCTGCCGTCGTGGTCTCGGCGACAGAGGATTCCGCCTGCGAAGAGGAGTCACCGCAGGCAGTAAAGACTGCGAGCAGTACAGAGGATGCGGCGAGAACCGCAAAAAGCTTCTTGTTCATCATGATTCAAAACCTCTTTCCTTTATGTTTGGAAATATTATGTATCTCCAGTGCAGCGCGGACATTTCGTCCGTTTATTGTCTGCACTGATTTTATGATACAACATTTCAGCGGAATTCGCAAGAGAAAAAAAGCCGAATATTTCTGTAGGAATGTGCGTTCATTTAAGCAAAATAAACAAAACATAAACAGGTATAAAGTATCGTATAGCAAGTTGCACATATTGTCGATTGGTTGCTTGATGAATCTGTATATTGTATATTACAAGCTGGAAACTGATAGTGAGATTCCGCATTCTGAACAAAATGTTTTATACGGAAAGTTTTTTTTCTTCAGGTATTTACAAATCTGAAAAAGTGTGATATAATAAATAAAAATGCGGCATTTCGAGAACCGGTTTCATATATGCTATATTATATATGTCAGCAGAGAAGAAATGACCGCGAAGCAAGGAGGGACTGCCGGTGAAAAATGGCATTCGGATGTCGGATATCGCAAAGAAACTGGGTGTCAGTGTTGTGACAGTCTCCAATGCACTGAACGACAGGGGCGGCGTCAGCGAGGAAATGCGGCGCAGGGTCAGGGAACTTGCTTCGGAGCTCGGTTATCGGCCCTCAGCACCCCGCACACCCCGCAAGACGGTTTCTGCTGTGCAGGAACAGGGCGGCAGCGTCGGGATCCTGACGAGTCAGCGCTTTGCAGATGTCCGCGGGACATTCTACTGGTTCCTGACTGCCGGGGTTTCCAAGGAACTGACCAACTGCAATCTATATTCGGTTTATGAAAGCGTTTCGGAGGAGGACGAACGACACTGCGTTCTTCCGCGGATCGTGACGGACCGGCAGGTACGCGGACTGATCGTTGTCGGGCAGCTTGCAGCGGATTATCTGGAGCGGCTGACGGCCGTGCATATCCCGACACTCTTTCTGGATTTTTATGATCAGCACAGCGGTATTGATTCAGTTGTATCAGATAATTATTATGATAGTTATCTCATGACGGATCAGCTCGCAGCACTCGGGCACAAACGGATCGGATTTATCGGAACGGTCACTGCAACAAGCAGTATCCACGACCGCTTCCTCGGCTATATCAAGTGCCTGATGGAGCATCATATTCCCTATGAGCGGAAATGGACGCTTGATGACCGCGGCGAGAACGGACTCAATCTCCCAGAGATCGTATTCCCGGAGGACGATATGCCGACCGCATTCGTCTGCAACTGCGACGAGACCGCATTTCGCGTGATCGGCGCGCTTCAGCGTAAGGGTTACCGTGTTCCGGAGGATATTTCCGTCACCGGCTACGATAACTATACTGTATCCGATATGTGCGTGCCGGCGATTACGACTGTCGAGGTCGATCTTGCTGAGATGGCACATACCGCCGTGACACAGCTTCTCAAACGGATCGACGATCCGCAGAAGCCGTCCGCACGCTATGTGATTCCCGGACGGATCATCATGAAACAGTCAATCACGGCGCCAAAATGAAATTTGGCGAATCGTCTAAAAATAGCCGCGAAATTTTGTTTGATTAATTATTGCAATCGCAAAATTTATGTGGTATAATATCCCTATGGATCTATGTGTGGCTATTGCTATGCCCATTTGCAGATCGCCTTTGCAGAACGGCAGCCGGGACACGGCAGCTCCGGAATGCGGAATCTGGTCTGGGTGCGCTTGCACACGGATGATACAAATTAAGAAGGAAAGCGGCTTCGCTCGCCGCCGGACTTCGAGATCACATTTTGAGACTTGCAGGAGGTGGTTTTATGCCAATGAGTTTTGCTTACACAGCAAAGGATGCGGTCGGTAATGTCCGTAAGGGCGTTATGACAGCAACAGATGAGCAGGAATTTCTGGCAAAAATCCGAGAAAAGGGAATGTTTGTCACCGAATACAAGGAACGCCAGACGAACACCAAAACGATCAAAAAGTTCAAGACAAAGGACTTGGCGTTCGCGACACGTCAGATGGCAGCTATGCTGACTTCCGGTCTGACGCTGGTCAAGGCACTTGACATTCTCTGCAAAGAGCAGGAGAGCGAAGCTGCTCGAAACGTCTGGCGCGATGTGTATGAAAACGTGCAGAAGGGCGAATCCTTCTCTGATGCACTGGAAGTACACGGCAGCGTCTTCCCAACCCTGATGACATCTATGGTAGGCGCAGGTGAATCGTCCGGTCAGATGGATATTATCATGCAGCGTCTCAGTGACTACTACGCAAACCAGAATAAGCTCGCAAACACCATTAAGAGTGCGATGGTCTATCCGATCATCCTCGTTGTCCTGACCGTTGCGGTCGTCATCGGCGTTTTCGTCTTTATCATGCCGACATTTGAAGACCTCTATGAAGACCCGAACATGATGCCTGGACTTTCCAAGGCGATGATGAATATCGGTAAATTCCTCGTGGCCCATTGGATCATCCTGATCCTGATCGTGGCCGCTTTGGTATTCGCCTTCATCTACGCATTGAAGCTCCCCGATGTCCGTTTGAAATGGGACCGCTTCATTATAAAAGGACCGGCGTTTGGTAAGCTCGTTGTCAAGATCTATACCGCCCGCTTTGCACAGACGATGGCTTCTCTGTATTCCTCCGGTCTTCCGATGGTTGAGTGCCTGAAGCGTTCTGCGGATACGCTGAATAACTCTTACATCTCCATGAAGTTCCGCGATATCATTGATGAAGTCAAGAGCGGTGAAACGCTCAGCTCTTCGATCCTGAGAGCGGATATCTTCGACTCCATGTTCTGCTCGATCATATTCGTTGGTGAGGAAGCCGGTGCACTGGATGACATCCTCGCCAAGACTGCTGAATATTACGACGAAGAAGCAGACTCCGCTGTTAAGCGTCTCTGCTCGCTGCTTGAGCCGGTCATGCTGATCGTCCTCGGCGTCGTTATCGGTCTCGTCTGCGGCGCGTTCTTCCCGGCTCTGTACGATTCCATCGGCAATATGGAGAATACATAATTCCGATCGAAGCTTTGTGTGCGGCGGCAGCCGTCGCCGCACATTATGTGATATTCAAAGAAATAATAATGAGAGGTGGAAATAGCAAATGCTTTCCTTTGACATTACCGACCGTAATATCAAGATCATTAAGGGAACTGAGAACAACGGCAAGATCCGTATCAGCTCTGCGACAACGCTGAACCTCGAAGAAGAGGTCATCGTCAACGGCCATGTCCGTGATGTCCCGCGCCTTGCAACCCAGATCAACCAGGTTCTTCGTACAAACAAGATGCCCGACAAGGAAGCAATCGTCAGCATCTCCTCCAACATGACAATCTTCAAGGAACTGCATATCCAGAAGGCGGAGAAGCAGGCTGACTTCATGAAGATGGTTCGTGCTGAAATGGCTGCTGCACTCGGCATTGACGAATCCTATTCCGTGTCCTACATCATCGTCGGTGATTCCGACCAGACTGAGGGCGGTGTCAAGGTTCTCGCGACCGCCTGCCCTTACGAGGTTGTTGACTGCTATAAGCGCGTCTTCAATATGCTTCAGATCAATCTGCGCAGCGTTATGATCGGCTGTAACTGCATCACGAAGGTTCTGCTTGCAGACACCAAGGTGAAGTCCAAGATGCCGCTGCTCGCTGTTCAGATCGATAACAACTTTATCTCGCTGAACCTCTATGAGAAGGGTCAGCTCTCGTTCTCCCGTTTCGCTTCGATCTCTGCGGAGGACTATGACGATTCCGAGGACTATGTGTTCGAGGCTGTCAACGAGAACATTTTCCGTATGCTGCAGTTCCAGAAGTCTAAGTCCGGCAGCGATCCGATCGAGAATGTCGTTTTCTACGGCGATACGCGTGAATATGTCAGACTCACGAATGAGCTGGAAAAAATGGGCATCCGCACCAGCATCATCAATGTGCCGCCGCAGATCCACGGCTATGAGAATCTTGAATTCTCCTCCTATGCCAATGCGATTGGTGCGATGTTCAAGCGTAATAAGGATACAGAGCGCATCAACCTGCTGGAGACTGATACAGTCAACAACAACCGCATCAAGTCGGATTCCTCTTATGCTCTGCTGCTTGGTGTCAGTGCTCTCGCAGCGATCGGTCTCTGCTTCGGAGGCTGGCTCGTACTGAAGCTCCAGAACAACTCTATTCAGAAGGAAATTGACGATTATAAAGCAAAACAGGAGTGCCAGTACACTAAGTCGCTGGATGCACAAATCACGATGCTGGCGCAGAAGCAGGCCGCGGTCAATACATATATTGACGGTGTCACAGATGCGTACAACTCTTTCAAGAGCCGCCCGAAGCCGCAGAAAGCACAGTATGAGGCAATCGAAGGCGCGATCACCAAGGCTGTCGGTGATGTGCTTCAGACCGGAGATGATGAAGCAACCAAGAAAAAGTATGACATCACAAAATTCGATTATTCCGCGGGTACATATTCGATCGAGCTTGAGGTTGATCGTGAAAAGGACGCGCCGATGTCGATTCTTCCGGAAAAAATTGTCACTGAGCTTCGCGATCTGCCGATCGTTCAGAGCCTGAATTACACTGGCTACAGATATCAGGAAGCAGATAAGACCGAAGACGATCTCGCTGATGATGCAGCGGGCGAAAACGGTGAACAGACAGCTAAGAAGGGTATCATCAAGATGGAACTGAGCGTCGCTGTCAAGGGCGATAAGGTTGACATTTTCGAACTTACTCCGGAGGCGGAAGAGGAGGCAGAGAAATGAAATTAGGATATCGTGAAAGAGTCGTACTGATTATCGTACTGCTTATTGCTATTTTTGGTCTTGGAATTTTTGTATTCATCAAGCCGCAGTGGGAACAGCTGACTGACAATAAGAAACAACGCGAAAAGCTCCAGGTTGAGTGGGAGGGAAAGCTCGCAGAGTTTGACCGGATCAACCCGACACGCGATAAGATTCAAAAGCGTGTTAGTGAGGGTTCAGATTTGGCACAGAAGTTTACGGCCGAAATGACATCTGTTGAGCTCGCAGAGTTCCTCCAGAAAAATTTCATTAATACCGAAAAGAATACTGCTGATGAAGTCATTCTGAAGGAGTCTGTTTCAGTTTCTGATCCTGGCACGGCTTCTCTGAGCTATTACTACTACAGACCGAATGTTGTAACCTATCCGCTTTATGAAAACGCAGACTTTGACGGTTCGCTTGCAAAAGCTGTTGAAGAGAAGATGAAGGAAGCAAATACTTTTGCACTCCATTCTGCTCAGACAGCAGGTTCCAGCGCAGCAACATTCACCATGCTCATCAACCGTGAAGACGCTATGGAATTCCTCGATGCAATCTATAATTATTGCAGCGGTTCCAAGGAAACGATGATGATCGAATCCGTTACGCTGAAGGAATGCGATTTCAACGAGAACTATGAAGAGGATGGAAATACACCGGCAGCTCCGGTACAGCCTGCTGCAAATGACGATGAAGAAGGCGAAGATGGTGAGGGCGAAGCAGAAGCACCTGCTCCGACCGCAAATGAGCCTGCTGAAATTCCTGACGGAATTAAGCCGGGCTACACAGAGGTCACCGTTGCTTACCGCGTCTTCTACATGCAGAAGCCTACGCCGGCCGATGTCGGAGATGAGTATCACAAAGAAATCTGGGACGGCGAAGAGTGGAGAGATCCTCAACCCGCATAATAAACAGAAAGATCGGATGCCTTCTTAGAGGATTCTTTAAGAAGGCTATCCGCAGTTGAGAAAGGTGGTTTCCAATGAATAAAATTATGGAGAAAGGAAAAGTGAAGGGCTCGATCCTCTTCACCGTCATCACTGTGATGATGGTGCTGGTCGTGTTCCTTATGTCTACGCTTGTTCTGACTTCATCCGCTAACCGCCGTTCGTACTATACCTATTTTGAAACGCAGGCGCAGTATGCTGCGCAGGCAGCACTCGATGCAGTAACAAACTCCGCATATACGGATGGCGACTTCTATGACTGGGTGGTCAAGGCTTCCAAGGCGTATAAGGCTGATACATCTGACTCAAAAACAAAGCCGAGGGTCACGGTCAATTTTACCGGATCCAATATCCAATTCTCAAATGATGTCAACGCAGTTACATGCGAGGTCGAGCTTGCTGATGAAACGCTGGTTTGGGACGAACTGACTGGTGCGGTTCATAAGACACCGGCCTATAAGGTGACGGCAACGGCTTCTGTCGGCAACGGCAAAAACCGCTCCGATTATACAGTCGTCAACTACATCTATGAAAATTACCGTATTGATGATCCGGATAAACTCCCGTCAGTCAGTAACAATGCGCAGAATAAGCTCTATAGCTGGACGCGCAGAAACGGCGGCGAGATCAAGAATCTGACACCAAATGTTCCGAAAGCTGTTTATTCGTTCGGCAAAAGTGCGACATCAAACAATATGCAGTATTTCGGACCGCAGTACTCCGGCATGAGCACGATTCCCGCCGGCAGAGGTCTTTACAATATGATTGAACAGACCGATAAGCAGTTCTTTACTGCGCTGTCGAACGATAACCACTCTGTCGGAAACGCTGTGTTCGTGAGTAATGTTAAATCAGCAGTCCTTTCGAACTACATTTTCCAGGATTACGGGGAGCACGCGATTTTCTACGGAAATCTGTATCCCTCGCAGCCTGGTAAGGGCTTCTATTTCAAGGCGGATATCTCGAATGCTACAAAGACTCAGAACGGTGGCGTCAGCTATGGCCAGACACCGTATGTCTATGTTGACGGCGTGATTGATACCTACGACAACAATGGCTCAGTCTTCATCGGTTATGATGATGACATGAACGAGGGCAACACCAATGTCAATCTTTACTGCGGCGGCATCAAGATCGGTGACGGTAACAGCGGTTCGCTGGTCGCCCGGGGTGACATTTATATGTATGACCCGGATGTCGATTCCGTTTGGGGCGGCAGCACCGGCAATCAGGATCTGACTCGTCTCGGCTATTTTGTTGACAACAATGTTGGCGGCTTGAATGCAAAATGGGGACTCAGCAATGCAGGCGGCAATATTTTCTGCAATAACAGTTCGCTTTCGCTTAATGTTGGCATGACGATTCCGGGTGATCTGGTAATGACCAATAACACCGGAAAGCTGATTGTCAACGCAGGTATCACAGTCTATGGCAAGGTTATCTGCGCAGGTACGATCGAAGGCCTGGAAAATCTGACCTGTGACACGATCGTGACCTCGACCTCTGCAAAGGTTGACGGCATTGAATATAACCTTGATTCCGTTACGGATCCGAATCTCCAGGTCTACAAGAAGGACACCGACGAGGACGGAATAGAGGATACTTTTGATTACGCTGCGTTCCTCTATGAAACCTATGGCGACAAGGGCTTCTACGGTACCTACATCAATACCAATGATGAAACTGTGTACATTCCCAACTCCGCGGATGCTGATGCAAACTGGGAAGAGTATAAGAAGGATGCTTATCAGCAGGCACTGATGCCGTACAATATGCGTCAGGATGAAATCGTTGATACCTTCTATCGCTGGGATCTTAAGGCTACCTCTGAGGCTGCTGTGCAGGAAAAAATGACTGGCGACAAGATGATCGCTGAATCCATTCATACCGGTCATATTTACGGTATTAAGAAGTTTGACTGCGGCGGTTATGTTGCTCCGGTAACTGGTACGGAGATGAAGACTGTGTATCAGTTCGATAGTGTTGCGCAGGATATTCAGAGAGCTCATAATGAAGACCCGAGTAAATATCCGGAATACCAGGAATACAACTGGAACGAGACGCAGGGCCTGCCCGGCGGAGAAGGCAAATGGTTTGCTGTCAGCTATACGACTGAAGCAAATATTTACGGTGAACCGACATGGGTCGAGGATTACATCTATGTTCCGTATACAACTTCCAGATCGAGCAGTGATTTTATGCCCACATTTACGCCGATCACCAATGACAAGGAGATCCTCGCTGCGCTTGCTGATTCGATGATTACCGATATCGGCACATTCACCTCGAATATGGGCGGCGTCAAAAAGCTGACCTGCGGTTCAAAAGCCGGCTATACCAAGATTACTGAAGCAGGCCTCACGCGGACGAATGTCCCGATCGGCTATCACAGCACGAATGAAGGCAATGAGTTTATTACAAATGGTACAATGCTGAATAATGCATTTGTTATCAAGGAAAGCTGCTATATCGACCTCGGTGGTGCAGCCGACGCAAGCGGTGCATTGGCGAATTTCTTCGTTGATCCGACTGGTCATGACGCGTCTGATCCGATCAAAATTGTTCTGAGCGGCAGAAGCCAGTGCTGTGGTCTGTTTGTCATTAATAATACATCTTATTATTCGACAGATTACAACAACATCGTAGCTTCTTATGCAGAGCGTAATGTGATCGCTCCGAAGGGCGCTGTTCAGTTCTTCTTTGAGGACGGCTTCTATCCGACGAACCTGTTCCAGATTCACAATTCCGGTCTGTTCCCATATTCCAATACAGCTGGTACTTACTCGGGAGCATCCGGTGCGTTCCATATCGTTTCTAACCCGCTCTATCCGTGGGATAAGGACGGTAACGATGTGGCTGAATGGGCATCGCTTCCGTCAGCGATCAAGTATAGCTATGAGTATGTTCCGATGGCTATGATCTACGGTGAAGCTGGTGCTGAGTACAACAGCCAGAACGGTGAGGTTCTGAATGCAGTTGTCAGTATGCCGAAATCGATCTTTAATGCGACCAATGCAAACCAGTATAAAGCGGATGTTACATATCAGGAATACTGGTACAGCTCTTCTTACCACAAAGATAATTATCCTAGCTTCGGCATTGGATCTGTTGTCTGTGAAGACATTACGACAGGCCCGAATGTTGCGTCTGTAGTCTACATTGGTGACGCGAATAACAGCGGTGCACCGCAGATTATTGAAGGCAACAAGGATACTACACAGAACAGCGGAAAGCTCGGTAACGAGAACACAGATTACTTCAGCAATGACCACATCGGCGCGTCGTAAGCGAAAGGAGGATGTTCAGTGAAAAAGCAAAAAGGAATGACGCTCATCGAGATCGTCATCTCGATTGCAGTATATGGTGTCCTCGCATTGCTTGTGACGGAAATCATGACTACGGTCAACGCGACAATGCGTGCGACCAGTCAGCTCAATGACCGCCTCGCGTTTGAATCGAGGTTCGCAGATAACAACATGACCAAGGATGCGACAGGTCATCCGTTCCCGGCATCCAATGTCACATATTCTGTTGATTACACCTATGATGGCACCATTGATTTCACTTATAATCATGGTACATCCGGTATGGTCGGCGATACGACACGAACTGCGATTGAGTACAGAATGGATTATAACGATCCGACAATCCTTGGTACAAACTATGCGCAGAATGTCAATTACCGCTTCATGACCTTTGATAAGGTTGCGATGGATCCTTCAGAGTGCCCGGATGGTGCATTCCAGATTTATATTCGTTTCGTTCCCTATTTCTCCGATGAAGTTCCGGTGAGCGACGCGGAGAAAATCTCGAAGATCCAGACGGCGAAGAGAAATCTTGCTGACATGAAAAAGCTTGATGTCATGCTGATGAGTGCATCAAAATTTGAAGGTACTGAAGACAAAACGATTGAGTATACCGGTACGCCGACGCTTGGTAGCGACTGGACACTGGATCTCGAAAACTCCGCAAGAACAGTCACTGAAGATATTAACGATGTTTCAGTTCAGCTCAAGTTTACTTCGGAAAAGGATATGTTTTCTGACGGTGTCAGCAGAAAATGGTCTGAGAGTGATGTTGAGGTCTACCTTTATGTTAAGGTGACAAAGGATCTGCTCTCTGCAACCTATTATAAGAATTGTCTGATTGAGTTTAATGCGACCACCGGTGAATTCAAGCCGATGAAGAGCTATCAGCTCGATGAGGTATTTCCTGCGCCGACCGATTACGAAGCTATTCTGAACCCGACATGATTCGGTTCTGACGGCAAGGGGAGACTGACTGCTCCCCTTGCTGCGGAACAGAAAGGAGGATGCACTAATAATGAAAAAACGAATCAAGGGCTTTACGTTGATCGAGCTTGTGATCGTACTTGCGTTATTCTCGATCGTCATGTTCAGTATTTTACAGCTTCTGGATCCTGTTTCCAAGTTCTTTGTCCGAAGCTCGAATTACGAAACAACGACAGCTTGTATCGACAACATTAAGCGTGCGATCGAAGGTAACCTGAAATATGCCGACCGTGTCCGTGTTTACAGCGGCTATGAGGCTTTTTCCGGATTGGGCGGTTCGGGAGAGAGCCCAATGAGCGGAAATCTCTCAAGCCAGGTTCAGGACTTCTGGGAGTATTTTTTCGAGGATCGTGAATTGATCGACTGCGAAGGCTCGATTTATGTCATGGTATTTGATAATCGTCCGCAGAACGGTGGAATTACAGGGCTCAGCAAGCTGGGTGATTTTACCAGCCAGCAGAGAAACTCCGGAAAGATCTCCCTGATCAGCATTCCGTTTAAGCGGGGCGAGGACATTGATCTGACGAACAATAATGTGAGCGTCGTTGACTGGTATGTCAATCAGAAAATGTACGGCAACTATAATTATCAGTTCGCGCTTGGTACATCCAGCGACTTCGTTATGACTCCGACAGCTGAGGGTGAACCGGAATCTTCTGAGGAAGCGACTCCTACTCCGGAAAGCCCGGTTGATCCTGCTACCGTATTCAATCCGACGGACTGCACTGTGCAGATCTCGTCTTTCCAGGTAAGCAGAACATCTGACGGTACCGAACTTCAGGTGTCGACTATTCCTCAGAGATCTTTTGCTTCATTCTCCATGAAGAATGTTCTGGATGCAACGAAGAAATACGCTTCTCCGACCTATGATTACAAGATCGTTCAGAATCCGAACGCTGCAAAGCGTAATGGCTATTCTCAGGATTCTACAGGTCAGATCGACCAGCAGCAGTATGTCATTGAATCCACTGGTTCCGGCGAGGAGGCTGTACCGATCAAGCTCGTACGTTATGAAACACTGAATTCCAACTCCGGTGCAGGCGTTGTAGATTCCTTCTACTTCATCTTTACACAGCCGGAATCCATTTATGACGGAAATGTCAGCGATGCTGATTATTCCAAATATCTGGCAGATGTTGTTTCGATCTACGGCTCATAAACAAAAAGGGGCAGCCGGTGTTGCCGGCTGCCCACCTATTAAATTCTCAATGGAACAGGAGAGGGAAAAGCATCGATGATGTGAACTGCATCCGTTCCGGTTCAAAAATCGGCATGAGCATCGACTTGTAATACCAGTCCGAAATCGGCTCGCCGAACCATGCACCGAGCAGCAGGCCGGCACACAGATACGGCCCGAAAGCGAATTTTGAACTGCCGGTTACCTTCTTAATAATAAGCCCGAATATTACAGCAAGAAAAATGCCGATGATAGTCGCGGGGATCACGGATTTGTATCCCAGATACAATCCTGCGCAGGCCATCAGTATGGTATCGCCCAACTCGATACCGCGTATCTTTTCACCGGTTTTTTTCTTGATGTAAGCACCGCTGATTTCACCGATCAGGAAGAATGGGACGCTGATGCAT
Organism: Oscillospiraceae bacterium; assembly: GCA_024404875.1. Lineage (GTDB taxonomy): Bacteria > Bacillota > Clostridia > Oscillospirales > Ruminococcaceae > Firm-04. The sequence goes on from JAKSPK010000006.1 coordinate 44,807, forward strand.
ACCATTCCGATCAGACGCTCCGCGAGCGAATGATAAGTAACGAAATACGCAGGGATCGCAAGCACAGCGATCAACAGCAACATCGGCACATACATATCCAGTGTGTCCCAGTCGATGAAGCCGATGCAGATCAGCAGGGATGTGAATATGCACATCAGAAAGCAGTTTACGCTGACACCAAAGACCAACAGATTTGCGACATACAGCAGGCCGTTCAGTGATTCGACGATCGGATAGCGCGGGGAGATTTTTTCACCGCAGCTGTGGCATTTTCCGCGCAGAAAGATCCAGCTGAAGACCGGGATCAGATCAATGAGACGGATTTTTGCGCCGCAGGTCATACAGTGCGAGGATCGCTTGATGAGTGATTCGCCGCGGGGCAGCCGGATGATGACAACATTCAGAAAGCTGCCGATACAGATGCCGTAGAGAAAGACGATTGGGATCGCGAGCAGGAGAAATCCCGCAAGGTCATCGCCGTAGCTTTTCCACTCGTTCCACCCGGTTTGTGCTGCCATTGCAGCAGTCATTAAGTTTTGGTACATAACGGTACCCTCCTTCTTGGTTTGTACTGTTATCTATTTTACCACAGTTTGGCATATTTTTCAAGAGATTTTGGAGGTTGATTATGAGAAACATCCGAATTGGTGACTACCTCGTCGAGGAGGGCCACATCACCCCGGAACAGCTGCAGCAGGTCCTACAGAGACAGCGTGAATCTACAGACCAGAAGAAGTTCGGCGAAGTCATCGTCGAGATGGGCTTCATGTCTGATATCAAGTTCGCGCAGGCGCTGTCTGTCAAGCTGCAAACCCCGTTTGTTGATCTGAACAATGTTGAGGTCGACGGCGAGATCGCACGCATGGTGCCGCAGGATCTGGCTGAAAGAAATTGCGTCATCGCAATCAACAAGACCGGCCGCCGTCTGACCGTTGCGACCGATGACCCCGTCAACTTCAATATCCTTGAAGATATCAAGGTTAAGACCGGTTACGACTGTATCCCGGTTCTGGCAACGCGCAGCGCGATCAAAAAGGCCATCGGTAAGGCTTATCAGATGACTGACCTCGGCGATCTCGGTATTGATTCTTCTCAGGGCGAAATGCTGGAAGACGATGAGTCCCGTGACCGTGTTGAGAGCGCACCTATCGTTAAGCTCGCAACACAGATCGTTGAGAATGCATTCCGTATGGAAGCAACGGATATTCACCTCGAGCCGTTTGAGAAGTATACGCAGATCCGTGTTCGTGTCAACGGCGACCTTGTCACTCTGATGAATGTTTCTTCGAATGTCCAGAATCAGCTTGCTACCCGTCTGAAGCTCATTTCCGGTATGAACATCGCTGAAAAGCGTATTCCGCAGGACGGCCGTTTCTCCCAGACGGTTGACGGCATCCCGCTTGACCTTCGTGTTTCCTCGCTTCCGATGGTTCACGGTGAAAAGATTGTTCTCCGAATCCTCTCGACCGGTGCGATCAAAACGCGTGGTCTGCATGAGCTCGGTATGTCTGATTATAACATGCGCTTGTTTGAGAGCATGATCAAGTGCCCGCACGGTGTTATCCTCGTTACGGGTCCGACTGGTTCCGGTAAGTCCACCACACTGTATGCGGCACTCGGCGCAATCGCAAGACCGGAGGTTAATGTCGTTACGGTTGAGGATCCGGTCGAAAAGCAGATTGAAGGCATCAACCAGTGCCAGATCAATGTTAAGTCCGGTATGACCTTCCCGGCAGCACTTCGCTCCATTCTCCGTCAGGACCCGGACGTCATCATGATCGGTGAGATGCGTGACGGCGAGACCGCTGAAATCGGTATCCGCGCCGCTATCACCGGACACCTTGTTCTTTCCACACTCCATACGAATGACGCTGCTTCGACTATCGTTCGTCTGGTCGATATGGGCATTCCGTCATACATGGTCGCGTCTTCGCTGATTGGTGTTGTGGCACAGCGTCTCGTTAAGGTCATTTGCCCGAAGTGCAGAAAGCAGAGAATGTCTACTGCGGAAGAAAATGAGCTGATGCGCATTGATCATTCCGTTCCGGTCTACGATGCTGTCGGTTGTAACGAATGCGGCAACGGCTATCGCGGCAGAACGGCAATTCACGAGATCATCCACTGCTCTGGCGAAGTTTCTACGATGATTGCGAACGGTGCAAGCTCCGATGAGCTGGAAAAAGTTGCTCGTTCAAACGGCACAAAGCTGCTGCGTGACAATGTTGCAGATCTGGTTCAGCAGGGTGTTACCACCATGGACGAGCTGGTTCGTGTTACATATACGGTCTAACCGTAAAGAGGAAGAAACGGAGGATTTATCATGCCCATTATCAATATCAACAAAATTCTTGACGATGTGCGTGCACTCGGCTGTTCCGACCTGCACTTCACCGTCGGCATCAATCCAGTTGTCCGTCTGCACGGTCAGCTCCGTAAGATGAGCAGCTATCCGGAAATGACAGATGAGATGATCGCGGAGATCATTGAGCAGATGACGAACGAGCATCAGCGCGCCAATGTCGGAAAAAAGATCGACACGGACTTTTCGTATGTTACCCGCGCCGGCTACCGTCACCGCTGCAACATTTTCTTCCAGCGTGACCATTCGGCCATTGCGATCCGTCTGCTGCGCAATGACATTCCTACGCTTGAGGATCTGTTCATGCCGCCTATTATGTCCGAATTTGCAATGCGTCCGCGTGGCCTCGTGCTCATCACCGGCCCGACCGGTTCCGGTAAGTCTACCACGCTCGCCGGCATGATTGATTATGTCAACTGCAATAAATCCGCACATGTTATCACGATCGAGGACCCGATCGAGTATGTTCACGAGCATAAGCGCTGTATGGTCAACCAGCGTGAGGTTGGCGCCGATGTTTCGAGCTTCTCGATGGCTCTGAGAGCTGCACTTCGTGAAGACCCGGATGTCATCCTCGTCGGCGAAATGCGTGACTTTGAGACCATTCAGGCTGCGATCACCGCGGCTGAAACCGGTCACCTTGTTTTCTCGACACTTCATACAACCTCTGCACCGGACACCATTAACCGTATCATTGACGTGTATCCGGAGCACCAGCAGAATCAGATCCGCGCACAGCTCGCAAACGTTCTTGTCGGCGTTGTCTCTCAGACACTGCTTCCGCTCAAGAACGGCACCGGTCGTATCGCGGCAATGGAGATCCTGAATGTTACTGACGCTGTCGCAGCAATGATTCGTGAGGGTAAGATCCACCTGATCATGTCCTCGATCCAGGCTGGTAAGGCACACGGCATGATGTCGCTCGACCAGGAGCTTGCTCGTCTGGTCAAGAACAACACGGTCAACGAAGTCGATGCACTCGAAAAGTGCCAGGACAAGACCGAGTTCTATCGCTACCTCACCGCTTTGGGCGGACAGTCTGTTATCACCCGCGAGGGCGTTATCGGCTAAATTCAGCATAAAACGGGGCGGATTCTTTCGTCCCGTTTTCATTTTCTTTCTGCATGAAGACTTGTCGATTATTACAACACTGTCACCAAATTTGTGCAGAATGCTGAAAACAAAGCCCGGATAAATCCCTAAAAACTGGTTTTCGTAAAAGTTTGTTCACAATTCAGAAATATTGCGGAAAAGACTTGACATTTATCTTTGGATGTGCTATACTTAGACCATAGAGAACGGGGACGGATTTGAGAGTCGACTTAGAATCCCGGAAACCGTTATCTGATCGAAAAAAGCAGTGAAATCTGCTACCCATTTGAGGAGGTAATTTATCATGAAAAAGAAAGGCTTTACTCTGATTGAGCTGATCGTCGTTATCGCTATCATCGGTGTTCTGGCTGCTATCCTGGTTCCGGCAATGCTCGGCTATGTTAGAAAGTCCAAGATCACGACTGCTAACACCACTGCTAAGTCCATCTACAATGCAATCAGCGTTACTCTGGTTGACATGGACACTACTGACCAGGCTCTGCCGACAACTGGTGCTAACAATGTTCAGCCGAAGGGCAATTCTGCTTGGAATGGCAGTGGCGGTGACTACTTCCAGAATGCTGTCTATGCTTACTTCAATGATATCGCAAAAGTTAAGGAATTCTCTTACGAGATCGTCAACGGTGCTTGCACTGCTACCGGCGTTCTGAACGGTACTTATCCGGGCGCATATCCGAAGGCATGGGATCCGACCATGTACAAGGCAGCTGGTTCCGTTGCTGACTCTGCAACTGCAATGGCAAATGCTCAGTACGGCGGCGAGGAGAAGAAGAGCTAATTTAGTCGCTCGATCGGTTGCTTAATGTAATCATATTGCAAATGCCTCCCTTGTGGAGGCATTTGCTGTATCTTGTAAAAGTTAACGAACATTATAAACAGTCTGACTGTTTTTGTAGAGAGGATCTATGATGAAGAAACGGCATGGCTTTACGCTGATCGAACTGATTGTTGTCATTGCGATCATTGGTGTTCTGTCAGCGATACTTGTTCCGGCGATGATCGGCTATGTGAAGCGCTCACGGATTACAACCGCCAACAGTTCCGCGAAATCCGTCTTTAATGCACTGAATGTTTCCATAGTTGAATTGGACACTACCAATTTTGATGTGACAGTTCTGATGAATAAGGACATTGAGGCGACAGGTAAGGGAATCTATGCATGCAAGGATACATCGATTGTGCCTTCTCCGGATGTTGAGACACTGACAAAGATGCTCTATGCCAGAGTTGCTGAGTATTTTTCTGATATTCAGCGTATTGAAAATATAAAATACCGTTTTGGCGCACAGGGGTGCATCGGTGTCGGTATTCTCAATCGCAAGTATCCCGGAACATATCCGATGGCGATCACTGTGAAGGATTACGATGCGAAGGACTCTTCATGGACTGTGTCAGATGCGCTTTCTTTTGCGATGAAGGATCCGAAGAAGGAATCGGATGAGCCTATTTGAATACTGAAAGCAACAGGCAGTACCGCGAGCAGGTACTGCTTGTTTTTTTGCGAAAAAGCAGGCATGGTGATTTTCGCTGACGATGTCATGATATTTGTATAATGTTCATATGAGCATCAGGAATTCATTTGTTTTCTGCCGAAATGTTCACATTCCCGTGTCAGAATTTTCACAATTCGTTTTCTCGTTTTTCATATCCGCTTGTTACAATAAGACCATAGAACATAGCAAATCCGAACGCATCTGAATATTATGAAAGGACGCGATGATATGAAAAAAATATTATTGACAGCATCGGCATTGACGGCGGTCATGGCGCTGAGCCTGACTTCTTGCAGCTTGACGGATGACAGGACAAATCGTATTGATCTGAACAGCTTATCCGCCTCGGAGACAGTATCGGATACGGTGGATGAATCCGATGCTGAAATGGAGATTTCTGAAAATACTCTGACGACAGCAAATTTCAGCAGCAGCGAAATGCTGGATACGGCCTCGCTGTTTTCAAAACGCGATTTGATTCAGACAGCGGATCTGAGTAATGCCACTGCGCTGACTGTCTCGGATGGCGCGGCGCTCAGCATTACCGAGGAAGGTATTTATGTCCTCAAGGGCAGCGGCAAGGATTGCACCGTTACAGTCAATGCGGACAAGAGCGCAAAGGTGCAGATTGTTCTGGATGGCGTTTCGATTACGAACAGCAATGCTCCGGCGATCTATGTGATCTCGGCGGACAAAGTCTTTGTGACGACGACCGACAGCGAAAATATGCTGAGCGCCACCGAAAGTTTTCGTGCGGATGGCGAGACAAATACCGATGCGGTCATCTTCGCAAAATCTGATCTGGTGCTGAATGGCGTCGGCAAGCTGAATGTGACCTCCGCAGCCGGTAATGGCATTACCACAAAGGATGATCTCAGGATCACGGGCGGAACATACACCGTCAGCAGCAAGCTGGATTCTTTTGAAGCGAATGACTCGATCGCGATTTCCGGCGGCATATTTACGGTTGATTCGCAAAAGGATGCATTCCATTGCGAGAATGACAATGCGGAGGGTACGATTTACATCGCGGACGGTACATTTACGCTGACAGCCGGAAGTGATGGTATTCAGGCGACCGATTTGCTCCAGATTGACGGCGGCACATTTACGATCTCTGGCTCTGAAGGTCTGGAATCCACTTATGTGCAGATAAACGGCGGTTCGATCAACATCAGCGCAAGCGATGACGGCATCAATGCTTCAAAAATGGCGACAAAGTATGATACGGTTATCGAGATCAACGGCGGTGATTTGAGCATTGTCATGGGTCAGGGCGATACAGACGCGATTGACGCAAACGGCTCAATCTATGTCAATGGCGGCACGATCAACATTACCGCACCGACATCCTCCTTCGATTATGATGTAGAAGCAGAGTTCAACGGCGGTACGATTATTATCAACGGTGAGCAAGTTGATGAGATCCCGCAGAGTATGATGGGCGGACCTGGAGGCCGCGGCGGGATGGGCGGACCCGGTGGCCGCGGCGGAATGGGCGGACCCGGTGGCCCTGGCGGAATGGTCGATCCCGGAGGCCCTGGCGGAATGGGCGGACCTGGAGGTTCTGATGGAATGGGTGGTCCCGGAGGTTCTGATGGAATGGGTGGCCCAGGAGGCCCTGGCGGAATGGTCGATCCCGGCGGGTTCGACAGACACGGCGGCAGAGATGGTGTCAAGCAGAATGGCACGACGGACAGCATGGACTCTGCATTCAGCGACACTACTGAACAAGGCGGGATTTGATACGGCTCCCGCGGCGTATTCCGCATACTTCTTTTTTCATTGCAAAAATGCCTTTCGGAGTCCTGAAACGGACTCCGCTTCTTTTCAAATCTTCTATATAATACCGAAATTTAGCGAATCAGTCTAAAAAGTGAGCATGGAATCGTGCAGGAAATAAAGCTCTGTAATAAATTTCTGTCGAACAGTTGACTTTTTACGAAAATCGTGGTAAAATAAAGCTGAATTAGAATAAAAGAAAGCGGGTACCCGATATGAAACATACGAAAATTCAGGCAATCGGCATCAGTGTCCTTCTGGCAGCTGGGCTTTGTGCGACCGGATGCGGTGAATCCTCTGTAAGCGACGGGGTCACCGAGATTGTGACCACCATTGCTGAGACAAGCACGACAGTCGCAGCAACGACGGTTGCAGCAACGACGACTGAGGAGACCACAACTGTTGAGGAGACCACGACCACTGAGGAAATAACTACAACTGCCGAGATCACGACCGTCGAAACCACTACGACTGAGGAAGTCGCTGCGGATCCGTCGACACCGGATGAGTTTGGTCTGACGGCAGAGGATCGTGCGTTCCTCAAGGATACGGTCTTTGTCGGAGACAGCATTTGCAGCGGTCTGCGCGTTTACAAGATCCTGCCGGATGAAAATGTGCTGGCAACAGGAAGCGTTGCAGCACGCAATGTTTTTGAGTTCACATATAATGTCGGCGGCAATGAATACAGCCTTGCATATGCGCTGACCGTTCTCAAGCCGCGCTATGTCATCTTCTCGATGGGCATGAATGATATCAATATGACCACGCCGGAACAGTACTGCACGAACTACGACAATATTGTCAAGACGGTGCAGACCGTTCTGCCGGACTCGAAGTTTTTCATCGCTTCCATTACACCGATCGCTGCGGAGTCCGAATTCTCCACAAATGAGCGGATCGACCTGTTCAATCAGACATTGAAGAATCATCTGACAGGCACCGAGACAGGCTATGTTGATGTTGCGACCGGTCTGAAGGCAGACTGGATCAATGCACTGGAGAAGGATAACAACGGCGGCGATGGCATTCACCTTGCGTCGGGTGCATATTACAAGTATCTGAATCAGGTCTGCGATCAGCTTGTCGATACGAAGATCGTCGGCGGCTACGGCGATGGCATTGCATACGGTTGGGCAAAGACCTGATCGCAAAAGGAAACATAATAAAAAGCACTGTTCCGTTTTGGAGCAGTGCTTTTTTGGAGAGGTGTAATTATGCTGAATCAGTTTTCCCGTACGGAGCTGCTGCTCGGTAGTGCGGGTATCGAAAAGCTTCATCGGAGCCGTGTCGCGGTATTCGGGATCGGCGGCGTTGGTGGATATGCGGTCGAGGCGCTGGCGAGGAGCGGCATCGGAACACTCGATCTGATCGACAATGACACCGTGAGCATGACGAATCTCAACCGGCAGATCATCGCACTGCACAGCACGGTCGGAAAGTACAAAGTCGATGTTGCGGCGGCGCGTGTGCATGATATCAGTCCGGAAACGGCAGTTAACTGCTATCGTTGTTTCTATCTTCCGGAGACAGCGGCGGAATTCGATTTTTCGCAATATGATTATGTGATCGACGCGATCGACACGGTCAAGGGGAAGCTCGGAATTATCATGCAGGCGCAGGCGGCGCGCGTGCCTGTGATTTCCAGCATGGGAACGGGTAATAAGCTCGATCCGTCAGCGCTGTGCGTCACGGATATTTACAGTACAAAGGGCTGTCCGCTGGCGCGTGTTATGCGGACGGAGCTGCGCAAACGCGGCGTGAAATCGCTGAAGGTCGTGTATTCGGCTGAGCTGCCGCAGCGCCCGGATCCGGCGCTTTATGATATGCTGATGGCGGCGGAGGGCGGTATCCGGCGGAGCATTCCCGGCTCGACCGCATTTGTTCCGCCGGCAGCAGGGTTGCTGCTTGCATCAACGGTCGTGCATGATCTGCTGAATACGGATTCGGCCGCAAATTCTGCTATATAGACAAACACCGCTGACCGCGGCTTCTGTGCAGTCACTTGACAGAAGCCGCGGTCAGCGGCGTTTTGGCTCAATATGAGATATGGTATTAGCGTGTTTTTCGCAAATCAGAGGACGGCGCAGCTTGCTGGCAGGCAACAGCCGTCCATGCCATCGGCTCATTGCGATAGGTGCGCGGCATCGAGTACAGCCCTTGTCCGACCGGCACGAGAGCCACGAGCTGCAAGCCGTTATCGCGCAGCTCTTTTTCGATACTGCGGCGGCTCCAGAATACATCATAAATATGATATTTTCCCCAGCCGTTCCGGATGCGGTGCGGGATCTCGAAGCGGACATTCGGCACATCAAACAGCAGAATGCCGTTTTCACCGATCAGACCACGCAGCTTTTTCCAGAGCTTCCTCCGTACGGCATAATCATAATGCCGGATGAATCGGAAGATCGTCACGGCGTCATAGCAGCCGGTGATCTCGTCGCTGAGAATATCAAGCTGTTTGAGCAAGACCTTGCCGCTGCCGAAGTGCTCCCGCAGACTTCGCAGCATGGCAGGTGATGCATCGCAGGCGGTGCAGCTTCCGAAGGGCAGCTCCTCCTGTAAAATCCGCCCTGTGCCGCTGGCGAGATCCAGTAAATCGGCATCATGCCGCCCGTGCAAATAATGCTGCAGCAGGACGGAAACGCTTTGCCGCTCCATGAGATCGAAGCAGTTCTGCGGATAAGCAGAAAACCGTTCGTCCATATATTGATCCGCAACATCCTGCCGCTGATAATAGGCACGGAGAGCTGCCGCACCGCGGATGAGATGACGATTTTCCAGCTTGAGCTGACGATCCCATTCATAGAGCGTCACGACGCCTTCCGGTACGGCCTCCGCAATGCAGCTTTCTGCATACTGGACGAAATCCCGTCCGGAAATCAGCTCATGAAGCCGTTCTGTGCGCCAGCCTGCCTGCAAATCCGCATAGCATTCCGGCAGCTTTCGCAGTGCCGCTGTCAGTGCAGATGCATCGCAGTCAGAGGCAGTGATGCCGATGCCGCATTGCGCAATCAGCTCCGAGATGCCCGCAGCCGGTGTCGCGACCGCCGGAATGCCGGTCAGCATTCCCTCCAGCGCGGACATCGCACAGGCGTGGTTATAATTTTCGTCTGCAAAGGGGATCAGCACACAGTCGATCTCGCTGTAAAATGCCGCCATATCGCTTCGGCCGAGCCGTACCTCGCAGTTCGGCGCATTTGTCAGAGTATCCGGCACCGGCACGGCGTCTGCATCGCGCCAGAGCACCAGAAAATGCAGATCCGGATTCGTGCGGACGAGCTCGCAGAGCGTCGGGATCCCACGCGAATCGGACTGCTCTGGCCCCATCGGTGAAGAAGCGAAGCCAACCGTGATATGCTGCGGATCAAAGACACGCGGTCTGCGTGCGAGCTGCGGCTTTTGCAGATTGATATAGGGATACATGACCGCCGGTCTGCGGAAGCCGTGATGCTCCATGAGATCGGCGGCGTGCTGTGAGGCTGTGCAGTAATGGTGTACGCCAAGATCACAAAGATGCAGAAGCTCCTGCATCTTGCTGCCGCCGAGCGCCTGTGCGGGATTCTGTCCGCTGATCCGAAGAATTGCATTGCGCAGCAGCATACAGTTCTCACCCGCCGTGAGGATCGCCGTTGTGCTTTCGCAGAAGATCAGCAGCGCCGGATCATTTTGCGCCATCCAGTCAGGCAGCCGGTCTTCCGGGATATAATGCACATCGCCGCGTCTGGCGGGTTCTGCGCCGGCCGGCTCGATCGAAACGATGCAGGCGGGATAGCGGCTTGCTCTCCGAAGCAGCAGGTAGAGATCCCAAATTTCATTGCGGATCGCCTCCATGCCCTCCGCCGCGCCGAACTGATTGCAGACCAGTGCAATCGGCTGGCAGGCAGCGGGATCGCTCAGAGTTGCGACAGATTCCGACAGCAGCATTTTATATTCCTTTCCGAGATCGGAGAGCGCCTGTTCGGTCTCGGCATCGCCTGCTGCATTCTGCACGGCGCGGAATGACGAAAACAGAGCATCTGTTCCGATGACCGGCAGCTTCATCAGCGGAAGCGCATTTGTACCGGCATCTGCACGGCTTTCCGGTGCTGCAATGCTGAGACTTCTGTCAACCGCGTCTGCGGCAGCGCGGAATGCGGCCTTTTGTTCTGACTGCACCGCTGCGACAGCGCGGCGCTGTTCCTCACGCAGCTGTTTCTGTGTTTCGCGTGTGGTCTCTTTGATCTGCTCGGCCGCATCGATGCGGAGCTGCAACAGCTCCTCGCGGAGTGCCGCAGCCTGCGCCTGCAAATCGGCGATTGCATCGGCGGCGGCGAGATTGAAGTCATTCTGCGCCTGACCGATCGGCTCGATATACCAATAAGTCAGCTTGCGGCCGAGCCGCTTCATCAGCTTCCAGCTGCCTTCAGGATATGGCTCGACGCGGAAGGATTCCGACAGATCATAGACCGCATCGACATATTGCTCTTCGTCTTTCTGCTTCATTTTTTTCATCCTTTCTGTGTTCTCACAGGAATTCCCATTCATGCGGCTGCCGTGCAATTCCGGTCTCGTCGATCAGATCATAGACTGTGAACCGCACGGCCTGCGCCGCATAATCATATGCAAACATATCCATGCGCCGAAGTCCGACATCGAGCCAGTAAGTCCCTGCGACGAGCTGCATCGCAGAAAACCGGCAGCGGATCATGCCCTTTTTTTTGAGTCTGACAGGCTGAAGTCGTTCGCGCTGTGTATTTGTTCCGTAGCAGAGCGTATTATCGGCACGGTAGAGTGCAAGACCGATCAGCGCCTCCGAAGCGCGTTCCGGATCAGCCTCGTATTCCATTTGCAGGATAACCGGCTCGCCGGTGTGCAGAGCGGTGATCTCCTCGTCCTGCGCATTACGCAGGGTGATGCGTGTCCATTTTGCGGGCGAATCTGCGGGAATCTCCTGCTGCGGCGACTGAGGCTTTGCGCTGGCACTGAGCTGCTGTCTTTTGCCCATTTCTTCGAGATAGAGCGGATGCACGGTATTCGGTGCGCCGTCCATGCGGATCCTTCCTCCGTCAAGCCAGATTGTCCGGTCGCAGATGCGTTCGAGCTGTGCCATGCTGTGCGAGACAATAACAATGGTTGCGCCCGCCGCCTTAATCTCCATGAGCCGCTCAAAGCATTTTGCCTGAAATGCCGCATCACCAACTGCAAGGATCTCGTCAATCAGCAGGATATCCGCGCCGACATGGATCGCGACCGAGAAGGCAAGGCGCATATACATTCCGGAGGAATATGTCCGGACGGGATTGTCGATGAATTCCTCCAGCTCAGAGAATTCGATGATTGTATTCAGGCGTTCGGTGATTTCCTGATGCGTCAGTCCGAAGATTGCTGCATTCGTATAGATGTTTTCTCTGCCGGTCATATCGGGGTGAAAGCCGGCGCCCAGCTCAATCAGTGAGGAGACTCTGCCGTGTATTGTAACACTGCCGCTGTCCGGAAAGAGGATGCGGCTCATCAGCTTGAGCAGGGTGGATTTGCCGCTGCCGTTTTTGCCGATCAGCCCGATCACCTCGCCGGGCGCTGCTGTCAGCGAGACACCTTCCAGTACGGTGCGCGTTTCATAATGCCGGCGCTGCTTCGAGAGCAGCTTTTCTTTGAGCGAACGGCCGCGGTCGGTATAGAGCCGGAATGTTTTTTTCAGATCGTGTATTTCGATCGCAGACATGATATCCTCCAGTGAGAATCAGTGACATGAAAGCTTGCTGTCCTCTCTGCAAACGGAGCAAAATCGATAAAGACGAAAGCCGGACCGTAAAGCAGCAGAGATGAAATCGAGATGCTCCGTAAAGTCGTTACGCAGGGAGATGGGGATCAGCATTGCCGACCGGACGGGTGTTCAGATCAAAATGTTTATCTGCCGGAAGCGTGAGCCGGTCTCCGTTCCGGATATTATTAAATGTGACCGATTCGCCGTCGGAATCACAGAGTGTTACCCGAAAAGCCTGCGGCACAAGCGTGCGGAAAATTAGGGCATCTGTTTGCAGCGAGCCGTCTGTGACGGCGGTCAGCGTGAACGAATAATCCTCCGGTGAACGAATGCACAGAATCGGTAAATCCGGAAGCAGCGCGGTATTCTCATGTGCAAATGTGACCGGTGTGGCGGTGTAAATTTTCAGATAATCCTCGGTGAATGCGGTAAGGCCGTGGATACCCTCGTGATCTGGCGCAAAGAGCTGCACGGAGGCGCTGCAATCCGGCAGGATCTCCGAGACCGCTTGATCGAAATTTCGGTAACGCAGCGAGAGTATTGCATAATGCGGCCGCCAGAGGCCGTTGACAATGCTTGCGGAAAGCGTGATGCAGAAGACGATGCCCGTCAGGATGCCGCGTAAACACTTTCTGCTGCGCCTGGCCGGAGCAGTCTGCCAGAGTACTGCTGCCGCAAGGATCAGATATACGGTCAGGAAGCAAAAGCTGTAAAAGGACGGCAGATAGCCCTCTGTGCCGTGCCGCATCCAGTCAAGATATTTCGCGCTGACGGAGATCAGCAGACAGGGCAGCAGAACACCGAGTCCCGTGAGCAGCAGTACGCGCCGGAGCGTCTGGCTGCGCAGCCGGATCTGCGGAAGCGCCTGATAAAAGGCTGCCGAGGAAAGCAAGGCTGTGATCCACGGCATCGGATGCAGCAACAGTCCGGCAGCATCCTGCACGGTCAGCGGAGATGCTTTCGCAAGGCGCATCAGCTCTGAGAACGGAAAGGAGGCGGCGGAAAACTTGCCGAGTGCATAGAGACTGAGAAACGGCTCGCGGAAGGTCAGCGAGAGCCCCTCATACTGCGTCGGAAAGATGATCTGCCAGCCGAAATAGACCGCGCAGTAGCAAAGCACCGTGCAGATCTGCGGGAGAATCCCGCGCAGACGGCGCAGCAGTGTTTTATTTGCGCTGCGCGGATCGGTCAGAGCTGCCGCTAGATACAGCAGAATCATTGCGGCGAAGGCTTCATATATCATCACCGAGATCAGCAGGAATATGCAGCTTAGCAGCGTATTCCTGCGGCTCGGTGCTTTTTGTCCGCATAAAAAGAAATGAATGCCAAGCAGACAAAAGCCCAGTGCGATCTGATGACAAAATGCATAGGCGATCAGCAGATTGTGATAGGCCGTAATGCAGGCGAACGATACGGTCAGTACTGCCGCAAGCCCTGCAAGCCGCCGGTCAAGATGTGTTTTCAGCAGCAGCCAGCCTGTCCAGAGATCAAAAAGCAGCGACGAGAACTGCACCAACTTATAGAACCACACCTTGTTCAGCAGGAACGGTACTGCGAGCAGCAGATGATTCCAAAGATGTGAGATGCGTCCGGTTTTTGCAGAGCGCCACGCATCTGCAAGGACGATGCCGCGCCGCACGAGTGTATAGTTCCGCAGATCGTCATGCTGCGCGAAGATGATCGGATACAGCTGATAAAAGAGCCACAGCACCGCAGTGCAGAATGCGATTTGCGGGAGATATCTCCGGCATTTTCTGAGAATGCGTTCCATATCACAATTCCTCAGCAAAGCGCCGCTGGAGCCGCGAAAATGTCCATGCGCCGATTCCCAGCACTGCAAGGCTCATCAAAAGCGCACGCAGGAGCATCAGCGGTTCAGGCGCGGCCTGTTCATAAAGGATTCGGCGGTAGGAGAGCAGCAGCGGAGTAATGGGATTGAGCAGATACCAGCGCCGCCAGCTTTCCGGTACGAAATCGATACCGTAGACGACCGGCGAAAGATACATCCATGCCATACTGACAACGCTCATGATATGCTCCAGATCACGAAAATAGACTGTCACGGACGAGGTGATGAGATTCATGCCAAGCACCAGCAATATTTGAATCACCATGACCAGTGTCAGCCACGGCAGTACCGAAAGCCGGAGGCCGTTTTCCATGAACGCAATTACAGGCAGAACAGCGAGAAATGAAAACAGCATATTGCAGAAGCCGCTGACTGTGTAGGCGATCGGAAGTACCTCGCGAGGAAAATAGATTTTTTTGATCATGTTTTTTTGATCGAGAATGAGCTTTGTGCCGGTCGTCAGCGAGGATGCAAAATAGATCCACGGGACGAGTGCCGCGAATAAATGCAGCGAGTAATGCGGAATGCCGCTTTTCAGGATCATCGAAAAGACTGCCGTGTAGATCAGTAACTGCAGCAGGGGATTGAGGAATGTCCAGAGAAATCCCAGCACACTGCCCTTATAGCGCCCCTTAAGATCTTTGCGGACAAGGCTTGCGGTCATCTCACGGTAGCTGTATAGCTCACGCAGTTTTTGTATCATGCTCTTGCATTCTCCTTCACTGTCTGCCGCCAGTATGTGAGCGTATCGGCAATCGTCTGCTGCAGCGGGATCTGAGGCGTCCAGCCGGTATCGCGCTGCAATTTCCGGATATCCGCCGCAATGACCGGCGTATCTGCTGGACGGAGCTTCTGCGGATCATTCTCTGTCCGGAAGGCACAGCCGGTCTGTGCGGCAATCTCATCGAGGATATCAGAGAGCGCAGTCGCTCTGCCGCTGCCGACATTGTAGATCTCACCAGGTGTACCGTTCGCCAGCAGCATTTCGTATGCATGGACGATATCGCGCACATCCGTGAAATCGCGCTGCACCGCGAGATTGCCTGTCCGGATGACAGGCTCCTGCAGACCGGCTTCAATCTCGGCGGCCTGCTTGCAAAAATCCGCAATGACGAAATCCGGCCGCTGCCGCGGGCCGAAGTGATTGAATGCGCGGACGCAGATCACCGGCAGACCACAGGCGCGGAAGCAGACTTGTGCGAGTGATTCCGCAGCGAGCTTTGTCGCGGCATAGAAATTGTTTGGCTGCGGCAGGGTATCCTCCGAAACGGGGATCTGCTCTGGCCTGAGCGTACCGTAGACCTCACCGGAACCGACCAGCAGAATGCGCGGGGGATTGGACAGCTTTTGCGCAGCCTCCAGCAGATGCAGTGTGCCGCTGATATTGACATCGACAGTTTTCTGCGGCATTTTCCATGAAAAACCGACTGAGCTTTGCGCCGCAAGATGCAGGATCGCATCCGGCCGGACAGCCTTCAGCAATGCCTCCGTTTCTGCCGCATCGCAGAGATCAAGCGTATGCACGGTACAGCCCCTGTGGGAGAATGATTCCTGCGGCAGGATCGCTGCATGGATTTCCGCATTGTTTCCGGCGAGCCGCTCAATCGCATAGCCGCCGACAAATCCGGCGGCTCCGGTTATCAGACAGCGCATGGAAATCTCACTCCTTTTCCGGCAGCAAAATGCCCCGCATTTTCTTCATTACGCAGTCCAGCGAGAATTCCTGCAGGACGCGTTCTCTTGCGGCAAGGCCGTATTGTGTGCGCAAAGCGTCATCGGTCAGCAGACGATCCATTGCCGCCGCCAGTGCATCCGCGTCTCCGGGCGGAACGGTCAGTCCGGTCCTGCCGTCCATGCTGACGAGCGGAACACCGGTCGGCAACGCAGTATTGATAACAGGCTTTGCATTGACCATAGCTTCGAGCTGCACGATCCCGAACGCCTCGCTCTGTGCAACGGACGGCAATACGAACAGATCACAGTCCGCGAACATATCTCGAAGCTCCGCCGTCATGCGCCGGCCGAGGAAGTGTACGCGCTTCGCAATGCCGAGCGCTTCCGCCTGCTGCTGAAGTGCAGATTCGAGGATGCCGGTTCCGGCGATCATCAGCTCGGCATCGGCGTGCAGCCTTGCAAATGCATTGAGCAGCACATCAACGCCTTTATAATAGACCAGCCGGCCGGTGAAAAGGATCTTTTTGGCCGATTTGTCATAAAGATGTGCATCAAGCGGATGCTGATGCGGCCGTTCCTCATAGATGGCAGGATCAATACCGTATGGGACAACTGCGCATTTTTCGCGAAACTGCGAGAGCACTGGCGAACTGTCGATATGCGCCTGCGTCGCTGCGACGATCACATCTGCGCGGTGAAGCAGCCATTTTGTCAGCGGACTGCACAGCTTTTTCATGACCTTCTGCCGGACGATATCGCTGTGCCATGCGGCGATCACGCGGCCGCGGTAGCCGGAAAGCAGCAGCGCAAGATCAGCTGGCGGATAGGGAAGATGCAGCTCAAGTGCATCCGACAGCATGACCATGCGCCGGAATTCTCCGAAATAGGAGAGCGACAGCGGACAGGACGCGATCTCCCCGAAGCTGCCTGCATAGGTGATAGGTATGCCGTTGATGTGCTCGCGTTTCGTCAGCCCGATTCCATCACGGCAGCAAAGAACCCTGACTTTTGCATATCTGCGCATAGCCTCTGCAGTTTGCTGCATGACAGTCTCAATGCCGCCGATATGAGGGGAATATGCCCGTCCTGCGATCAGCAGGCGCGGAAGGTCATTCTGTGCCATGCTGCCTTGCCCTATATTCATCAGCGAGGATGCCGTACCAGACATCGTCAAAGACTCTGCCGCTTGCAAAGCCGTGCTGTCGCAGGAGCATTCGCTCTGTTTCCAGTGTGACGGTTCCCTGATGTGTCATAAGTTTACTCCTTTATTTCCTGATAAACCTGATACAGCCGTTTAGCCGCATTGTCCCAGCTCATCTGAGCTGTACGGTCAAAGCCGCGCTGACGGAGCATTTCACGCAGCGGCGCATCGGTCAGCAGCCGTTCAAGTCCCCTTGCGATCGCAGATACTTTGTGCGGATTACAGAGCAGCGCAGCATTTCCGACCGCTTCCGGCAGTGATGCGGCATTTGCCGTCAGCACCGGACAGCCGCAGGCCATTGCCTCCAGCGGCGGCATCCCGAAGCCCTCATAGAGCGACGGGAATACAAATGCCAGCGCACCGGAATAGAGCGCGGCCATATCGCCGGGCGGGATATAGGATGGGAAAATGATATGCCCGCGCACATCTTCAGCCTCTGCTGCGGCGAAGATGTGCTCATATTGCCAGCCCTTGCCGCCAGCCAGCACGAGCGGCGGCGCATCAGGATATCGCTTCCGCAGCAGGCCGTAGGCGCGGATCAGCCGCACGAGATTTTTGCGCGGCTCCAGCGTGCCGAGATAGAGAAAATACTGTTCCGGAAGATGATGCGCCAGCCTGACACGTTCGATCTCTGCTTTTTCTGCCGGGGCGAAGCGTTTGCGATCGACGCCGCACGGAACGACGCGAACCTTTTTCGCATACGCCGGATAATATTTTGCGATTTCTCTGCGGGAATAATCGCTGTCCGTCACGATGCGGTCAGCACGCTGCATGGAGCGCCGCAGTGACAGCTTCAGCAGCAGGCGCGTCCTTGTGCGCATTGTTTCGGGATAGGCGTGCAGCACCATATCATGCACGGTCACGACCGTTTTGCCGTGGACGCCGGGCGGGACGATATAGTTGAAGAAATGTGTGATATCTGCCCATTTCTCGTGAAAAAAGCGGTAGGGCAGGGGGAGGGCTGCTGTCAGCATTCGGTAAAGCAGCGGCGAAAACCGCGCCGGATGCAGCGGCGTATTCTTCTGCACAAAGGGCTGCATCCGCCGTACCTTTTCTTCCGGCGAACGCAGCGTGAAATATTCAAAGCGATATTGATCTTCGGGATGCAGCCTTGCGAGTGCTTCCGTCAGATACGCTTCGCACCAGCCGACACCGGAGATCAGATCACCGGTCAGCGGGGATGCGTCAAATGCGATGTTCATAGTCGTTTGCCTCCGGATGGACGGGGAGCGGATGCAGGGGAATCGTTGCATAACCATGCGCAGTCAGATATTCGTCAAGCAGCGCAAAGAGCAGATCAAATGCTTTTGCATCATCCGGCTCCTGCTCTGCGGCAAGGCGGAAGCAGTTTTTCGGCGTGCAGGCTTTGCCCGTATATCTGATCGCTGCAAAATCATTGAACGCCAGCGGGAACAGCCATGCAGCCGTCTCCGGTATGCCGGCGCTCCGGCTCGCGCAGTACCAGCCGGAATGAAATCCCTCCAGCTTTGCGAGCGATTTGGTGCCGAGATACATCCCCGGCCGCTGCCGCAGAGCGGTCAGTGTCCGGCGCTGTATCTCCGGCAGATCCTTTATTGTATGCATGATTTCGCTCCGGTCTCGCGCCTGACCAGCTCCAGATCATGCTGCGCCATACGCGTAACGAGTGCATCAAAGGAGATCTCCCGCTTCCAGCCGAGCACACGCTCCGCCTTTGAAGGATCGCCGAGGAGCAGCTCGACCTCCGCCGGACGGAAGAACGCCGGATCGACGCGCACAACGGTTTTGCCGTTCGCCCGGTTGATACCGACGGTACCGGCGCCCTCGCCCTGCCATTCGAGCTCAATGCCGACTGCGCGGAATGCGCACTCCGCAAATTCGCGCACAGAGCGTGTTTCGCCGGTCGCGATGACATAATCATCCGGTTTATCCTGTTGAAGCATCAGCCACATTGCACGGACATAATCCTGTGAATGTCCCCAGTCGCGCTTCGCATCGAGATTGCCGAGCGAAACGGAATCCTGCAGGCCGAGCGCGATCCGAGCAGCAGCATCGGTGATCTTCCGCGTGACAAATTCTATTCCGCGGCGTTCTGATTCGTGATTGAACAAAATTCCGGCGCAGGCAAAAAGGCCGAAGCTCTCGCGGTAATTTTTCGTGATCCAGTGGCCGTAGAGCTTCGCGACGCCGTAGGGACTGCGCGGATAGAACGGCGTTTGTTCATTCTGCGGAATCGCCTGCACCTTTCCGAACATCTCTGAGGTCGAGGCCTGATAGAACCGTGCCTCCGGCCGGATAGTGCGGATCGCTTCGAGCAGATTCGTTACGCCGACGGCATTGATCTCTGCGGTCGCGAGCGGCTGTTCCCAGCTTGTCGCGACGAAGCTCTGTGCCGCAAGGTTGTAGACCTCATCCGCCTGCGAGATGCGCAGAGCGGAAATCAGCGAAACAATGTCAGTCATGTCTGCATAAATGAGATGGATCCGGTCCCTGAGATGTGCGATATTGCCGAAATCAACAACGCTTTTGCGCCGCCAGATGCCGTAGACCTCATAGCCTTTTTCAAGGAGCAGCTCTGCGAGATAGGAACCGTCTTGACCGGTAATACCGGTGATCAGTGCGCGTTTCATCATGCTTCTTCCTTTCCGGTTTCGCATTCCGCCGCGAGCCGCAGGATGAGCGGCGGCTGCAGCATGGCATCACGAAAGCCCATTGCCATTGCATCGGGTAAGATCTTTCGGTCTGTTTTCGTCAGACCGGTGAAGCTGTATCCGATGTGCTTACAGCCGGCAGCATCGCTCGTTCAGAGCAATTCGCCGCGGCCTTGTTCATGAAGGATCTCAGTGATCTTTTTGATGTTTTGTGCGGCATCGGCATCACAGACCAGCAGTACATCATCCGTATCGACGATGACAGTATGCTCCAGCCCGACGGCCGCGATCAGCTTTTTGCCGCCCGCAATCACGCAGTTTTTCGTGCCGATCGTCAGGATATCGCCGCTGCGGTAATTGCCGTTCGTATCAGTCTTTGCGACACGCAGCAGAGAGGGCCAGCTCCCGACATCGTCCCAGCCAAAGCTGCCGGGAATGGTAAAGAGCTGCTGTGATTTTTCGAGGATGCCGAAATCAACGGAGATCTTCGGCATCTTCGGAAACTCTGCCTGCAATACCGCGTCAAATTCTGGTGTATCGCAGGCATCACGAAGCCGGATCGCGATCTCATAGGCGCGGGGGAGATATTGCCGCAGTGCTTCGAGATAGACCGTCGTCCGCCAGACAAACATTCCGCTGTTCCAGAGGTAACTGCCGGATTCGACATATTCCCGTGCGGTGTCGGCATCGGGTTTTTCCCTGAAGCTGTCCACGCGGTAGATGCCGGGCGGCATGCCTTCGGCGCGGGAGAATGCAATATAGCCGTAGCCTGTCTCCGGATAGACCGGAGTAATGCCGATGGTCAGCATGGCATCGGAGTCTGATGCGGCGGATGCTGCTCTGCCGAGTGCATCGGCGCAGAGCGCCTCGTGCCGCACGAGATGATCAGCGGGCAGCGTGAGCATGACGGCATCGCCCCAGCGCTTCGCAATGACCGCAGCGGCCAGCGCGATGCAGGGTGCGGTATTCCGCGCTTCCGGCTCCGCGAGCAGGTTTTCTGCCGGAAGCATTGGAAGCTGTTCACGAACGAGCGGCAGATATTCCGAATTGGTGACGACATAGACGCGCTCCGGCGGAACAAGCCAGCCTACGCGTTTCAATGTTTTTTGCAGCAGTGTTTCCCCGTCATCGGTCAGCGACAAGAACTGCTTCGGGCAGTCCGTCCGGCTTTTCGGCCAGAAGCGCTCGCCTTTTCCGCCGGCCATTATGACCGCTGTCAGCAGCATTGTTTCGTTTGGCACGCGGCTCACTCCTTCTTCTCTCTGTCACGATGTCTCTGGCGGCGAATTGCATATTCCGCCGCATTGTTTTCCGGAGGAAATAACATGATTTTCAATGTCAGCAGCAGGATCTGAATATCCAGCAGCAGCGAATATCCTTCTATATACATCAGATCCATTTTCAGCTTGTCGATCGGATTGGTATCATAGGAACCGGTGACCTGCGCATATCCGGTCAGTCCGGCCTTGACCTGTAACCGGTACGGAAATTCCGGGTATTTTTTTGCATATTCCGCGGCAAGCTCCGGCCGTTCCGGACGCGGGCCGACGAGCGACATTTCACCGCGCAGGATATTGAGCAGCTGCGGCAGCTCATCGAGCCGGAAATGCCGCAGGATGCGGCCTGTTTTTGTGATGCGGTCATCCTGCTCGGTTGCGAGGACCGCTTTTCCGTCTGCCTCTGCATCGGAGATCATACTGCGGAATTTCAGTACCTCAAATTCTGCGCCGTCGCGTGTCAGGCGCTTCTGTCGGAAAAAGACGCTTCCGCCGTCTTCCAGGTGAACAGCCAGTGCGCAGATCAGCATAACCGGTGCCGCCGGAATCAGCAAGAGCATTGAGAGCGTAATATCAAAAAAGCGCTTGACAAACCGCTGACCCGGTGTCAGGCCTTCATTGCGGCAGAGGATTAGCGGCGTATCGAACAGTCGGATCTCATCAGCGTCGCGGATCAGGATATCAGAGAGCAGCGGAGCAATATAGACACGCTGCCGCTGCCCGCAGCAATGCTGCAGCACACTGTTCCGCAGATCGGCAGGGACATCGCAGAGGATCACGCCGTCGAAATCGCCGAGCAGCCGGATGATTTCCCGGAGCCCAGCGGAGCAGCTGATGCTTTCACAGATCATGTATTTATCGACGCGGCTGCTCATTTTCATGACCAGCTCCGCTGACTGTGCCGAGCCGTATACAACGATCAGCCTGCGCGGCGGGAACAGCCGGAAATAGATCCTGCTGACGAGAAACGACCAGCCGGTGACGGTGACATAATCCGCGGCAGTCAGGACGATCATCGGTGTCAGCGGCATGAAGTGACGGCCGATCACGCTGATCTGCATATAGGTGATGATATTGACGAAGGTCACACCGACCAGCTGATAATAGATAAGGTCGCGCCGCTTGAGATAGCCGAAACGCATACAGCGGTAGGCCTTGAAAACGAGAACAGTCAGTACCAGATAGATCGCGACGACGGCCCAGTTGCCGCGCCGGAAGAACGGCTCAATGATCACCTCGGCGTAGCAGCGATCCCAGATCAGTGCGAACCAGAAGGTCAGTGTTCCCAGCAGCAGGCTCCCGAAGCCGGTTGAGAAAAGATGCCGGTATTTTCTGCGATCCATAGAATCATAGCTCCTGTTGCAAAGTGCGGCAGTGTCTTTGTAAAAGCATTGCCGTCTGTGCTTCCGATAATACACAGCACCCGCCGTTTTGGATCCGGCGGGGTGCAGATTTTGATAGATTCAGTCGGATTTCGGTGTGATGAGACAGAGCTCCGGCGGATTGAAGAGCCGCGGCTTTCCGAGACCGCCGCTGACGATCATCTCCGCATCTTTGTCGCTGTAAAGCCCCTTTGCATAGCGCGGGAAGAAGGTGCGCTCCGGAGAAAGTATGCCGCCGATGCCCGGCAGACGGACAATGCCGCCGTGGATATGACCGGAAAGCGTCAGCCGCGCACCCCATTCGGCATAGGCGGGAAACCAGCGCGGATTATGCGCGAGAAGCAAGGTATCCGGCGGGCAGGAACCGAGTCGGTCCCAGAGCGTTCCGGCTGTGCATTCATATTTTCCGCGCGCAGCCAAGAAGCCGCCACCGCGGTAATAGGTCGGCGGGAGACGCAGTCCGGCAATGCAGATATCGCCCCAGCGGACGATCTCATTGTCGAGCAGCCGCGCACCGCTCCGGCGCACGGCATCGCGGAAGCCGGCATAGGCACCGGGCGAAAGATCCGCTTCATGATTGCCTTCCGCGACGATAACGGTTGCGATCGCGCAGAGCTCTTTCAGCAGCGATTCCGTTTCATGGAAATCCAGTTCTGTCCGCGAGACAAGGTCGCCGGTAATGACGATCAGCTCCGGCTCCAGTGCGGCAACCGTCCGGATCAGGCGTTTCTGTCCGCGGCTGAAGCGGCGCTTATGCAGATCTGAGATCTGCACGGTTCGAGGCATCGCGGCAAAATCGGTCTCATACCGGCTGACGCACAGCAGGCCGTGGTTTTCAACGAGCGACCAGCTGAAAAGTAAAGCTGTGGGGACGGCAAGCGCAAGGCCGATTTTTTTTGCATTGATATTCATATTGCAGGGTGCGGCGGGAGGAATCCGCCGATTCTCCTTTCTGCGATGATTCAGACCGTGACCGGTACGCGCACCGGCGCTTTGGAGGATGCCTCCTCCATTGCGGCGACGAGCGACCGCAGACGGATTTTTGCAGCGCCGAGATTGTTGATCTCGTCGATTTTGAGCTGTGTATAGAGCTTACCGCCGCGTTCGAGAATGCTGCGCACCTCATCGGTTGTGACAGCGTCAATGCCGCAGCCGAAGGAGACGAGCTGCACGAGCTGCATATCCGGCTGTGTCGTGACAAATTTTGCGGCGCGGTACAGTCTGGAATGATATGTCCACTGATTCAGGACACCGAGCTTGCCGACCGTTGCAAGCGATGAGATGGCATCCTCGCTGATGACGGCCATGCCGAGGCTTGTGATGAGCTTATGGATGCCGTGATTGATCTCTTTGTCGATGTGATACGGTCTGCCTGCAAGGACGATGATCTTCTTACCGGCCTGCCGTGCCGCACGAATGATGCTCTGCCCCTCCTTCGCAACAATCATACGGTAGTGCATCTGAGCGGTATAGGCCGCCTCCAAAGCCATTTTCAGATCGGTGCGGAAGCTGCGGCGATAGGGTGCGAGTGCTTGCTGCAATGCGGCATAGACGCCCTTTTTGCGGTTGAGATCTATATAAGGCGTGATGAAATTTTTGTTCGTCAGACGGCTGTTGTTTGCGCGGAGCAGCTCCGGGTAGTATGCGACGACCGGGCAGTTGTAGTGATTGTCGCTGCTGCCCTCATCGAAATTGTAGCTCATGCACGGCCAGAAGATGAAATCGACGCCCTGCTCCAGCAGATCCTCAATATGCCCGTGTGCGAGCTTTGCCGGATAGCAGACAGTATCCGAGGGGATTGTGTGTTGTCCCTTGTAATACATATCGCGGTCGCTCTCATGCGAGAGTTTCACGGCGAAGCCGAGCTGAGTGAACAGCTCCGTCCAGAAAGGCATCTGCTCATAGAAGGAGAGCGCGAGCGGCAGTCCGACGGTTGCGAGCGGTCTGCTGCTGCGGCATCTGCGTTCCTTCTGCGAGAGAATCAGGTTGTATTTATAATCATACAGCGAGGGGATCTCGTCAGTCTGTTTTTTGCCGGCGCCTTTTTCGCAGCGGTTGCCGGAAATATAGCGTCCGCCGTCTGGGAAGATGACGATATTGAGCGCACAGTGTGCGGTACAGCCGCCGCATTTTGCGCTGCGCGTCTGATAGGAGAAATCCGCAAGCTTGTCCTCGGTGATGGTTGCAGTCTGTTCGGGGGCGTGTTCCATTGCATAGAGCGCTGCGCCGAATGCGCCCATCAAACCGGAGATCGCCGGACGGATGACATCGCGGCCGAGCTCAATTTCAAAAGAACGCAGTACGGCGTCATTGAGGAATGTTCCGCCCTGTACGACGATATTTTTTCCGAGCTCCTCGACGGATTTTGCGCGGATGACCTTATAGACTGCATTTTTGATGATCGAACCGGAAAGACCTGCGGAAATATCCTCGACCGTTGCGCCGTCCTTCTGCGCCTGTTTGACTGAGCTGTTCATGAAGACGGTGCAGCGCGAGCCGAGATCGACCGGATGCTTTGCGAACAGTCCGAGCTGCGAGAATTCGGCAATGTCATAGCCGAGCGCCTGCGCAAAGCTCTGGATGAACGAGCCGCAGCCGGAGGAGCAGGCTTCGTTCAGCATGATGCTGTCAATGCTGTGATTGCGCACCTTAAAGCATTTGATATCTTGTCCGCCGATATCCATTATGAAATCGACATCCGGACAGAAATACGATGCAGCTTTGAAATGCGCGACCGTTTCGACGATGCCGAAATCTATGCCGAGGCCGGCACGGATGAAATCCTCGCCGTAGCCGGTGACAGCCGATGCGCGGATATGCAGATCGGGATTCATTTCGGAATAGATCTTTTTGAGCTGCTTGACGATGCGGTCAAGCGGCTGCCCGCGGTTTGCAGCGTAATACTGATAGAGCAGCTCGCCCTTGTCTGTGATGAGTACGAGCTTTGTCGTTGTTGAGCCGGCATCGATGCCGAGATATGCGTCGCCCGATGCGGTATGGAGATCTGCAAAGGGCAGATCATGTGATTTGTGCCGCTTAATGAATGCTTCATATTCACTGCGCTCGCTGAAGAGCGGCTCGCTCGTGACAGTATTGCCGCCTGCGGACGCATTCCGGATCCGATCAAGAGCCTCGGAAAGCGGCATCGGGCTGACTGTCTGTGCCGCATACATCGCACTGCCGTATGCGACAAAAACGGGCGCTTTTTCAGGGAAGATTGCGTGCTGTTCGTCAAGCTTCAATGTCCGGACGAATGCCTGCTGCAGCCCCTTGAGGAAGGAGAGCGGGCCGCCGAGGAACAAGACGGTGCCCTCGATTGTTCTGCCCTGCGCGAGACCTGAAACGGTCTGATCGACGACGGCCTGAAAGATGCTCGCGGCAATATCTTCGCGCTTTGCGCCCTGATTGAGCAGCGGCTGGATATCGGATTTTGCGAAAACGCCGCAGCGCGAAGCGATCGGATAGCGCCGCTCCGCCTTCAGCGAAATCACATCCATTTCGTCTGCGGTGATGCCAAGCAACGTCGCCATCTGGTCGATGAATGCACCTGTTCCGCCGGCGCAGGAGCCGTTCATGCGCTGCTCTACGCCGCCGGTCAGAAAGATCATCTTCGCATCCTCGCCGCCCAGCTCGATCACAACATCGGCCTGCGGATAATCCGCTTTGACCGCGAGAAATGCTGCATGAACCTCCTGCACGAATGGAATCTCCGCGCTCTGCGCGAGACCGAGTCCTGCCGAGCCGGTGATGCAGAGCCGGAACGCTGCATCCGGAAATTTCTGCTGCAATGCTTCGAGCTGCTCTGCGACGGTTTCACGGACACGCGACATATGCCGCTGATAGCAGTGTGAAAGGATTTTGTTGTTTTCGTCGATCACGACGGTTTTGACGGTCGTCGAGCCGACGTCGATGCCGAGAGAATAAATGGTCTGTGCCAATGTATATGCCCTCCTTCGCCGCAGCGGAGCGGCGCATGTGAAGGCAATACCGGACATAGCCCGCCTGTCGGCTTGGGGGCACATCTGCCGGTTTTTTCGTCAATCTGCACGAAAAAATGACTGCGCATATGCACCGTCGGCTTTGTGCGGTATTGCCTGTAAAAGAGTATCCGAAAATATAGTATACAACTTTATTATAGC
The DNA here is from genome assembly GCA_024404875.1 of Oscillospiraceae bacterium. Lineage (GTDB taxonomy): Bacteria > Bacillota > Clostridia > Oscillospirales > Ruminococcaceae > Firm-04. Next base: position 71,449 of record JAKSPK010000006.1, read on the forward strand.
ACAACCGCGGGAAAAAAGAAAGTCCCGCGGCGCTATTTTCATAAAATGTTCACTTCTGTCTGCAGCGGGCGGCCGCTCAGAGTTTGGATTCCATGACGAGCAGGGTACCGGTGCCGCAGGTAATTTCGGCACGATCGGCTTCGATGCGGTTGCTGACGCCGAGCGGGAAACGCCGTGTCAGCTCGGCATCCTTGAGCGGATAGGCAACGCCGTTCGCCGTGACGCCGAGGCAGCGCTCCGACCATGCAAAAATCGAGAGCGACCAGCCGGCCTTCCGCGCCAGAACGAGCCGTTCACCGCCCAGCAGCATCGAGGCGGCATCATTTTCGCCGATCAGCATTCCCGCAGCACCTTCTCTGCGAATGAATTCGAGCGTTTGCAGATTGGCGACTGTATGATCGAGCCGGCCGCCGAATGCGCCGAAGATGCGAATATCATGGAACTTCATCCGCAGGGCAACGCGCACTGCCAGCATGGTATCAGTATCGTCCTTTTCGACAGGCGCGGTCATATGCGGGAGTGATTCGGGGATCTTCCCGAGCGAGTCAAAATCTCCAAGAACAAGATCGGGCTTCATTTTAAGCCGTTCCGCAAGATGCAGTCCGCTGTCCGCGCACAGAAGAAAGGCATCCTTCGGAACGGGCATACAGGGCAGCCCTTTTTCGGGACCGCCTGCAAAAATAACGCAGATCTGTTGATTATCCATTATAGTCCTCCGTGTGAAATCAGAAGTGCTTTCGCTTTCTCAGGCTGCTGTGTCACGAGCGCGAAGGCGGTTTGCGAAAGGAACATATCTCCTTGCAAATGTGTCATTCGGCGTATGCAGAAAAGCTGTCCGCGGATCTGCGCGAGAAGTCTGTCCTGATCACCGCCTGGATAAAGCGTCAGCAGCGGTTCTCTGCCGAACCGGAAACGGTAAGTATAACCCTCCGTCTGTCCGGTCAGAAGGACGCGTCCCATGCTGCCGACAGCAAGATACTGCTTTTCCTGTGTAGAGAGGGTGACGGTGCCGTCATCCTCAAATTCCAGAAAGAGCGGCTCTTTTGTGATAATAAATGCGCTCATGAAGCTCTTGAGCCAATAGGGCTGTTTCTCCCGCCAGACCGGCAGTTCCGGATCTTCGGCATCGCGGTTGAAGGCGGCGAGGAGTGCGGCGCAGTGCGCGACAGAAAGCTGTATCCTGCGCTCGATTGATTGATCGAGTGCGAGTGCATCGTCTCCGAGGACGGCGGAAAGTTCCTTTGTTCCGGAGTGTGAGAGACGATTGCAGATTTCTGCGAAGGTGCCGCGCTGCCATGTTCCGCTGCTTTCCGGGACACTTCCGCGCAGCAGATCTGTATAGGCGGAATAGGGGACACTTCCCTTTGCCTTTTCTGCCCATCGTTCTGCAGCATGGGATTCGATGAGATTAGCAGGATCGCTGTCCCAGAACAGTTCGGCAGCGCGGGCTTCATAGCGTTTGTGTGCGCCGGCATAGCGTGAAAAATAGGTCAGCCCCGCAGTATGCGGCGGACAACAGATATCCGCGAGCATATGCAATGCCCGCGAGAGTGACTGCATGGACGGAAAGAATCTTCCGGCGCGGTAAAGCGAGAGCGCCGCGCGGTATTCGGCATCGAGAACGGTCAGCGGGGAGGGGGCCGGAGCCCCCCGGCCGTTGCAGTATCCGCCAAGCGCGGGATGCAGCGGGAGCGCGGAACCGTCGGGCTTTGCAGCGCAGTAATAATGCAGACCGCGTCCGCGCTGCCGGTCACCGCGGCGGTCGGGCGCATCGGCTTCCCCGATGAGCGCCTCTGCATCGCCTGCGGAATAGCGCTGTGCTGCCGGATGATTCTCCAGCTCCAGCAGGCGCAGCGCTGCGCGGACGATTCCCCGGTGTACGGAGGGGTACTTATGTTTATCGTAGCGGATCATGCGTTCTCCTTTAGGCAACACCACACAAAGCCTGCCTGACGGCTTGGCTACACATCTGACTGCGCATTTGAACCATCAGATCTCTGTGGTATTGCCTTTATTATTTCTGATTCGTGCTGCGGAAATCGGTCGGAGCGATTCCGCAGTGCCGCCGGAACTGCCTTGCGAAATGCTCATAGCTCCGGTAGCCGCATTGCATGGCAATATCCTGAATGCTCATGTTCGTTGTCCGGAGCAGCATCTTTGCGTGGGAGATTCTGCTGAGGATCAGATCCTGAATGAATGTTACGCCGAACTGCGCCTTGTAATGATGCTGAAAGGCGGAGCGGCTCATGCAGGTTTCATGCGAGGCCCAGTTGACCGACCAATCAAGATAGGGCGCACTGTAGATTTTATTCCGGATAATGAGCATCGGCTCATAGCGTGCTCCTGGCGGGATAATCGTTTGCTCATGCATCTGCTCACTGACCTTATTGCAGAGCAGCCAGAAATAATGCGAGATTGAATCCGCCTTGTGCAGATGCTCAGAGCTGTTTTCATCGGCGATCGCCTTGATGCAGAAGCTCAGAAATTCAATGCTGCGCAGCTTTGCTGGTTTCGCAACGGGTACATATTTCAGCGAGAACCATTCCGGCTCATCGCCTTCGAGATCGAAATGGATGAAATCGTTCACGAATTCTTGCTGCGGGACGGCACGGTAATACTGCGGCATCCCCTTGGGGTAGAAAAAGAAGGTGTTTTCGCTGACCGTGATATCCTTGCCGTCCAGAGTAAAGATCGCCGGCGATTTCAGGAGCAGCAGCAGGCAGTCGCCGGTGCCGTCCGGCCGTTCAACCTGAAAATCCGCATCGTGACGGCGATTGTATCCGACATGATGTAATATCATTTTGTACTTCCTTCCTGAAACGGTTTGCACAAAATATCATATAATATACATTATATCCTATTCCGTTTTATTTGTCAATCCATTATAATAAAAATACAGGCCTTTTCGGGGCATACCCCGTATGAGATCTGCGTTTGTGAAGCTGTTTCCTGACCGTGCAGGATATGGGTTTGGCAAATGCCTTACCGGAGAGCATATCTTTGTGCGGCGTGGAAACGGTCTGAGAGGGGCTGTTTTCAGCGGCGCAAACAAATAAAAAAGCGGAGGGTTTTACAATGATTTTCAAAGGCAAAAGAAAACTGCTGTCTGTTCTGACAGCGGCAGTGATGCTTGCCGGAACTGCAGGCGCAGTTGTACCGACGGCAGGCGCAGCGGCGGATCCCGTGAATCAGATTTCAAATTCAACATTTGACACGGGAACGAAAGATTGGGCAATCTATAAGGAGAGCGGCGGCGCTGCAACGCTGACTACCACCCCCGACGGCAGACTGGCCGTCAACATTAGTTCGCTCGGTCAGGTCAATTACGCGGTCCAGCTTTATTATGATATCGTGCCGCTCTATGAGAATGCGACCTATCATATGCACTTCGAGATCTCCAGCTCGACAGACCGTTTTGTGGAATTCATGCTTCAGCAGAACGGCGGAAAGTACACCGCATATAACTGGAAAGGACTTAATTTGACCTCGGAACCGCTGGTCATGGATTACGAATTTACAATGGAATACGAAACGGATATCATGTCGAAGCTCTGCTTCAATCTCGGCATCCAGGAGACGGAGCCGGATATTCCTCAGAAACACACGATTTATCTGGACAATGTCTCGCTGGAGCTGGTCGATGACTCGAAAGTCAATTACGAGGAGATCGGCCCTTATAAGCCGAAAATCATTGCAAACCAGGTCGGCTATCGCCCGAATGATAAAAAGACCGCAGTCGTCCGCGCAGATGGCGGCGATACCTTCAAGGTCATCAATGCAGATACCAAGGAAGCGGTTTATACCGGCACGCTCGGTGCGCCTGTCACAAATACCAGTGCGGACGAGACCGATCGTATTGCGGATTTCTCTGAAGTCAAGGAGCCGGGCAATTATTATATTTCCTGCGGCAGCCTCGATGATTCCTATCCGTTTGTGATCACCGAGAAACCGTATGAGAAGCTGATGAACGATTCCATCCGGATGTTCTATCTTCAGCGCTGCGGCTGTGCGGTCGATGACGCAGATTTCGGCCATAAAGCCTGCCACGCAGAAATGGCAACGCTTTATGGCACGAACGACAAGATTGATGTGACCGGCGGCTGGCATGATGCCGGTGACTACGGCAGATACACCGTTGCGGCTGCAAAGGCAGTTGCGGATCTGATGTATGCCTATCTCGCAAATCCGACCATGTTCAATGACAAGGTCGGCATTGCGGAGAGCGGCAACGGCACACCGGATATTCTCGATGAGACGCGTTATGAGCTTGAGTGGATGCTGAAAATGCAGGCATCCTCCGGCGGCGTATATCACAAGGTCAGCTGTGCAACCTTCCCTGGCTATGTTATGCCGACGGCAGAGACCAAACCGTTGATCGTCACTCCGATTTCTTCGACCGCAACGGCTGATTTCTGTGCATCTATGGCACTGGCCGCAGAGGTTTATGCAGATGTGGATGCTGATTTTGCAGCAAAGTGCCTCACGGCGGCGAAGAAGTCGTGGGATTATCTCCAGCAGAATCCGCAGTTTGATTTCATCAATCCGAAGGACATCTCGACCGGCGAATATGGTGACAAGTCCGATAGAGATGAGCGCTACTGGGCAGCCTGCCAGATGTTCCGCGCGACCGGCGATGAGACCTATCTCAGCAGCGTTTCGACGGTCAGTACCGGACTTGACTGGTCTACTGTCGGCGATTACGGCAATATCGCGCTCGCAACCATGAAGGCAGACGGCAAGGCTGAGGATCTGATCGCAAAAGCAAAGGCACAGCTTGAAAAGGCGGCTGCGGCTTATGAGACGATCGTAAAGGGCAGCCCTTACGGTTCTCCGATCAAATTGTATGAATGGGGCAGCAATATGACGATCGCCAATGCGGGCGTCGTGCTCTCGATGCAGGGTAGAAAAGAAGCTGCTGACGAAGTCCTGAGCTATCTCCTTGGCAGAAATCCGCTCGGTACCTGCTTCGTGACCGGCTTCGGCACGGTTGCTCCGGAGGCACCGCATCATCGTCCTTCGATGGCGGTTGGCAAGGCACAGCCTGGCATGCTGGTCGGCGGTGTCAACTTTAATCTGGAGGACAGCGCGGCAAAGGCATACTGCAAGACAGCGCCGGCTGCAAAGTGCTATGTTGACAACGCAGAGAGCTATTCCACCAATGAGATCACAATCTACTGGAATTCTCCGCTGGTCTACCTGCTTGCTGTCTCTGAGGCTGCACAGAATGCTGAACCGGTAATTCCGGAGGAAGAGACCACCACAACAACCACGGCACCGGAACAGCAGGATGTTTTTCTCGGTGATGTGAACGAAGACAAATCTGTGGATGTTGAGGATGTTGTTCTTCTGGCTCGTTTCCTCACGGAGGATAGCGACGCGGTTATTTCCGCACAGGGAATGCGGAATGCAGATGTCAACGGAAGCGGCGCACCGGATATTGACGATTGCCCACAGATTCTGAAATACATCGCAAAGCTGATTGACAAATTCTGATATATGAAAAATCACCCGCTGTACCGGAGTACAGCGGGTGTTTTTTTCAAACCAGTATTGATTTCGGGCTGGGAATTAGCCGAGCTCTGCGAAATACTTGATGGTGCGAACCATCTGGCTGGTGTAGGAGTTCTCGTTGTCGTACCAAGAAACGACCTGAACCTCATAGAGGTCATCAGCGATCTGAGCAACCATGGTCTGAGTTGCATCGAACAGAGAACCGAAGCGCATGCCGATAACATCAGAGGAAACGATCTGATCCTCATTGTAGCCGAAGGACTCAGAAGCTGCTGCCTTCATTGCTGCATTGATGCCTTCCTTGGTGATATCCTTGCCCTTGACAACAGCGGTCAGGATGGTGGTGGAGCCGGTCGGAACCGGAACACGCTGTGCAGAACCGATGAGCTTGCCGTTCAGCTCCGGAATAACCAGACCGATTGCCTTTGCAGCACCGGTGGAGTTCGGAACGATGTTTGCAGCGCCTGCGCGTGCACGACGGAGATCGCCCTTGCGGTGCGGACCATCGAGGATCATCTGGTCGCCGGTGTAAGCGTGAATGGTGCTCATGATACCAGACTGGATCGGAGCATAGTCATTCAGAGCCTTAGCCATCGGAGCGAGGCAGTTGGTGGTGCAGGATGCAGCAGAGATGATCGTGTCATCCTTTGTCAGCTTGCTCTCGTTGACGGAGTAGACGATGGTCGGGAGATCGTTGCCTGCCGGAGCAGAGATAACAACCTTCTTTGCGCCTGCGTCGATGTGAGCCTGGGACTTCTCCTTGGAGCAGTAGAAACCGGTGCACTCGAGAACAACATCAACACCGATCTCGCCCCACGGCAGCTCAGCAGCGTTTGCCTTTGCGTAGATCTTCAGGGTCTTGCCGTCAACAGTGATTGTGCCAGCCTCGTCGTCAGCGGAAACAGTGTGAAGGTTCTCGCCGATGATGCCGCAGTAGCCCTTCTGTGCAGTGTCATACTTCAGCAGGTGTGCGAGCATGGACGGCTTGGTCAGATCGTTGATCGCGACGACCTCATAGCCCTCAGCGCCGAACATCTGGCGGAAAGCCAGACGGCCGATACGGCCGAAACCATTGATTGCAACTTTAACAGACATTGGAATTACCTCCTAAATTTTGATACTTCTATTTTACACCATTTTGACGGAAAATGCAAGCACTTTGACAAAAAAAACACGGGAAATAGAAAAAGCGGTCGTTTTTATTTGTTTCCGACAATGATACTGCCTTTTTATTGTGCACTTTTACAAATAATGGAAAACCAATCGAAATCTGATTCCATTTCGTGTATAATACAAAAAACAGACCAATCGTCAGCCGATGTGACTGAATGCGGAAGCGTCCAGTCTGTTCATGCTGCCCTTGATACGCGAACCGTATATTTCTCTGAACAGCCTTAGGTGCTGCTGCTTGGGGCATCCGCTATAATGAACGCTGCGGCTGTGAGGTTTTCGGCAGTCTGCACAACCACACTTCGACAGATTTGGATGTTCTGTTCTTCATAAATTGTTCATTTTCTATTGACATTTGGATAAGGATATGCTATACTAATAATGATAATGAACGCACTGTGGGGTGAATTCTGTGTATTCTGCCGCAGGTTGATTCTTGTGCTGTGCGTACTATTTATACTATAAATTATTATGCAGGGGGAACCCACAATGAAAATGCTGAATGAGGATCGGAAGCATCGTGTTTCCGGTTTTACATTGATTGAAATGGTGGTTGTTGTTGCAATCATTTCGATTCTGACCGCCGTATTGGTGCCGACCACACGGGCTTATCTGACGCGAAGCCGTCTGCATACCGCAAACAGCCAGGCAAAGGTTCTGTTCAATTCGATGCAGACGATCATGCAGGAATATGAGTTCCGTGAGCGCGGCATGAAGGAGTCTGTTCTTTACGGTGCCGAAAAGGGCGGCGAGATCATGATCTATGTGTCGAACGGCCGGATTACTGATTTTTCCGTGACGGATTCGCTCGGCATTCCGCAGACTGTGAGCGATGATGTGATCGGTGCCGATCCGGATACTGCTTCGGCAAGCTCGATCGGTACCCGCATTGGCCGTATTTACACAGACTATCTCACCACAGCATGGTGCGCACTCATCAAGGATTATTCCGTGCAGGGCGTTTTGGCTGCGGATTCCGAAAAAACTGCTTATATCGGCGGCTATCCGATTCAGCCGACAGCGAAGGGCACACAGTGCGCTGGTCTTGCTCTTGAGAGCTTGAGCGATGTGACACTGGCGGATATGCAAACCTATTGTACAGCAGTATGGAAGCCGGCTGAGGGCGAGGGTGAGACTGTGGAAACACCCGAAGAAACATGATACCGGCAGAATTTAGATTACCGAACTCCGGCTGTGAGAAACAGCCGGAGTTTTTTGTATATGATTCTTCGCACGATCTGACAAAAACTGACATATAATATATCAACAGAAATGTTTATATGCGCTGGAGCGGGACAGACTATTGGTGTTCCGAAATAACGGAGCGCATTAAGCGGCATTCGCTACATCAGAAGAATGCAAATGAAAGGAAGAAGGCATATGATGACAGTGAAACGCGGAGAAATATATTATGCGGATCTCAGCCCGGTGGTTGGCTCGGAGCAGGGCGGTATCCGTCCGGTATTGATTGTGCAGAATGATGTTGGCAACCGGTATAGTCCGACCGTGATTGCGGCGGCGATTACAAGCAGACGCGACAAGGCCAAGCTGCCGACGCATATTTCACTTTCTGCGGCGGGCTGTGGTCTGACAAAGGACAGCGTGATCTTGCTGGAGCAGATCCGGACGATCGACAAGCAGCGGCTGAAGGAGTGCGTGGGCGAGGTGCCGGTGTCTGTTCTGCGGGAGGTGGATGCGGCATTGGAGATCAGCTTCGGCCTGATCCCGCGGTCTGCCGTGCAGCCATCCAGTTATCATCGCAGTACGGCTGCGCGGATACTCCGTTCCTGATGGAAAAACGGCTTTGCTGAGAATCTTGACAGAGAGACGGAAAATGGTTATAATATAGAATAGAAGAAAAGGCGCTCCGCCGAATGCATTTCCGCAGCACGGGGCGCCGGAAATTTAAGGAGCATAAATCAATGAGAATCAAGCCGAAGAAATCCAGATTCGTAAAGGGACTGACTATCGTGTTTACTGTCACACTCATCAGCTCCTTCGGCCTCGCGGTCTGGTCAAATATGACAAGCGGATACTCCACAGTGCTGGAATATGACGATATTGCGCTGATTCAGCTCGATGCGCCGAAAACGGGCGATCCGTTTGCAGTCATGCACACGACCGCCGGCGATATGACCTATATCCTCTATCCGGAGCAGTGTCCGCAGACTGTCTCCAATTTCACGAAACTCGCGGAGCAGGGCTATTATGACGGTACATATGTATTCCGCGTTGAGCCGGATGTCTTTTTTTCTGCCGGCGCCAAAACACCGGAGGATGAGGCTGCGGCGGAGAGCAACAGCGAAGCTCAGGAACATATCCCGCAGGAGCTTTCCGCAAAACTCTGGCCGCTGCGCGGCGCACTCTGTGCACTGACGACTTCTGCGGAGGGCGGATTCTGGAAGACGATCACAAAAACACGAGCGTATTATACTGGCAGCCGATTCCTTGTCTGCAATTCGATTGAGATGACTGACGAGATTCGCGAGGGGTTGTGCTCCGGCGACAATGATGCAATGCTGAAGGTCGGTGAGGCCTTCGTCGAAAAGGGCGGCATTCCGAATTATTCGCAGCAGATTACGGTCTTCGGTCAGCTTTATGAGGGCTTTGAGATCCTGGATGCAGTGACCGGCGCGGAGCTGACCGGCGAGGGAGAAAACCGACGCCCGAAGGATGATATCCGGATCGAAAGCATCGAGATTACAAAAGCACAGTGACGATATCGAATTGGTTGTGTTTTGTGCAATTTGCTGAATGCGGATCGCGAATTTTGCGAAATTCTCCAATTTGTGATAAATGCGGCCGGATGAATGAAGATTTTCTTGGAAAAAGATGACAGAATCGTAAAATATCGCTTTACAAACAAAGAAAAGTATGGTATAATAATTCTACTATTGTGCGGAAGTGTGAAACGCCGTCAGCGGCGATGCAGACTCCCCGCAAAACAAGGAGAAACCTGATGCGTACACAGCTTTTCAGGAACACAGCAGCCGCATTGCTCTGCGGCGCAGTGAGTCTTCTCACATTGAGCGCCTGCGAACAGAAGCAGGTCTCACTCGAAATCGCCGAAACGGTGCAGCAGACTGTCTCTGCTGACAGTGTGCGGAATTTTACACTGCCGGAAAAAGGCGAGGAGATCGTCGTTCTCACGATCAAAGATTACGGCGATGTCCGTATCAAGCTTTTTCCGGAGGAAACGGCAAAAGGCACGGAAAATTTCAAGGAGCTCGTAAAGAGCGGATTCTATGATGAGCTGATCTTTCACCGCGTGATCGATGGCTTTATGATCCAGGGCGGCGATCCTAAGGGCAATGGTACCGGCGGACGAGACGCGTGGGGCAGCGAATCCGGCTTTGCACAGATGATCTCCAATCATCTCTGCCATGTGACCGGTGCGGTCGCGTATGCGGTCGGTCAGGACAAGATGAACCAGTCTCAGTTCTATATCGTCACAGGGCAGGAACTTACCTCAGATTATTTCACGCAGCTGCGCGATCAGCTGGGTATGATGTTCTCGCCGTCGGTGCAGTCTATGTATCTGCAGACCGGCGGACAGCCGTCTCTTGACGGCGGCTATGAGATCTTCGGACAGGTCTTTGACGGTCTGGAGCACTGTCTCGCTGTGCAGAAGGTCTCCGTAGACAGCAACGACAAGCCAAAATCGGCTGTCTCCATCGAAAAAGCGGTCGTCACCGAATATGACGGGACACCGCCGCACTGGCTGGATCCAGCCGGTAAAGAGATCTCGGTTGGTGCCGAAATAAACAGCGAAGGATGATGGAGTCTTTTGGATACTTCAAAGGAAGCAGCGCCACAAACAGAAAACGCAGCGCTGTCGGAGTTGAAAAAAATACAATGTGAGGAACAAGGAGAGCACACCGTGAACACTCAAAAGAAATTCGTGATCAAGGGCGGCAGAGTCCTTAACGGAGAGGTTGAGATCAGCGGCGCGAAAAATGCCGTTGTCGCGATCCTGCCGGCAGTCATTCTGGCAGATGAACCGTGCATCATTGAAAACGTGCCGGACATCAGCGATGTTGACATCAGCATCCGAATCCTGCGGGAGCTGGGTGCAAAGGTAACTTACCTCGGATCGCATACCTACGAGATCGACGCACGCGGCGTTGAAAGCTATTGTGTTCCGTATGAGAGCGCAAGAAAAATGCGTGCTTCCTATTATTTCATGGGCGCATTCCTCGGCAGATTCAAGCACTGCCGTGTTTCCATGCCGGGCGGATGCCCGCTCGGAGACCGTCCGATTGACCAGCATCTCAAGGCATTCAAGAAGCTGGGTGCGGATTGCAAGGTGGACCGCGGTATGGTCGATATCACCACGGCAAACGGGCTGCACGGCGCGCAGATTTTCTTTGACTGTGTGACTGTCGGCGCAACAATGAACGCAATTCTGGCTGCCGTTAAGGCGGATGGCCTTACGATCATCGAGAATGCCGCGAAAGAACCGCATATCGTAGATCTGGCGAGCTTTCTTAATTCGATGGGCGCAGATATCATGGGCGCCGGAACGGATACGATCAAGATTCGCGGCGTCAAGTATCTCCGCGGGACAAGCTATGCTGTCATTCCGGATCAGATCGAGGCCGGGACATATATGGTTGCTGCGGCCGCAACGGGCGGCAATGTCCTCATCAAGAATGTAATCCCGAAGCATTTGGAATCTATCATCAGCGTCATGGAAAAGATCGGGGTTAAGATCGAGCAGTTTGATGATTCGGTGCGCGTTTCGGTAGACGGTCCGCTCGTCAAGACAAGTATCAAGACACGCCCGCATCCGGGCTTCCCGACTGATATGCAGCCGCAGATCTCGGCGCTGCTTTGTCTGGCTGAGGGTACAAGCATGATCAAAGAGGGCGTTTCCGAGCAGCGTTTCCAGTATGTGGATGAGCTGCGCAGAATGGGCGCAGATATTCAGGTAGACGGCAAAGTTGCTGTGATCGAGGGAACCGGAAAGCTGACGGGTGCACCTGTCAAGGCCTGTGATCTCCGCGCGGGTGCCGCACTGATGATCGCGGGACTCGCAGCGAGCGGCGTCACGACGATCGAAGACATTTTCCATATTGAGCGCGGCTATGCGGATATGGCGGGAAAGCTCCGTGCGCTCGGTGCCTGCATTGAAAAGGTTACGGTTGTCCAGAAGGAAACAGGAGCGCAGCAGGACGCAGTATAATACTGAAAGGGCGAACCTTGGTGTTTGCCCTTTTTTCATTTCTTACATAAACAGGTTTTTGTCGTGCCGGCAGAACCGATGGCCGTTTTCCTGCGGTATCGCTTCGCGGAGCGCCTCGGTTCCGTCGCAGTTATGGTGCTGATCTCGCCTGTTGTTTGTTATGGGAAGCCATCAATTTACTTCCGGCGATGTCATCCAAAGTATTGAGTCAGGTTTTATCAAAGAGCCTTCGTCGTCCTCAGCAAAGGGCGAAACGCTTTCAGCGTTTCAATCATGGAGGAACGGCAAAGTTGTCATGGAAAGTGATCCGTAAGGCTGTTTTTCTATTCTATATGACATCCTTGAAGCGGATTCCGGTTTGTTTCAGAGATATGGAAAGGATATGGAGAATGTCACGAATTTATCCGTTATTCAGTTCCAGCAGCGGGAATGCTGCCTTTATCGGTTCGCCGTCCGGCGGCATCCTGATCGACTGCGGCGTATCGGCCCGCAGATTGACACAGGCGCTCGATCGATGCGGGATTGCACCGGAAGCGGTCGGCGGCATCTTTATCACGCATGACCACAGCGATCATGTCAGCGGCCTGCGCGTATTCGCAAAGAAATGCGGTGCATCGGTCTATGCGCAGCCGGTCACGCGGGAATGCCTGTTCAGCGGCGGATATCTCGAGCCGGAGCAGGAATGCACTGTATTGCACGACACTGTCGAATGTGCCGGCATTCGGATTACGCCGTTCGAGACCTCGCACGATACGGCGCAGAGCTGCGGCTACCGCATGGAAATGCCGGACGGCAGAGTATGTGCGGTCTGCACGGATCTCGGTTATGCCTCTGAGACCGTTTTGACGGCATTGCAAGGCTGTGACCTGGTGCTTCTCGAAGCGAATTATGATGAGAAAATGCTGCGGACTGGGCCTTATCCGGCACAGCTGAAAACGCGCATCGCATCTGACCGGGGGCATCTTTCGAATGATGCGGCAGCGGCGGCGGCGCGGAAGCTTGTCGCGGGAGGCACAACGCGCCTGATTCTCGGTCATCTCAGTCAGCATAACAATCTGCCTGTATTGGCAGAAAACACGGTTGAGCAGGGACTCAGCGGATATGTGCGCGGGCGGGATTATCTCCTGCAAATCGCCGCGCCGGAATCGGATGGAAGGATGGTCAGCTTCTGATGCAGATCAATCTGATAACAGTCGGTAAACTGAAAGAAAAATGGCTGCGCGATGCGTATGCGGAATATGAAAAGCGCCTGACGCGCTACTGTAAGCTGTCGTTGACTGAGCTCCCGGAATCGCGTCTGCCGGAATCTCCGTCTGAAGCGGAGATCACGGCGGCCTTGCAGCAGGAGGGCAAAGCCATTTTGAACACCTGCCGCGGGAAGATCATCGCGCTCTGTATCGAGGGAAAGCAATATGCGAGCGAGGAATTTGCGGCGTTGCTCTTGCAGTATGCCAGTCACGGCGACAGCACGGTCAGTTTCGTGATCGGTTCGAGCTTCGGCCTGTCGGATGAAGTGAAAAAACGCGCAGATATGAAATTTTCTATGTCGAAAATGACTTTTACGCACCAGATCGCCCGTGTGCTTCTGGCCGAACAGATCTATCGTGCATTTCAGATTACTTCCGGCGGGAAGTATCACAAATAAAAGGGGGGCGCGATGCAGTTTCATTCATTTGGTGATGCGCAAAAGCCGCCGATGCTCCTGATCCACGGAATGTTGACACCTTGGCAGATCTGGGAGCCGATCGCCGCGCATTTTACTTCAGATTACCGCATCATTATTCCTGCGCTTGATGCGCATACCGCAGAAGCGCCGAGCGAATTTGTTTCGATCACAGCTGAGGCTGATGCGATTGCGCAGTATATGCAGCAGGAATGCGGCGGCAGCGCAGCAGTCGTTTGCGGACTATCTATGGGCGGTGCGGTTGCCTATGATCTTTTCGCACGCGGTCTGCTGAAAATTGGCGCATTGGTGCTGGACGGCGCTCCGCTGACCGGAATGCCTGCGATCGTACGAATCGTGATGACGCAGTCATATCTTTCGCTGATCCGAAAATCAAAGCAGCGCGATCCGAAGATCATGCAGCGCTTCGCGAAGGATTTTCTTCCGGTGGAATATCTCGCTTATTATCTTGAATTTGCGGACACAATGTCAGAGAATTCGATCCGGAATATGCTGCACGCAGTCTGTGGATTCCGGTTCAAGCCGGCGGAGAAGCAAAGGGAGACGCGTATACTGTTTTTGCACGGCGATAAGGGCAATGAGGCGGCAGCCGTCCGGAGCGCCGCGCTGATGAAACAGTATTATCCTGAAACCGAAGAACGCAATTATCCCGGCCTGCTGCATACTGAGCTGCTGACGCGACAGCCGGCGCGATGGTGCCGTGAGGTCGAAAGCTTTTTGAATCAATCAAACAGAAAATAGGGAATGGAGTGTGATTTCAAATGATCTATCCGGAGATTCAGGCAACCGCCGAGAAGATCGCGGCGCTGGGCAAGCCGCAGAGGATCTATCTCATCAGCCACAAGACCAACCATGCGACCGGTCAGCTCATCAGCTTCAAACTGGCGCTGATTGTCAGCGATAAGACATCGAGCATATCCGAGCTGGAATGTTTTCTCTATGCTGGTGTAGACTGCGAATACCCCTATGATCTCGTGTTATATAAGCAGAGCGAATGGGAGGTGCTTTCAAAGGATCCGCGAACATTTGCATGGTCGATCAGAGAAACGGGAGGTGTGTTGTATGAGCAGGGGCTTTCGTGACGGAGACAGCAAGCGCTATTTCGATTGGCTGTATTATGCTGCGATTGATATGCGTGCGGCAAAGCTGCTGCTGGACGATCCGCGATGCTACAATGTTGTCGCATTCCACAGCCAGCAGTGTATCGAAAAGGCACTGAAGGGCTATTTGCTCTGGCGGAAGCATCGTCTTTATGACGGCCATAATCTTCCGTTTCTCTGCAAGCAGGCGATGGCGGAGGATGAGCATTTCCGGCCGTATCTCCAGCTTTGCAGCGAGATCAACCACTACTACATTGAATCACGCTATCCTGCAGACTTTCTGCTTTCGATGGATGCAGAGGCCGCAGAGCGCGTGATCGTCGAAGCAAATGATATGCTCGTTTTTACGAACAGTCTCGTCAAGTTTGATTTTTCGAGCTATTACGCGAAAAAGGCATAGGGTGACGAATATGGAACGGGAATACAAATGGAAGCTGACGGCGGTACCAGTGCAGGCGCTCGCGGCCTATCTGCATGAATATCCCGTACGGCTTTCACAAGATACGGTGCATATGGCGGCAGTTTATTACGATACGCCGGACGGCCATGTGTACAGAAACGGCTGCGCATTGCGCATCCGCCGCGAGAATGATCGTTCGGTCTGCTGCCTAAAGCGGACAATCAAAAAAGAGGGTGCACAGGCGCTTCGTGAGGAATATGAGACAGAAGCGGCGACTGTGCAGGAAGGACTTCTGCGCCTGGCAGAATCCGGCGCACCACGGGAGCTGTGCATCTTTTTGTCTGCGCAGCCGATGCAGGAGCTTGCACGGACGGAGTTCATCCGTAATTGGTATTTGATCGAAAACCGCGATTCTGTGCCCTTTACGGCAGAATTCGCAGTTGATGTCGGCGCGCTCGGCATCAGTGGGCATATGGAGGCCTTTGAAGAACTGGAGCTGGAGTTGAAATCCGGCGATGCGGGTGCATTTCAAGCATTTGCAGCTGAGTTGGAGCAGCGGTTTTCGCTGATTCCGCAGCCGGCATCTAAGCTGGCACGGGCGATTGCAGTGTCTGGAAAGGAGCAAACGAAATGACGGGTATGCTGACACTTCGGACTCCTGCGAAGATCAATCTGTCGCTGGATATTACCGGCAGGCTGCCAAATGGCTATCATACGATGCGCAGTGTATTTCAGACGGTCGGCATTTACGATACGCTGACATTTCGTCGTACAGCAGATGACGCTCCGCTGGTATTGCGCTGCAATGATCCGTCGATCCCCTGTGACGGACGGAATCTGATCTGGAAAGCAGCTGCAGCACTGCTTGGTGAAAGCCCGTGCGGACTGGAGATCAACCTCGAAAAGCAGATCCCGTCGCAGGCGGGCATGGGCGGAGGCAGCTCGGACTGTGCCGCTGCACTGCGCGGCATCCGGGAGCTGTTCGGGCTATCTGTTTCCGATGAAGCACTGCACCGGATCGCGGCATCACTTGGCGCAGATTGTGCATTTTTTCTCTATGGCGGAACCTGTTATGCAGAGGGCATCGGGGAGCAGCTCACGCCGCTGCGTCCGCTGCCGGCATATCCGTTGGTGATCGCCAAAGGCAGCGCGGGTATTTCGACTCCGGAAGCATACCGCCGTTTGGATGCATATCCGGAAGCATTGCCCTGCGCAACAGATGCCGTGCTTGCGAATCTCGAAAGCGATGCGGATACACTGTTTTCGGTCTGCGGAAATCATTTTGATGCGATCACCGATCTGCCGGAGACAGAGATGATCCGGAAAGTGATGCGCTCTTTCGGGCTGCATCCGGTTTTATCAGGGAGCGGCGCGGCGGTCTTTGCCGGATGCAGCGATCCGGAGAAAACCGCTGCCTGTGCGGAAGCATTGCGGCATGCGGGACTGCCATTTGTCTCTCAGACGGAGACCTGCACATGCTGAATAGTGACAAAAAAGGAAGATGTCCGGTTGGACATCTTCCTTTTATAATTGTATGAATATGCAATTATTCTGCCGGATCGTAGTCTGTATAATCGTTGGCGAGATCCTCATCATCAAATTTGGATTCATCCGCATAATCGCCGTCATCATAGAC
>JAKSPK010000060.1 GCA_024404875.1 Oscillospiraceae bacterium
GCCGTGCGGATGCTGGCGGAGCGCGCCGGCATGACCGTCCCCTCTGAGGGACGCGACAACGGCGAAGAACGCCGCAGGATGCGCCTGCTGGAACTGAACCGTGCCGCGGCTAACTTCTACTATAAACAGCTCACCGGCCAGGACAAGCGCGGCCTGTTCTATCTCAAAGAACGCGGCCTAAAGCCGGAAATCATCAAGAAATACGGGCTGGGATTTGCCGGCGAACGCTGGGACAGCCTGCTCAGCGCTATGCGTGAACTCGGCTTCAGCGATGAGGATCTGATTGCGGCAAATTTGTGCAGCAGGTCACAGAAATCCGGCAATCTCTATGACCGGTTCCGAAACCGCGTCATTTTCCCGATCCTTGATCTGCGCGGAAATGTGATCGCATTCGGCGGCAGAACGATCGAAAAGGACGGCAATCCGAAGTATCTCAATTCTTCGGATACACCGGTCTTCAAAAAGGGCCGCAACCTTTTTTCGATGAATTTTGCGAAAAAATCGCAGTCAAAACGGCTGATTCTTGCAGAAGGCTATATGGATGTCATTGCCGTACATCAAGCAGGCTTTGAGAATGTCGTGGCCTCACTCGGTACGGCGCTAACGCCTGATCAGTGCAGGCTGATGCGGCAGTACGCCGAGGAGGTCGTAATCTCCTATGACAGCGATGCCGCCGGACAAAATGCCGCAGTCAAGGCGATCAATCTGCTGCGCGCCGTCGGTCTGCGTCCGAGAATCCTGCATATGACCGGTGCAAAGGATCCGGATGAATATATCAAAAAGTTCGGCGCACCCTATTTCCGGAAGCTGCTTGAGGATGCTGATGACGCGATGACCTATGAGCTGAAACGCTGCCGCGACAGTACAGATATCGCGACCGATGACGGCATGATTACCGCGCTCAAAAAATCCGTCTCCGTACTGGCGAATATCGAAAACGAAATGGAACGCGAAGTCTATCTTTCCCGCGTTGCAAAAGAATACAGTATTCAGCCGGAGCTGCTGCGTTCGCAGGTCTCGCAGGAGATCCGACGCCGCAGACACGGCGAAAAGAAAATGGCGTTCCGGGCGATACAGGCGGCGCCGCGTACGCGGGATCCGGTCAATCCGGAAGCCGGCACACACCGGAAGGAAGCCGGTGCTGAGGAATATATCCTCTGCTATCTGATTCGGAATCCGGATTTGCTTGAGGACATCCTGCAGCAGATCCGGCCGGAAGAATTCGTTACTGAATTTCATCGCCGTGTCTATGAGCGGCTCATTGAGAATTATATGCAGGGCTATGAGTTTTCATTCTCATTCTTTGACGATTTCACGCCGGAGGAAAACGGCAGGATCGTCGGGATCTGTGCAAAATATGACAGTCAGGGCATCGAGATCAGTGACAGCAGCATTGCAGACTGCGTACAGGTTCTGAAGGACAGCTTGGCGGAGGCGACCGTCAAGGGCAATCTGAGTGATGACGATCTTGCTGCTTTTACACAGCGGATGCGGCAAAAAAAACGGTAAGGCAATTTTGAACAGAGCCGGCGGCATAGATGCGCAGTCGAAATATATAAATGATGCCCGGCAAAGATGTTCTGTGTAAGATGGCGAAAAGGCCATCAAGAAGATGTGCCGCCAAGCCCTCAGGCGGGCTTCGTGCGGTGCTGCCGTAAGCGTGCTGTGCGCGGAAGGTGCGCAGCAAAAGTTAATCGGCGCAGCAGCGCCAAGGGAGGAAGCAGAAAATGGCAGATGAAGAAAAGAGACTAACACAATTCCTGGAGAAGGCAAAGGCCGCCGGCAAGATCACACCCGCTGAGATTCAGGAGGCCGCAGAGACATTCTCAGTCGAAATTGATGTGATCATGGAGCGCTGCTCCGCAATGCAGATCGAGCTTGCCGACGATGATGCGTCGCTGGAAGATATCAGTGATCCGGCTGTCGCAATGGCGAATGACGAGATCTCGAATGATGACTCCGTCAAGATCTACCTCAAGGAGATCGGCAGAGTACCGCTGCTGACGAATGAGGAGGAGACTGAGCTGGCACGGCGTCTCGCAGATAATCCCCACGATGAAGGCGCCAGACAGCGTCTCGCAGAGGCGAATCTGCGTCTTGTCGTCAGCATCGCAAAGAAGTATGTCGGCCGCGGAATGCAGTTCCTCGATCTCATTCAGGAAGGCAATATGGGCTTGCTGAAGGCGGTTGATAAATTCGATTATACAAAGGGCTTCAAGTTCTCAACCTACGCGACATGGTGGATCCGGCAGGCGATCACGAGAGCGCTCGCCGATCAGGCACGCACAATCCGCATCCCGGTGCATATGGTTGAGAGCATCACAAAGGTCAAGAAGATCTCCAGCCAGATTCTGCACGAGACCGGACAGGAGGCAAGTCCGGAGGAGATTGCGGGCAAGCTGGAAATGCCGGTCGAAAAGGTGCTGGAAATCATGCGCATCGCACAGGATCCGGTCTCTCTGGAAACACCGGTCGGTGAGGAGGAGGACAGCCATCTCGGAGACTTCATTCCGGACGATCAGGCACCCTCACCGGATGAGGCCGCATCAAACGCCATGCTCAAGGAGCAGCTCAATGAGGTGCTCTCCACACTGACCGAACGTGAGGCAAAGGTCATGCGGATGCGCTACGGACTGGAAAACGGCCGTCAGCAGACGCTGGAAGATGTCGGCAAGGCGCTGGGCGTGACCCGTGAACGCATCCGGCAGATCGAAGCAAAGGCGCTCCGAAAGCTCAAACATTACAGCCGCAGCAAAAAGCTGCAGGGCTATATTGACTGAACAAGGCGCAGGAAGTTTGGAGGGGAGGATCACTATGGCAACACCCGAACAGCAGCAAAAGGTTGATCTGCTGCTTGAACGAATGAAAAGCGGAAAGCTCCCGCATCAGAAGCTGGATGCTGCATTCTTGGAGCTGGAATTCACTGATGAGGAGATCAGCCTGTTTTATGAGCAGTGTAATCTGCTGAATCTGGAGCTCGCTGAAGATGAGGAAATAGATGACGATATCGAAACACGGCTGGCCGAGGAGGATGCACTCGCACTCGAAAGCAGCGGCTCACCGGATGATCCGGTCAAAATCTATCTCAAGGAGATTGGACGAATCCCGCTTCTGACTGCCGAGGAGGAAACAGAGCTGGCCCGCCGTCTTGCAGAGAATCCTAACGATCAGGCGGCGAAGAACCGGCTTTCGGAAGCAAATCTGCGTCTTGTTGTCAGCATCGCAAAAAAATATGTCGGCAGAGGAATGCAGTTCCTTGACCTCATACAGGAGGGCAATATGGGGCTGCTGAAGGCCGTCGATAAGTTCGATTACACCAAAGGCTTCAAGTTCTCGACCTATGCGACATGGTGGATTCGCCAGTCGATCACGCGCGCGATCGCAGATCAGGCGCGGACGATCCGCATCCCGGTACATATGGTCGAAACAATCACGCGCGTCAAGAAGGCATCGAGCCAGCTGCTCCACATCAATGGCAAGGATCCCTCAGAGGAGGATATTGCAGATTTTCTCGATATGCCGCTGGACAAGGTACGCGAAGTCATGCGGATCGCGCAGGAACCGGTTTCACTTGAAACACCGATCGGCGAAGAAGAGGACAGCCATCTCGGAGATTTCATTCCGGATAATCATGCGCAGTCTCCGAATGATGCAGCGAACAATACAATGCTGAAGGAGCAGCTCAATGAGGTGCTGGCGACGCTGACACCGCGCGAAGCGGATGTGCTGCGGATGCGGTACGGCCTTGACAATGAGCCGCCGCGCACGCTGGAGGATGTCGGTAAGGCGTTCAATGTCACGCGTGAACGAATCCGGCAGATCGAGGCAAAGGCGCTCCGTAAGCTGCGGCATCCGAGCCGGAGCAAAAAGGTTCGCGATTACCTCGAACACTGAGGCCGCGCCGCAGGATCATGCAAAAAAGGGAAGGCACCCGAAAGGTGTCTTCCCTCTTTTTTATGAACACGATGCTTATGTTACCGCTGCATAGCGCTTCCTGCCGAGGACCTCAAGCATGAGTTTTTCCGGCGAGATCTCGCCTTGCATGACCAGATCAAACAGTGCCGGCGATGCGCCTGAAACCAGCGCTGCACCGGTCTGCGAACGTTGAACCGGGACATTATCCATCCAGCTGTTGACATTCCAGAAAACAATGCGCGGCAGCTCATAGCCGTGCTTGGCGTAGGTCTTCTGCATCGTCTCGAACAGTGTCAGGTCATTGCCGTCAGTGACGCTGTCAAACTCCATATCTGAGATGATGTAAAGCGTTTTCGGCAGATCGGAAGACTTGGCGTGATGCCTGACGGCCGTGCGCAGCAGCAGCAGGAATACAGCCTCCAGATCGGTATTCAAAACATCATCGTAGGTCGCGCAGTACTTCACCTTTTCCACAATATTGCTGCCCTTGATTTCAACGAGCTTCGGCTTGCGGGAAAATGTGATGAAATGATTCGCGAATTCGCCCCGATTATGCTCCGCAAAATAGATGCCCAACGAGAGCGCAATGTCGATCGGGCGCGGATTGCCTCCATTGTACATCGAGCCGGAGCCGTCCACGACAGCAAGCGCATTTTCGCTGATGCAGCCGTATGCGGGGAGATTGCTCCAGAGCGTGTCAAGCGTACGAATCTCCTCCGGCGCCATCGGGCTGCTGACTGCATCATACCGGCCGAGTACCTTCCGGACGATGTCATAGGGATAGAGTGTGCCTGCGTGGATCTTTTCGCTGCCATTGCTGACAGCATCAATAAATGTCTGATAGCGCTCTGCGTCATTGCGGTAAAAGGCATTGCGATATTTGAGTATTGCGCCGGCGGGGACTGCGCTGTAGGAAAATGTATAATCGCGGGTGCGCAGACGGTTCTCGATGATATCGGTATAGCGCCGCAGCGCGGAAAGTGTCTGACGGTATGATTTCTCGCTCATGCCGAGCAGCTTCACGAGATAACGTGCCTCTGCAACGGTCTCCTTTGCAGTCGCATTGACAGAAGGCAGCCACTTTGCCAGCAGCGAAGCAGGCTGATTCTGTGCCATAGCATCGCAGTCCTGCGCGAGTTGTCTGCGGATATAATCTGCCGCCGCAGTCTCACAGGGTGTATGCAGCAATGTGAGCAGATCGTCAAATCTGCCGTATTCGGGAATCAGCGCCAGATTGCGAAGCACATGATCCGGTTCATTCATCGCCATTGCTCGCAATGCAGTCCGGAAAAACCGGCGCTCGCCGAGACCGCCGCGGACATCCCGCGCAAAAAACAAGATCTTCGCGGTCAGCAGCGGGTCTTCAGCATAGGCGCGCAGAAAGACTCTGCGTATCCCCTTGGCAGAGCGCCCGCGCATTGCACCCGCGCGGAAGAACAGATCGAGACAATCCGTGCCGCTTGTACTGTATGTCAACCCGCCGTTTTGCGTAAGGCTCAATGCTGCTTCCTGTTGCAGTTCGTTCAGCATGATATGCTCCTTTCTGTTCCCTTGTCCAATAAATAAAGGCACAACCGCACAGAGCAGATGTGCCGCAAAGCCGTCAGGTGGGCTTTGCATGATGTTGCCGGAAGAACGGGACATCCGATTTACACGGTTCGTTTGCACCGCTGCTTTTCAGCAATTCGCAGTGTCAATAATAAGTGCTTTCATCAAACTATAAACTGCTGTATGAACCGTTATACAAGGCACAATGGTCCGGGGCTGCCGGCAATGCCGGTTGCCGCGGAAATGCACATCAAATAAATCCTCATATATTTTGCTGTATGTGCCTTTCATCGGATGCCGCTCCCTGCACCGTGAGTATATCATAGCATATCATGCCGAAAAAGTCATATAAAAAAATCTGCGAGCATTCCTGCCCGCAGATTTTCTTATGCAATCAGAGAATTCCCTCGAACTGATTGATCGCCGCCACAAATCCGGCAGCCTTGCCGGCTCTGTCCGCCTCCTCGTTGTTGATGCCAAGCTTTCCGGTGGTATCCTTGATAAACTTCTGAATACTTGCCGCATCCAGATAGCCTTTGTAAGAATCCGGATCAGTCGGATCAATGAAATATGCCGTGCTGCGTTCCGGAACAACGACACCGGCGACCTCGTCAACGGAATAGCACAGGCGCACTGCAGCGTACTCCGTCCCGTCAATGCGAATCGGGAATTCGGCGGTCTGACCGTTGCTGCCATCCAGCTTTACCGAGAATTCATCGTCTGTCCGATCGGAGCTGATCGCAATCGTGCCGCTGACATAGCACTTTTTCAGATCAACGATTTTCAGATCCGTAAATGCAGCCGTCACAGTTGCATGGCTGCCGACCTTCATCACAGCCGTACCGTTGACTGCATCGCCGCTGCGAACGGCGCTGACTGTCAGCACTGCCGGTTCGGATTCTGTTTCATTGGCCGTGCGTATTTCTGCTGCCAACTGATCACCCTTGCGGTATGCCGCAGCAAACAGATATGTGCCGTCTTCGCCGGTTATGGAAAAGCCACAGATTGCACCGATATCATGCACATAAAAACGAATCTGAACCGGATCACCGGCATTCGCCTTCATCTCAGAAACAGACTCCTTCGCTGCCTCAATGATCTCATCATACACATCAGCAGCGTGGAATGCTTTTCTGATCCGTTCATCCTGTGCAGCTTTGTCAACGATCTTCTGTACGCTCTCGACAAACTGATCCGGTGTCAGCGAGAAGGCGATCTCGGTATAATCGGTCTCCTGCCCTGCCACTGTAACCGGAACAGAACGCGTTACTGTCACATCCGAGATATTCTCCGTCGGGATCAGGCTATATTCGCGGATCATCTGCTGCATCTCCTGTGCCGCCAGCATTTCGT
>JAKSPK010000061.1 GCA_024404875.1 Oscillospiraceae bacterium
TCGGCGCACCGACGAACAGATAAGTACCGGCATTCAGCAGCCCGTCAATGATCGGTGGCTTGCGCTGGAAGATGCGCTCGTACAGCTCCTTCATGGAGATCGTTGCGAGAAAGGACGGGTCGAACATCCGCATGATTTCCATCTGCATCTGCGAAAAAGTTTCGTCCGGCATCTTGCAATTCTGTGCGGTTTCTGATATAATAGTCTTGTCTAAGGACTGTGACTGCTCCGCACCTGCGCCAACAGGTGATACCGGAGCGGTCATTTCTTTTCTGTCCATGCACTTTCCTCCTTCATGTCGTTCATGATTGCTGAAATCTGTGCGATCACGGTATACATTTCATCGCTGACATCTCCGCCGCATTCCAGCCGCTTCAACTCGGTCAGTACCGCGGTAAGCTGATGTTTCAGCGCTTTGAATACTCTCGGATTGCCCTGCACGATGATCTCCCGGTTCAGCAGCCGGTCAATGATATAATCCTGCTTTGTCAGGCCGGAAAGTGCAACCATACGGTCAAGCAGATCGCCTTCCTCCGGTGAGACACGAAACCCGACCGTCACAGAGCGGAACCGTCCCTTTGTATCAAGATTCTTCGCCGACATCATCTTCTTCCTCCTTTCTCAGAGTATCCAGACTCTTTGCCATATCCTGCTGCACACTCGGAAACATATGCGCATACCGGTATGTGATTTCGATGCTCTCATGTCCGAGCCGTTCCGCAATCGCCACAGCCGAGTAACCGAGCTGAATCAGGAGCGAAACATGAGAGTGCCGCAGATCATGGACGCGGATTCGTTTCACGCCTGCTTCCTTTGCGCCGGAATCCATTGCACGGTGCAGACTGTGCTTGGATACAGCGAACATCCTGTCAGAGCCTTTGATGCCGTAGAGCATTTTCAGATAATCCCTGATCTCCTCGACCATAAACGCCGGCAGGTCGATTGTCCGGATACTCTTTTTCGTTTTCGGCTCCGTAATCAGATCCCGCCCTTTGAGCCGCTGAAAGGATTTGTTGATCCGCAGCTTTTTCTGTTCAAAGTCGAAGTCTGCGGGGGTCAGTGCAAGCAGCTCGCCGCAGCGGATGCCGCACCAGTAGAGCATTTCAAACGCATAGTACATGACCGGCTTGTCCATCATTGCTTCGGCGAATTTCCGGTATTCCTCCTGTGTCCAGAACTGCATCTCCTTGGCGCCCTTTTTGCCAATGCTGCCTGCAATCTTTGCCGGATTGCTTTTCAGTCCGTAATACCGGACCGCGTGATTGAAGATGCAGGAGAGCTGTGTGTGGAGGTTCCGCAAATAGTCCGGCGAAAGAGGCTTGCCGTTTTTCTGCTTGATGTGCAGCATTTCATTCTGCCAGGCGATCACATCGCGCGGCTGGATCTCTACGATCTTCCTGTCCTTGAAATAGGGCAGAATCTTCGTGCGAATGATATGCTCCTTGTTCGCCCATGTGCTTTCCTTGATGCGCTCCTGCTTGTCGATTGCAAAGATTTCAACAAAGCTGCCGAAGGTCATGTCAAGGCTTGCTTCTGTTTTGAGAATCTGTTCATGCTCCCATTGTTTGGCTTCGCGCTGCGTCTTGAATCCGCGTTTTTGTGTCTGTTTCAGCTCGCCGCGGAAATCTGTATAGCGATACACAACACGCCAGCCGCTTTTTCCGTCCTTGTAAACAGGCATTTCACTCCTCCTTTCTGTTCGCCGATGCACCGTAACAGGTGCGCTCCATGAAATACTGCCGGTTCACGCGACCTGAAACGGTGATAAACCCCTTCTGCTTCAGTTCCGCATTCAGATTGCGAATGATCTTGTAGGCAAAAGCCACCGAAATGCCCATTGCCTCCGCGACCTCCTGTGCGTTCATATACATCTTTTCGTTCATGAACATCCTCCTCTCGGCTCTGTCTGTCATGCACTTTCGCATAACCTTTCTTAGTATATATACAACCTATATAGGTTGTATTCCGCATTATAGCATAATCATTCAGAGTTGTCAAGTGCTTTTTGCAAATATTTTTTCGGTGCTTATCTTGACTATCGGTTTTATTTATGCTATAATAATCATACCCATTCTGGTTGGGTTATCTTTTTAGGATTGGATGAGATAATATGGCACTCGGTGACCGGATTCGCTATTTCCGTAAATGGCGCGGACTGACGCAGCAGGAGCTTGGTGAGGCAGTCGGTTTCAGCAAGGGCAGCGCAGATGTGCGCATCGGACAGTATGAAAGCAATGCCAAAAAGCCGCGTGAGGAAACGCTGCTCGCACTCGCGGACGCACTCGGCGTCAATGTTGATGCGCTGCTTGCGCCGGACATCAGCAGCAAAGACCGCATCATGCAGACGCTCTTTCAGCTTGAGGATGAGCTGGGCTTCTATATTGATAAAGAGCAATCATACTATTGTATCAGCTTGAATTCCTCTCACCCGAGATATGCGGAAATGAAGGAATTGTTTGCAGAATGGTATGATGCCTATATGAGATACCGCAAAAGCCGGTTTGATCCCATTGAATATGATAAATGGCGCTACCGGTATCCGTATTACAGCCCGCAGTTTGAGGACGAGGAGGCTTACCGGGAGTTCATGCAGCGGAGACAGGAGATCGCGTCATGGAATCTCTGGTGCAAATGTGTGAAGCAGCCGGCAGAGGGCATTTTTGAGGCCGAAAAGATGTATCTGGCAAAGATGATTACCGCATCGCATCCACAGGAGTATCACGGAGAACTGGTCGATGAGGGCTTTTTTGTTCTGGACAGCGACAGTGAAATCTACCACTACTCCATGGCAGACTTCTCCAAATACTTCAAAGTAGGATAAACAAAAAGAGCGAACCGGTTTACAGGAAAACCAGTTCGCTCTTATTCTTTGTATAAATATGATCTGTTGCCAAAGTGTTGCCATTCGCGCACTTTCGAAACGAAAAGTCACGCAAATACGCTATTATTCAGCTTTGCCAGATCACTCCCACTCCACCGTTCCGGGCGGCTTGGAGGTGATATCATAGACCACACGGTTGACATGATTCACTTCGTTGCAGAGGCGGTTTGAGACACGCGCCAGCACATCATAGGGGATTCGTGCCCAGTCAGCCGTCATAAAATCATCGGTTGTGATCGCACGAATCGCAATCAGATGCTCGTAGGTTCTGTGGTCGCCCATGACGCCGACCGTCCGCACATCGGGCAGGACTGCAAAAAACTGACTCAGTTCTGATGCGATGCCGCTCTTTTCGATCTCGTCACGGAATACCGCATCGGCTTCCTGCAAAACGCTGATTTTATCTTCGGTGATCTCACCGATGATACGGACACCGAGACCGGGGCCGGGAAACGGCTGGCGCCAGACAAGCTCATGCGGAATGCCGAGCTTCTCGCCGATCGCACGCACCTCATCCTTGAAAAGGTCGCGGAGCGGCTCGATGATACCGGCAATGCTTGCCTTGATATCCGCAGGCATTTCACGCTGATTATGATGCGTTTTGATGACATCGGTGCTGCCTGCGCCGGCCTTGTTGCCCTTGCCGCTTTCGATACGGTCGGGGTAGATCGTTCCCTGTGCAAAAAATCCTTCTGCGCCGTCTTCGCGGATCTTATCCCAGAATGCGCGGTAAAACTCATTGCCGATGATATCGCGTTTCTGTTCCGGATCCGTCACGCCCTTCAGTGCCGTGAGGAACTGCTTCTGCGCATTTACGCGGACAAAATTCATATCGAACATCTTTGTGAAAGTCGACTCAACGAAGTCTCCTTCATCCTTGCGCATAAGTCCCTGATCGACAAATACACAGGTGAGCTGCTTGCCGACGGCTCTGCTCAGCAATGCTGCCGCAACTGAGGAATCCACGCCGCCTGACAGTCCGAGTATCACCTTTTTATCGCCGATCTGCTCCCGCAGCTCCGCAACGGTCTGTGCAATGAAATCATCCATGACCCAATCGCGTGAGAAGCCGCAGATATCCAGCAGAAAATGGCGCAGCACATCTTTGCCGTACACGCTGTGTGTGACCTCCGGATGAAACTGTACTGCATAGAGCTTCCGAGCCGGATCCTCAAATGCTGCACAGGGACAGTCTGCGGATTGTGCCGTCACACGGAATCCCTCAGGCAATCTGCTGACATAATCGGTATGGCTCATCCAGACATCGTTCTCCGAAGGGACACCGCCGAACAGCAGACTTTCGCCGTTATGCGTGATGCTGATTTTACCGTATTCCGATCGCTCGCAGCTCTCGACCTGTCCGCCGAGCGTATAGGCTATGAGCTGACATCCGTAGCAGATGCCGAGCGTCGGGATGCCAAGGTCAAAATATTCTTTTGCAATATGCGGTGATGTCATATCATAGATGCTGTTCGGACCGCCGGTAAAGATCACGCCGCGTGGTTTCAGCTCCGCGATCGTTTCGAGCGGTGTATCATAGCGCATGATTTCGCAGTAAACGCCGCATTCGCGAACCCGGCGTGCGATCAGCTGATTATATTGTCCGCCGAAATCAAGGACAATGCAAAGTTCATTTGCCATACAGTTCCTCCTTTTGGAATATCCTGCTTTACAACGATATTATATCATGTTTACCGACGAATTGCAAGCACACGAGACATATTTTTTGAGTGAAAAAACAGGTGCTGTACAGCCGGATTTCTGTATGATTTGGCAGAACAGATGGATTTTGTCCTTGGTTCGCCTCCGCAGAAAAAAGGAAGATGCCGCAAAACCAGCATCCTCCCTCTTTCGGTATTACTGCAAAGCGCCGGCGAAATAGCTGTCCGGATCAATATAGCGGTCATTCTGCATGACTTCAAAATGCAAATGCGTTTCCACTGCGCTCTCCGTTTCATTCGTATCGCCGACGGCACCCAGCACGGTCCCCCGTGGGATCACTGCACCCGCCTGCACATTCAATCCCTCATTGAGTCCGCAGTAGCGCGTGACGGTACCGTTTTCATGGAGCATGGTCACAACGATGCCCCAGAGTGCTTCTCTTCCGGCGAATGTGACAGTGCCATCCTCAGTCGCGACGACCTCCGTTCCGAGCGGGACTGCAAGATCTACGCCGTTATGCGTTGACCAGATCCCGGTGGTCGGCGACTTGACCAGCTCGCCCTGACTGAACGGCAGAATGACCTTTCCGTCAACCGGAAAGATTGGCTGCTCGACTGGGGCTTCAGTTTCAGCCGGCTCCGGCGCGGGCGGCTCAGTCTCTGCCGGTGTCGTATGCCGCAGGATCGCGGCGGCTTCCTCGGCCTCCTGCGGCGGGGGAGCAGTAGTATAGACCGGCCGTGTGATCGTCACAGGCGGCTGTGTCTGCGTCATAGGCGGCGCAGTTGTCGCCTGCTGCTGCATAGTCTCCTGTGCAATGCTGCTTTGCGGGACGGTGGGCGGCATCAGCTTCTCTGCCTGCGAATAGGCATACCAGCAGGCTGCGCCTACCATCGCGATACTCAGTGAGAGGGCTGCATAAAAGCCCTTGCCGTTCATGCCGGCGCGTGTTGATTTTTTCATAGATATCGCCTTTCTTTCATTGGTTGAAGCCTCGTCACCCGATCGGCTTTCAGGGGTATTATGTACATCGGCCGATGAAATATGCATTTTGAATGGAATTATATTCATTCCGTTTGTGAACGGCGAAAGTAGAATGTCCGACCTTTCGCCGGATAACCGCGTACCACAACATACAGCTGAAAGCAAACAGTATTTCAGCAGAATTCAACGAATGCCGTACTATGCCTGCCTGACGGCACATCTGCCTGCAGTCTCATAAAAGAAACAAATCCATGCAAAAGCCGCCCCGATTATTCGGAGCGGCTTTGTGCTTTCATACCGTTGCTGCAGGGATTACCACAGGATCTTCATGAGAAGTGCTGCGATGTCCAGAATGGTGAGGAGGCTGTCGCGGTTGAGGTCGCCTCTGTGGAGCTGCGAATTCGTCAAAGCGAGTGTATCCGGCACATCCTGTTCATTGATGAACCGGAACAGCAGGACTGCGTCAGCGACCGAGAGAGTGCCGTCGCCGTTGAGATCGCCGTCCGGCGTGACAGGTTCTGTGGTTGTGGTCGTGGTTTCGGTCATCGTGCTGCTTGTGGTGGTGGTTTCAGAAGATGTATCAGTTGTCGTGGTCGTCGTGAGCGACTCGGTGAGCGTAGAGGTCACGGTTGTCGAAGTGGTGGAATCGACCGGAATTTCCCAGTCGGTCGTGGTTGTGAAAGTGAGTGTGGAGGTGAAAAGCGTTGTTGTAGTTGTGGTAGAAGCCGGCGAGGTTGTGAAAGTCGTTGTTGTGGTGGTGGAAGTCGGTGAAGTCGTGAAAGTCGTTGTTGTGGTGGTGGAAGTCGGCGAGGTTGTGAAAGTCGTTGTGTTGTTGGTGGTGGAAGTCAGTGAGGCCGTGACAATCGTTGTTGTTGTGGTGGTGGAAGTCGGTGAGGTCGTGAAAGTCGTTGTTGTGGTGGTGGAAGTCGGTGAGGTCGTGAAAGTCGTTGTTATGGTGGTGGAAGTCGGTGAGGTCGTGAAAGTCGTTGTTATTGTTGTTGTGGAAGTCATTGAGGTCGTGAAAATCGTTGTTGTGGTGGTGGTAGAAGTCGGTGATGTCGTGAAAGTCGTTGTTATTGTTGTCGTGGAAGTCGGTGATGTCGTGAAAGTCGTTGTT
>JAKSPK010000062.1 GCA_024404875.1 Oscillospiraceae bacterium
AGTTCTCCAAGCGCTGAGTTACCAATCGGTACTTTTCAAGAGGGCCTCTGCTTTTGGCAGAGGCCCTCTTTTTATGCCAGGCAGAGAACAGACGATATCTTTTGCGGCAGGTACAGCATTCTTACCCTGCGTGTAACTTTTTGCAGGGAATACGGGTATTAATCATGGCGATAGATGACGGCTTGACAGACGGCATCTATTCGCGCTACTATAATAAAGTAATAGAACGCTGACTGCCTGCAAGTGCGTACCGCAGTTACCGCCTCTGCAAAAGGGGTATGAAAGGAGATATATTCTATGCCTGTCACTACGGAACAATTTCAGCTATTGATGGGGATCCTCTGCGACCCGTTCGGCAATCCCGGAGAGGGAGACCTCAGAGCGCATTTGCAGCGGTTGTATGAGGCGGAGAACTACGAATTCGCCCTGTCCCAGGGTGCACAGAGCGATTTTCATGCACGGGCACGGGACTTTATCGCATATTTACATAATCCCAGCGGCAGCAGCGCTGAGGCGATCCGCAATGCACGCCAGAACTATGACGGGATCGCGGCGATCCTGGACGGGCTGACAGTCGAGTCACTTTGGCAGTTTGTCAATGAGAACCCGGAAAATCCCTTCTGGGACGGTGATATGACAGAGGGCGTAAATTTCAAAAAGGAGTACATTGCCGCCACCGGCACTCAGGCCGTCGAGCTTCCGATAGACCTTCCTCCGGAGTTTCTGCGCACAAACGATGTAGCGTATATGACTGCGATCCTTCAGGAAAATCAGGAGTTCTGCTCCAAGGATACGCTCCGCTATATGAGGGCTCACCTTGCTGCGGCAAAGCATCTGCAGGCACTCAAGGCCAACCGCGGGAATAATAAGTGTATGCCCGCCGCCAATGATGTGGTCGTATCGGACGAAGGCAATGCGGTCCAGCTCCCCAATGTTCACATGAGCCGCAATCAGACAGCCGCACAGGGCTGTTGGAGCGTTGCGCTGCAGCTCATGCTGCAAAGCCGCGGCATCGAGCTTCCGCAGGAATACATCCGCGCTTACCGCAGCAACGAAAAGGCCGATGAGCTGGGCTATATCAACCCGCAGGAGGATTGCTTCGACCATCCGGAGGATTATTTCGACGCGACTTCAAATCCGCAGAATCGGGCAGATCTCATTTTCCAGACGCTGCCCAATACGGCGATCATCAACCGTGACTATACCTTCCCCAATGAAAAGGATCGTGCGGGAAAGGCGCAGAGTACGGACGAGGCACAGATCAGCAGACAGATCTTCGATGATGTTTTCCGTGCCCTGAAGGAGAGCCGTTCACCCGTGGCGCTGCTGTTCCACGGTCATTACCGTACAGTGGTGGGTGCAGACAAAAATACGAAGGAGATCCTGTTCAAGGATCCGATGGGCACCGCGCCGGATGGTACTTACCGAATGAAGATGCCGGATCTGGTGCAGTATATCCGCTCTCACCCGGATAATGAGCGGGATCAGATCGGCCGCGGCAGTATCTCTATTTCCTATCTGAAGGATCTGGACTTCACCAGAGATGCGTCGCTCGCGGTGGACGCACACAACGGCTATCAGAACGGGCAGTTCGTTTCTTCGGAAGTGCCCGAGTTTGTTGACCCCAGTGCTCCGAAATACGGCACCAAGCTGACACGCGGCATCCTTGATGATGCAGTCACGAAGTTTGAGGTCACGGAGAATGCGTACTATCCCCATCAGCTGCAGCAGCTCGGCAATTACCGCCCGATCGCTCCGGCAGAACGGATCTCGGGAACCAAGGCACGCATTTATGCAAAAGGAATGCCGGAGATCCACCGCTTCGAACAGAAAGAAGTCAAGAAAACAGACATGGTGAACGGCGAGGACGATATTTGGACTTTGTTTGCCCACGAGCCGCAGCCGGAGCCTTCCCGTGAACAGGAACCTCTGCAGGTTCCTGCGAATGACCGCCCTGCTGACAATATGCCGCCCATCGCTCCGGCCAAACCCGTCGATGCCCCTCAGCGGTTCGATCCTATCGACACCGCCGATGAGCTGACAGAATCGGCGAGAGCCCAGAGCTTCTCATACAGTGACATTGCTGCCCATAATGTGGGTTGGGATTGCAGTGAATACATGAAGGAGATCGTCCGTCTGAACGGACGGATGGCGATCAACCGCAGAGCATCAGACTCCATGAAGGCATTCCGCACCGGGCTGGACGCTTTTGTGAGGGAATATCAGGGAAAAACTTTGGTCGACCGCGGTCTTTTCGTGAAGGATTTTGACCGGGTGATGGATCTTGCCGGAGCCTATCGCACGGCAAAGGCAGAGATGTATCAGCGCGGAAAATCTTTCAGCAGAACGCAGATCCACCGTCTGAAAACGCTCAATTATCTTTCCACGATGCAGGATCTGATGAAAAAATGGTCTGATCCCATTGGCCGGCATGTTGTTTCCGAGAGTCTGCTGGCTACCAAGCTATTCAACGCTGCTGCGCTGGCAGGCAAGAAACCCGATCTTCTGTGTCAGGAGGCAGTATTGCGTAAATCAGTCCGGCAATGCCGGAACAGCGACACATTCGATGCGTTTGTCTACGATCATGATGTAGAGAAGGTGCTTTGCACGCCGGGTATCCGCTTTTTGCATGAATACGGTCCGGTTGCCGTGGAGCGTCCGCCGGAAGCCGAGAATGGCGGACGCGTCACGCAAAAAGTGAGCGAGCCGGTAAAACACGGACAGACGGAAGTCATCGGAAAGTAGGCTCCCCATTTGACTCATACCCGCGATCATGTTTGAAGTTTCGGCAAAGGTGCAGTTCGAATCTTTTCGAGCTCTCTTAAGGGGCGGGGTTGCGCTTCACAAGCACAATATGATAAAATAAATACAGCACGATCCATCTTGCTCAAAAGGAGAGAAACATGAAAAAAAACTTTATCTGGGCTTTGCTATGTATTTCTGCATTGATGCTATGTGCCTGCGGGAAGACCGCAGAGCCGCCTATCGCTGGGGCTGATTGGAGAACTTTCAAGGGCTACGGTATGACGACCCGCGAAATGAACGGCACACCCGAAACCGTGTACATTGAATCTTTCTCAGAGTCGGCCATTGTCAGATTACTCGAAGACAGCGATGATTACACGATCATTCAGGAAATTAAACTGGATCATGAAAAAATTTACGATCAGGGATTTCTTGAGGCCAATGTCGTATTCTCTGATGTCGACGGTGACGGCATACAGGATATGACCGTAAAGGATATGAACGGCGATACGCTCATAGAGGAAGTGTACATATATGATGAAAGCACCGGAGAATATGTTTTTAAGCAAATGTCGGAGGGCTGATTATTATGGAAGAAATGTTTGAATACATGGTACCGCTCCAGGGATTATTCAAGAAAAAAAGAGACCCGAAGATCATCGAATCATACAAGCAGTTAAGCGATTTCAGCGAAATTACAGAAGATTTCAAACTGGCAAAAGCATATCTTAATGACGCTGTACGCATCGGAAAGAAATGTATTTTCTGCAAAGAAAAAGTGACTATTTTTTATTTAAGCGATGTCGTGAAAGCGGAATTCAGACTGCATGGTTATGATGCAACAGACGAGTACGGCACCATCAACCTGATATTCCGTGATGGCAGCAGTACCGCGATCTATAAAACATATGAGACCGATGAGCAGAAAGTTGCAAAAGATGTGATTGCAGCGATCATGGGTAAATAACAGTATTCTTCGATATCAGGGTTACAGCGCAAGTATTTGTGCTGTAACCTTTTCTCCGTTCGTGCATCTATTAAGCAAAACCAAGAGAAAAGGACGGAGCAAAGATGAATAATATTGAGATCACTATTGTAGATGCCATCCGCATCGCCGCCACATATTTGAATGTCGGTGACAGCGAGATGTGCTGTGTGCGGGCAGCGTATGAGGACGGCTTTTTCGTTCTGACGCTGCAAACTCTTTTCCAGAAATATGAATTCTATGTACACGCCTCCAACGGCGAGGTGGTCGGTATTATCAGTGAGCCGGCACTCTGCTTTGAGGATGCGTCCTGCGATGACATCGCCTGATGGCACTTGCATACCGAGCACTCGATCCGCCGGGAAATGCCCGGGATCTTATACCATACCGCAGGAAAGGAGCTGAGCATTGTATTGAAGCATGATCTGATTGATGAGCTTTTCAGAAAATATTATAACGAAGCTCTCCTGTATACCATGTCGCTTTGCCGGAACAAGGCTATGGCAGAGGACATCGTATCGGAAGCCTTCTTCAAGGCTCTGGGCTCCGCAGATGACAGCATTCGGGATTTCAAGCCGTGGCTTCTGGCGGTCTGCAGGAATGAATTCCTGATGCATTCCCGGAAGCAGTCGCGGATCTCTGATACGGAGCTCCACGAGGGAATGTCGGTGCAGGAGGACGAGATCCTGCACCACATCATCAAGCGCGAAGAATACTGCGAGCTGTACCGTACCATATCGGCGCTGGCCGACAGTCAGAAGGAAGTCATCGTTCTTTTTTACTTTAACGGCTTGCGCGTCAAAGGAATTTCCGAGGTCATCGGGAAAAGTGAAGCAAATGTAAAGGTTCTTCTGCACCGTGCAAGAGAAGAACTGCGGAAAAACATGGAGGTATTGAGATGAATTTCAAAGAAGCATATCAGCATTTTCTGGAGGGAACGGCAACTGACGCGGAGATTGAATATGTCCGTATGGAAATGAAGCGAGCCCGCGAGGTGGACTCCATTCTGGGTCACGCACCGGAAAGCGGCATTTTCAACGAAGCAGAGACGGATACCATCAAGAAAGCCAAAAATCGCTTTAATTTCAAGAACACCGTCAGAATGATCGTCGTCGTTCTGTGCGTTCTGTTCTGTCTCGCTGCGGCAATATGCGGTTATATTTTCGGAACTGCCATTCCCGCCGCAAAGCGAAACTCCGTCCTCTCCAAGGATCAGGCGCTGACGGCTGCAGAGGACTATCTTTCGGAGTCCCTCGTCAAAGATGCCTCCGGCTTTTTCGTCTATGATATTGACAGACATCTTTACACAGGTCACGGCCTCAAAAACGCCGTGTACTGCTACGAGATCGAGCTGCGCGACGGCATTACCGAGTATGAAGTGACCGTCAATGCCGGCTCCGGCTATGTTACGATCACCGACATCGATCATCACGATTGAGTGAGATCTCCTGCAAATATACCGCCACCTATATAATAAGCTCCCGGAAGCGTCAGGCTTCCGGGAGCTTTTCTTCCATTGCCGATTCAGGAGAAGTCTTATTCACCGCATCAGCAGGCCGCCCATCAGTATATAGTAGTCGGGCGCGATCCCGTCCCTGCCCCACAGCACCGGAGTATGGAAATAACGGCGCGCACACTCCTCCACATTGCCGCCTAATGCTTCAATAGAATACCGCAGCTTCTCCGGATGGCAGCACGGTTCGCCCAATGCTTTTCTGCAAATATCGCCGCAGAGGTCGCAGGTACCCGCTGACAGCATCAGGCTGTCGGGTGTCGCGCTCTCCCACGCCATGAGCAGATCAAAATACTTTTTCTTTTCCTCCTTCAGTGCCGTCAATGCTGCTTCCATCGGCTGCTCCGGCTTCGTGCCGCGCATAAGACGCATATAGAGCCGTAATTGGCTATACCCGTCCCAGACCTCCATCGGGTCGAAAGAAAACTCTGGGCAGCTCCAGCGCCTGTTATAGTTGCCGCACTGCTCGCACAGTCTGCGGAAACGCTCCACATCAATACACTGTGCCTTGAACTCCTGCACGGAAACATCTTGTATGTACTCCTCTACGGTATAGGCGAACTCCATCCTTCGCACCCCTCTTTTTCTGTTTAAAGTCCTGATTATATCTCGTATTAATATTAAGCGTTTTACAAAGCATACACCATATGCTATGCTAATGTCAAAGAAATAAATGCTTACCGTACAGCAGTATATGAGATTTACCTCCTCTTATCTGCTGTATCTAAATAGGAGGATCTCCTCCCCCCTGTATTCTTTCCCTTTTCCATAGACAGACAGCCGCACTTGTGCCATGTGCGGCTGTCTGTCTGTTCTTTGACTTGCTCTTACCGGTTATATGGCGGCTTGAAAAACAGATTGACAATGTCCGCTCAATATGGTACAGTTCGCAATGGGAATGAGGTTCTCCCATGGATTCGTCCAAAAGCGCATTTGATGCTGATGACTTCTGCTTTTGCAGGGGGCATCAGCTTTATTTTTGAAAAAATGTCGTAAATGAGGTGTGATCTTCTTGAAAGACGCCATGAAAAAATGTCTTTATCACTACCGTGATTTGATTTTATACACACTGTTGGCTGTCCCCGTCGGCGCTGTAGTGGGCGGGATCGATGCCCTATTCGGCCGTGTTCTGCTGTCCATCACCGACTTCCGCAGCAGCCATCCCATGCAGCTGATCCCGTTTCTCGCCTTGGGCGGTGCTTTTGTCGCTTTCTACTACATGAAATACGGCAATGGTGCCGAAAAGGGTATGGGGCTCATCTTCGCCGCAGGGCATGGAACGGCTGACCGCATTCCGCTCCGGCTGATTCCTTTCATTATGATCGGCACCTGGATCACCCATCTGTTCG
>JAKSPK010000063.1 GCA_024404875.1 Oscillospiraceae bacterium
TCCAATGTTCGTGACACTCTCCGGAATCGTAACGGATGTCAAACCATAACAACCGTCAAACGCACCATCTCCAATGCTCGTAACGCTATCTGGGATCGTAACAGAGGTCAGTCCGATACATCCCTGAAACATATAGTTGCTGATTTCCGTGAGTTTTTTGGATATCGTAACAGTGGTCAATTCGGCGCTACGTGAAAATGCACCTATACCAATACTAGTGACGCTGTCCGGAATCGTAACGGATGTCAGGCTAGAACAACCGGAAAACGCACTCGTTCCGATGCTCGTAACGCTGTCTGGAATCCTGACAGATGTCAAACTTGCACAGCCGAAAAACGCACTGCCTCCAATGCTCGTGACACTCTCTGGGATCGTGACAGATGTCAGGCCATTACAATTGTAAAACACACCGTCTCCAATGCTCGTGACACCGTCCGGAATCGTAACGGATGTCAGGCTAGAACAACCGAAAAACGCATTGTGTCCAATGCTCGTAACGCTGTCTGGAATCATGACAGATGTCAGGCCGGAACAGCCGAAAAAAGCTCCGTCTCCGATGCTCGTGACACCATCTTTTATCACTACCCTTTTAATTTGTTCGGAATATGTTTCATTCCACGGAACATCCTTACTAAAGTTCCAGTTCGTCATCTCCCCCGTACCGGAAATGGTCAGTGTGCCAATGCTGTCAAGAGCCCAAGTAAGATCCTCGCCGCAGGTGCCGGAGGCGACAGTCTCGATCGCCTCAAATGTCCGTCCATATTCCTCCGCATAGGCTTCCGCCGTGGAGCCCGCATAGCCATGGATCACAGCGGAGGAATGGAATGTGGATCTACTATCATCAATCTCGCATTCCGGATTCAGAATGGTGATATCGGTCAAAGCATAACAGTCTAAAAACGCACTTTCTTTGATGCTTGTGACACTCTCCGGAATCGTGATAGAGGTCAAGTAGTCGCAGTGATAAAACGCATCTTTTTCAATGCTTGAGATGCTATCCGGGATCGTAACAGAGCGCAGTTTGGTCCAATAAAACACAGAGTTTCCGATGCTCGTGACACTGTCCGGGATCGCGACAGATGTAAGGCTGCTGCAGTTCCAAAACGCACCGAAACCTATGCTCGTGACACTCTTCGGAATCGTGACAGAGTTCAGGCCAGTACAGTCTGCAAACGCATATACTCCGATGTCTGTGACATTTTCAGAGATCGTAATATCTGTCAGACTGGTGCAGTTTGCAAAAGCATAGCCACTGATAATTGTAACACTATCCGGAACTGTATATGCTGTTTTCTTCATTCCAGCCGGACAACAGAGTAGTGTGGTTTTGTCCTTGCTGAATAGTATCCCGTCTTCGACACAGTAAAATTTGTTATTCTGATCAACTGTAATATCTGTCAATCTCTCGCATCTTTCAAATGCACCGGTTCCGATGCTTGTGACGCTATCCGGAATTGAGACAGAGGTTAGGCCTGTGCAGTATGCAAATGCACTATTTCCGATACTCGCGACGCTATCTGGGATCGTAACAGCTGTCAACCCTTTGCACTCGTAAAATGCAAGACCTCCAATGCTCGTGACACTCTCCGGGATCGTAATATTTATCAGGCTGGTGCAGTCGGAAAACGCAGAACTTCCGATGTTTGTGACGCCATCCGGAATCGTAACGGTTGTCAGCCCTTTGCAACCGATAAACGCGCTTCTTCCAATACTGATGACGCTGTCCGGTATCGTGACAGAGGTCAGTCCGTTGAATCCGTAAAACGCAAAACTTCCGATGCTCGTGGCACCATCCGCGATCACAGCCTTTTTGATGTTTCCCCGCCACGGCGACATGATACCAGCAAAATAGTCCCAGTTCGTCATCTCCCCCGTGCCGGAAATGGTCAGTGTGCCCCTGTTGTCAAGCGTCCATGTCAGGTTCTCGCCGCAGGTGCCGGAGGCGACAGTCTCGATCTCCTCAAATGTCAGTTTATATCTCGCCGCATAGGCTTCCGCCGTAGAGCCCGCATAGCCGTGGATCACGGCATCGGAGGGGATCGTTAAGCTACTATCATTAATCTCGCATTCCGGATTCAGAATGGTGATATCGGTCAAGCCAGTGCAGATGAGAAACGCACTTAATCCTATGCTCGTGACGCTTTCCGGTATCGTGATCTCTGTCAACCCGTAGCAGCCTGAAAACGCATACGCTCCAATGCTCGTGACACTATCAGGGAGTGTAATAGACGTCAGGCCGTTGCATCCCTCAAACGAATCGGCTCCGATGCTGATGACGCTATCCGGAATCGCAAAAGATGTTAGTCCGCTACAGTTGTAAAACGTGAATTCTTCGATACTCGTAACACTGTCAGGGAGCGTGATATTCGTCAGAGCATCACAGCTGTGAAACGCATGTGCTCCAATGCTCGTGACGCTGTCGGGAATCGTAACAGATGTCAGGCCATTACAGGCGTAAAACGTCAAGTCCCCGATGCTCGTGACACCGTCTTCGATCACAACTTTTTTGATGTTTGTCCTCTGGCCATACCATGGCGCACACACACTACTATCCCAATCATCCATCTCCCCCGTGCCGGAAATGGTCAGTGTGCCAATGCTGTCAAGCGTCCAGGTGAGGTTCTCGCCGCAGGTTCCGGAGGCGACAGTCTCGATTGCCTCAAATGTCCGTTTATAACTCGCCGCATAGGCTTCCGCCGTGGAGCCCGCATAACCGTGGATCACGGCGTCGGAGGAGAGAGTGTCATTACTATCATAGATCTCGCATTCTGGATTCAAAATGGTGATATCGGCCAGACCAATGCACCTGTCAAACGCACCGCTTCCAATGCTTACTGCATTGTCCGGTATTGTGACAGAGGTTAGAATGTTGCAGCCGGAAAACGCCTCCCGTCCGATACTGGTAACACTATCCGGAATCGTAACAGATGTCAGGCCGGAACAGCCGTAAAACGCCATGTCTCCGATACTCATGATACCGTCTTCAATCACAACTTTTGTGATACTTCTCCACTGTTCATTCCACCGCATACTTCTAGAGTAATATGTCCAGTCCGTCATCTCCCCCGTACCTGAAATGGTCAGTGTTCCATCGCTGTCGAGCGTCCAGCTGAGGTACTTGCCGCAGGTGCCGGAGACCGTTTCCGCCGCAAAGACCTGCATCATATCCGGCGAGACCGGCAGTCCGGCCGGGTAGCTCAGCAGGATGCCTGCAGCAAGCAGGCCGGCCGTCAATCTGTTTTTCAGCTTCATATTTTACGATTCCTTTCCGTATTATGAGAACGCCCATTCAGGGGAAACATTATACGCAATATCGGGATCATTCCAGTCAAGCGCAAAGGCCGATCTGCTGAAATCGTTCATATCCCATTCCGCAGATGAACCGCCGTATTCGACATACTGCGCGGTCGGCGGATCGCTCTTGAATGCGTTGACGCCAATGTGATTCACAGTAACCGCAATATAGATGGATTCAAGCATATCGCACTGTCCGAACGCATAGTCACCGATCGTCTCAACGCCGTAGGGGATCATGATCTGCTCAAAACCGCCGTTTCCGTAGAATGCGCCTTCGCAGATCTCACGCAGACTTTCCGGCAACTCCAGTTCATAGAGTCCGGTGTTGCAGAATGCATAGTCACCGATTCTGCGGAGATTTCGCGAGAACCGTACCGACGAGAGATTCGAGCAGTCCGCAAAGGCATCTGCGCCGACTGTCTCGATGCTGTCTGGCATAGAAACGGATCGAATGCCCGTATTTCCGGAAAATGCATTGTCTCCGATTGCAAGCACCTGCTTGTCTCCGATGTACTCCGGAATATTCAGGTCGCCCATATTATTTTTCAGTCCTGTGATGATACAGCCTCCGCCGTAATCAGAGAAATAATAATCGCTCTGCACCTCGACCGGCTTCGGATCCTCCTTCGACTCCGGCTGCTGCTGCTGTGGCTGCGGATCAGGCTTCTGCGAAGACTGCTCCGAGGATTCCTGCCTTGACGGCCGGTTTCCGCTGGAAGAAGAGGACTGCTGCTCGTCCCGCTGCGAATTGCCCGATGAGGACGACGAGGAATCC
Organism: Oscillospiraceae bacterium; assembly: GCA_024404875.1. Lineage (GTDB taxonomy): Bacteria > Bacillota > Clostridia > Oscillospirales > Ruminococcaceae > Firm-04. The sequence goes on from JAKSPK010000063.1 coordinate 4,073, forward strand.
GCTCTGCTTGATTTATCTTTTTCGCTCCTGCTGTCTTCGCTGTCGGAAGATTCAGCCTTTGTGCTCTCATCTTTCGAGCCGCCGGAATATCTTGTCAGGATCCAGATCTGATTTTTGCTGCCGTCATAGGTTTCCAGATGCATCCGCTCACCATCCGGCGCAAGCACGAGATCATTGTCCGCATAGCTCCGAATCGTGAACATTGTGCTTTCGGTGGTCTGTTCGAGCAGCCAGTATTGCGTACCGTCTGTATTTTTCTTGTAGAGGATGACCTGATTGCCGTCGGTCGGCTTCGGCGATGCGGGATTCAGAACCTTATCGCTGCTTTGCACCGGCCGGATATAGCGCGCATACTCCCCGTCCGCTTCCATGATCTCCATGACGCATTCCGGATCGGACTGGAAGACGGTCAGTGTGACATCACTCCTCTGCGCATCAAAGCAGATATACTGATCGGTCATATAATTGCGGAACAGATATTTTCCGGTGATGCCGACAATCTCGCCCGCAGCAGTCTCGACTTCCGAAGATGCAGCATCTTGAGAATCCGCATTTTCAGACTCCCCTGCCCTGCTGCTGACTTCCTCGATGATGTTGTTCATCGCGGCGGAATTCTCTGCTTTTTTCGCTTCCCGCGAGAAATGCCAGATACCAAATCCCGCAGCACCCGCAACACAGGCTGCCAGCGCGACCGGAATAACAGGTCCGCGCTTTTTCGTCTGAACGCTCTCCGTCGCATCGCTGCCGGACGAATTCTGGTGACCGGCTGCCGTTCCGCTCTTTGCGGAATCCGTTCCGGACATCCCGCCAACAATCAGTTCTGTCGGCGCATCGGTCATCAGAACAGTCGCCGGATCAAGTGTCTTGCCGGACAGCTCCGCGACCAGATCCTGCATGGTCTGCGTACGCACACGGTAATCGACCGCAAGGCCGTGCATGATCGCATCTTCGATATGCTGCGGAATACTGATACCCAGTTCAGAGGGCTTTAACAGCTCATCCCGGAAAGAACGAACCGAAGATGCGATCGGAATTTTTCCGGTAATGCAGCGATAAATCGTTGCGCAGACCGCATATACATCCATCCACGGTCCAGGTTCGCTGTCCGGCACACACTGCTCAATCGGTGTGTAGCCGTCCTTCATCGTGACCGACCGTGTTTTTGAATCAACGACATTCCGCGCCGCACCGAAGTCGATCAGAACCAGATCATCGTTATCGACAAGGATATTATCCGGGCTGATATCGCGGTGAATCAATCCCTTTTCATGTACCTTCGCCAGCACTTTCAGCAGCGGCACAAACCATTCGACGGCACGCTCCGGCGAAATGAGTGTCTGATGATTGCGCATATACGCAAGCAGATTTTCACCGCTGACAAAGTCCATGACGATGTACGCGGTATCATTCAGTTCAAAGTAGTCATGCGCATGAACAATATGTCCCTGATTATTGAATTGCGCAAGTGTCCGGGCTTCGGTGAGGAAGCGCTTTTTCTCGCGCTCAAAAAATTCTTTCTGCGGACAGTCCTTCAGAACAACCGCCTCAGACGAAACCGTATCGCGGTCGGCGTATTCATTCGGAAAATATTCCTTTATCGCGATAAGGGTATTAAGGGTTTGGTCGCGGCCGATATAGGTGATGCCGAAGCCGCCGCTTCCGAGCACATTTCCGACAAGAAAGCGTTCTCTGAGAATCGTGCCGGGACGCAGATGCTTCCGATCAGGCTCCTTGGATTCTTTATGGCAGACGGAGCATTTTCCATCAATTTCCTCGGTCTCCGCCATGCAGTAATAGCAGTACATTTTCCTGCTCCTTTCGTTGTGAATTTGGGCATAGCTATACAGAATAATTATACCATTTTATATGTGTTTTGTCCAGCGCATATATAATATTTATTACGGCAACCATTCCGGCAACCGGGCGTTGCACAGTGCTGTTTTTCTGATACGGGTACAATTCAGGCTGCATTTTGCTCTGGTTTACTTGGATTACTTTGTTTATCCGGTTTACTTGGATTACTCAGTTTACTTGGTTTACTGCGTTTTATTGCTTTGATTGTCTCAGGATGCTGAAAGGAATTTTTTCGTCTCATTATCTCTCCTCTCTCCATTTCGTCAGATTCGTCAATTTGCTTTATCCAGTCACG
>JAKSPK010000064.1 GCA_024404875.1 Oscillospiraceae bacterium
TCATCATAGACGGGTTCATCATCATAATAAACCGGCTCATCGGCGTAATTGTCATTGCTGTAGTTTGCTGCTGCAGCAACAGGTGCCGGACGCGGCTTTCTTCTTTTCTTTCTCTTCTTTCTGCGAGCGCCTTCGCAGCCGTCCCAGGTCTTCTTGCGGAAGAGCTTATTGCAGATCGCGAGGGAAAGCAGTGCGTAGCCGATGCCGAAGAGCAGACCGCCCAGTACATCGGTTGGATAATGCACATAGAGGTACAGGCGGGAGAATGCGACGAGCGCTGCGAGGCCGAGTGCCGGAATTCCCCACTTGCGTTTCCACATACAGATTGCGGTTGCCGCAGCGAACGAGGCCTGTGTGTGACCGGATGGGAATGCATAATCGGTCGGCGCTTTGACGAGCAGCTTGATGATCGTTCTGGTCTCCGGAACAATCGTTACGCCGTCACGGACATAGGTGCGGGCAGCCAGATTGTCTACGCCGATCATTGCGAGCGGGTTGCCGTTTTCGAGCCATAAGGGGCGCGGACGCGCGATCAGGTTTTTGAGGATAAGGTTTCCGCCGACAACGCAGAAGATCAGCGCGAATGCGGAAACATGCGCATATTTTCTGGTGCGCTTCGGAATGAAGAGCAACAGCGTCAGCGCGATCCAGAAGATACCGCCGTCGCCGAATTTGGTGATGAACGGCATGATTGTATCCATGACGTCACCGCGCAAATGTGTCTGGATCCAATTCAGAAATTGAAATTCCCAATCCATAGATTCAACATCCTTTCGATGAACTGCACTGATGCAGCCATGAATGAAAATGTTCATCGGTGCATCGTTTTTATTATAGCACAATTTCGCGGTTTTTGTCGAGTGCATCGAATATATTGTAATCGATTTGTCATAAATTCAGCAGATCTATGACGGCGAGCAGAACGACACCGGGAATTCCCGCAACAGCGGCTGCGGCGGTTGTCCAGACGGTGAGCGGCGGTGCGAAGCCAAATGCAGCACCGAAGATGTGGCAGATGAGGAGCGCCGCAATCCCACTGAGCGTGCCGAAGAAAAATGCTGCGGCTTTGGTACGGCGGCGGAGATATTCGCGGAGCATCCAGAGCAGAGAAAGCGCGGCTGTCAGCAGAAGAAGATTGTGCGGCGTGAGCAGAGCGGTCAGGTGCATGGGAAGCCTCCTTCGGAGCGGGACAATCGGGTGAGTGATAGAAACTGATTTGCTTCGGCGTTTTCATTGGTGAAGGGGGGCCGATGAATGGGGGATAATCTTGCAGACTCCATCGACGGGTACGGAATGAGAGTTCTCATTCGTGACTTGAAAATTCTCTGCCGATCATGTATAATATTAAGTATATCGTACCGAAAGGAGAGCATCATGCGGCTGAATGAAAATATCATGAAGCTGGAGCAGAATTATCTGTTCGCGGAGATTGCTATGCGTGTCCGGCGGTTTCGGGAAGAGCATCCGGCGGCGGAGGTTCTGTCTCTCGGCATCAACGATGTCACGCGTCCGCTTGCACCGGCCGTCAGTGCGGCGATGGCTGCTGCGTCAGCGGAAATGCGTGAAGCTGCGCATTTTCATGGATACGGTGATGTGCAGGGTGAAGCCTTTCTTCGAGAGGCGGTCAGCGGCTATTACCGTTCTTTCAAGGTCGGGATCGAGCCGGAGGATGTGTTCATCAGCGACGGTGCCAAGAGCGACCTTGCGAATCTTTGTGATCTGTTCGCGCCGGACAGCACCGTACTTCTGCCCAATCCGGTCTACCCGGTGTTCTATGATACGAGTGTTATGGCAGGGCGGCAGATCCTCTTTGCACGCGGCACAAAGGATAACGGTTTCCTTCCGATGCCTGAGCCGGATATTCATGCCGACCTGATCTATATCTGCTCGCCGAACAATCCGACGGGTTCAGTCTATTCGCGGGCACAGCTTCAGGAATGGGTAGAGTATGCGCACTCGCATCATGCCTGCATCATCTACGACGCTGCCTATGAAGCCTATATCCGGAACGTCGCACTGCCGCGAAGCATCTTCGAGATCGCGGGTGCGGAGACCTGCGCGATTGAAATCAACTCATTTTCAAAAATGGCCGGCTTTACGGGTGTGCGGTGCAGCTGGGTGATTATCCCGCGGGCGCTGAGTGCAGAGGGACAATCATTGCATCGGCTCTGGATGCGGCGGCAATCCACGAAATATAACGGCACATCCTATATCGTTCAGCGCGGCGCGGCAGCGGTCTTCTCGCAGGAGGGACAGCGGCAGGTGCGGCGCGATGTGGAATACTATATGGAAAATGCGGATCTGATACGGCAGGCATTGAAGCGGAGCGGCGTCTTTACGACAGGCGGCGAGCATGCGCCGTATGTCTGGATGGAATGTCCGTATCATCTGCGCTCATGGGAATGCTTTGAGCGTTTGCTTTCAGTATACGGTATTGTGTCCTCGCCGGGTGTAGGATTCGGAAAACAGGGCGAGGGATGGCTGCGTTTTTCATCATTCGGCAGCCGGGAGACAATCAAGAGGGCAGCACATAAACTGGCAGCGCTGGACTGGGATCAGCTGGCGCTTTGGCAGATCTCCGGCGGAAGGCGGAAAGAACAGGGGTAGGCTTGTTCGATGCCGTATGCTCCGTGCTCACAGCGCGATATAGGCCAGCGCAATCAGCAGGCGGGGATTTGCCTTTTCCTGATAGAGCATCCAGAAAAGTGCGAGCAGCAAAATCGTTTCTGCATCCATATGCTGCAGGCGACCGGTCAGATTACGGAGCATTTCCGGCAGCGCGGCAGCATCTGTTTTATCCGGCAGCACAGGATCGGACATTGGAAAGGGGAGCGGCAGCGACAAAGGCTTTGGACGATCTGCGCTTTTCGGCGGTGGAGCGCTGCGCATCCACCGCAGCGGAACAGAATTTGCCATACACAGCCTCCTTTCCGGCGGATAGTCACCGGCTCAGAACGAGCCGAGCAGATCGGTGAGCATCCCGTTCTCGCGCAGAATACCGGCAGCAGCATAGAGCCGCAGCATTTTGACGGCCTGATCAGCGCGTTTTGCCCGTACAGCTGAAAGATGCGGCTTGAGCGCGAGAATGAGCTGCGCGGTATCGTCATTCTGCACGGACGAAAGAGCCTGCCCGACGGCGAGCAGCTTTGTGAGATCCGGCATCTGTGCGTCATTCTGAGCATGACTGGACGCATCTTGTTCAGGCAGTGCATTGGTATCCGGCTCGCGCAGCATTGCGGCAAGCTCGGAAAGATTGCGCATACTCTCCGGATCGGAGAGAAGGGATTGGAGCTTTTGCGTGAGATCGTCCATGCAGCCGGCCTCCTTTTCGGCGGGATGAAATTAGCCGCCCTTTGAGAGTCTTTCGTAGAGCGCTTTTGCCTGTTTGCTGCTCATGACCTGATTGAGCTTTTGCGGGTTTGCAAGTATTTGTCGGAATTTTGCGGCATCCTGCTGACCGAGCCCGGCGATCGCCTGATCAAATTTGCCGGATTCAAGCTCCTGTCGCAGTGTATCAGCAGGGATGCCGAGCTTACTGCTGACGACTTGCAGCATCTGGCGGAGCTGTGCGGTGTCTTTCGGTTTTTCCATAAGTATGATCTCCTTTCAAAAAGGTCAGGTGGGCAGAACCCACGGCCAATTCCAAAAGATTTCCGGAAGCGAACGAAAGCAAAAAAAGAATAACTCAGACTCAACAATAGGCGCGAAAAGCGCGGCGGGCACTGCTCGCTTGACGGTGTTATTATTCTATGCTATAATAAATCAAAAGAGAACCAAAGGAGTGAAAGACTATGCAAATCGTTGTGATCTCGGATACGCACGGGCATTATGATATGCTGAAAAAAACGCTGGAAATGCACGCAGATGCGGCGCTTGCTATTCACTGCGGCGACGGACAGTTCGATACCGAACGCTGGCTGAAGGAGCATCCGGAATGGAAAGGACGCCTGATCCGTGTTCGTGGTAATTGCGATTATGACCGCAGTATCCCGCTTCAGGAAACCGTTTCGCTGCCGTTCGGACACCGTGCGCTCGTGCTGCACGGGCATACGCTGATGCACGGCGATTTCCAGCAGAATCTAATCGACCGTGCAAAGGCTGAAAATGCTGATCTGGTTTTGTTCGGACATCTTCATACGCGGATTGACCGGATGGTGCAGGGTGTGCATTTGTTCAATCCGGGCAGTGCAGCACAGCCGCGTGACCAGTTCCCACCGGGCTTTGGACTGATCGACATCATGGAGGCCGGTATTCTGACATCACACGGCAATCTGATCCGCTCTCCTTTTCATGATATGCTGTAAACGAGAAAATGTTTCGCTGTGAAACAGGAGAAATCGTATGTTCATCGAAAATGTCACTGTCCTGCGAAGTACAGATACCAGTCAGCCGGAATTTGTGGAATTTGAGCCGACGGACTGCTGCGCCGTGTGCGGGTGAGATCGGATGCCGAATCGACGGCATATATAATCGACACAGAGGAATCGTGGCGCATTGAATCGCTGGTGGGCGCGTATCAGTTTGAGGTGTATAAAAATCGGGTGACTGAAAGATAAGGGGGCTACTATGCACCGGAAATTAAGGCTGCGTTTTTTCATTATCAGCTGGATTCTGCTAGTACTGTTTCTGGCGGCAGTAAGCGCGGGCATCAGCATCTATCTCTATCAGTCGGCTGCGGATAAGACGACGGCTGCGCTGCGCAGTGCGGCGGAATCTCGCACGCTCGATGATGGAACACGCGGTATGATCGCATTCATCCTGAACGAACACGGTGAAATCAGCGACACAGAGCAGTCGCATCTGAATCTCAGTGAAGAAACGCTGGAAACGCTTGCCGCCGGTATCGAAATAAAAGGCGAGCAAAACGAGGGGACGCTGGAACTGGATGGTATGGAATACCGCTATCTCTCGATTCTGCGGGGAGGCGGCGCGTGGGCAGTCATCGCGGAATGTTCACAGGAGGCAGGTCTAAGGAAGTCACTTCTGCTGAATTCTATTATATTCATCCTTATCGGTGCTCTTCTACTGATACCAGCCTGTATGCTGCTGACCAAATGGGTGAGCCGGCCGATCGAAACGGCATGGGAGAAACAGAACGATTTTGTCTCGGATGCGACGCATGAGCTGAAAACGCCGCTGACAGTCATTGCGGCGAATACGGAAGCGGTAATGTCGAATCCGGATGCGACAATAGGCAGTCAGGAAAAGTGGCTCGGCAGCATCCAGGGAGAAACAAGGCGTATGGCCGGTCTGGTCAGCGATCTGCTGTTTCTCGCGAAGATCGACGCGAATGAGATTCATCCCGACGCAGAGGATCTTAGAATATCAGATCTGCTGGAGGAGATTTGCATGGAGCGCGAAAGTGATGTGTTTGAGTCAGGGATTCAGTTCGATTACGAGTTGACTCCGGATCTGCACTACTTGGGAGATCGAAGACTGATTCTGAAAATGACGGAAGCGGTATTTGACAATGCGGTGAAGTATACGCCGGAAGGCGGGAATATACGGATGATTGTAAACCGCGATCGAAAAATGCAGATGCGCATAGTACTGACGAATAGTGGTGAACCGATACCACAGGATGCATTGGAGAAAATTTTCGAGCGATTCTACCGTGTGGATTCGTCACGGGCGAGAAAGACAGGTGGTTATGGGCTGGGGCTCTGCGTAGCAAAGAGCATTGCAGAACTGCATGGAGGGAGTATCACGGCACGCAGCGAGAACGGGATCAATGTGTTTACCATGATTCTGGGAGAAATTCCGGAAAAATTGCTGGCAAAAGGACAATGAAGGAAGAAATACCCAGAAAAAGCGAAAAAAGGAGGTAAAAAATATAAAAAA
>JAKSPK010000065.1 GCA_024404875.1 Oscillospiraceae bacterium
GGAAAAGACGAGATCATAGTGGAATTGCTGAAGAGGTCTAATATTATATGAAAGTACCGGAACCGAAGAAACTGCCCAGCGGCAACTGGTTCATCCAGATGCGCCTTGGTGGTGAAAGCATTTCTGTGACACGCTCCACGGCCAAAGAATGTAAACGTGCGGCTGAACTAATAAAAGCCGAATACCGCGCAGAAAACAGAGCCAATCAAGGTCGTGGAAGCATTACGCTTGAAAAAGCAATAGAGAAGTATTGCGCAGATAAAGAGAACGCACTTTCTCCAGCAACAATAAACGGATATTACTGTATCAAAAGGAATAGATTTAAGTCCGTGATGCAAACGCCGCTGAAAGACATAAAGAACTGGCAAGCGGTTGTAAATGGCGAACTGCGAACGAAGTCACCGAAAACAGTTGAAAATGCGTGGTTCCTTGTGGCAACGATCCTGCGCTATAACGGAATGGAAGTGCCAAAAGTCAGCCTTGCAAAGGTCGTAGAAAATGACTTGCCGTGGTTGGAGCCAGACGATATAAAAAAGTTTGTCTCTTCTGTGAAAGGCCACAAGCACGAGATAGATATGCTCCTCGCGCTCCATTCTCTACGCAGATCCGAAATCGTTGCGCTTGATTGGAGCAATGTTGACTTGGAAAATGAATTGGTCTATGTTCGTGGAGCGATGGTCTATAACAAGGATGGGAAGCTGGTCGAAAAAAAGCAGAACAAAAGCGACAAGTCTCGTCGTGTTGTGCATCTTATGATCCCGCAGCTTGTTGATGCGATGAAAGCAGTACCGGACAAAACAGGTAAAGTCGTGCAATGCGCTCCAAACACGATATACAGAAACATCAACGCAGTATGTGAGCGCGTCGGTCTTGAAAAGGTCGGAGTGCATGGGCTGCGCAGATCGTTTGCAAGCCTTGCGTATAGCCTCAAATGGAGCGCAAAGCACACGCAGGAAGCAGGCGGATGGAAAAACGAAAGCACGATGCAGAAATTCTATATCAAGCTGTCAGCAAAAGATAAGAATGAAGATGTCGCAAACATGGAAGGGTTCTTCAAGCAAAGCATAGAAAAGCAAAATGCTAACGAAAATGCTAACCAGTCTGCGTAACCGTTGAAAATGCAATGTTTTTCATGTGCGTCCTTGGGTTCAACTCCCGCCATCTCCACCAAAGCCCTGTAATCATTGAGATTGCAGGGCTTTTTCTTGTTCTTATTGATATTTCAGGGGTTTTTGATTGTATTTTTTTAATTATTTTTTCAAAATTTTATCTATTTAGAAAAAAATATTTCACTAAAAATGCTAACGAAAATGCTAACAAAAAAATGAGCATGAAAAAATTCCCTCCCGTCTTTTGGCGGGAGGGAATCTGCTTTAGTAGTTATTCAGCGCGTCCATTGCTCTCGAAAAAGAATCCCGTTCTGCCGAGGACATATCCCTGCTGCTCATCATGTCCTGCATGCGGTCGATCATTTCCTGCCTGCCGTCGGACATGCTGTAATGACCGCGCACCCAATGCCGTCCGCGATAGCTGTTGCCGTCGCCGTAGCTGTTTCCGTAGCTGTTGCCGCCTGACATTTTGATCTTGTCGATGTTCTTGACAGCGCCGGTTGCCTTGTAGACGATCTCAAGGTCGCCCATGCTCATGGTGCCTTTACTGGCAATCTCCTCGATCTCCTCGCAGAGCATGTCAGAGATTTTGTCCATTGCTCTCATGTTCATGCAATCACTCCTTATCTACGCTGATCACAGCGGAAGTCAGAGGAACTGCGGTCACAGCTTCAACGCTCAAGCGAGAGCAGCAGCAATCCACCGGCACATCGATACAGAGGTCGCCGCTCAAAACATCGCCGACAGCTGCCGGAACAAGGGAAATCAAAGATCCGGGAACCGCCACGCCGTCAAGCGCGAGCTGAAGCTGAACTGCCGCAGCAGCCGTTGCGGTAATGACCACATGTGCGCATACTCGGTAATTGTTTGGTCTGCAGCAGCACCCGGATCCTTTCAGCGTCACCGTGCCTGTCCCGTTCCTGTGCTGGATGTTGCAGCATCCGGGAACGATGGTCGTCAGCCACGTAACTGCGTCGCCCGCTGCAAGCGTCTGCGGAGTCAAAGCTGCGTAAGATGCCATATCAGCACCTCCAATCAGCAGCCGCAACTACAGCCGCCAGTGCCGTACTGCCACGGTGCTGCCACCTGAAATGCCGGGATTGGTGCCGGACGAAGCTGGTCAATGAGATAAGTGTTCTGCGCAGCCTGAGATGCAGCCAAGCGCAGCGCCTGATTCTCGTCACGCAGATTCTGCACCTTCTCGTTGGTCAGATAGTCGATGATCCGGTCTCCGGTCTTGTCGATTGCCTGCAGCGTCTCACAGTGCCGGATTGCACCGTTGTAATTGACCTCGTTGAATCCCTGCATCATCTGCATGTTCGTTGCGTTGTTCATCTGTGCCTGCGTATAGAAGCCGTCGCACAGTCCGTTGGTAATGCTGTCCAGTTTGCGCTCCGTCATAGCAAAGTCGCTGGAAAGCACATAGCCGTTGTTCACACCGACACCTCCGTTACCGAGGCCGTTGCCGCCCCAGCCAAACATTGCGGCAATCACGAAGAGTACGATGATCGCACCCCAATCGCCAAAGCCGCCGCCTTCATTGATAGACATAGTTGTTGTTCCTTTCGTAAAAAATATATTTCAATCCGTGGCCACCGGGTTGATCACTTAAACATTCCTCTGAACTGCTCAAGCTGCGGCATCATCTGACGCGCCATCTGCTGTGCCTGGTTCAGCTGCTGCTGATTCAATTGACCGCTTTGAAGCATCTGCTGAATGATCTGATTCGGGTCTTTCCCGCGCATCTGCTGAATGAATTGCGGGAACTGCATAATGTTAAACATCTGCGTCCTCCTTCTCCAATGCGGCGAGCCGCTCCTCGATTCCCTTCAGGCGCTTGTCGAACTCGCTGTTTTCCGGCTCCTCATCGTAGGTGTAACGAATGCGCTGCATGACCGGAACGCCCTGACTGTTCACGCTCTTGCGGTATATCACGGGATTTTCGCTGTCCCAAAGCGTCACAGTATTTCCCGGTGCAACGATGTATGCCTTTGCTCCGACATCTCCCTGCACAAAAATTCTGTCGTCAGGCATCGTGTTCTGCATCGGAAACTGAAACTGCTGCTGCGGATAAAACTGCTGATAATTCGGATAGAATGCCATGCTTTACTCCTCCCCTTTTTTCCTCCAGTAGTACACCGGAATACACTGACCGCTGTCCCACGAATCGAACCAGTCTCCGTTGATCAGCGCCACCACATGTCCGGAGATTGCAAGAATATAAACGCCGTCTGGATGATCTTCTGCGAACTTTTCCACGGTGTAATATTCCGGCGAATCGTTCGATACCGCTTCCCTCTCATATCCGAGATCACGAAGATACGCACCCCAGATATGGTTCTTGCTTCCCCAGTCTCCGTACTTCAGACCGAGGACGCAGAGATCCATATATACCTCCTCCCACTTTTTCCCGGTCACGGCAACGATTGCACGGACTGCACAATCTCCTGCGCGGATTCCATACGGATTTGGGTTGTATTCGTGCCACATTTTCCTCACCTCTTGGCACTATTTTAAAACAAAAATCGGCAGGCAACCTTTCGATTACCTGCCGATTAAGCGCTATGAAACTGTCAGAAAACTGTCACTCTGTGCGTGGAGGGAGAAGCGGGTCAAATTTCTGAATCTCGTCGTATTTTCGTTTCAGCCGTTTGATGATGCGGTCAACGGTGGTCACGCTCATGCCGAGTTTCATGCTCTGCTCCACACGGCTCCATCCGGCGACCCTTGTCCGAATCACCATTTCCTCTTCCTGCGTCAGCATTGCCAGTTCCACGAATCGCTCCACGATGTACTTGTTCCAAGAGACCTGCCTGCTCATAACTCCCTCCGTAATTATCCGATGATGTCGTCCCAGCGCTCGTCGAGGTCTTTCACGCTCTTCACGCCCTGCTCTGCTTTCATCTTTTTCTCCATAGCCGTCTTAATGGACTCTGCGGAGAATCCGTCCTCCAGCATCGTGTTGTACAGCTCCTTCATCGTTCTGTGAGAATCGTGCTTATAGCATGCCCACAGATTATCGTAGAATGCGCTCTTGCTGGTGTCCGGGTCTGTGCTGATCCGAAGTGCATAATAGCCGCCGATGTATTTTCCGAGTGACGGAATCAGAACCTGCTTGGCCGCAGATGTCAGCATCGTTGTGGCGTTCTTCAGCGGGATGCCGAACAGCACAAGCGAATCCTCCGCCGCTTTCCATGTCTTGCGCGCCGCGGACTCAATGTCCACTTCTTCGCCGTCAATGGAATCGTTGACCGCTTTTGCTATGGCACCAGCCGCATTGATCACACTGGTCGCTGCATCGGAAATTGCGGAAAGCTCTGCCACCTCAAGTCCATACGCGGACGCGTTGAAAATTGCGTCTCCGCCAAGGGACTTCACAATCTTGTCTGCGGCAATCTCCGTGAACTCAAGCGCTGCCTTACCTGCAATAAACATTCCGGCACCGTTGGTCAGCATGTTAAAACCGATTGCTTTGGAGAAGGAACCGAATGTCAAGTTTCCATCGTCGTCGAGGTACTTGTCGTCCTTTCTGCGGAACCAATCATACGCGTACTGCATCAGCGAGAAAACAAGCGAGGACGCAATCTGTGATCCGACCGCCCTGCCGAGCTTCTTCCCTGCAGCGTTGAGGGCCGCCTCCGTTGCCTTGCTCTTCGTGGCGTCGTGTGCGTTTTTCTTCGCTCTGTAATCTCCGAAAGCGTCATAGAGGATTCCGAAGTTCTGCATCGGCTGCGTAGCAAACATGACCAGCGCACGCTCAAGTGCAGAGTCGCTGCGCAGAATGTCGGGGCGAAGTGCGGTGGAATAGTTCGGCTGCGTTTTCTCGATGATGTCGATATACATATCTGTGACAGCCTGCTTATATTCCTCCGTGCCGATCTTCAGATTCGTTGTCTTCTGCACTTCGATTGCCGCCGCACGCTTCAGAAGTTTTGTTGTGCCAACGTCAACCATCTGAATCCAGTTCAGCGCCTTGGGAATTCTCTTTCCGTCCTGCTGCATCTCCGCAAGCTCAACAGTGGAGTATCCTTCCGTGCGCTTGGTAAACACCGCGGTGCGTTCGTCAATGAACGAGGTGTCCACGGTTCTTGTCTTATCCATTGCACGAAGGAGAGATCCGGGACTTACCACAGCCGCCGCGGTCGGATAGGATGCCGCCTGCTTGATTGCCGTACCGCCCGCAAGCGTCAGAACAGCGCCGGAGTAGTTGGAACGCAGCTTGGCAAGCAGTTTCTCTGTCCCACTCTGTTTCCCGCCGGCGTTTCCGGCATAGTCACGCATGAATTTGGACATATACTCTTTTGCGGAAGTATGCACGGGGTCTTTCTTGGAGGCAACGAATTTCCGTTCCAGCGCCGCAGAAACGCTATCCACCGCACCGTTCTGCTGCACATTGATGAGCTTGGACAGGTTCATCAGCGGAATCGCCTTGCACGCATAGCTC
>JAKSPK010000066.1 GCA_024404875.1 Oscillospiraceae bacterium
GATATTCTCGTTGACGGCGGCAGTGTGAATGGGAAGAACGCATAAGGAAAGGGCAATGCGCTCCGTGATCGGAAGGCATTGCCCTTTTCGTGAAATTCCTATTTTATCGACGCTCTGCGTGCAGTGTCAGCCGGAGATCAGCTTTCGCTTTATCAGAGTCAGATCAATCGCGTTCAGTCTGCCGTTGTTGTCAAGGTCGCCGGCTTTCCAGTCAGCCAGTTTTGTATCCGGTACAGCGAGCAGCCACTTTTGGAGCAGCACCACATCGGCAATGTCAAACTTCCCGTCTGCATTCACATCGCCCATGCGTCTTTCGGACGGTTCGCTGCTTTCCGTAAAGCGCCATGCCTGCATAGAAACGCCCTGATCGGAATAGACGAAATAGATGTCATGCGTACCGCCGATATTGCTGATCGGATCGCTGTAAACGGTTGTAAAACTGCTTGGAGAATCGAATGCGATGCTCGTCAGCAGGTCACCGGTCGGCGCATCAAGATGCACATCAATGCTGCCTTTTCCTTTCACAGATGCTGCAAATGATATCGGCTTTTCTACCTGCGGAGCATTGTTCGTATTTGCGGCATTTTCGGCTGCAAACAGCTCGATCGCGTCATCTGCCTTGACATACTTTAATACGGCATAATCATCTGTATAGACCGCATCGCCGTCCGCAAACCCGTTCCAGATATTCCGCAGACCGTCCGCCCATTCACGGGTATTTGTCAGTTCAGCGGCAACAGCGATATTGTACTTTCCGTTGAGTGTGATGGAATCGACCTCCATTGTCACAGGGGTATCATTTGCCGCTGTGAAGCAGCCGACGATCTGAAAGCCCTTTGCGCTGTTCATATCGACCGTGACCTTATATTTTCCCTTGCCTGTAACTTCAACAGAGCTTTGATTATTGACACCGTTCTGTGCTGAGGCGTACATCGTGATCGTTGTGGGGGCATCCAGACTTGTGACAGTCAGATCATACTGAATGGTATCAATATTCGTCTTCACCAGTTCGGCAGCAGTGGGCTGTGATGCATCTTCGGATTCAGTAAACTGCACACCTCTGACTGCCGTCCATGAGCCTGCCTGCTTTGCGCTGACGATTGGTGCATACGGGTTGGTCATATTATAGTCGATCTGCGCAGTACCCACCAGCTCAGCGGAAGAATGCTCCTCATACGGGCAGAATACGCCGTTCTGTGATGCACCCTTTTTCGTGCCGCCCTTGTCCTCGATGATGACATTTTCCTCGTCCACTTCGATCTCATCGACACCCATACTGCGGTAACCGCCGGTAATGCCCATGCCGTGCTTGAGCATCAGCGTGTGATAGAACATATACCATTTGCCCTTGAACTTGTGCATATGCGTGTGGTTGTTGGAGTAATCGAAACCGACCTCGCCGGGCTGACGGAAGCATTCGCCCATCATCTTCCAGCTTGTCGGATCAAGCGGCGTTTTTGTCGTCATATAGACCATGCCGCAGCCGCCCGGTGCAGGACAGTCGAAATCCCACTGTTCACTGTGATTGTTCCAGTCGCTGCAATAGGTATACACATACGTTCCGTTGATATAGTTCAGCTCACTTGCCTCAAAGGAATAGGGCGCAGGGATCTGCTTGAACTCGCTGTCAAATGAGATCATATCCGCTCCCAGCCGAACGATGCGCACAGAACCCGGCATATAGTCTGTACCGCCCGATGCTTTGCCTGCACCAAAGGAAAGC
The DNA here is from genome assembly GCA_024404875.1 of Oscillospiraceae bacterium. Lineage (GTDB taxonomy): Bacteria > Bacillota > Clostridia > Oscillospirales > Ruminococcaceae > Firm-04. Next base: position 1,724 of record JAKSPK010000066.1, read on the forward strand.
CAGCCGACACCGTTGTCATCAATGACGGCACCGGGATCAAAGGGATTGGGGCAATCGCTCAGACCGGGTGTATCACCGGTCACAAGGCAATGTCCCAGCGGATCTGTCCAGCCGGTCACAGGATCGGTGGATGTGATGACACCTGTGCCGACGCCGCTGTTTGAGAAATAAAGATAGAAGTGCGTTTTGCCGTCCGCCTCCTCGCGGGACACGATGGACGGCGCCCACGATGCCATGATCCACGGTGCGATCTTTCCGACATTGATCTCGCCGTGATAAGTCCAGTTGACCATATCCGATGTGGAGAACACAAGCAGAGACTTTATCTTTTCATAAGTATTGTCCACATCGGGACCGGCGGCTTCAAACTGCTGATGATCGTTCGTGCCGTAGACATAGAGCCTGCCGTTGTATTCCACTGCTGTCGGGTCGGCACAGAAGAAATCGGGGGAAATGGGATTGTTGAAGCGCGTGTCCTTATAATTCCCGGAACTGATCTGATCGGCAGGGATCGTGATACCGGTCTCCAGCGTTTTGACTGCATTTGTCATGCTGAAGCTTTCAGCAGATGCGGAGAGCGGTAAGGATGAAAGAAATACCGTGGCTGACATAATAAAAGTCACCGCCTTTGATGTGATCGTTTTTATCATAGCCTGACCTCCTTATCAGGATAGTGCGAGACCTCCGCGGGATTGATCCTGCGGAGGTTTCCGTCGGTTAGCCTTTCAGCAGCTTTCGCTTCATCAGAGTCAGATCAATTGCATTCAGTCTGCCGTTCCCGTCAAGGTCGCCGGCTTTCCAATCAGCGAGCTTCGTATCCGGCACTGCAAGCAGCCATTTCTGGAGCAGTACTGCATCAGCAATATCGAACTTTCCGTCTGCATTCACATCGCCTTGCAGAGTATCAGAAACAGCGTAGATCACCTGAACATTTGTGATCTTCATGGTGAGCGTGTCTGCGATCTCCTGTTCCTGCTTCTCGGAGTAGTCCCACCATTTCTGGACTTCCACCTTGCCGTCATAGATCACAGCTTCTACGGTCTCCTCATCATTGGTGAACGTGCCGTCAAAGGTCACAGTCGCCGTCTTGCCGCTGCCGAGGTCAATGGAAAAGCCCTTGCTTGACCAGAACTGAGTACCGTCCGCCGACTCAACATCCACGCACAGACCGCCGCCGACTCCGCCGTAGGAAGAACCTGCGCTGGAGGTGACATCTGCTGTCAGGATGATCTTTTTCAGATTTGCAGCATCAGTGATCGGGATCTCCACATTTCCGTTTTTATTGATCAGGCTGTCGATATCGGTGAAGGTCTCTGTCCGCTCGGTGATCTTGTCAGGGTCGTAAAGTGCAAGTCCTTCAAAATCAGATGCATCATCACTGACAACGATCATTGCAGCAGAGTAGGCAGGGAGTGTGACATTGACCGTATTGCCGGAAATATCGTCCACAATGTCGATCAGGCGAATATCGGTGGAATCGCCGTATACTGCATAGACCGCAGCCGCCTGATACTTCGAGCTGCTGTTTTTGAGCTGAATGGAAGCATTCTCCGCATCGGTCAGGCTCTTGTTTGTGAGCACCACAGTGACCTGACTGTCGTCCTTACCGCTGATCGCAGAATAGGAGGAAGCAAGAGACACATCATCTGTCACAGTCGGAACGAGCGTATCGCCGAAATGACCGCCGTTTCCGTCATAGTTGGTATACAGCTTCATGCCGGAGAAGATATAGTCGCTACCGCCCCAGAGCGTTGCAAAATAAACATTTGCATCTGCATAGCAGCCGAGAGCTTCTGCCTGTGCGATCGCACCGCTGACCTCATCATCACCGCCGAAGTTGTATTCCGTAATGGCGAGCTTCGTGCCGGGATAATAGGTATCAATAGAATTCTGGATCGTCGGCAAGATCGGGATATTCACCTGACACCACTGCCCGATCCAGCTATTCTCCACAAAGCCCTTTTCATAGAGTGTGCGGACAGACTGCAATCTGTCCTCTGTGCCGTTTCTGCCGGATTCGGTGTAGTAGTGGATATCCAGCACATCGAGCAGCCGCACACCGGCTTCATCGCTTGCCTGCTTCATGTCATCGAGATACTTGTCGATATACCAGTGATATTTCCCGTCGGAGTTGGCAGCGTTCCAGTCATCACCGTCAGCAAGATGATCGTATGCCGTGTAGCCGTAGAGCGCAGGTCCGAAGATCTCTGCCTTCGAGTCAACGGACTTGACCGCTTTGGCAAGCTCGATGGACTTTTCAGACAACTCGGTCACTGTGACGGCGTTGGGGTGCATACGGGGGTGCGTACTCTGCCAGAGTGCCGGCTCGTTATCAAGGCTATAGCCCTGAATACCGGTCGGACTGCCTGCATCACCGAGCGTATTGACGATGTAATTGACATATTCGTCCATGTATACGGTTCCGTCCGTCAGATCGGGGGCCATGGAGAAAGCACTGCCCTTTGTGAATTTCACCGTATTCCAGCGGCTGGAGGGTGCAGTTTCCGCTTCCGATACGCTGCCGTACTTATCGGCTGCCACATAGCCTGCCATTTGCAGCGTCGTTAAACGATAGGGAATATCGTGCTTTACTGCGATGTTCGAGAACTCCTGCACGCAGGCTGCCGGTTCATTTGAGGAGGACATAAAGCTGTCCGAGCTGTGCTTCCAGTCCTCGCCTGCATTGGAAGCATTGGTCTCCCAGTTATAGGCAGTCAGTCGGTTGCCGCCCTGACGGACAGCACTGATGCGCACGTCATCAAGTACCGATGCATCATCGTATTTATTCATACCATAGATGTACGGGCTGATCGCCTTTTGTTCGCCGGACAGATCTACTGTAATATTCATTGCATATTGATTGGAATCCGCTGCTGTGATCGTCTGCGGTACAATGGTCATCGGAAGTGCAAGTGCCGCAAGGAACACAGCACAGCGTTTGAAATGTATCATTCAGATCGCTCCTTTCAAGATGAGGAGGATGCTGTCTGTCTGTGCAGTGCGGCTACTCTGGCAGCAGCATCCCGTATCATTCCCTCTCACTTATCATTATACCAATTTCTCCGTCATTTTACAATGCAATATTGTGACAGGTTCATAGATATTTGTGAATGATAATCAGGCGTGCTATGCAAAATTGTCTTGCTTTTCTGTTCACAATATGGTATAATGGTAAAAAGGCGATCAGGAGGTGGATACTGTATGAAGAAACGTCCGACCTTTGGCGTGATCACAGCGGAATGCTATCGGGAGCATACTGCTGAAATGATGAGCGGGATCCTCGCGCAGTGTACACTGGCAGACTGCAATGTGATCGTGCTTTCTGCAAAGAACAATTTTCAGGAGCCGGTGACACCGCATAATGATCATGAAGCAGAACTGTTCCGGCTTGCACAGGCACCGGAGTTTGACGGCTTTCTCTATGACCGTAATTCGTTTGCGCAT
>JAKSPK010000067.1 GCA_024404875.1 Oscillospiraceae bacterium
CATCTATTTCCACAAGTTCAGCCAAGACTGGCGCGACCCGTTCAAGGGCACGGGCATTTTCCGGATCGAATGCAGCACGGGCCGGATCGAGCTTGCAGTGCCCACCGAATCGCTGCACAGCTGGCTCTATGCAGTCAGCGGTGATCTGGCATATTATACGCTCTCGGGGAAGACCTACGGCGGCGGCTCATTCAATGATGAAAGCACGATTCGTGTCTGCAATATGCAGAACGGCGAAGATACCGAATTTGCTTCACTCTATGAAATGGCAATAAATCAGCTCTCATTGCCAGAGCCGGATATAAAATCAGACACCTATCGAGACTACTTTGCATTCCGTGTCGGTAAACTGATCGCGGACAGAGACCGCCTGTATCTCAGCTGGACTGCGGATGTTATCAGAGATCCGGATCATTCAGCACATTATTCCTTCTTCACCGAATTTGACAGCAGCGGCAAGGTCATAAAAACTGTGGATCTCAATGCATGCGAAGGTCTGGAGCATACGGACGAATGGATCCGCAGCTATCTGATGAAATACGGCTATTTCTATGAGGACATCATCTACATCGCGCCGGAGGATATCACGGAATTCGATATAGATTTCATCCGCAGCAACGGCTATTACAAATCCAAGGACGGCGAGCTGATCGATCCGCGCAAGATCAGAAAGGAGGATATCGAGGAGCTGGAAAAGACCGGCTTCTGGCGGAATAACTATGCCACGATCCGGCCGGAGGATCTCACCGAGGAGGATTTCCAGCGCATCATCAAGGATTATCCGCAAGATACGATCAGCAGTGATGATATCAACTTCGACGGCGAATATTTTTATATATCCAGCGCGAATGCACATTACCGCATATCGCCGGAGGCGTGCTTCGGTTCGCAGCGCATTGAACGCTTGTTCTACTCCTGATGAGGTGATGCTATGGGTAATAAATTGGAAATCATTCAGCTTTCCAAGCAGTACGGTGACTTCTGGGCGCTCTCAAATGTCAGCTTCACACTGGAGCCAGGCGTTACCGGTCTGCTCGGTGCGAACGGCGCAGGCAAATCGACGCTGATGAAGCTCATGACCGATCATATGCCGCGCACATCCGGACAGATTCTCTGGAACGGCACCGATATCGTAAAGCTCGGCCGGAAATGGCGGGAGCTGGTCGGCTATACGCCGCAGCTTCAGGGCGTGTACGATGACTTCACCGCAAAGCGGTTCCTCTATTACATGGGGGCGCTCAAAGGCATGAAGCGCCGGGAAATCAAAGAGCAGACTGACCGGATGCTCGAAGCAGTCAATCTCTCGCATGCCGCCCACAAAAAAATCGGCACATTCTCGGGCGGTATGCGGCAACGCGTCTTGCTGGCATCCAGTATGCTCGGCAGACCGCAGGTGCTGATCCTCGATGAGCCGACCGCCGGACTCGATCCGGAGGAGCGCATCCGCATCCGGAACGATATTGCAGAGCTGGCACAGGACCGCATTGTGCTGCTTGCAACCCATGTCGTCAGCGATATCGCCTGTATCGCAAAGAATGTGCTGCTCATCCGCAGCGGCAAGCTGATCGCATTCGATACCCCGCAGGGAATGCTCGCAAATGCTGAGGGAAAGATCGGGGAATTCTCCGGCACATACGGCGAGATCAGGCTCTTGCAGGAGCAGTACCCGAACGGCGAGATCGCGCAGCGCAGAAGCGGCTTCGTCCTGCGCGTCGCGGCAGATCCGCTGCCGGAGGGCTGTGTGCCGGTCTATGACAATCTGACGCTGGAGGATGTGTGTCACCTCTATCTCAAAGGAGACCGGCAATATGGCTGAACTTTCAAGGCTGCTGCTCTCCCCGAAGCGGCTCGTCATCCTCATTATGGCTGCGGTCATCAATCTCGCGCTCTTTTCGGGCTACTGCCGCGACAAGCAGGAGCAGTCAATCGCCAGGTTCAGCACCGGAATGCAGTCCGCCGCATTGGCGAAGAGCCGCGAGAACCAAAAAACACAGCAGTATCTCGAAAAGGATTACCCAGATTATCTGCGATATGTACAGGAGCAGGCGGCGACACAGTCGATTCTCAGCGGCCTGACCGATCAAAGCAGCTTCATTAACCGCAATCTCAAAAAAACATCTGCCGATTACAGCAGGCTGGAGGGCATCACGCTGACAGACGGCGAAAGCCGGGGAATCCTTGCAGTCAATGACTATCCGATCACGGATTATCTGCTGCTGATCGCGCCGATCCTGCTGGTGCTGGAGCTTCTGGCGGATTCGGATTCCGCTGCCGGCGACCTCATCCGCTCAACGCGTCAGGGCCGTGTTACGCTCTGTGCATGGCGCATTGCCGCAGTTGTGCTCAACGCAGCGGCATCAGTGCTTCTGCTCTACGGCGGCAACATCCTCTATACCTGTTTCTTCTATGGCAATCCCGGATTATCGCGTGCCTTGCAGTCGATACCGGAATATCAGGTCTGCGTACACCGCATCACAGTCGGCGGCTATCTGCTCACGGCTGGCTGCATGAAAATGCTCGCGGCGGTTATCCTTGCACTGATGATCTGGCTGGTGCTGTCGCGGTTCCAAGTGATCCTCGGCTGGCTGATCTCCGGAATCTGGATCGGCGGATCATTTCTGCTGTTCCGGCTCATTGTCCCGACCGCAGGCTTGAATCATTTCAAATTTCTCAATGTATTCGCGGCGCTCGATGCAGATATCTTTTTCATGCAGTACTGCAATCTCAACTGGTTCGGCTACCCGGCGGGATTCCTGCTGAATACACTGGCATTTTGTATTCTCCTGCTGGCGGCTGCCGTGCTGCTCTGCCTTCTGCGAATCGGCCATGCATATCCCTCCAAGACCGGCGAAAAGCTCACTGACCTGAACGACAGACTGCGGCGGATTCTCACGCAGAATCTGCCTGTGCATTCACTGTTCGGCATGGAGGGCTGGAAGTTGATGGGGGCACAGAAAGGAGTATTCATCCTGCTGGCAGCGGGCGTTATGGGATTCTCACTCTGGAAGGAGATCCGTGTTTATGTACCGACCAATTCGGAAACGGAGCAATTCTATTCGCAGTTTTCCGGTGAGGTCACACAGGAGAAAATAGAGCGAACGGCTTATATTGTCATCGGCGAAATGAAGTCGCTGCAGAACGCCAAGATCGCGCTGGCAAAGGCCTATTTGCGAAAAGCCGCTCCGCGCGATGTCGAACGCATCAAGCAGGGCATCCAGAAATCCGAAAACGAGCTGAATCTCTACAAAAGTCTGCTGAACACCATGCTCACACTCGCAAAATATACAAGACAGACCGGCCGGCCGGCCTGGTTCGTCCAGCAGAATGCTTACATGATATTCTTTCAGGATTCCGCCGCCGAACATCGGTGCAGCATGGTACTGCTGCTCTGGATGATCTTCACATTCTCCGGCATAGCCGCCTACGACAACCGCTATGAAACTGCAATGCTGCTGCGCAGTACCCGCAACGGCCGAACCGGTCTCCTGACGGCAAAGGCAGGATGGATCCTGCTGCTGACACTGATCGTATCCTTCGGACTGAACGGTGTTTATCTGGCACATTTTTTCACGGATGCAGAATTCGCCATGCTCGATGCCCCCGCACAAAGTCTGGAGCTTTTCCGTGGATTGCCGTTTTCTATTTCGATGCGAGGAATTCTGATCGGCTATCTTTTTGTACGATATCTGGCAGCACTTGCCATAGCTGCCGGCATCTATGCAGTCAGCCGGATCAGCCGGACACCCGAAAAAGCCCGCATGGCAGCCATGATCATTTTCCTGCTGCCGAGTGCACTCGCAGAATCTGGCATCGAACAGCTCCAACTGATTAATTTTGTCCAGCTGCTGTCTTTTCCTATCGTCTGAAACAACGACACATTATCTCCGGCGACACGCATTCTCTCTGAATCCTGCCGATTCCGAAAAAAACTGTAAGGAATGCCAAAAAGTATACGCATTTTTTCTGTAATGCACAAAAAACTAGACAAAATTTCACCGATCTTCGCAAAAGTGTTGATTTTTATTCTAAAATGTTGTATAATGATAAGCGTAGAAATTTATATACACATCGGAGGTAGGGATTTCATGCACGTCGACTTAATTTCCACCACGAAGGGCAGTCCGAAGGTTGTTCATGCGACAGAAAACAGCAAGAAAACAGCCTGCGGTATTAATTTGACAAAGCCCGAGAGCATCGGACAGTTTGCCAGCGCCGGCGAACTGAGCGATGTCATTCAGATCACCTGTGAAAAATGTAAAACAATCATCGCGAAAAAGCTCATCAAGGAATCAAACCGCGAAATGGCCGCTCAGCTCAAGGAAGAGCAGAAGCGCTTAAAGCGTGAGCGTTCAGCTTCCAGGCATCAGCACGGAGGTGCTGCCGAGGTTTCGCCTGCTCCGCAGGACAACGCAAAGTCGGCTACCTCCGGCGGCTATATCCCGCCTTCGATGCGTAAGACCATCCGTGAGCAGCAGAATCAGGCACCGATCGAAACCCCGACACCGGCTGTCGATCCGACACCGATGCCGCGGACCAGTCCTGCCGCAGCGGCCCATGACGACGCTCTTTCGCAATTTGCAATTCCGACTGTTCCGACATCCGTGCCAGGTGCAATTCCGATCGCACCTCCGTCCGCTCCGGCGCCTGCACCCACTCCGACTCCGGCATCTGCCGAAGCTGACGATGTCCTTGCTCAGTTCGCAATTCCGACTGTTCCAACATCTGTGCCGGGAGCAATTCCGATTGCAGCTCCGGCACCTGCACCCGCTCCGACTCCGGCACCTGCCGAGGCTGATGATGTCTTTGCACAGTTTGCAATTCCGACTGTTCCGACATCCGTTCCGGGAGCAATTCCGATCGCAGCTCCGGCACCTGCACCCGCTCCGACTCCGGCACCTGCCGTGGATGACGATGTCCTTGCGCAGTTCGCAATTCCGACTGTTCCGACATCTGCGCCGGGAG
>JAKSPK010000068.1 GCA_024404875.1 Oscillospiraceae bacterium
ACCGAGGACGAAGAATTCACCGAAGATGAAGACTCCACCGAGGAGGAATCCGCAGAGATGGATGCGTTTGAGACGGACTCAAGATCCGATGAAGCGGAATCGGCAGAAGATACGCCTGCGGCAGAACCCGAATCTGCTGCTGAGCGCAGATTGCCGCTTGATGACACAGATCGCCTGCTCAATGAAGCGGCCGCTGCGCTGGATTTGATCGAGCAGGAGCTGTTTGCGCCGGAAGAGCTGTCCGGATCTGAAGAAAGCGATGAGACTGCTGAGACCCCTGTGGAAGCAGAGCTGACCGCTCCCGAACCGGATCCCGAGCCGGTTCCCGTTCCTGCACGGCCGAAGAAGAAAAAGAAGCGCATTGATGTTGTCCCGATCAGCGAAGACAATATGGATATCCGGATATGATATTGTTTACATGGATTTAACATTTGCAATACATCGATTTGATTATTATGTATTATCATAATATTGTGTGAGAATATGATAGAAAAGGAAAGAATGTAAATGAGTATTGCAAGTGTAATCGCATTGATCGGCGGCGTTTCGCTGTTTTTGTTCGGAATGCAGATTATGGGAGACGGTCTGAAAAAAGCCGCCGGCAACCGTCTGGAGCTGGTGCTCTGGAAGCTTTCCGGAACTCCCATCAAGGGCGTTCTGCTCGGAACCTTTGTGACTGCCGCAGTGCAGTCTTCGTCTGCCACCTCTGCAATGGTCGTCGGCTTCGTCAATTCCGCGCTGATGACCGTTGCGCAGTCGATTCCGATTGTCATGGGTGCCAATATCGGTACAAGCGTGACCGGCTGGCTGCTATGTCTTTCACTGCTCGGAAAATCCGGCGGTCTGCTGAGCCTGCTCTCAACGAGTACGATCTCTGCCGTTGCTGCCGCAGTCGGCATTGTCTGGCTGATGTTCTCCAAAAACGAGACAAAAAAGAATGTTGGCGGCATCCTGCTCGGCTTTGCCGTTCTGATGTACGGCATGGCTGCGATGAGCTCCGCCGTCGCACCGCTCAAGGAGAGCGAGGCTTTCCGCTCATTGCTGACGCGCTTTGACAACCCGCTGCTCGGCATTCTGGTCGGCATTCTCATTACTTCGCTGCTGCAAAGCAATTCCGCATCGGTCGGTATTTTGCAGGCACTCTCCGTGACCGGAGCCGTCAGCTATGCAGCCGCATTCCCGATGATTATGGGTATGGGCATCGGTGCATCGGTGCCGGTTCTGCTCTCCGCTGTCGGCGCCAGCAAAAACGGCAAGCGCACGGCGATTGTCTATCTGCTCATCAATGTATTAGGTACGCTGGCCTGTACGGTTCTCTTTTACGGCGCAAATGCAATATTCCATTTCCCGTTCATGAGCAACGATGCGCCAATCGACATGGTCGGCATAGCTATGATGAACACACTCTACCGTATTGCTGCGATCATCGTGCTGCTCCCGTTCATCAAATATCTGGAGCGCATCACGAACATTTTCATCAAGGATTCGCCGGATACGAATGAAAGCAAGACGCAGAATGAATCCGCTTATGAGATCATGCATCTTGAGGAACGCTTTCTGGAAAATCCGGTTCTCGCACTGACACAGAGCCGCGAGGCTGTTTCGCTCATGGCGCATATTACGGAAGAAAGCCTGTTTCAGTCCTTCGACCTGATTTCCGACTACACGGATGAGGCTGCGAAAAAGATCGTTGATGCCGAAAATACTGTTGATATTTATGAGGATAAGCTCGGTACCTATCTGGTGCATGTTACCGGTAAGGAGCTCAGTCATGCTCAGACACTGGAAGTTTCATTGTATCTGCATACGGTGACGGACTTTGAGCGCGTCAGTGACCATGCGCTGAATATTGTAGAAGCGGCACAGGAGATCAAACAGAAAAATGTGAAGTTTTCTGCTGCTGCCGTGGAGGAGCTTCGGGTATTGGAAGATGCGCTGCGTGCGATCGTCCAGATGACCTTTGAAGCATTTGATAAGGCCGATCTGAAGCTCGCAGGCCAGGTTGAGCCGTTGGAGGACTGGATTGATGTGCTCTGCCAGACCGCAAAGCTGAATCATGTGGCGCGTTTGCAAGCGGGTGTCTGTACGCTCCAGCAGGGCTTTGTGTTCAATGATCTGGTTGGCAATTTTGAACGCGTTGCAGACCATTGTTCGAATATCGCTGTTGCACTGGTCGAGCTGCACGCGGATTCCTTTGATACACATGAATATCTCAACGACATGAAGAGCAGGCAGAATTCCGAATATCAGCAGCTCTACCAGGAATTCAGCCGAAAATTCGCATTTCCTTCCTGAGCGGCAGAATACTGCTTCGATACATTGTAAAGATAACCCGATCGTTTCCAAACGGTCGGGCTATTTTGATCAGAAGGGCTGACAGGAAGGGAATATTGAAATTTATGTTTTCTTTCCCATTGCACTTTTGGTGATAATATGGTATAATAATTCCAGAATATGAATCATACGAAAGGGGGAATTGCGGTGGACGACTGGAAGCAGATCGTCGCAGGCAACCTTTCCGCCTGCCGCAAACAGCACGGTCTGACACAGCTTCAGCTTGCTGAGCTGCTGCATTATTCCGACAAGGCCGTCTCCAAATGGGAACGCGGCGAATCTATGCCTGATCTCGCCGTTATGAAACAGCTCGCCGATTTTTACGGTATGTCGATCGACAGTTTTCTGCTTACGCCGGAGCAGCGTGCGGAAAAAACGGCCGATCGTCCCGAAGAATCTGCCGCATCGGATGCATCCCTGTCGGAAACAGCGCCTGATACAGAAATCGATTCACTGCATGAGCCGGAGATTCAGACCGATCTGCGTCAGAAAAAGCGTAACCGCCTTATCATTGCGGGCATGGCGGCGATGCTGGTTTGGCTCATCGCAACGCTGATTTTTGTCGTGTTGGATGCCGTTCTGCCGGAAATGGAATATGCGCCGTTCCTGTTTATCTACGCTGCACCAATTACAGCAGTCGTTGTGCTGGTCTTTAACTCGATCTGGTTCAACCGGCGCTGGAATTTCGTGATCATATCTCTTCTGGTCTGGTCGCTGCTTGGCGCATTGTTCCTGACATTCTATCTCAGCGGAATCGTGATCTGGAAGCTCTTTGTGATCGGCATTCCGGCACAGCTTATCATTCTGCTTTGGTCACGGCTCAAGCCGTCTCGGAAGCTCGCAGAATAGGGAATGAGAATATGCTGTTTTGATTCGGCAGTATTGTGAGCGTCGCAGAGGCTAAATTAACCTGCTGTTTACGCATTCGGTATTCTAACAGATGAAAGCTTTTGCATTTCCCGCGGATAGCGGATGCACCGTATACAATCAGATAACAAATGCCCCGAAGCAGACTGAAACTGTTTCGGGGCATTTCTTTTGCGAGTGTATCATCCGAGCAGGGCAATGAGCTTTTCATTCACTGCATCATAGGAGCGCAGCGCTTCATCTGAGAGCGGGATATCTGTGTAATTGCGGATATAGTCGCGGATCTGGAGAAGCATTTCTTCGGGGCTGCGCGCATTGACCTTTTGCAGATCGGCCGTCGTGAATGGCTGCACGGAATAATAAGCAAAGCCGCGCATTTTTTCCTCGATTTCCGACCGCAGCTTCAAAGTATCCAGCATGATCTTTCCGTCCTTTTTCGGTACGGAGATATTCTCGATCAGCGCGGTGAGATTTGCCGTTGTAACATAGACGCCGAGATTTCCCGGACGAGGCTTTGTGTGATAGACATAGGACTCCTTGAATTTTCCCGTCATCTGTTCCAGCATCAGCTTATTGTGATCCCACTTTCTGCTGCCGTAGATGCAGTATTTGTTGATATCAAGCCCGAACTGCTTGCGAATCGCAGAAATGATGATCTCCGGCAGAATCGGCAAAACCGCGTGGACAAACTCGCCGTACATCTTTTTTCTGACATAGAGCGCGAGCTGCAAATAATATTCGGTATACTGATTGCCGCCGCCAAGCAGCGCTTCTGCGCCGCACTGCCGGAATACCTGCTGCATCGCGCCGACACCGATTGTGCCGCGGAGCGCAGCTGCTTCGAGCAGCCGGATAAACGCATCGGGCAGGCTGCCGGACTGTTTCGCGACAACCAGTGCACTGCGGTATTCAAACTGCGTAATGAGCGTTTTCAGCATATTGCGGATTGCTGCATTTGCTGCATCGGCGGCAGTCGTCTCAGCAAGATTTGCCGACGGTTCAGCCGGTGCAGTGGTATCATCGATAGCCGGTTCTGCAGCGGGCAGCTCTACCGGAGCGGTATCATCGGTGTCTGCCGGAACGATCACTGCGCTGTCCGATATGGACGCGATGTCTTCTGCCGGTGCAGCCGAATGTTCAGCCGTCAGCGCACCCTGTACGGCATCAGAAAAAAAGGCCGGCGCGGAATCTGTATGGATGATCAGCTCAGCATCCGGATAATCTTCGCGGATTGCGCTGAGTGTATCCGTGAGGTCATCTGCGAGTGCCTGCGAGAGCACCTCGCCGCTGATTTCCGGACGGGATTCTGCACGCACATCGAATGCTGTGCCGAGTTCCATTCCGAGCAGTGCCAATGCCTGCACATAACGGCGATCCTGTGCCTGCAAAGCAGCTGTCTCCTTTGGCAGATAGAGGACGATGCGGTCGGGCATTTCCTTGCGGCAGCGTGCAAGCAGCGGGCTTTCCTCGCCGGCAGTCAGTGCTTCGGTATCCGGATCACGCGATTCGGTCAGGGTATCCTGCAATCCAAGCGGTGCAAATAGAATTTTCATAGATGCAGCTCCTTTACAAATATACTCAGATTTCTGTTATGTGCGTTCTGTGCGGCACACAATAATCCTGCTTTTATTATAAGCGATTTTATCTGCATTGTCAAGCCGGCGTGTCGGCCTCCAATTCGCGAAAGGCACGGGTATACTCACGGTTTCGTTTGGCTAAATCAATGCTGCTGTTCACAGTTTTTTCT
>JAKSPK010000069.1 GCA_024404875.1 Oscillospiraceae bacterium
GGCATTCCCGAGGTGCAGATATATCCGCGGCGTTGACGAAAATACAGCATAAAAATATAAACCAAAACGGAGGGACATATGGGTAAGATCAAGACAGATGGGCGTGTCACACTGGAATTCGATGCGGAGCTCTACGAAATATCGGTCACTGTGCGGGCGGAGGGCGAGACCTCCGGCGCTGCGGTGACGGCAGGGCAGCAGCAGACAGAAGCACTGCTCGCGGCGTTTCGCGATACGCTACAGATCAATCCGGAGCAGATCTCGGCAGAGGAGGAATCCGCTGAGCCGCCTTCGCTCTTCCAGAATAGCAGAGCGGTCTATACTTTTTCCCGCCGCCTGCTGCTGAAAATTCCCGCAGATAACCGTATGCGTGAGGCAGTCACGGAGCTGCTCGCGAAAACGGATTCTGTTACATATGCTGTGACGGCACGGCTCACGGACGAGAATCGGCAGAAGCAGCTTGTGCTTGATGCCGCTGTGCAGACAGCACGGGAGAAAGCGGAGAAAATCGCAGCTTCCCTGCACTGCCGCGTGACTGGTTTCGAGGAACTTTCGACGGGCGGCATGGAGCTTTCGGGACCTTGTGCGGTACCTGCTGCCGGTATGATGCTGCGCGACTGCAAGATGAATGCGGCTGCAGAGCTGCAAAATCCGAAGATCCGGATTACCGAGGAGGTCGCGGCTGTCTGGCTGACGGAGTGACGGCAAGCGTCTGCATTTCGTTTGTGCCGGAGAGCATTGAAATATAATAATCCGAAAATGAATGAGGAGCAAATTAGTATGGCGAAATATGAATCGGTCATCGGTCTTGAGGTGCACATCGAGCTGCGTACCAAGACCAAAATATTCTGCGACTGTCCCGCCGATCACGGCGGCGATCCGAATACGCGCTGCTGTCCGGTCTGTATGGGTATGCCGGGAACACTGCCGGTGCTCAATAAGCAGGTCGTCGAATTTGCAGCACGCGCGGGTATGATGCTCAACTGTGAGATTGCACATTTCTCGAAAATGGACAGAAAGAACTATTTTTATCCCGATCTGCCGAAGGCATATCAGATCTCTCAGCTCGATCATCCGCTCTGTGAGCATGGTTACATCGACATCAATGTCAACGGTGAGGAGAAGCGTATCGGCATCACACGTATTCACATCGAGGAAGATGCCGGCAAGCTGGTGCATACCGACTATGGCTCCGGTGCGGACTGCAACCGCTGCGGCGTCCCGCTGATCGAGATTGTCTCAGAGCCGGATATCCGAACGGCGGCACAGGCGAAGGCATATCTGGAGCGCCTGCGCGAGCTGGTGCGCTGGTGCGGCGTTTCCGACTGCCAGATGGAAATGGGCTCGATGCGCTGCGATGTCAATCTCTCGGTACGGCCGGTCGGCGACACAAAGCTCTATACGCGCTCCGAAATCAAGAATCTGAACAGCCTTAAGAATATCTGTGCGGCGATCGACGCAGAAAAAGCGCGGCAGATCGACGAGACGGAGGCAGGACGCGAGCTTTTGCAGGAGACGCGACGCTACGATCCGGAAAAGGATAAGACCTATACGATGCGTGTCAAGGAAAACGCGAATGACTACCGTTATTTCCCGGATCCGGATCTGGTGCCGATCATCCTCACGGATGAGGATCATGCCCGGCTGCGTGCGATGCTGCCCGATTTGCCGGAGGAGCGTCTTGCGAAATATACCGAAGAATACAAGCTGCCGGAATCGACGGCGAAAGCACTCTGCGATGTGCCTGCGCTCGCGAATCTTTACAGTGCAGCGGCAGATGCCGTGAAGCAGCCGAAGCTGCTTGCGAATCTGATGCTGGCAGATGCGGATGCCGGCAGCATTCCGGCGGAGGTCTGGACGGCGCTGACGAATCTTTGTGCGGATGGCAAGATCAACCGCTCTGCACCGGAAAAGCTGCTTGCGGCATACCGGGAGACCGGAAAGGATATTCCGGCGCTTGTACAGGAGCTTGGGCTGGAGCAGGTGCAGGATACCGGACTGCTGAACAGCGTGGCGGATGAGGTCATTGCAGCGAATCCAAAGGCTGTTGCGGATTATAAGGCGGGAAAGGAAGCTGCGATCAAGGCGCTCATGGGACAGATCATGAAGCGAACAAAGGGCGCGGCGAATCCGCAGGAAGCAACCGCTCTGCTGAAAGAAAAGCTTGCAAAGCTGTAATTCTACCCTATATGAGGCGGCCGTGCCGGCAGTCGGCCGGCCGTGTCTTTCATTAGCTGGAGCCGCGCACAGCGCGGAGAAAGGATGTCATTGTACTTATGGATCAGGATGCTGACCGATTGTGGATTGTGATCGGGATACTCTGCCTGCTGGCTGCACTGCGGGCATGGTATTCTGCCTGCGAAGCCGCCGTGACTGAGATCAATGATGCGGTTGTTCATGCCCGCGCCGAAAGTGATGCGGCATGGCGTCCGCTTGACCGACTGATCGAAAAACCGACGAGAATGCGCCGGTGTTTTACCATGCACCGCATCTTTTCCGCGCTGATGACCGGCATGATCTGCTGGCTGCTGTTCGGC
This sequence comes from Oscillospiraceae bacterium, assembly GCA_024404875.1. GTDB lineage: Bacteria > Bacillota > Clostridia > Oscillospirales > Ruminococcaceae > Firm-04. The sequence continues at coordinate 2,538 of JAKSPK010000069.1, forward strand.
AGCCAGATTTCCGTGCTGTTTCCGTTCCGAGGCGGCTCTATGATCGCTGCCGCACTGCTGACACTTGCGCTGATGCTCATTCTCTCTGTATTGACGGATATGTTCCCGAAGCGGATCGCAAGACGGCGCTGCGAAGCGCTGGCGCGATTCTGCGTGCCGTCCGTCCGCGCGCTGATACTTCTGCTGACGCCCTTCTGGGCGGTTGCATCCGGAATCACAGCGCTGCTTTGCAGGATCGTGCGAATTCCCGAAGCAGACGGTGTGGATGTTGTGACGGAGGAGGAAATCCGACTGCTGGTCGATGCCGGCAATGAGACCGGCGGCATCGAGGAGGCAGAGCGTGAAATGATAAACAATATTTTCTCGTTCGATGATGTTGCGGTCTCGGATGTCATGACGCACCGTAAGGATATGACTGCCGTTCCGGACACCGCGACTGCGACCGAAACCGCGAAGATCGCGCTGGACGGCGGCTATTCCCGCATACCCGTCTATGAAAACCAGATTGACAGCATTGTCGGAATCGTGTTGGTCAAAGATCTTTTACCGCTGGTTGGCAGAGCGGAGGACTGCTGTGTGACATCGCTCATGCGTGAGGCAGTTTTCGTGCCGGACAGCGCAAAGTGTCGTGATGTATTCCAGCAAATGCGCCGTGACAAAATGCAGGTCGCGATCGTTTCTGATGAATACGGCGGAACAGCGGGGATGGTCACGATGGAGGATCTGTTGGAAGAAATCGTCGGCAATATTCAGGATGAATATGACGATGAAGAAGCGGAGCTGACCGAAATCGCAGAGGGCGTATATTCGATTGCAGGCTCGGCCGATCCAGAGGATATCCTGCCGCAGCTCGGGATTAAGGCGGAGCTGCCGGACGGCGGTTTTGATACAATGAGTGCATATGTCGTACACCTGCTCGGCCGGATTCCGGAGGCAGGCGAATCGCTTTCTGCAGAGGATCGCGGGGTGCGGTATACGCTGATTTCATATGAAGATAACTGGATCAGCCGCATCCAGGCGGAGCGGATTCCAGATGCAGAGGAGGAGCCGGAAAATGAGCCAACGGAGTAAATGGATCATTGTTGGAACGCTGACATCGCTTCTCATGGCGATGCTCGGCATGCTTGTATTCAATCTCGGCTGGCTGCGGATCGCACGCGGCGGGCTTACCAAAGCGGAGGCTGCGCTGCGCTATCCCTATCAGCAGCTCACAAAGCGCGAACAGGCGCTTTATCGGACGCTCTGTGCCGGCATAGAAAACTATGAGGAAACAATTTCTCTGCCTGATCTTTACAGCGGCGCGGAATATGACCGCGTATTCCTGCAGGTCATGATGCAGGAGCCACAGTTCTTTTATCTTGATTCGGTCTATGAGACAGGTGAGCAGATCAATAAGGTAAAAATGATTTATGATATCCCGCAGTCGGAGATTACGGGAATGAAAGCGCATATGGATGCAGTTGCAGACAGGATTCTTGCAGAAGCGAATGATGCATCCTCAGAATTCCAAAGGCTGCGGAAGATCCATGACGGGATTGCAGCCTGCTGTGAATACAGCGACGGGGAGTATCAGGATGAAGCCTACGGCTGTCTGGTGGAAGGAAAGGCAAAATGTGAGGGATATGCAAAAGCCTTCCTGTATGTGTGCAGACGCGCTGGTATCAACGCAATGAATGTGCCGGGAACAATCGGCAAAGATGAGAACCATGTCTGGAATATAGCAGAAATGGACGGAAAGTACTATAACGTGGATGTGACATGGGATGATGATGCAAAGTATCGCGGCCTTCCCGCGCATAACTGCTTTGCACAGCCGGACAGCCAGTTTGTCGATCACCGTGCTGATCTGAATGCATTCACACCGCCGGCGTGTACGGACGATACACACACATATTACAGTATGTTTCGTCTAGTTGTGGGACAGGCTTCGGCTTTGCCGGGGATGATCGAAAGCTGGAAGGATGATCCGGCACTGATCGAGTTTCAGTTAGCTGACAAAGCAGTATATGAAGAAACCGCAGAACTGATTGCAAATAAACCAGATGTGCGAAATGCGGTCAAAACGATCAGCGGAGCGGTCAATTACAGGGCGATTGCCGATGAAACAAGAAATGTAATAGTAATTCTACCCAGTTGATAAAAAAGAATGGGCGGAAAATTGTGTAAAAAGCAGAAACGAAAAAAAGGGGTTGACAAGAGGAAGAAAATGTGGTATTATA
>JAKSPK010000007.1 GCA_024404875.1 Oscillospiraceae bacterium
TCATCATCACCATCATCACGATCATGATGACGATGAGGAACATGAGCACCATCACGATCACGGTCCGGACTGCACCTGTGGCTGCCATGACCACGAACATCACCACCATCACGATCATGATGATGAGGAGGAACATGAGCATCATCATCACCACCACCACGATCATGATGACGATGAGGAGCATGAACATCATCACCACCACCACGAACACGGTCCGGACTGCACCTGCGGCTGCCATGACCACGAACATCATCATCACCACGCGGATGATGTCTTCACGAGCTGGGGTATCGAAACGCCGAAGCTTTACACCGCTGCGGCGATTCAGGCAGCACTCGAAGCGCTTTCTGATGAAGAAAAGTTCGGCATGGTGCTGCGTGCAAAGGGCATCGTTGCCGGCGAAGAAGGTCAATGGATCCACTTCGATTATGTTCCCGGTACGCCGGATGTCCGCACGGGCTCTGCTGAGACCACGGGCAGACTGTGCGTGATCGGCTCGAAGCTGAATGAGGATGCATTGGCAAAGCTGTTCTGTGCAGAATAAGGAGGGAATATGCCGAACAATCAGGAAGACTTGATCCCGGTATACATCTTTCTCGGATTTCTCGAAGCCGGAAAGACAAGATTTATACAGGATGCGCTGGAGGATGCCAAATTCATCGACGGTGACCGAACACTGCTGCTCTGCTGCGAGGAGGGTGTCGAGGAATACGATACCGCTCGCTTTGAGGAGCTGGATATCACGATGCGAACAGTCTCGGATATCAGTGAGCTGACACCGGAGAATCTTGAGCGTATGGCAAAGGAAGCCCGCGCCGATCGCGTCATGATCGAATACAACGGAATGTGGATGATCCAGCCTCTCTTTGAAGCAATGCCGGAGGACTGGGCGGTGTATCAGTGCGTGCTGATCGCTGATGCTGAAACATTTTTGCAGTATAATCAGAATATGCGCAGCCTCGTTGTGGATAAGCTGAATATTGCGGAGCTGGTCTATTTTAACCGTTTTACAGAAAAGACTGATTCCATGCCTTATCACCAGCTCGTCCGGGGTGTGACGCGCCGCGCTGATATCTACTATGAAATGCCGGACGGCGAAGCGGTCTTTGATGATATCGAGGATCCGCTGCCCTTTGATGTCAATGCGAAAAACATTGTGATCGAAGACCGGGACTTCGCGCTGTTCTATCGTGATCTCATGGAGGATGCGAAAAAATACGAGAATAAGACGATCACATTCAAAGGCGTCGCAGTGCGCAACTCGACCTTCCCGCCGAATATTTTCGCGGTCGGACGGCACATTATGACCTGCTGTGTCGATGACATTCAGTACAGCTGGATTGCCGCGCAGTACGGCAGACATTTCCTGCCGCGAAAAAATCACTGGGTCACGGTGACGGGCGCAGTCGAGGTGCGGTTCAATCAGGTGCAGGGCGTTTTCGTGCCGATGCTCCATGTGACAAAGCTGACAGATGCTGAACCGCCGGAGCAGGAAGTCGCGACATTCTATTGAGCCGGCAGCATTTGTTTGACAGATGCTGATGCGAACGGGGAAAGCAGTCTGCCGACTGTTTTCCCCGTTTTATTCTGTCTGAGTAATGTCTGGAAGAAACGAAAAGTGGTCGCAGTATCCACAGCAATATGCCGTCACCGGGCAGTGCCCGGCTCCGATATAAGATCAGGATGTGAAATCCGGCATTTTGTTTATTCGTATCCATTGCACTTTTCTCCGTAATATGTTATAATACAGATGAAATTCTTCAGGCAATACCGCACAGAGTCGGGGTACAGATGTGCCGTCTGGCCGTCAGGCGGGCTTATGAGGTATTGACTTTCTGAAAAGGAGGCCATCGGAATGTTTGAGATTCAGCGGATGGGCTGCTCCTGCCGGCACGACAGCAGCTTTCTGCTCGATCAGCCGCAGGGCTATGATGTTTATCTGATGCTCTTTGTCAAGACACGCGCAGTTTTCCGTCTGGACGGCGAATATCGGCTGGCCGAGCCGTCAACTTTCATTCTGTATGACCGCAATACACCGCTGTATTACGGTGCATCCGGCGGAGATTATATCAACGACTGGGCTCTGTTTGACTGCACCGAGCCCTTGCAGGCCGAGGCGAAGGTTCGCTTCAATGAGCTGATTCCAATCGGCGAGCAGATTGATCTGCCGCAGTATTTTCAGCTGATTGCAGACAGCTTTTTCCGCGGAGCGAATACCAATTCCGCAGGGCTGCTGATCCGTGCTATGCTGACTGAGATCTTCTCTGCACCGGTGAGCAAGGGCTGGACCGATCTGCCGCATTACCGCGAGTTGCTGGATCTGCGGCGTCAGCTCTATGCACAGCCGGAGCTGGAATGGGATGTGCAGAGAATGGCGCAGCAGATCAATATCAGCGTGCCGTATCTGCACGCGCTTTATAAAAAGGCTTTCGGTGTGACCTGCACAAATGATGTCATCCGCAGCCGAATGGAGCAGGCAAAGCAGCTGCTCGGCAATCCTGCTATGACGGTCGAGGATATTGCCTTTGCCTGCGGCTATCACAGCAGCGTGCATTTTTCCCGCCAGTTTAAGCAGCAGTTCGGCGTATCCCCGATGCAGTGGCGAAAATCTGACGGACAGTGAAGAAAAGTTTTCTGAAGCTATTGACAAAGGCATTTCGATGTGCTATAATAGCACTGTAAACCGTTGAAGCGGAGAGAAACGGCGTTCATGCCCCACAGAGAGCCCGGTATTGCTGAGAGCCGGACGGATCACAGAACACCCAATGGCCCGCCGAGGGCGCAGTGAAAGCTGCGACGTTCAGGCACGCGTAAGTGCCGAGGATATGGATGTATCTGTGAAAAGTGCGCTGTGTTTTCTGATTGTGCAGGGACGCGGCGAATCAAGGTGGCACCGCGAGCATCGCTCGTCCTTGACTGTAAGAATCTGTCAGGGACGGGCGTTTTTGTCTTTCCCGACAGCCGAATGAATGAAAAAGGAGTGTTTGTCATGAGCAAGGAAATCCCCTACAAGATCTACCTGGAAGAATCCGAAATGCCGAAGGAGTGGTACAATCTCCGCGCTGACATGAAGGAAAAGCCCGCGCCGCTGCTTGATCCCAAGACCCATGCACCGGCCACGCTCGATATGCTTTCGCAGGTCTTCTGCCGCGAGCTCGCCGAGCAGGAGCTGAACGAGACTGATGCTTATATTGAGATTCCGCAGGAAATTCGCGAGTTCTATAAGATGTTCCGTCCGTCTCCGCTGGTGCGCGCATATCGCCTTGAAAAGAAGCTCGGCACGCCTGCGAAGATCTACTACAAATTCGAGGGCAACAACACCTCCGGCAGCCATAAGCTCAATTCCGCGATCGCACAGGCCTATTATGCAAAGAAACAGGGTCTGAAGGGTGTCACAACCGAGACTGGTGCCGGTCAGTGGGGTACCGCACTTTCAATGGCCTGCGCTTATTTCGATCTCGACTGCAAGGTCTTTATGGTTAAGGTCAGCTATGAGCAGAAGCCGTTCCGCCGCGAGGTCATGCGCACCTACGGTGCCTCCGTCACACCGTCTCCCTCCGAGACAACGGCTGTCGGACGCAAGATTCTCGCAGAGCATCCCGGTACGGGCGGCAGTCTGGGCTGCGCAGTTTCCGAGGCAGTTGAAGCGGCCGTCAGCAGCGATGGCTATCGTTATGTACTGGGCTCCGTGCTGAATCAGGTGCTTCTGCATCAGACCGTCATCGGCCTTGAAACGCAGACAGCGCTTCGCAAGTATGATATCCGTCCGGATGTCATCATCGGCTGCGCAGGCGGCGGCTCGAATCTCGGCGGATTGATCTCACCGTTCGTCGGCGAGCAGCTTCGCGGCGAGGCGAATTACAGATTCATTGCAGTTGAGCCGGCATCCTGCCCGTCGCTGACACGCGGCAGATATGCATATGATTATGCAGACACCGGAATGATCTGCCCGCTCGCGAAAATGTATACGCTCGGCGCGGACTATATTCCTGCGCCGAACCATGCCGGCGGCCTGCGCTATCACGGCATGAATACGAGTCTCTCCGCACTTCGTGCACAGGGCATTCTGGAAGCGGTTTCGTATAAGCAGACGGAGGTCTTCGAGGCAGCGGAGCAGTTTGCGCGCATCGAAGGTATTCTGCCGGCACCGGAAAGCTCTCACGCGATCCGCGCGGCGATCGACGAAGCTATTAAGTGCAAGGAGACCGGCGAGGAAAAGACAATCGTTTTCGGTCTGACCGGAACCGGCTATTTCGATCTCGCAGGCTATGCGAAGTACAATGACGGCGCACTCGAAAACCATGTGCCGACCGATGAGGAGCTGGAAGCATCTTTTGCCAAGCTTCCGCAGTTCTGAACTGAAACATGATACGAATGAGGGAGGATACCGTCCGCGGATATCCTCCCTTTTTTATTGAGCCTGAAACACTGCATTTGGGGTTTGGGACCATTGCCCGGCTGCGGAAATGAACCCTTCTATTATGATCGGGACAGACAATACAATTAGTCGAAATCCATTGCATTTTTCGCCTGAGTATGTTATAATAAAACTATCTATACAGTCAGGAGAGTATCAGATTATGAATACTGAGATTCAAAAGCTTACAGACAGCATCGGCAGCGTAATTGTCGGTAAAGACAGCGTTATTCGGTGTGTTATTGCAGGCCTGCTTTGCAGCGGCCATATTTTGATCGAAGATGTTCCCGGTGTCGGCAAGACACAGCTTGCTGCGGCGCTGTCCCGCTCGATCGGCGGCAGCTTCAACCGCATTCAGCTTACCCCCGATATTATGCCCTCCGATATCACCGGCTATTCGATGGTCAATCAGACCACCTTCGAGCTGGAATACCGCTCCGGCGCAGCAATGTGCAATTTCCTGCTTGCTGACGAGATCAACCGCGCCTCTCCGAAGGTGCAGTCTGCGCTGCTGGAGGTCATGGAGGAGCATCAGATTTCCATTGATGGTGAAACGCGCAAGCTGCCCACACCGTTTATGGTGCTTGCAACGCAGAATCCCGTCGAGACCTACGGTACCTATCATTTGCCGGAGGCGCAGATGGACAGATTCTTCATGCGTATCAGCATGGGTTATCCGTCCGAGGATGAGGAAATGCTGATTCTCTCCCGTACCGAGCATCACAACCCGATTGAGAATATCAAGGAAGCGGTTCTGCATCCGGAGGATATCGTCAGTTTGCAGAAGCAGGTTGAGGCAATCTATGTCAGCGATGCCGTTAAGCGCTATATCCTCCGGATCGTCGCGATGACGAGAACGCACGATTCTTTGACCCTCGGCGCATCGCCCCGCGGCTCGATCGCGCTCTATAAGGCGGCAAAGGCGAATGCGTTCCTTTCCGGAAGAGAGTATGTGCTGCCCGACGATGTCAAGGCCATGACGGAAGCGGTGCTTGCGCATAGATTGATCCTTTCGCCGAAGGGTAAGGCCAAGCAGGGTGACACCCGCAGCGTGATTGAAGAAGTGCTGGCGGCAGTGCCTGTCCCGATGGAAGCAGAGAAATGACGGTCGGTTATTTTTGTGCGATCGCCATCGCGCTGGTCTTCATGCTCTATATGGACGGCACGATCGGCGTAATGATGCTGAGCTTTCTCCTGCTGATGCCGCTGATCTCCGCAGTCATGACATTGCTGGTCCGGCGGAAAGTGCGGGTAACGCTGGAGCTGCCGGATTCTGTTCCGAAACATCAGAGGATCACGGCTGTGCTGAAGCTCGAAAAGGATACGCTCCTGCCGCTGCCCTTTCTGCGGCTGAATCTGACGGCGGATGCGCATTTTGATCCGCTTAATCCCGATGCAGATCCGCTGCCGGAGAAGCCTTCGGAGGAAACACTTGGCCCGCTGCGCTACCAGATTGCGTATCGCCGCTGGAAGAAGCTGCGGGCGCAGCAGCTCCAGCCCCTCATTCTGCCGATCTGCCTGTCAATGGGAACAGCACGGGAATCGGAATACCGCATTCCGCTGACTGCCCGCTTCTGCGGTCATGCTGTGCTGACAGCCGGTTCGCTGCGGCTCTCTGATTATTTCGGGATGTTCCGGTTCAAAATGCAGAATCCGGAGCCAGCCGGTCTGCTGATCCTTCCGGAGATCCCGGAGATGAAGGCGAATACGGAGCTGTTCCGCTCGGTCGCGACGGCGGCTGCGGCTGCAGATGAGGAAACAGAAACCACACCGAGCTTTTCGGCATCCGCGATGCCCGGCTATGAGCATCGCGAATATGTTCCGGGCGATTCGCTTAAGCGCATCAACTGGAAGCTTTCGTCAAAGCGGCGGCATCTCATGGTGCGGCAGGATGAGCCGGTTGCGCTGGCGCGGCTCGCGGTTGTCATGGATTTCCGCAGGAGCCGCGGCGCAGAGCCAACGGCTGTACGGCTCGAATCAGAGGAGCATCTGATCGAGACGGCACTCGGCTTTCTGATGCTCTGTGCCCGCAACGGCTATCCCTGCAAATTGTTCTATCCGGATGCTGCGGGGGAGTGGACGGCCGTTGCCGTTGATTACGGCGAGCAGGTGGCAGTTGAAGCGGTAAATCTGCTGCGCGGCGGATTCCGTTCGGCCGCAGAGTTTGCAGGAATGGCAGATGTTCCGCCGCAGCTTGCGCAGGAAACTGAGAGCGTTTTGCTCTGGTTTGCTGCGGAGAGCACGCCGGAGACCGCTGCTGTGCTGGAGCATCTCCAGACACTGCTTTATCTGGTTGTGCCGGAGCGGATGCATGAGGATATATGCCTGCCGGATAACGGCTCGCTCTGGTATGTTACCGCCGACCACAAACTCAAACAGGCGGGCGGCGAGAATGCATGATAAATGAAAGGGGGGCTGAGCCATGAATGCAGCAGCCGTTATTGAACGCAGTCCGGTTCTGCGCTATCTGCTGCGGGCGCAGCACATCCCGCTGATCTTCTCCGTGACGATCGTTTCGGGTATTTTCTATCACTATGCACCGGAATACACATGGCTCTGGATCCTGCTTTCACTTGGAATCCAGTGGCTGCTGTTCCGGCTGTTTGATTATGTCAAAAAGCATCCGGTCATCGGCGGCGCGGCCTATATCGCAGTTGGAACGGCCTTTGTCATGGCCGCGTCCATCTTTATGTCGCTCGGTCATGAGACACCGCCTTTTGCGCCGGAGGATCCGTATCTGCGGCTGGACTTTATGGTCTGGTTTCTCACGCCGCAGAGCGTTCTGACTGTGAAATTTCCGGGCTATACGATTGCGATGTTCATACTGTTTACGATGTTCATTGCGACAACGGCTTATTATTTCACATTTGTGCGGTACCGCGTTCTGATGTCCTTTGTGGTCATGGTCTTCCCCTTTGCGATCTATGCGAAGGAGAATGAAGATATGCCGATTCCGATGATTATCATTCTGCTGGTCTGCTATTTCTCTGTTATGATCTACTGCCGGCAGGCACACGCGGAGAGCAGTGATGTCTATCAGCGCTATGCGCCGGATGCGGTCAGTCATCTGAAAACACCGCCGAAAACTTCTCCCTATGCAAAGGTTACGCCGGAGATCGTGGACGGCAGATTCTTTCAGTCGATCGGCATTTTCATCGCGGCATCTACGATCCTTGTTCTGGTTGTGCCGAAACCGGAGATCGAGGCAGACCGTGCTGTTTTTGATACGATGATCGACTTGTCCTCGCTGTCTGATTATCTGGAAAACGCGATCCGCGGCTTTACGGAAAGCTCCGACAGCGGCGATAACTTTAACACAGGCTATTCGCGGACGCTGTATTATGCGAATGCGGATGAACCGCTGAATCTGCGGATGCGGACATTTACCAATTATCACTACGACAAGGATGAGTGGACGGCAGCGGCGTATGATAAAATGCCGGAGCAGTCGGATCCGGCGTATGTGGAGCAGGACGGTTTTTATACGCTAGCTTCGCAAACCGATCCGCAGGAGCTGGAAAATCTGCTGCGAAAAACGGCACAGGCACATCCGGACTTCGCGGAGCAATATGGTCTGACGGAGTTTGCGGCGCAGCCGGCAGTTCCGCAGGATTATTATCACAATCTCCGCATCAGGTCGGCTACCTACAACTATTTCACATTCCCCTCGGCAGCCTATTTGCAGCGCGCAAAGCTGCTTGACGGCACCGTTCGTCCGCCGATGCTCTATCAGAGCGGGAACAGCATTCTGTTCCGCTATCAGCAGTCGCGGACATTCCAGCAGGAATATGAGATGGATTACCTCTCGCCGGGATATTTCGGCAGTGAGACTGCGCAGGCACTCATTCACGCGGTTGATCCCGATGAATGGCTCAATCTGCTCTCGGATGCGACGCTTCGGTATTCGGAGGGAGAGGACAGCATGATGCTGTTATCTGCGCTGGATGAGGCGATCGAGGCAACATACCTTAATCATACAGTCGTGAGCGAAACTCCGGACAATATCAAAATGCTTGCAGAGCAGATTACTGCCGGCATTGACAATCCCTACGACAAGGCTATGGCGATCTCCGATCATTTGAAATTCTCCGGTGAGTACATCTATTCGCTGTCATATCAGTTTGCAGAGGATGACAACCTCGAAACATTCCTGTTCCGGAACAAAATCGGCGTTTGCCGGCAGTATGCAGGCGCAATGGTCGAGCTTTGCCGTGCTGTCGGACTGACTGCGCGGTATGTCGAAGGTTATGCAATGGTCGATAAAGATACGCGGCCGTTTGTCAGTTCCGACAGCACTTATGTCATTACGACCGAACACGGTCATGCTTTTGTGGATGTGTATATCCCAGGTGCAGGCTGGGTGCAGTTCAATCCGACAGCAAACGCTGATATCGTTCCGACAACGCGCGGCGCAAGAATGACCAGAGCGCTGCAATACTCCGGACTGATCCTGTTCGGTGCGGCGATGCTTTTCGTCGTGCTTACGGTATGGATCATACCGATGGTCGCGGAGTTCCTGTTCCGGCGGAAATACCGGAGGCAGATGGATGCGGCAGTGGTGCAGGCGGCATTTGTGCGGCTGCGGAAGCAGTGGAAGGCGGATCCCGCCGAGACAGCGCATGATCTCTGCGCAAAGCAGGAGGAGTTCCTCGGCGTTCGCTTGCAGGAGCTTTGCAGCGGATTTGAGGAGACGGTCTATGCAGACAAATGCTCCCGTGAGACCGCAGAGCGCGTCTTTGCGGAATACTGCGCCGCATATGATGCCTATAACCCGGCAGTCCGACGCAAGCGCAGGCTTGCGCGTGCAGCGCGGAAGGCAGCCGACGCGATGAATCCCTCACGCTCAGCATAAAGACAATACCGCACAGAGCCGATGTTACAGAGGCGCACGCTCAGGACTCTGTGCGGCGCTGCTCTGACAGATACATTATACAGGAGGAAACTGATATGGCAAGGCGCGTTTTTCTGATCGTGCTCGACAGCTGCGGCTGTGGTGCGCTGCCGGATGCAGAGCGCTTCGGTGATGCCGGAACACATACGCTTCGTTCCTGCTGCGATTCCGGAAAGCTCTGCGTGCCGAATATGCAGAAAATGGGACTGTTCAATATTGACGGAATCGGCTGCGGCGAACCTGTTCCGGCACCGTCCGCCGTTTACGGCAAATGCGCGGAGCGCTCCGCAGGCAAGGACACAACGACCGGTCACTGGGAGATTGCCGGACTGATCTCGACTGTCCCGATGAAAACCTATCCGGATGGCTTTCCGCAGGAAGTTCTCGATGCGCTGCGGGCGGCATCCGGCCGTGAGATCCTCTGTAATCTGCCCTATTCCGGTACAGAGGTCATCCGCGATTATGGCAGGGCGCATCTGGAGACCGGCGCACTGATCGTCTATACCTCCGCAGACAGCGTTTTGCAGATCGCTGCGCATGAGGACCTTGTTCCCGTGCCGGAGCTTTATCGTATCTGCGAAAAGGCGCGGGAGATCATGCAGGGTGAATACGCGGTCGGGCGCATCATTGCACGGCCATTTGTCGGCCAGTACCCCGATTTTCAGCGTACACCGCGCCGGCATGATTATTCTGTTTCACCCTTTGCACCAACGATGCTTGACAGGCTTCAGGCGGCAGGAAAGCAGGTGATCTCGGTTGGCAAGATCGCGGATATCTTTAACGGACAGGGCATTTCCGAGGGACACCGCACTGTCTCCAACGATGACGGCATGGGCAAGACGATCCAGCTTGCAGCGCGGGATTTCGAGGGACTATGCTTTGTCAATCTGGTGGAATTTGACAGCTCATACGGACACCGGCGCGACATTGCCGGCTATACGGCAGCGCTGAATGCGTTTGATGCGCAGCTCGGCGCACTGCTGCTGCAGCTTCGTGACGACGATCTTCTGATTCTGACTGCCGATCATGGCTGTGATCCGGCTGCGCACGGAACCGATCATACCCGCGAATATACTCCGCTGTTGGCTTACGGAAAGCAGGTCAGTCCGGCGAATATCGGCATCCGCAGCAGCTTTGCGGATATCGGTCAGACAGTCTGTGCATGGCTTGGGGTGGAGGCAGATGCATTCGCGGGAGAGCGGATCTTCTGAATCCAGCAAGGCGTGATAAGCAGAGCGATATACAGAAGCTGCACAAGCATCTCACGAAAATCAGAGGCCTCTGCGCGGAGATCTGCAGTCGGATACCGGCTTGCATTGCTGCTTCGCGGAGCATAAGGAGTAAACTGCAAATGGAAAAGGTATTCTGGAACGGCGGCGCATTGCTCGCGCCGGTGCCGCCCGTGCTGGTCACCTGCGGCACAATGGAGCAGCCGAATATTATGACGGCCGCATGGACAGGCATCTGCTGTACGCATCCGCCGATGACATATATCTCCGTGCGCCCGACGCGCCATTCCTACGGCATCATCAAGGAGAGCGGCGAATTTGCGCTGAATCTGCCGACGACGGCGCTTGTCCGTGCAGTGGATTTCTGCGGTGTACGGTCGGGGCGCGATATCGACAAGATCGCAAAATGCGGACTGCATCTTCTCATGCCGGAGCACGGCAATGTGCCTGTGCTGGCGGAATCGCCTGTGAGCCTTTCGTGCCGCGTGACACAGATCATCCCGCTCGGCTCGCATGATATGTTTCTGGCGGAGATCATCGGGACGGCAGCGGACAGCCGCTATGTGGACAGCAAGGGTCGGCTGAATCTGCAGCAGAGCGGTCTGTTGGCCTATGCACATGGGGAATACTTTGCGCTTGGACGCAAATGCGGTGATTTCGGATATTCCGTCCGCAAAAAGCCGAAGACGAAAAAATGACATTACGCAGACGGCTATGATGTGTGCGATGAGAAATACGGGCAGGATCCCCGATTTATTAACAATCGCTTGCCGGACAGCGGACATCAATTATTGACAAAAGCAGCGCGGTGTTTTGACAAATGACGCGGTCAGCCGGACGAAGATACATATCTGGGATAAAAAGGAAATCGGATTATGGGAAGAAATAAAAAATTACAGGAGATCGACCTTTCACTGAATTCACTGGTCGTTTTCCGGAAGCTGCTGACGCATGAGGTCATTCTGCCGCTGCGGGCGCTGCTTGATACCGAAACAATGGATCCGATGATCCAGCTGCGGCAGTATACGGAATTTATATCGCGGCTCTATGCGCGCAGCACAAATCTGACGGAATATGTATTCCGGCTGATCTGCGAGGATGACAATTTCTATGTGCGGGCGATTGCACGCGGCGAGGAGCCGGATGAAATGCTCCGCGCCTGTGTGCAGAGTGAGCTTGGCATTTTGCAGAGACTTGCGCGGATTCGTTCGCATGAGCTGCAAAAGGAGGTCTCCTATTACGGCGTGCTGCCGGAATGGAATACCGCAGATATTGATTTTGGCGCGGAATATCATGCACGGATGCGCGAGATCGGCAAATACGGCTTCGGACAGTTTGCGCGTCATACGGTTTTCACGGTGCAGGAGGGCCGGATTGTTCCGGTACTGCATCCTGATTCTGTATCGCTTTCGGAGCTTTACGGCTACGAGGCGGAGCGGCAGCGCGTCATCAGCAACACTGCGGCGCTGCTCAGCAGCGGCAGAGCGCAGGATATTCTGCTTTTCGGCGGCACCGGTACGGGAAAGTCCGTGACGGTTAAGGCAGCTGCAAATTTCTTTGCATCTGAAGGACTGCGGCTCATTGAGATCACACAGGAGCAGCTTTCGCAGATTCCTGCAGTGATCGAAGCAGTCTATGAGAATCCGCTGAAATTTATTATTTATATCGACGACCTCGATCTGTCCGCTGATGACAGCGGAATGCGGACGCTAAAGGCATCGCTTGAGGGATCGGCGGCAGCCCGCGCAGGCAATACCGTCATCTATGCAACAAGCAGCGCGGTTACGGATGCGGAGCCCGAAAATCTGCCGGAGCCGATGCGGGGACTGGCGGCGCGCTTTGGTCTGCGGATCGGCTTCGGTGCGCAGCAGCAGACAGAGTATCTTGATTTTGTTGAGAAATACGCGGCGCAGTCCGGTCTGCAGGTGGAACCGGAGATACTGCGGCAGACTGCGGAGATTTATGCAGCACAGCACGGCGGCTATTCTCCGCGTACGGCAAAGCAGATGATCGAACAGCTCGGAAACGGCTGATGCTTTTCTGCCTGTTTTGTGAGTATTCGTTCGGCAATACCGCACAAAGCAGGCGGTATTGCCTTGGCTGAATCGCCGGAAGTGAACGGCAGCAGAATGAGATTTCCCCGGATCCCCCGGATCAGTCAACAGGTACGAATTGTGCCGCAGCAGCGATAATATGATATACTCCGCGAAATTGTTGCCGGAGAAAAACGGAACCACGCAATGCGTGGTTGCTTTTTTTATGGAATTGTGATATAATAGATTTATTCCCTTGAATCAGAAAGGAGTCCTATACATGCATGAACCTTATTATCTGACAACTGCCATTGCCTACACCTCGCGCAAGCCGCATATCGGCAACACCTATGAGATCGTGATGACCGATGCGCTCGCCCGCTTCCGCAGAATGCAGGGCTATGATGTATATTTCCTGACCGGCACCGATGAGCACGGTCAGAAGATCGAGGAGATCGCAAAGGAATCCGGCATTACGCCGCAGGAACACGTTGACAAGATCGCCGGCGAGATCCGCAGCATCTGCGATCTGCTCAACACCTCCTATAATCAGTTCATCCGCACGACCGATCCCACGCACACAAAGATTGTGCAGGATGTTTTCCAGCGGCTCTACGATCAGGGCGATATCTATAAGGGCGAGTATGTCGGCAAATACTGCACGCCCTGTGAATCCTTCTGGACAGAATCGCAGCTTGTGGACGGCAAATGTCCGGACTGCGGCCGTGAGGTTCGTGATGCCAGAGAGGAGGCCTATTTCCTGAAGCTCTCCAAATATCAGAGCTGGATCGAAGAGTATATCGAGGAGCATCCGGATTTCATCTACCCGGAGGCGCGCAAGAAGGAAATGCTCAATAACTTCATTCGCAAGGGGCTTTCTGATCTCTGCGTTTCGCGTACGACGGTCAAATGGGGTATTCCGGTGCCGTTTGATCCGAATCATGTCATCTATATCTGGATTGATGCACTCTCGAACTATATTACTGCTCTTGGCTATGATGTCAACGGCAATCACGGCGAGTTGTTCAAAAAATACTGGCCGGCGGATGTCCATATCATCGGCAAGGATATTGTCCGGTTCCACAGCATTTACTGGGTCATCATGCTCCATGCACTCGGTGTGCCGATCCCGAAAAAGGTCTTCGGTCATCCGTGGATGCTGTTCGGCAGCGACAAAATGAGTAAGTCACGCGGCAACGTCATCTATGCAGATGAGCTGGTCGGAAAATTCGGCGTGGATGCTGTCCGCTACTATCTGCTCTCTGAGATGCCCTTTGCACAGGACGGCTCGATCACCTATGAGAATATGATCGAGCGCTTCAACTCCGATCTTGCGAATACGCTCGGCAATCTCGTCAACCGCACGGTTGCTATGGTCAACAAATACTTCGGCGGCATCATTCCGGATGCAGAGCTGATTGCATCCGCGCCGGATGCGGAATGTGACACTGATCTCCGCGCAGTCGCTGAGGGTACGGCTGCAAAGCTGACGGAGCAGCTCGATGCATTCCATATCAGCGATGCCGTTGAAACAGTCATGACGCTGGCAAGCCGCTGCAATAAATATATCGACGAAACGGCACCGTGGGTGCTGGCCAAGAATCCTGACGACCGCCCGCGGCTCGCAAAGGCGATGTATAATCTGCTCTGCGGCATCCGAATTATCGGCGGTCTGCTGAAGCCGTTTATGCCGGAGACTGCGGAGAAGATCCTCGCACATACGCCGGCATCCGATGCAGTCAAGGCGCTCGAATGCGAGCTGGATTGCTATAAGGTCTTTGACGGCGTGCAGCACGGTGCAGCTGTCGGCGAGGCAAAGCCGATGTTCGGCCGCATCAACGCAGAGGAATTCATCGCAGAGATGATCGCGGCACATCAGGCTGCGGCAGAGGAACCGGAAAATCCGGTCGCGCCTTTTGCGGAGCAGATCAGCATTGACGAATTTGCGAAATCGGATATCCGCGTCTGTGAGGTCAGAGCCTGCGAAAAGGTGAAGAAATCGAGCAAGCTGCTCTGTTTTCAGCTGTATGACGGCATCGGCGAGCGGCAGGTGCTTTCCGGCATCGCAAAATACTATCAGCCGGAGGAATTAGTCGGGAAAAAGGTATTCTGTGTCGTCAATCTGAAGCCGGTCAAGCTCTGCGGTCTGGAAAGCTGCGGCATGATCTGCTCCGCGGAAGGTCCCGATGGAACGATCACCCTGCTGATCGCTGATGATGGCATCGCAGCAGGCAGCCGGCTCTGCTGAGTGCAGCAGACGCTCCGGCGGTATGTGCCCGTAACAGAAAATGAGTCTGCGCTCTGGTGTGCGCGGCATATGCATCCCCCCTGCATCATCATATGCGAAAGGAATGAATCCTATGAAGAAAACAGCGGCTGCGTTCACCGCGGCTGTGCTGCTGCTGGCAGGCCTGCCGGTCTCTGCAGAGAGCGAAACGATGACGTTCCGGCTCTCTGCAGAACAGCAGTATTTCAGCAGAGATCAGCTGGCAGACGGTGATATCACGGTGCCAGGCGGCCTGTATATCGACAATTATTCCGGCATCAACAAGCTCCGCGTCGTTCTGACTTCGGATGCGCCGCTGCATCTCGATAACGGTGATTTTGCCTGGGATACCTCAGATCCGTCGAAAAAGAATGTCCTGGCGTTTTTCAAGTCTTACAGCACAGCGATGTATACGCAGAAATCCGTGATCGACGATTCCGAGAATATCGCGACATTCATCGGGCCGGAGAATGACAAAGGCGGCAGCTTTATCCTGAATGGCGAGGTCAATCTGCCGGATGCACCGTTTGTGCGGTTTGATCTTCGTGTTCCGGCCGATACGCCCAGCGGCGATTACAGCTGCGGTATCAGCACATTTGTCAGGACAGAGGATATTGGCGGTGAGATCTTCCGCAATCCGGATTTCTATGCCTACAGCGAGGCCGGACAGCTTACGGAGGGCGAGGACATCCTGCTTCAGTCGTTTCCTGTCTCGGTGTATCTGCGCGGCGATGTGAACTGCGATGAAAAAGTCACGGTCGAGGATGCGCAGGCGGCGCTGCTTTATTACACGGCAGTCATTTCGCATAAGGAGATGACCGAGGATGAGATTGCAGAGCTGTTCGGTACAAAGAGCATCCGTGCGGCGCAGAAGGCTGCTGATGCGTCTGCGGACGGCAGCTTTGATGTCGATGATCCGCAGGCCATTCTGCTCTATTACACGATGGGCATTACCGGAAAAACAGCCTCGTGGAGCGATATCTACGAAGCATGAATCACGAAAAAGAGGGAAGCTGCCCGAAGCGGGCGGTTTCCCTCTTTTTTGTATTCAAGGCAATCCCGCACGGAGCTGTGAAGCCAAGCCGACAGACGGGCTTGGCGCGGTGCTGCCTCAATTCGGTGCTGCTGCTTTGACCAGTGACGCATAGAACCCGTTCTGCTTCAGCAGCGATGCGTGATTGCCCTGCTCAATGATCTGACCGTCCCGCATGACAAGGATCAGATCGGCCTCGCGAATCGTTGAAAGCCTGTGGGCGACAATAAATGATGTCCGTCCCTGCATCATCTTCTGAAATGCTGCCTGGATTTTCTGCTCCGTGCGCGTGTCGATCGAGGAGGTTGCTTCGTCGAGGATCAGCATCGGCGGCAGTGAGAGCATCAGCCGCGCAATGCAGAGCAGCTGACGCTGTCCCTGCGAGAGTGCACCGCTCTTGTCGCTGATGATCGTATCATAGCCCTGCGGGAGCCGCTTGATAAAGCTGTGAGCATTCGCGGCCTTTGCTGCTGTGATGATTTCGGCCTCGTCCGCGTCCGGTTTGCCCATGCGGATATTATCGCGGACAGTTGCATTTTTCAGCCATGTCTCCTGAAGAACCATTCCGATACTCTGCCGCAGGCTTTCGCGGGTGATATGCCGCAGATCCGTTCCGTCGATCTCTACAGCGCCGCCCGTCACATCGTAAAAACGCATGATGAGATTGATGAGCGTCGTCTTGCCGCAGCCGGTCGGCCCGACGATTGCAACGCGCTGGCCGGGCTTCACCGAGACCGAGCAATGTGAAATGAGCTTCTGATCCGGTACATAGGAAAACGAGATATCGCGGAATTCCACTGCGCCCTTTGCATTTTGGAGAATGACTGCATCGGCATCGTCCGGAACTTCCGCCGGCTCGTCGATCAGGGCGAAAATACGGTCGGCACAAGCGAGCGCATTCTGCAGCTCAGTCACAACGCTGGAGATCTCGTTGAACGGCTTTGTATACTGATTCGCGTAGCTGAGGAAGCAGGAAAGCTCACCGACCGACACCGTGCCGCGTATTGCTGCGAGTGCGCCTGTCAGTCCGACTGCCGCATAGACCAGCGCATTGATAAAGCGCGTAACAGGATTCGTCAGCGAGGAGTTGAAGGTCGCACGGCACGATGCATCCGCGAGCCGCTGATTGACCTCGTCAAATTCGTTCATCGTATCTGCTTCATGGCCGAATGCCTGTACGATCTTCTGATTCGGGATTGTTTCATTGATGAGCGCAGTTTGCTGCGCCCGCGTTTCCGCCTGTATCCGGAACAGACTGTATGTGCGCTTTGCAATGAATGCTGCTGCAAAAAGCGAGAGCGGCGTCATCAGCAGAACGACCAGCGTGATGCCGGGGTGAATTGAAAGCATGAAGCCGAGTGTGCCGAGGATCGTCAGCACACCGGTGAACAGCTGCGTAAAACCGAGCAGCAGGCCGTCCGCAAGCTGGTCTGCATCGGAGATCATGCGGCTGACCGTGTCGCCCGCCGGATGACTGTCCAGGTAGGCCAGCGGCAGATGCTCGATGCGTTCGATCGCACGGTTCCGGATATCGACCACGACTTCAAATGCGATCTTGTTATGCAATGCGCTCATGATCCACTGCGCAAGTGCTGTGACCGCTGCGGAAATGCCGACAGTCAGCAGAATGCGTGAAACGGCGCTGAAATCGACCATGCCCGCGCCCTGGATCCGGTCGATCGCACGGCCGGTCAGGATCGGAATATAAAGCGTCAGCGCGACGGTGACGACCGCGAGCAACAGCGTCAGTACGAGCCATTTTTTATAAGATGCGAGACCGCGCAGCACGCGCTTGATCGTCTGCATCTGTAACTTTGTATCACGATTTTTCATGCTGCACCTCCTCCGGGAACTGGGATGCGTGGATCTCCTGATAGACCGCGCAGCTTTGCAGCAGTTCTTCATGTGTACCGATGCCCGCGAGCTGCCCGTCATCCAGCACGAGGATGCGGTCTGCCTGTGAAATGGAAGCTGTTCGCTGTGAAACGATGAATACAGTCGGGCTGTCGGGCAATGCGCGGAGCGACTGCCGGAGCGCGGCATCGGTCGCATAGTCCAGTGCCGAGGCGCTGTCATCAAGAATCAGGAACTCCGGCCTGCGAACAAGCGCACGTGCGATCGTCAGGCGCTGCCGCTGGCCGCCGGAGAAATTGCGCCCGCCTTCTCGGACTTCTTCATCCAGCCCTTTTGCCTTACTGCGGACAACATCAAGCGCCTGTGCTGTGCGGAGTGCATCCTCGATCGCTGCGTCTGAGGCATTTGAATCGCCCCAGAGCAGATTTTCGCGAATCGTTCCGTGGAACAGCACCGCCTTCTGCGGCACAACACCGATTCGCTTTCGCAGGGCGTTCTGCGGGAATGCCTGTGCGGGGATGCCGTCCACGGTAATGCTGCCGGAATCCGGCTCGTAGAAGCGCGGGATCAGATTGACGAGTGTCGATTTGCCTGCGCCTGTTCCGCCGATTACGCCGATGACCTCGCCGCGCTTCGCAGAGAAGGAGATATCGCTCAGTGCAGGGACAGAAGCGCCTGCATAGGTGAATGTTACATGATCGAACACGATCTCGCCGCGGCGGTTCTCAGGGATCACCGTCATCTGCGCCGTCTCCGGGAGCGCTTCTGCAGTGCCGGATTCCAGTACCGCCTGAATGCGGTTGCCGCAGGCGGCGGCTTTCGTGATGCTGATAATCAGATTCGCGAATTTGATCAGCTCGACGAGAATCTGCGACATCAGATTATAGAGCGCGATCACCGAGCCCTGTGTCAGCAGTCCGGCATCGACACGGATCGCACCGATCGAGAGCAGGCCGATGACAGCGAGATTGACGATCACGTAGGTTGCCGGATTCATGACTGCGGAGATGCGTCCGACTGCTTCCTGCACGGCAGCAAGCGCATCGTTTTCGCGGCGGAATCGTGCGGCCTCGGCGTCCTCATTGCGGAATGCGCGGATGACACGGACACCGTCGAGATTCTCGCGTGTGATATCTGTGACAGTATCAAGATGCTCCTGCACTTTTTTGTGCATCGGGATCGAGATGAGCATGATGCCGAACACCACGACCGAGAGCAGCGGGATCGCGACAGCAAAGATCAGCGCAGCGCGGACATCAATCAAGAATGCGGAGATCATTGCGCCGAACACGATGAACGGCGACCGGAGCAGCAGCCGGATCGTCAGGTTCACGCCGGTCTGCACCTGATTGACATCGCTGGTCATGCGCGTGACGAGCGACGAGGTGCCGAGCGTATCGAGGTCGGTATAGGTCATGCGCTGGATATGCTGCATGAGCGCCTGCCGGAGCTTTGCGGAAAAGCCTGCGGCGGCTTTTGCGGCGAAATACTGCGCAAAAAGCGTGCTGGTCAGTCCGACGGCTGCAAGCAGTGCCATAAGCAGACACATTCGGATGATATGTCTGGTATCATTGCAGCCGATGCCGTCGTCGATCATGGATCTGACCACAAACGGCACGAGCAGTTCAAATGTCGCTTCGAGCATTTTGAACAGCGGACCCAGTGCGCATTCTTTTTTATAGTCTGCGAGAAACCGCAGGAGCTTTTTCATTTTTATGCCCCCAGTATTTTGATTCTCCGGATGACCGGAACACTCCTATTATAACGGGTTGCAGGAAAAATGTCAATATTGCAAAAAAGTTCGGAGAGGAGGAACTGAATTTGAAAGCGTTCCGGGAGCGAAAAAAAGAATGAAAACCGAATTGTAAATCAAGCCCGATCAGTGCCAAGTTAGATATGCTCTGCGAAACCCAGCCGCAGGGAAACGGCTGCCGACCTCGCCGACGGATAAATTGTCAGTTGTTCCGTACCATAAATCATTGAAAAGAACAGTCAAATCCTGTATGATATAGATGGAAACCGGATTCACCCCGGTGCGGCTCCTTCGGATATCCGTTCCCCCAAGCGGGTATCCGTGTCAGCCGCCAGGATCGTTCCGTGACCGGAATGCGAAACAAACAGAGAACGCATTCCCCAGAAAAAGCATGATTTATGGGAGGATATCATTATGAAGAAAATGCGTCTGCAAAGCATCGCCGCCGCAGCTGTCCTTGCGCTCACCGTCTGCGGTGCAGCACAGGCTCCGCTGCTCAGTACACCGCTTGCCGTTTCCGCTGCATCTTCGATCAGCGGCAGTGTCAGCCACAATTTCACCACGCAGGGTCTGCAGAGTGACTGGTTTACGATTACCGGCAATCTCGCGACCGGCAAAGGCACCGCAGAGTACAACGGTCAGACATTGACACAGTGCCTGAAAATGGAGTCCGCGACTGAGATCGCTTTCTCCACAAACGGCAATGCGACGGTTACACTTGTTATTCTCAGCGGTGAGACCGTCTATATTGACAGCACCAAATACACGCTTGACGGCTCAGGCAAGCTGACCGCACAGGTCGGTGCCGGTGCACATACGATCAAAAAAGGAAGCGGCAGCTCATTCCTGTTCTATATTGATGTGCAGGGCGATGGCTCTGCGCCGATCGTGACTGATCCGCAGCCGACCGACCCGCAGCCGGAAAATCCCGGTTCGCAGGGCGGGACCGTCATCAGCGGCGATTTCAAGGTTGTCAGCTCCGGCGGCTGGAATGAGATGCTCTATGCAACACTTTCCGGCATTAAGGATGCGGATGTGAAATCCGTTTCCTACAGCGGCCAGGCAAGCGGCAGCCTTCAGGGGGACGATCTTGCATATCTCGTCCGCGATACCTCCGCAGGCGTCCGCATTGATATCCCCGGTGTTCCGGCAGGTACCTATACGCTGACAGTCGGAACAAGCAAGGGCACCGCATCGATCAGCGGGATCAAAGTTACAGCGCAGGATCGCTCCGGCTATGCTCATTTCAGTTATAAGCAGGGTGTTGGCGCCTATAACGATGACGGCTCGCTGAAAGCCAATGCGATCGTGCTGTATGTCACCAATGACAACAAGAACAGCGTTACGGTTAAATCGAAGGACGGCACGACAGTGTCCGGCATCGGCAATATCCTTAATTCTTCCGGCAAGGACAACGGCAGCGGCAAGACCTCCAAGGGCGGCGCGGCCAATTCCAACAAGGGGATCATCGAGAAGATCGCAAAGGACGGCACACCTCTCGTTGTCCGTATCATCGGCGATGTCACCGCGCCGGACGGCCTGACCGCATATGATTCCGTCGATTACGGCGGCTCCGTCGGTGACAATGGCTTCATGGCGAGAATGCAGTCCGGCAAGGATGTCACGATCGAAGGCATCGGTACGGATGCGACTGTCAACGGCTGGGGATTCCACTTCATCTGTGAAAGCGGCAATCCGAATCTGGGCAAGAGCTTTGAGGTTCGAAACCTGAAATTCCGCAATGTTCCGGAGGACTGCATCGGAATGGAGGGCGTGCAGGAGGGCAGCTCTCTGACCGCTTCTGTTGAGCGCTGCTGGATCCACAACAACGAATTTTATAAGCCGACGATCAAAAATCCAGCGGAATCTGACAAGGCCGGCGGTGACGGTGCCTGCGATTTTAAGCGCGGTATGTATTTCACCAACAGCTACAACTATTACGAGGGCTATCACAAGACCAACCTCGTCGGCGCTTCTGACTCCAATCTCCAGTTCCACATTACCTTCCACCACAATTACTGGAAGGACTGTGAATCGAGAGGCCCGCTTGCGCGTCAGGCGAATAT
The DNA here is from genome assembly GCA_024404875.1 of Oscillospiraceae bacterium. GTDB lineage: Bacteria > Bacillota > Clostridia > Oscillospirales > Ruminococcaceae > Firm-04. Next base: position 21,543 of record JAKSPK010000007.1, read on the forward strand.
CCATATGTATAACAATATCTTCGAAGGACAGACCAGCTATTGCCAGAATCCCCGCGCAGATGCATACATCTTCTCCGAATACAATCTTTTTGAGAACAGCAAGAATCCGCAGCAGATCAAGCAGGGCGCGATCAAGAGCTATAACGATACTTTGACCGGCTGCAAGGGTGATATGCAGGCAACTGTCGTCAAGGACAAGTCGCAGAAGGTTTCCAGCAACAACAAGTACGGCGATTTTGATACGAACGCATCGCTTTCCTACATCCCCTCGAACAGCTATCAGCTCCTGACTGATACCTCCAAGCTAAAGAGCTATTTCGCATCGAACGGCGGTACACTTGACGATCAGAGCCTTTCCGGTTCTGTGTCCTCTGCTCAGCCGACAGATCCCGTGCCTGCCGAGACCACGACTGTTACAACTACTGTCACGACAACTGCTGTCACAACGACTACTGTTACGACGACTGCTGAATCAGTTATCACTGAGACCAATCCGACTGCTGCTGTGACCACGACTGCGTCTGAGATTCCGCAGCAGGGCGGAGCTACGCTCCTCGGCGATGCAGACTGTTCCGGTGATGTGGATGTTTCCGACTGTGTCCTGCTCGCAAGAGTACTCGCTGAGGACGGCGAAGCAGTCATCACGGCGCAGGGAAAGCTGAATGCGGATGTCAACCGCTCCGGCGCACCGGATATGGACGATACCGCTCTGATTCTCCAGAAGATCGCACATATCATTGATGCATTCTGATTTTGTCCCTTCCTGCAATACCTCTCCCGCAACAGCACCCGACCGCACTCGGGTGCTGTTTTGTTGTATCCGAAAACCCCCAGTTTAACTGGGGGTTCAAAAAGCTTTAGCTATGAGTGGAAAATAAAAACCTCCAATGATATAATAGTAATGGTCTGCCAACCAAACTAAAAACACAATGTAGTTTTTTATGACAATAGATGAAATAGTAATTATGTCATTACCATTATTATTCAATCACAGTACGAAGTACAGTGACAAAATACTTGCTCACTTGTGAGCTATAGTGTGTGAAATGCAATTGTCAGACTTTTCTTAGCCCACTTAAGGGGCAGTGTCAGTACAAAGCCCTTATAGGGCTTTCTCAAACCACCCGTTCAACGGGTGGTTTTGATTTTGCCGCTGCGTGTCTGTGCCGGCATTATGCGAAAGCTGCGGATATGCCGCATCGGGCAGAACCTGCCGGCGGCAATGCCATACAAAAATAGCGGCAGCGCTTCAGAAAAAATTCAGGAATCCGGCACTTTACTTTTTCAGGATTATGTGCTATACTATAGGAGTATCACTATGTCCGGAAGCGGGGTGCGCAAATTGGAGATCTATCTGAGGCAGGGGCATACATTCTCTGTGCCTGTCACAGTCGCGGAGCATTTGCTCGGGCTTTCAAGTCATGACCAGCTCAAGGTGCTGCTCTATGTCCTCTGCAATGCCGACCGCCCGCTGTCTGCGGAGCAGATCGCGCAGAGCTGCAAGGTGCAGCCGGATGCCGTCGAGGAGGCGCTTGCCTTCTGGCAGGATGCAAATGTTCTGACTGCTGCGCCGGAGCTTCCTGCCGTTTCATTGAGCGCTGCTCCCGTACAGCCCGCCGAACAGCCCCGGCCGGCCGCTGCACCTGTCAAGCCCGTATCGGTCGCACCACAGCCGCAGCCGCAGGTCAGAGAGGTGGCAAGGATCCAGATCAGCAGCAGCAATTTTGCGCTGATGCCCTCTGAGATCGCGGAAAGGATCCAGTGCAGCAGCGATCTCGCAGAACTGTTCCGGAGCGCGGAGCGTCTGATCCGCAGGCCGCTCAATCATACCGAGCAGAAGAGTCTCATCTGGATGCAGGAGTATCTCGGCATCAAGGCCGATCTGCTCGTCATGCTGGTTGCTTACTGCGCAGATCAGTTTGTCTCGCAGAAGGCCGAACGCATCGCGATTGAATGGCAGGAGCAGGGCATCACCACGCATCAGCTCGTTGAGGCCGATCTGCAGCGGCGCACGGAAGCACGCAGCTTTACCGGACGGATGATGCGGATATTTCAAATGGATAAAACACCGACCGCCAATCAGCAGGCGTTTTTCGACCGCTGGCAGCAGGCCGGCTACAATGAGGAACTGATCCGCTTTGCGCTGGAGGTCTGCCGCGATCGCAAGAGCGACAAGGTCAGCTTTCCCTACATAGATAAAATACTGATGAATCTGGCTGCTGAGGGTGTCACGGACATTGAGGGCGCAAAGCAGAGCCAGATCCGCTTCCAGCAGCGAAAAAGCGGCAGGCTGGCAGAAAAGCCGCTGAAGCAGAAGCACAGCGAGGATTCTTCGATTGATCTGGAGGATCTCAATAAGCTGATGCATCCTTTCTGACTGCCGGAGGAGAGTGAGACGATATGACGAAAGAACAGATCTTTGCGGAGGCGGTCGAGGTGCTGCGCACGCGGCGCAGAAATGCACAGCAGGAGCAGGAACAGCGGACTGACCGCATCCGGCGTGAGATACCGGAAACGGTCGAACTTGACCGGCAGCTCCGGGCGGTTTGCGGCTCGATTATTTCGGTGATCGGTCGCTCCGATAACCGGGAGCGCTTAAAGCAGATTGAGCAGCATACCAAAGCCGCTGATGCCATGCTGCAGAACCTGCTGACTGCAAAGGGATATCCGGCGGATTATCTCGATGTGCATTATATCTGCCGGAACTGTGACGATACCGGATTTGTCGGCGGGCGTCCCTGTGTCTGTCTGAAGCATGAGATCGGCCGGATCAGCGCGGAGCAGTTCAATGCCCGCTCACAGCTCGTGCTTTGCAGCTTCGCGGATTTTTCACTGGATTATTACCGGGATCTGCCGCCGGAGCAGTTTCACGCAATGGAGCAGAATCTCGCCGTCTGCAGGGCTTATGCCGACGGATTTTCGCCGGAGCGCTCCGGCAGTCTGCTAATGAGCGGCAATACCGGTCTTGGCAAGACACATCTTTCTCTTGCGATCGCGAATGTCCTGCTGCAAAGGGGCATTCATGTGATCTATGATTCGATCGGAAGCCTGCTGCATATACTGGAGCAGGAGCATTTCGGCAAGGGTACTGCTGACAGCGATACGCTCAGCACCGTACTGGACTGCGATCTGCTGATCCTAGACGATTTCGGTACGGAGTTCCGCACGAGTTTCTCGCGTTCGATGATCTATACGATCCTGAACAGCCGGATGAATGCCGGAAAGCCGATGATCGTCAATACAAACCTCACACTCGGAGAAATTAAGGAGGAATACGGAGACAGGGTCGTTTCGCGGCTCATTTCTGCCTCGCAGATGCTCGCCTTCTACGGCAGGGACATCCGCATACAGAAAAGTCTGCGCCGTTCCGCCGGACAAGGAGGATAACACAAATGCATGAGATCCTGCTCAGTGATCTGAATGAACATTTGCTGGAAAATCCGGAAATGGCCGTCATTGATGCGGAAGCAGCATATGACCGGAGAATACGGGATATCGCGGACAGCATCTGCCGTCATGCAGCAGAACGCCCGATTGTGCTGATCGCCGGGCCTTCGGGCTCCGGAAAGACATCGACAGCTTGCCGCATTGAACAGATTCTGGATGCTGCGGGCTTTGAATCGCACACGCTTTCCATGGACGATTACTATGCGGATGGCGCACGCAACACGGATATTGTCGATCAGTTCGGCAATCCGGATTATGAGTCACCGCTGCGGCTGGATACCGACCTGCTCTATACGCAGCTCTCGCAGCTTGCCCGCGGAGAAGCAGTTGAGCTGCCGGAGTTTGATTTTGCCGAGCAGAAGCAGAAAAAATCCGGCAGAGTACTGAAGCGACGCCCGAATGAGCTGATTATCATGGAGGGCATCCACGCGCTGAACCCGGAGGTCACAGGCGAAACGCATGAGATTGCGAACCGCATTTATCTCAGCGTCCGCACACGCATCATGATGGGCGAGGAGCGTCTGCATCCGTCGCTGATCCGCTTTGCGCGGCGGCTGATCCGCGACCGCCGTTCCCGCGGCAGAACGCCGGAGGAATCCTTCGGGATGCTCAGCAGCATCTCCCGCGGCGAGAATATGTACATCATGCCCTATAAGCATCTTGCTGATTATGAGCTGGATACATTTATGGAGTATGAGCTTTCGGCATATAAGCCTTTTCTGCTGGAAAATGTCCGGACACTTGCAGAGAACGCTGCGCCGGAGACTGGCATCACGCTGCTGCTGAATTGTCTGGAAGCACTGACACCGCTGGACTGCGATCTCATTCCGGAGCAATCGTTGATCCGCGAATTTGTCGGCGGATCGTTATTTACAAAATGAGTACGCCGTTTGCTGTCTGCATATCCGGCCACCGTCCCGAAAAGCTGCCGCAGGGCAATGCACTGCGCATCATCCAGAGCCTGCTCTATCAGGAAATCGGCAGCGCGATCGACGACGGCGCGGCAGTCTTTTATACCGGTATGGCACGGGGAACGGATCTCTGGGCTGCGGAAATGATTCTGCAGTTCCGGCAGACCTGCCCGCAGATCCGGCTGGTCTGCGTGCTGCCGTTTGCGGAAAGCGTCAGCAGACTGCGCAGTGTCGAGCGCTATCAGGCGATGACACTGATGAATGCCGCCGATGAGACGGTCACGCTCAGCGAGCATTATTATCCGGGCTGTTACCGTGCGCGGAATGCGTATATGGTTTCGCGCAGCCAGCGGTTGATCGCCGTAGCTGCGGATCCGGCGTCCGGCACAGGGCAGACGATCCGCATGGCCGAGAGAAATGGGCTGGAGGTCCGGCTCATCTCGCTGGCGCAGTCGGCACGATATCAAAACCCGGAAGCATAAATCTGACTAGAGGAAAGGAGCAGCAGCTTGTATGCGGCAAATCAAGCCGGATACGCTGCAAAGAGAACATGGCAACTACCACAATTCGCCGCCGCCGGCGTGGGCCGAAGGCGGGCACAACCGCGATCCCGTTCCTGATTACCGTTCTGATCTCGATGTTTCTGTTCGGCGGAGTCGCACTGTATTTCTATAATAAACTGACCGCGAAGAACAACGAGCTTCAGCCGATGCAGAGTGCTGTAAACGGCATTTCGGACAGCGATATCAACACGATCCTGTTTGTTCTGGATCCGGATGAGCCGGATCGGAAGAACGCCGTCATGATGCTGCGTTTTGATCCGGTGCGCAAGAATATTTTCTGCATCGGTATCCCGATTGACCTTCAGGTCGTCTATCAGGGCAAGGGCATGACCATTGATACCTGCTATGTCAATCACGGCATGGAAGCGACAAAGAGTGCGGTCGCAGAGCTGATGGATCAGCCGATTGATCGTTATATCCAGCTCAACAGCGACGGCTTCCAGAAGCTTGTCAATATCATCGGCAATGTTACCTACCGCATCCCGGTGCGCGATCAGGGACTGAAACCCTCGGATGCAGAGGTTACGCTTGATAACTCGCAGTTCGAGACGATGCTGACCAGTTTGAACTATTCTAACGAGGAAGAGCGCGGTAATGTCATCGGCACATCGGTCTCGCAGCTTCTGAATCAGTGCATCGGCGGCGAGGAGTATGCCCATACCCGCGGTGAAACAGACGGCGGTGCGCGTATCGCCCGCAATCTCGACGGCTATTTCAGCTCCGTCATCAACGCAGTTAATACCGATATCACGATGAAAGACTTCACCGATCACCGTCATGCGATCCGTTATGTATTTGAATATGCGCAGGCACCGGCACGCGGCATGGGCGTAATCTGCGATACCGCAGAGGACGGCACCGTCAAGCCGAACCCTGTCTATCTGGAGAATCTGAAGATTACGCTTTTTGAGGTCGCAGTTACCGGAAACGGCAGCGCGATCCCGACCGACAGCAATGCGGAGAACAGCGGAGCCGCTGCGGGCAGTACGACAGTACCGGCTGCTTCCGCACCTGCAGCGACGCTGCCGGCAGAACAGCCCGCGCAGACTGAACAGCCATAAGGAAAGACATCATGTGAAACAGGCTGCCGCTGTGACGGCTGCACCGGAACAGCATGAGACCGCCATCGCAGAAGCATTCTCTCGCGTGGAATCCGGTCTATGCAGAAAAGCTGAACTTATCACCGTCCGGAGGATTTCGGACTGCTGATATTCGGGTGATTCATAATCAGAAAGAAATGGCTGCGGTGACGGAATGTGCCGCAGCTGTTTTATCGCCCACCGGTTTGGCGGCACATTTGCCTGAATGAAATTTCACTGAATCCATTGCACTTTTTGCCGTAATATGGTATAATAATATGAAAGAAACGATCCGGAGGGATGATATATGGCAATGGGCATACAGCCTGCAGAGCTGATCGCTGGTTACTGCGATCTCGATCTGCTGAAATCATCGCTGCATTCACAGAACAGCAGCGCTGTCCAAAAGGAAATTGACCGGGCTATGCGCGGCTTCCTTGCAGAGAAACCTGATGACGAAACACTTTCACTGCTGGTCAACTGTCTGTTTGTTGTGCTGCAGTACGATGTGTTTTTTGATTTTCTGAACCGCCGCGGTCTGACGCTCGGTGAGACGCATTCTGCGCGTGCCGCGATGCGGAAGGACTGGTCGCTCCGACAAAACGGCGCCCCACTGTCCGATGGACAGTGGCTCAGCGAGAATGACGAAGCGAAGAAACAGCAGGTCTTTGAAGCGATTGCGTCGCTGCATTTGACTGCTGATGATTTTGACGAAATCCCCGCGCCGGAGATGAAGGAGCCGAAATGGCAGAAGAAAACCTACGGTGATTTCGAGCTGGTGACAATCGCCGATGCGGAAATCACCGATGACGGCGGTCTTTTCGCCGCGCCGGATCCGGTTGGACGGGATTTTGTGCTGCACGATGCGGATGGTGTGACTTATTATCTGTATCATGTCCGGAAATCGGATATTCCCGGGAATATAGACATGGAGGACGGCCGGCTTTATACGGCGGATGGCCGCATTGACGGCTATACCGGAGAGCAGCTCCGCGAGATCGAATTTGAGATCTATGACGGCGGCGTGATCTTTACTTACACGACTGACGGTGTGGACGATTCCGCTGCGGAGCGTGATCCGCGCTGGATGCCCTATGAAATCTGGGTGCAGGGGCGCATTGCGAAGCGCCGCGCACAGCAGGCAGCATTTCTCGCACAGTATCTTTGAGTTCTCGGAAAGGGGAGACTTGTATGGCATCCTTTTCCAATCAGGTCAAATCGGAGATCTGCGGGAGCATCCGCAAGGCGGCGGACTGCCGGGCGTTTCTGGCGGGCGCACTGCTTGCGGTCCGGCGATTCACGGCGGATGAGATCGTTCTGCAGACGGAGTGCGAGGCATTTGCCGGACTGCTGCCGCAGCTGATCCGGACTGCCGCACCGAAGCTTCGGTATGATACGGAATTCCGCCGGCGTGTCGGCAAACAGGCGGTCTGGTGCTTCAGCTTCGGCAAAGCGGAGACAAATGCGCTGGCGGCAGCGCTGCATCTGGATCCGGCAGACCGTGCCGCCGGTCTGAAAGCATATGACGGTGCCGCTGCAAAGACCGCCGCGGGAATATTTGTCATGAGCGGGAGCATGACCGATCCGGAACGGGCGTATCATCTGGAAATGGTTATGCCGGATATGGCGTTCGGCAATGCACTGCGGGAGATCTTCAAGGAGCTGCCGGGTATCATATTGAAATCGACAACGCGCAAGGGCGACATGATCCTGTATCTCAAGCAGAATATGCAGATCTGCGATGCGCTGACCTTTTTCGGCGCGAAGAATGCTTCAATGTCGCTTGCGGAGCAGCAGGTATACAAGAGCATTCGCAGTCAGACGAATCGCCGCCTGAACTGTGACCTTGCGAACATCGACAAATCGGTGATCGCGGGGGAGCAGCAGATCGCGGATATCCGGCTGATACAGGAGACCGTGGGATTTTCGGCGCTGCCGGAAAACCTGCGGGAGATAGCAACTTTGCGGCTGGCGGATCCGGAGGCAAGCCTCAGAGAGCTGGGAACGCAGTGCCGGCCGCCGCTGTCGCGGTCGGGCGTCAATCACCGGCTGCAAAAGATTTCAGCGATCGCAGAGCAGCTCAAAAAAAGCAATAATAGTCAGTCATGACTTATTCGGCCGATAACATTTTTGCTGTGAGATATGATCCACAGCGAATCATTAAATAAAAGGAATGATACAAATGCAAATTTCAAAAGAACAGCTTTTACTCGTCAATGACCGGATTCAGATGCTCCTGAAATCCGGCAGCTTCTATGGCAGGAAGCTTGCAGAAGCGGGAATTACGTCGGTCAGCTCGCCGGAGGATTTCTGCAAACTGCCGTTTTCTGAAAAGAACGATCTTCGCGAAGCCTATCCGCTTGGCCTGATGACCGCGCCGGAGGAGGAGATCGTTCGCATTCATTCTTCGTCCGGCACGACCGGAACGCCGGTCATTATTCCCTATACGCAGAAGGATGTTGACGACTGGGCGGTGATGTTTGCACGCTGCTATGAGGTTGCCGGCATCACGAAGAAGGACCGCATCCATATCACCCCGGGCTACGGTCTCTGGACGGCGGGCATCGGCTTCCAGCTCGGCTGCGAAAAGCTTGGTGCAATGGCGATCCCGATGGGCCCCGGCAATACCGATAAGCAGCTCGAAATGATGCAGTCGCTCGGCAGCACAGTGCTCTGCTCGACTTCCTCATATGCGCTCCTGCTGACTGAGGAGATCGAGAAGCGCGGCATTCGCGATAAGATCAAACTGAAAAAGGGCGTCATCGGATCGGAGCGCTGGAGCGATAAGATGCGTGCACGCATTCATGACGGCCTCGGCATCGAGCTTTACGATATCTACGGCCTGACCGAGATCTATGGTCCCGGCATCGGCATCAACTGCGAGCACAATACCGGTATGCATATCTGGGATGATTTCCTTTATTTGGAGATCATTGATCCGCAGACCGGCGAGCCTGTTCCGGACGGTGAGTTCGGTGAGATCGTCATCACGACGCTCGTGAAGGAGGGCGCACCGCTGATCCGATACCGGACACATGATCTTTCACGCATCATCCCCGGCAAATGTCCGTGCGGACGGCATTATCCGCGTATTGATGTTATTCAGGGACGCACCGATGATATGATGAAAATTAAGGGCGTCAATGTATTCCCAAGGCAGATTGAGGAGGTGCTCGCGAATTTCCCGGAGATCTCCAGCGAGTATCAGATTCGCATTTCGCATCTCGACGGCAAGGATACCATGCGTATTTATGTCGAGACGAACGGCAGCGTGGATTTCAATGTCCTCAGCAGGCGTATTGCGGAGCAGGTCAAGAGCCGCATCGGTTTCACCCCGATTGTCAAGGTCGTAGAAATCGGCGTTCTGCCGCGAAGTATGAAGAAGACCGCGCGTGTCATCGACGAGCGCTATGACTGATTTCTGCATTTCGCGCACCGCTGCATCATGAATGCGGCGGTGCGTTTCGGGCTTTTTCGGCAAACCTCTTGCAATTCAGACTAAAATATGATATGATGATAGAGCGGCGGCCCAAAAGGCTGCCTGATCAAAAGGGGGCGAATCACATGAACCATACAAAACGGCGTGCATTGCTCTGCGCTGCACTGATGCTTGGTGCGCTGACAGCATGTACGAGCACGCGTTCCGGCGGCACTGCTGATATCAAGGAGATGTCCTCTGCGGCGGAATCGTCTGTGGAAACGACTGCGCCGGAATCTGCTGCGGAAGAAACAGAGGTTACAACCGAAGCGACAACTGTTACTGAAGCGGAAACGACCGAAGCCGCGGCGGAGACGACTGCGGAAGCAAGTCAGTCTGATGAGAGCAGTGTGCAGTCCGACAGCAGCGTGAAGCTGACGCATATTACTGAAGGCGGCGAGGGGCTCGGCGTATTCGCGGCGGAAAGCGATGGCATCCGCGGCGAGGAGATGACAGCCGGCTCGGAATATAAAAACTGGAAGCTGGAATCGTGGTCGGGTACGCCGGAGGATTTTACGGCAACTTTCGTCTGTACAGACAGCGCGGGCTTTTCCGTCAACGGCACGGTCGAGGTACTGCCGTCAGGCGACAAGGATGCACCGGGTAAAATGGATTTCCATTCGGATGATGTAGATGCATTCCCGCGTTTCATGGAAGATAACCGCGGCGAGGATCGCAAGGCGAAATTTGTGATCGAGAATTCAAGCGAGGTTTATAAGATGCTCGGCAAGGAGGATCCGCCTGCGGAGAATGCCTTCGCGGTCTCGGTAACGATCAGTACCGTGACGGTGCGCTACACTTCAGATGGCAGCGCGCGTGACACGGTTAAGGTCACGGCGGCATCAAACCGCTGAGATACACATCGCAGAGACAGTATCAGCGGACCACCGCAAACGGCGGAATACAAAATGTCAAGCGTACATTTTGAAATTGCGCGGAGTATATATACCGGTATTATTGATTTGAGAGGCAGGCAAAAGAATGAATATTATGAAACGAGCGGCAGCGTTTGCAGCCGCAGCAATGATGGTACTTTGTGTGGGCTGCGGCAAGTCAAAGCTGCCTGAAACCAGCATTCCGGAGTATTCGATTCCGGAGAATATACTCGGAGAGGCGAGTGATCTTGTGCCGGATGTCAAGATCGATAAATATCAGGTGCCGGAGAATGAGGGCATGACATTTGTCAAAAACATGAAGCTCGGTTGGAATCTCGGCAACACCTTCGACGCAACGAATGTCAATAACATCAGCGCGGAGAATGAGCTGGATTATGAGCAGGCGTGGTGCGGCAAGACCACGACGATTGAAATGCTTGCCGCGATCAAGGGCGCAGGCTTCCAGACGATCCGTATTCCGGTCTCGTGGCATAATCATGTGGACGAGAATTTCAAGATCTCCGAAAAATGGATGACACGCGTCAAGGAGGTCGTGGACTGGGCTAAGGACATGGGGTTCTATGTCATCCTCAATACGCATCATGACAATGAGGAAGATTATTACTATCCGGATACCGAGCATATGGAAAGTTCGAAGAAGTATCTGACGTCAGTCTGGACACAGATCGCTGAGACATTCAAGGATTATGATGATCATCTGCTGATCGAATCACTGAATGAGCCGCGTCTCGTCGGCACAAAATATGAGTGGTGGATCGACTCAAAGAACGAACAGTGCAAGGATGCCGTCGACTGCATCAATACGCTGAACCAGATCTTTGTTGATACGGTGCGCGGCACGGGCGGCGGAAATGAGACACGCTGGCTCATGGTTCCGGGCTATGCGGCATCACCGGATGGCGCGGTCAATGAGGGCTTCGCAATGCCGAACGATCCGGCAGGGCATATGATCCTTTCCGTTCACGCATACAGACCGTATGACTTCGCGCTCAATAAAACCGGCACGGGCGATTGGTCAATTGATAATCCAAGCAATACCGGAGAGATCACGAACTTCATGGATCAGCTTTACGGCAAATTCATCCTCAAGGGTGTGCCTGTGCTGATCGGCGAATTCGGCGCGATGAACAAGGAAAATCTGGAGGAGCGCGTCGCATTTTCTGCATATTATACAGCAGCGGCGCGGGCACGCGGTATGTCCTGCGTCTGGTGGGACAACAATGCCTTTTCCGGCAGCGGTGAAAACTTTGGCCTGCTGTTCCGCGGCACCGCGAAATTCAACTATCCGGAGATTGTTCAGGCACTCGTCAAGGGCAGCGAATACCAGTAAACTGAAGGGGGCAATCCGTATGAAGGCGCTGTTTTGCACTGTACTGCTGGGACTGGGGATACTCGGTCTGTGCAGCTGCGCGGAGCAGAGTGAACCGGAGGAGACTGCAGTGACGACAACGGCAGTGACGACGGCGGGTACCAAAGCAACAACGACAGTGACGACAACCGTGACAACAACAGCACCGCTTCCGAAGCATCGCATCGAAAAGAATATGCGTTTCAAAGTGGATGCGGATTCTGTCCGGCCTTGGGGCTGCACCGCAGAGCTGGAAAACAACAGCGATGAAAAGCGGGAGTATACCCGATCCTACCGGATCCTGGAGGCGGAAAGCGGCCGCGAATTCCCGCTCTGCGATGGATACGAGGAAGAAACAGGCAAGGCCTACGGCATTCAGCCGGAGGAAACTGCTGAACTGAATATCAAATGGGCGGATCGCTACGGTGATCTGCCGAGTGGAATATATCTGCTGGAAGTCGTTCTGGAGGATCCGGAGGACGAAGAACCGCTGGTCTGTCAGACGGAGATTAAGGTGACGGCGGAGGGCTATGTGCCTGTGCTGTATATTGCACCGGAGGATGTGAAGAATACCGGCGTGACGCTGACAATCGACAATCAGACGGATGTCGGACGGAGCTATGTTTTTGTGTACCGTCTCTATGATGAGGGGACAGAGCCGCATACCCTGCTTTTGCGGAAATTTGATTCGGAGGCACAGCTCAAAGCGAACAACTATGTTGCGCCCGGCGAAACGCTGAAGCTGACTTTCAAATGGGGCGATACCTACGGCGATCTGCTGGATGGACATTACCGAGTGGAGATCGAAATGCTGGCGGACGGCGACGGGCACGGCAAGACCTATCACGCGGATTTTGATATCGGATAAAAGAAAGGGGAGAGACATTGTCTCTCCCCTTTGTTCTGTTCATTGCTGAAACGGGCGTTTATGCAGAAGATATGCATATAAATGAAAAGTCCCCCGAAAAATCGGAGGACTTTCAAGCTGTTTACTGGATTTGAACCAGCGACCTCATCCTTACCAAGGATGTGCTCTACCAACTGAGCTAAAACAGCATATTCCTGCGGTTGCTTTCGTTACCGCCTTATCATTATACAACATTGCAGCGGAAAAGTCAAGCGAAAACTGAAAAAAAACAAAAATCGTTAATTTGCATAAAAACTATGTGCGATATATCAAATCTATGTATGCGCAGTAGAAAAAGCCGGCTTCTGCTGCTCATTGGTTGCAATTCTGCTCAAAATATGGTAATATATATGAGATAAAGAATAGTTGCGTGGAAACTATTTGGCTTTTCAGCCAAGAAACCAAAGGCGGCGGGCTTTATGCAGTGCTGCCGTAAAGATCTATGTGAACTTTTGAGGGAGGACGTTTATGCGTTTCGGACTGAGACATTTTCTGACCGCCAGCATTGCCTGTGCGCTCAGCGCGGTGATGTTTGCTGCACCTGTTGCTGCTGTTGCTGCCGAGTCTGAGCTTTCCGACTGCAATGGTGACGGTGTCATCAATGTGTTTGATTTCGTGTTGTCGAAGCGTGCCGTGCTGACGGAAAATGCACCGTTGGATCTGCAATTCGTGAACGGTGCATCGTATCCTGGCGGGCTCGCCGTGATCGGCGTCGCAGCCGCCAATAACCCGGGCTTTTCCAATGTTCAGATGACATTTTCTTATGACGAGGCGCTTTCGCTCGAAACGCTGACGGATGAAGAGGATTTCATTGCGATGGCCAATTCTGATTTTCCGAAGCTCAGCCTGACAACGATCAATATTCCGAAGTATCATCAAATCGGCTGCGTCTCTTCCGCGAATAAAAAGATCGAGGGCGACGGGCTGCTGTTTGAACTGGCATTCCGTGTGCCGGAGGATGCCGTCCCCGGAACGGAGTATCAGATTGCAGTCGAGGATGCCATAATGTATGACGGCTCTGTGCAGCTTCCGCTGATGATCGAACGCGGTACGCTGACCGTTACCGAAAAAACGGATATCGAACCGGAAGAGCCGGAGATTACTACGACTGCGCCGACGGAGACTGAGCCTGCCGATGAAACCACGACCGAAGCAGTTACCGAGGCTGAGCCGCAGACGACGGCGGAAATCACAACAGTGACGACCACTGTGACTGCCGAGACCACAGAACCGCCGATCGTGACGACGCATTTTACACAGGGCAGCTATCTCGACGGCATTGATATCTCTGCCTGGCAGGGTGATGTGAATTTTGCTGCTGTCAGAGAGCAGGGCTTTGCAAAGTATGTGATTCTGCGCGCCGGATTCGGCCGCTTTGCGACACAGGAGGATGTCCGCTTCAGCTCCTATTACAGCGGATGCAGAGCCAACGGTCTGCCGGTGGGCGCATATTGGTATTCCTATGCGGATACGCCGGAGGCTGCCCGTATCGAAGCAAACAGCTGTGCACAGGTGCTTGGCGGGCGTAAGTTCGAGTACCCGATTGCATTTGATATCGAGGAACCGTCTGTGTTGGCCAAGCCCGGCGAGGAGCTTGCTGCGATCATTGATGCGTTCTGCTCTGAATTGGAGAAGAAGGGCTATTATACTGTACTCTACTGTTCCTCTTTCTATCTGAACAACTGCATCCCGCGCTGGGTGTGGGAGCGGTACGATGTCTGGTGCGCACACTACAATGTTTCTCGTCCGACCTTTGTCGGTCAGTACGGCATCTGGCAGTATGGTCTTGGCAAATGCGACGGCATCAACGGCGATGTTGATGTGGATTACTGCTACCGCGACTATCCCAAGCTCATCCGTGAAAAGCATCTCAATGGCTATTGAATCGAGCTGAACAGACCGCAGCATCCGTCAAAGGGATGCTGCGGCTTTTTTTACAGACAGCACATACAAATTTCTGTCATGTGCGCAGGCGGATTTCTGCGGCGGGAGCATTGACAATGCACGCCGGACTGTGCTATAATATAAAATAATCGGCAGACCGGCAGAACGCTGCGGATACTGCCAGCAGAGGGGTTACCAAAATGAGAGAGAATCAAACAAACAAAAAAGGATATCTGATCCTGCATACAGTTTTATGCGTGCTGGGTGCGCTGATCCTGTTCGGGTGTATGAGCATGACATTTCTGCTCCGGCATTATACGAAATCGACGGCGCTGACGGACAGCCTCCGTGCGGCGCGGCTTTCCGATGCTGATGTGCCTTTGAGCAGCAAGACACTCTCAGAGTACATCCGTACAAATTTTGTCGAGGATGAAAATGTTCTGCCGGAGGATGTCGCACAAGCAGTTGACAGCATGAAGCTGCCGGGATTTTTCGCTGACAAGCTGGAACAGCAGTTTGATCTTCTGCGCGGAAAAACGGATGTGCCGGTGCAGATTGAGAGCGAGGAGATCACCGGTCTGCTCGACAATGCCGCTGAGCATCTTCGCGAGAGCTGTATGCTGATTATCAGCGATAACGATAAGCAGATGATCGAATCGGAGATCAAGCCGATTCTCGGATTCGTGAACGGATTGAGCAGATTTTTCGGCAGTTCGAAGGCGGGAAGGGCGTTCCTGCACCTCGGCGTCAGCATCTGGGGCTATATAGTCGAGAGCATTCTGCTGCTGGCACTGCTCTGGCGCTGGATTACCGTGCGCCGCAAGGCTGGAAAAGATGCAGAGGGTGCGGTCAAGGGACTCGGGCTCGTGAAAATGATTCCGTCGCTGGTTCTGCTCGTTCTGACTGCGGTCGGCGGCATCGGTGCCATGGTGCGCGATGATTCTGTCGTCGGGCTTTCCGATGTGACGAAGATCATCCGCATCCCGCTTTGGTATATCGCAGTCACAGGCGCTGCATTTGCGTTCTTCCTGATCGAGCTGGCGGCATTTCTGCGGTACAGACGGGATAATCCGAAGCCTGTCCGCGCTGCTGCAGGCGCGAAAAAGACCGCAGTGCCGGCTGCTGATGTCCCGAAGACCAGCTGCGTGAACTGCGGCAAGGAACTGGATGCGGGTATGAAATTCTGCAAATACTGCGGCGCAAAGCAGGGGCCGGATATGAAGCCCTGCATCAGCTGCGGCGCGGAGATCGAAGCAAAAACGAGATTTTGCAAGTTCTGCGGCGCGAAGCAGGAGATCCCGGAAGTGCCGGTGATTCGTGCGGAGGAAATCGCACAGGCAGTGACAGAGACAGCAGAGTCCGATGCAGCAAAGACAGGTACAACAGCTGCGGAGCAGGACCAATAAATATACCGGAAACAGGAGAAAGATATGGCAAAGCAGTCTAAACAACCGCAGAAGAAGCAGACGCGCTATGGTCTGATTATCTGGCCGGCCGTGATTGTTGCGGCGTTTGCAGCACTCTATTTCGGCGGCAAAAAGCTGATCGAGAGCAGTCGGAACAATCCTGCTGATTCGGAACCGGAATACAGCTCGGCGCTTCTGCAGACGCAGGCCGAGACGACGACCGTCACGACAACAACGACCGCGAAATATCCGGAGGCGCCGGAGCTTTCGACCGAGACGGTTACGGTCGATGATCCGGCAAAGGTGCTGGCACGGAATTTCCTGCTGGCAGAATGCGACGGCAACGGCAGCAAGGTGCTGCTTGAGCACGGCTCCGATCAGGAAATCTATCCCGCTTCGATGACCAAGATGATGACGCTTATCACACTGCGTGAGCTGCTGACTGATGAAGCACTTGACGGCACGATCATCATGGATGCAGGCGTGATCGCGGAGCAGGAAGCGAAAATGGCGTATGTTGCCGGATTCAAGCCGGGCGAGGTCTGCACGATCAAGGATCTGGTCTATGCGATGATGCTGCCCTCCGGCGCGGATGCAGCGGTCATGCTTGCGAAATATGCGGCAGGCAGTGAGGCTGCTTTCGTGGAATGTATGAACCAGCTTGCCGCAGAAATGGGACTGGAGCATTCCGTGTTCCGCAATGTCACCGGTCTGCATGAGGACACCCATGTTTCCAGTGTGACCGATATGGCTCGGATTTTGCAGTATGCGATCAGTGATCCGTTATGCCGCGAGGCGATGTCCACACTCGAATATACGACATCTGTTACAGAGGAGCATCCCAACGGCCTTCACCTTGTCTCGACAACGCTTTCCCGCATGGTCGGCGATGAACTGGAAACAATTCCGAATCCGCTCCATGTCCGCGGCGGCAAGACCGGCTTTACAAATCCAGCCGGACAGTGCCTTGCAACATGGGCGGAGGATGCTGCCGGAAAGACCTATATCTGCGTGGTCGCGGGCAGCACAACCTTCGAGCCGCTGGATGCGGTCGGAGATACGCTGACGCTCTACAAGATGACCTGTCTGCCGCCGGAGAGCGTGCAGCGCGTCACGCTCGATGCAGCGAATCTGCCGCTCTATGAGCACATCACCTGAGAGGAGGAGCGGCTTGCGCACGATTATCAAAACCGCGAAATCGGCAGGATTCTGCTTTGGCGTAGACCGCGCCGTCAAGCTCGTCTATGAAGCCCTCGCTGAGGGCAGACAGACCGCGACGCTCGGTCCGATCGTACACAATGATGCGGTTGTCGGGGATCTCCGGGAAAAGGGCGCAAGGATCGTCAGTACGCCGGATGAGCTGACAACGGGCGAGACACTCATCATCCGTGCACACGGAGTACCGTTCACGATTTATGAGCAGCTTGAACAGCAGGGCAATCCCGTCATCGACGCGACCTGCCCGTTTGTTGCCCGGATTCACAAGATTGTTGCCGAGCAGACTGCTGAGGGAAGACATATTTTTATCGCGGGCGACCCGCAGCACCCTGAAGTGCAGGGAATTGTAGGACATTGCGAGGAAAATTGTACAGTTTTTCGCGACGAAAAAGAATTATTGTGTTTAATTAGTGGAACATTGCCGAAAAAGCTTGCAATTGTCGCCCAAACAACATATAATAAATTATTATGGGGGGAGTGTATTGCACTTCTACCGTCTGATCACCCTGATCTGAAGATATTTGAAACCATTTGCAGCGCGACTGCCGCACGGCAATCGGATGCGGAGGCACTCTCACGGGAATCCGATCTGATGCTTGTCGTCGGCGGGAGACACAGCTCCAACACCGTCAAACTCTATGATGTCTGTAAGAGGAATTGCCCCGTATGGCTCATAGAATCAGCGGCAGAGCTGGAGGCGTATGCAGATGAAATCCGGCAGACTGCGGCCAAGACCGCGGAGAATGCCGGCGCGGATTTTATTCTCCGGATCGGAATCACGGCAGGCGCCAGTACACCAGCCCACATTATTAAGGAGGTTCAAACCAATATGTCTGGAATTTTTGACACCGATACCACTATCCCGGAAAGCGAGGACTTCGCTGCCGCATTCGAGGAGGAACTGGATAAGACCTTCACGAAAAAAATCAGAAAGGGTGACCGGGTTGTCGGCATCGTCGCTTCCATCAGCGGAAACAACGAAGTCATGGTCGATGTAGGTGCCAAGCAGACCGGCTATATTACCCTCTCCGAACTGACCAGTGATACCTCGAAGAAGCCCTCTGATCTTGTAAAAGTCGGCGATGAGCTTGAGCTCGTTGTCATTCAGGTGAATGACGCAGAAGGTACTGTTCAGCTCTCGAAGCGCAGAGTTGATGAAATGATCAGCTTCGAGAATATCCTCAAAGCCCATGAATCGGGCGAGGTGCTTGAGGGTACCGTCCTCAGCGTTGTCAAGGGCGGTCTGGTCGCTGACAGCAACGGCGTTCATGTCTTTATTCCTGCATCTCAGTCCGGTCTGGGCAGAGGCGCAGATCTCAATGTCCTGCTCAAGCAGGCTGTCAAGTTTGTCATCATTGATGTCAACGAACAGCGCCGCAGAGCAGTCGGCTCTATCCGTCAGGTACAGAAGGCCGAGCGCGATGCAGCCAAGGCAAAATTCTGGGATACCGCGAAGGTCGGCGATGTCTACACCGGCGAGGTCAAGTCTCTGACCAGCTACGGCGCATTCGTGGATCTGGGCGGCATCGACGGCATGGTTCATGTTTCCGAGCTGTCGTGGTCGCGCATCCATCAGCCGAGCGATGTCGTCGAGGTCGGCGATACGCTTGAGGTCTACATCAAGGCACTCAATCCGGAGACCGGCAGAATTTCTCTCGGCCACAGACGCCCCGAGGACAATCCGTGGGTGAAGTTCACCAACGAGTTTGCAGTCGGTGATGTTGTCGATGCAACAGTTGTCTCGGTCACAGCCTTCGGCGCGTTTGCTCGTATCACGGACGGCATCGATGGTCTGATCCACATCTCGCAGCTCTCCAACGAGCGCGTGACCAATGTCAAGGATGTCGTTAGTGTCGGCGATACCGTGACGGTCAAGATCACCGCGATTGATACCGAGAAGAAGCGCATCAGCCTTTCTATGCGTGACGCATCCGAGGATGCTGATGCAGAGATCGCAGATGAGGCAGATGAAGTCGTATATTCCGATGAAGCTCCGGCTGGGGAGAATACGGCTGAGTAATCTGCAAATATCGCAGAAAACGAACGGTCTGAGCGCAGCTCAGATTGGAAAAGGAGGACGGAGGAGATTCGTCCTCCTTTTTATTTTTGATCGAAATCCGGTTTTTCTGACGATTTTTCAGCCTTGACAGAAAATGCCGGTTATGATATGATAAAAGCATGCAAAACGAAACGAAGGGGGGCTGCAACCGTGAAAAACGGTACGAAGATCCTGATGGTCGCGCTCGCGGCTGGTGAGGTCGTACTCGCTGTCGCGCTTTATAATATCCTTGCGAAAACGGATTTTACCTTTGCGAAATATCTGGTGCTTGTCGGAGTCATTGCACTGTCGCTCGGCATAGACCGGCTGATTCTGTACAGCAGCAGTGCTTCAGTCGCCAGTGATGCAAAACGGCTGAAGGATGCCGATGACTATATCCGCGCCTTTGAAGCTTGGCTGAACGAAGATACGCCTTTTACAGCACAAATCAATCTGGCACTCAGGCAGCTTGAATCGCTCAAGCGAAAGCAGAAGGCGCTGCGGGCTGTACTGGATGACTCGAAAGAGAGCCCGTTCCTCTCGACCGCCAATGATGTGGATACTTATATTTTTGCAAACTGCAAACGCATTCTGAACCGTGTTATGATCTATGACAAAGGAGAGCCGCATAAGCTCAGTATGCACACCGCATATTTGCAGGAGGTGCTCGGACAGAATGCCCATGTGCTCTCCGATTTTGAAAACCTCATCCTTGAGGTATCCCAGATCGGCGACGATGCGAATGCGGCAACGCCCTGCCTGAATGAGCTGACGAATGCGCTCCGCAGTGTGCGCACGAATTTGCCGGATGGCATGGAGAATGAGAAGGATCGAAACGAACCGCCGACACAGATGATGATGCAATAGCCTTGCATGGCGCTGCCCGTTGAAAGGAGGGGTTGTCATGCTGAAGAATGTTTGCCCTGCCTGCGGCATTCTGCTGCGGAGAAGCAGCGGCTGGAACGCCGTTTGCCCGAACTGCCTGCGCAGCTTTCGTATGAATGACCGCACGGTCGGATACCGTGCCCCTGAACCGATTTCGGGTAGTCTGCCGAATAAGCCTTCCAAAGCCGGCAATTATGTACCCAGAATGATCATTTGGATCGCACTGATTGTCGCTGCACTGGTTATCGGCTTTTTCCCGCTGGCAATGATCGGCTTTATTGCCGTCCTCATCAACGCGTCGCGTATTGACAAGGAAAACGCCAAGTATTCCGGTAAACAGACCGTCAGCTATGTCGCCTGCGGCGAAAAGCTGGCCACGCACTATGATTATTATACGCAGTTCCGGATGCTGAATCTGGATGCGATGCCGCTCGGACGCTTCGGCATAGAAGCAGCGGAGCAGATCAGACGGCTGGAAAGCAAGATGGACGCACTTCGCGCGCTGCTGCCGGCAGATCATCCGTTTTTCCGGAATGCAGCCGATGCGGAAAAGTATATTCTCGAAAACTGCAAGCAGATTCTCTATCGCCTGAGATACTGCGATCAGAATGATCGCGCCTTGTGCCGAGTTCATGCGAATTATCTGGAGGCGCGTCTTTCCGGGAATGAAAAGGTGCTGCGCGATTTTGAGAATCTCATCATCGAGATTACGCAGATGAGTGATGCGCTTCCGCAGCAGCAGCCCTGTCTGGATGTGATCGCAGATACGCTGCATCAGATCCGCACAGGTGAGGAAACAGCTGATGTGCATCGGCAGCAGATGCGGATGCAGTAAGGAGATACGAATGAAACTGAAAGTCAGATTATGCACAGTGTTTGCAGCCGCTGCGCTTGCGGCAGTCTGCAGCGGCTGCGATGAAAGCAGCTTTCCGGTGATCCCCGATCATGTTCCGCCGGAGACTTCTGCACAGAGCAGCGAAGCGCAGGAAAATGCCGAGCCGGAACCGACAGAGCCGTCTGCTCCGGCAGATCAGCCTTCTGCCGAGGCAGTGCCTGCCGATGATGCACCGCAGCCTGCGGCGGATGATCCGGATGCCGTATTGTGCGGCAAATGGGAGGTCTATTCCGTCGATGACCAGACGGTCTGCGGAGGGCAGTACGGCGACGAGGATTATGCGCGGCTCTGGCAGATGGAGCTGCTCGCAAACGGCACAGCGCTCTATTATGACAGGATGGACGGCAGAGTCGTGAACATAGGGTGGACACATCCGGTACCGGACTTTGTGCAGCTGACGTTCGGCGCAGATCAGATGCCGTTTATGTTTCCGCTCAGCTTCAATGAGGGTGCCTGGGACTGCTCCCGCGAGGGCTGGCTGACCGGCGTCTCCGAATCCGGAATGCAGGTCGCCCTGCGGAAAACAGACAGCTTTCAGGAGCGCGCCTATCCGCAATCGGCGAATCTTGCCGGCCTATGGTCTGGCAGCGCGAACGGAGCGGAGTACGGCTGGGATATCTCAACGGTCGAGCAGAGCGTCCTTCTGAACATTACCGTCAACGGAGAAGGCATGATGTATCCCTATTTCGGCGAGGTGCAGTCGGACGGCAGCATCAGACTGATCGTGGAATTCGGAGACGGAACCCCGCAGCCCTTTGAGCAGTCGGTCATTGTTTCATCAGACGGACGCACAGCACAGTGGACGACCGAAAACGGCACCGTTACCATGACAAAGTCAGCCTCGGCTGTCTGATATACAGCAATCATCCCCCAACGCAGAACTTGATATCCAATCGCGAAAGGAGCATTGCAAATGGCAACAACGAAATCCAAAAACACAGCATTTCTCGCGGTGCTGGCCGTTCTGATGGTCGGCGGCATCGGCGGCGGCATCCTCATCAGCCGCAATCTCGGCAAGACCGATCAGGAGGTCTCCCGTGAGACCGCGATTGCACAGCTCGACAAAAAACTCAAGAAGATTTCCGTCAGTGAGACACAGCCGCGCAAGGCAACTGTCGAGATCGCCGGCAACAATCTCGCGGAGGAGCTGCCGGATATCGAAAAATATCCGCAGACTGTCACAGGCAAGGGCGATATCAATATTGAAATCATTTCCTCGACTGAGAAAGCGACCGGCGGCACGGACGGCTGGCTGATTGATGTCGCTGAAGATTTCAACAGCTCGCATTACATGATTGATGGCCAGTGGGCAACGGTTTCGATCCGTCCAATCGCTTCCGGTGCGGCGATCGACTATATCATTTCCGGTAAATATGTGCCGGAGGGCTTCACGCCGTCCAATGAACTCTGGGGTGAAATGATTGCAGCGGAGAATGTGAAGATTGAAAAGATCGCTGACCGCATCGCGGGCAATACCGCCGGCATTCTCATCAGCAAGGATACCTATCAGAAGCTCAGCGATTCCTACGGCACGGTCGATATCAGCACGATCGTCAATGCGACCGTCAAGAGCGAGATTACAATGGGCTATACGAATCCCTATGCATCCTCGACCGGTCTGAATTTCCTTGTCAG
Source organism: Oscillospiraceae bacterium (assembly GCA_024404875.1). Taxonomy (GTDB): domain Bacteria; phylum Bacillota; class Clostridia; order Oscillospirales; family Ruminococcaceae; genus Firm-04. The sequence continues at coordinate 44,133 of JAKSPK010000007.1, forward strand.
CGCATTGGAGGAATTTGATTCTGCAGATATTCTCGGCCAGAATGCAACAGAGAAATTCCGCTCGTTCCAGCAGAATGTTCCGTTCGTAGCATATAGCACGCTGCAAATGCGTGAGGCCGCAAAGAACGGCGTTCTCGATGCGTTCCTCATGGAATACCAGGGTTATTACAATGCCACTGAGCTGCGCGATTATGAGTTCATCCCGTTTGGTGTGCGGCATGACAGCCCGATGTATGCGATTGGTGACCTGAGTGCCGAGCAGAACGAGACGCTCAATGTCTTTACCGAATACTGCATGAATGAGAAATCGCAGAATTCCGCGAAGAAATACGGCTTCAATGCATTGGATGATTATAAACCCGCACAGTGGGATCTGTCCGGCAAGACACTTGAAAGCGCACAGAAGCTCTGGAAGACTGAGAAAGACTCCGGCAGCCCGGTCATGGCCGTATTCATCGCGGATGTCTCCGGCAGCATGGGCGGCGCACCGCTCCAGAATCTGCAGTCCTCGCTGATCAATGCATCGCAGTATATCAATGAAACGAACTATGTCGGTCTGGTCAGCTACAGCACCGGTGTGACGGTGAATCTTCCGGTCGCGAAATTCGACCTCAATCAGCGCAGCTACTTTACCGGTGCCGTCGAGGATCTTTCACCGGGCGGCAATACCGCAACCTATGATGCAGTTCTGGTCGGACTGGATCTGCTCCGCAATGCGCAGGAGAAGGTTGAGGCGGAGACCGGACAGAAGGTCAAGCCGCTGCTCTTTGTCCTCAGTGACGGCGAAACGAATGTCGGCAATACGCTCAAGGATATTCGTGCCATCGTGACCGGCATGGAAGTTCCGTGCTATACGATTGGCTATAACGCGAATCTCAGTGCGCTTCAGGAGCTTTCGGCGATCAACGAAGCCGCGAGCATCAATGCGGATAATGACGATGTGATCTATAGCCTGAAGAGCCTGTTCAATGCTCAGATGTAATACGAAAGCAGGCGCATCCGTCCCCGCGGCGGGTGCGCTTCGCTGTGCTTGTGATGTGAAAGGAGACTGCAATGAATCAGACATATATTGATCCGGAAACGGGCGCAAGGCGCTGCCGCTGTTTCAAGCGCTGCGGCGGCTGTCAGCTTGACGAACCCTATGCAGACCAGATCCGCCGGAAGCAGGAAAAGGCCGAACGGATGCTTGGCACATTCGGAAAGGTTTTGCCGATTATTCCCGCAGAGCAGCCCTGCGGCTACCGCGGCAAGGTGCAGAATGTCTTTGCGCGGGATTCGCGGAAGAGAATCGTTTCCGGTGTTTATCAGTCCTCCGGACAGAAAATGGTGACAGTCAATGACTGTATGCTGGAGGACGAACGCGCTGCGCCAATCCTGCGGACGCTGAAAACGCTGATGCAGAGCCTGCGCATCGCACCTTATGATCTTCGCACCGGAACGGGACTGCTGCGGCATACGCTGATCCGTACTTCGCGTTCGACCGGACAGATCATGCTGGTGATGGTTACGGCATCGCCGATCCTACCGGCAAAAAAGCATCTGATCGACGGGCTGACCAAGGCACATCCGGAGCTGACAACGATCGTGCAGAATATCTGTCCGGACGGCCTGCCGCTGATGCTCGGTCCGCGCTCGGTCACACTGTATGGCAAGGGCTATATCGAGGACGAGCTCTGCGGGTGCCGATTCCGCATCTCTCCTGCATCGTTCTATCAGGTCAATCCGGCGCAGACAGAGCGGCTTTACCGCTGCGCGGTTGAAGCAGCGGCACTCAGAAAAGGCGAGACTGTCATCGACGCTTACTGCGGCACCGGTACACTTGGTATGATCTGTGCGAAGCAGGGCGCGGAGGTCATCGGTGTTGAGCTGAACCGCTCCGCCTGCCGCGATGCCGCCGAAAATGCAAAACGCAATCACCTTGACAATATCCGTTTCCGGAACGGCGATGCAGGAGAGTTCATGCAGCAGGCGGCAAAGGAAGGCGGCCGCTGCGATGTGCTGCTGATGGATCCGCCGCGGACAGGTGCGGATGCGAAATTTCTGCGTGCTGCCGCTGCATTGAAGCCAGCGCGGATCGTCTATGTTTCCTGTGGGATCGAATCGCTGCGGCGTGACCTGATGCAGCTTGTGAAGGCAGGTTACCGTGTGCAGCACATTCAGCCGGTGGATATGTTTCCGCACACCACCGGCATCGAGACGGTGTGTCTGCTGAAATACGCAAAAAAATGAGAAGACGGTCAGTTTTCCGGTGCCGCGGCAGAAAACTTTGTGCGGTGCCACTTGACAATATGGTGAAGATTTGGTATAATAGGCATAACAGCAGCGGTTTGTCCTGCTGCGAAAAATCGTATTATCTTTATCAAATTCATATTTATATGGAAACAGGAGGATGACTTCAGATGGGTATTTTTTCCAGACTCAGTGATATTCTCAGAGCGAACATTAATGATATGCTCGACAAGGCCGAGGATCCGGAAAAGCTCGTGAAGCAGATCATCGTTGATATGCAGAAGGAGCTGACAAAATCGACACAGGCACTCGGCAAGGCAGTTGCCAGCGAGCGTATGGTCGAAAAGCAGTACCGCAATGCCTGCGCCGTTTCCGCGAGCTGGGAAAGCCGTGCGAAAGCAGCTCTGAAGGCCGGCGATGCTGAGCTTGCAAAGAAGGCTCTCGCAAGCAAGGTTAAGGCAGACGAGGATGTCGCGAATTATCGCGAAATGTACGAGACAATTTCCAACCAGACGGAAGCAATCCGTTCTCAGGTTGAAGTGCTGAAATCCAAAATGCAGGAAGCAAAGTCCCGCGAGGCAATGCTGATCGCCCGTTCCCAGATGGCCGATACGACCAGAGAGCTGGCACAGACACTCGGCGGCATCGACACCAAGAGCTCTTTCGACAAGCTCACCAAAATGGAAGAGCGGATCGAGCGCAAGGAAGCCGAAGCAGCTGCGTTCAGCGAGATCCTCGGCGCAGGCAAGCCGGAGGAGGTTGCGACGTTCGAAGAGCTGGAGCGTAACGCAAAGGTCGATTCCGAGCTGGAGCGTCTGATGGCGGAAATGGGTATGGCACCCACAGCGGCAGCCGATACTTCATCTGTCAATGACGAGCTTGCGGCTGCGATCAGAGCGCTGGAGGGCGCACCCGCTGAAGCACCCGGTGTCTGATCCGGTCTGAATTCTGCGGCACAGTCTCACATCCCGTTCTGATGTGAGACTGTGCTTTTTTCCGATTGTTCCGATTCTGAAAGGGGAGGTTCCCTGATGGCAAGCAAACGAAGAATTCGCTGGGACAGAATTTCTGTCGCTGCGATCGTTCTGGTGCTTATGATATTCCTGCTCGGCTCCTGTGTGTCGCGCTGCACCGCGAATAGGACGGGGTCAGCGGAGAACTCGAAGGAAAACACAGAGGCGACTGCCGAGCAGACGACGGCGTCGGCTGCGGAGTCACAGCCGTCTGAAACCAAGGATCCCGCTTCGCAGACGATGGCGAATGTTCCGGTCATGATTACCGATGCAGAGCCGAGTCACGATCTGGCGACGACAACGACTGCTGCTGAAGAAAGCAGCGAGGAGCCGGCCTATGTACTGCCCGCCGGCTATCAGGAGATCCCGGTGCAGGCAAATGCGATCAACAGCGGCACGCTGGTGCTGGTCAACGCTGCGAATCCCAGTCATCTTAGTTCAACTGAGCTGGATCTGGAGCAGGTCTATTATGCAGATGACCGCCAGGACACCTATGAAATCTCATATCCCGGCCATACCTCGCTGAATAAGAGCGCGCTCGCGAAATTTAACCGGCTGATGAAGGCCTATTACAGTGCGACCGCGAACAAGGAAATCATGTTCAATTACGGCTATCTTGAGACCAATCAGGAGAAGAGCAATCCGGAATCCTCGACAGGTCTGGATGTGCAGCTCCACTTGAAGCATGATGACGGCACCTATGAGTTTGTGCAGAATGTTGCACCGTATTCGTGGCTCTTTGACCACATGGCGAGCTATGGCTTTATTCTCCGCTATCCGCCGGATAAGAGCGATCTGACGGGCGAGCGCGGCGGCTATACGGCGATCCGTTATGTCGGTGTTCCGCACGCAGCGTATATGGCGGAAAAGGGTCTTTGCCTGGAGGAGTATCTCGATATGCTGAAGAAGGAGCATGATTTCTTCAGCGGCACAATCCTCGAATACAGCACATCTGAGCTGACCTATCATATTTATTATGTGCCGGTTGGCGTGCGGGATAATCTTTCCGTACCGGTACCGAAGGGCGGCTCCTATGAGATCTCCGGCAACAATACCGACGGCTTCATCGTGACAGCGATCGTCGGATGATCGCTTCCGTGTATACCGAAAGGGGGTGTTTGCAATGGCAGCACAGAAACCGCAGCAGAAGGGCATCTTTCTGCGTGTACGGGAATGGCTGCGCCGCAGACACCCCCGTTTTCGTACTCGCGGGCAGGTTGTAATTCTGCCGCGGCGGGCACGCTGTTTCGGCGGCAGGCTGACGCTTTCACTGCCGGCTGATTTCACCGTAAACCGCCGGCAGAAGGATCATGTACAGCTGCACGGCGCGGTGTCCGGGCTGGAGCTGATGCTGATGCAGGTACCGTTCCGGCGGCGCATTGGGACAGTTTCCGCGCTGGATCTGCAGCTTGCCTTCCGGAAGCTCGGCCTGCCGCACAGTCTCCCGGAAATGCAGCACGGCTTCCTGCGGTATTCCCCGATGCTGACGGCGCAGTGGAACGGCAAAGAAAAAACCGTCCTGCACCTGATACAGGTACGGCAGACGGTTTTTCTGTTATGTTTTATGAATGTGACAGAGGAGGCAGAGCCTGATGTCCGTGCAGTGATTGCGACAGCGGAGATCGACAAAGATCAATAGCCTGTCTTTTCGAGATCGTCGGCGAGAGAATCGTCATCCGTGATCCAGTCGGCGGTACGGATCGTAAAATGCGAATCCTTATCCTGCCGGATGATGACTTCGGTGATCCCGGCATTGAGGATGAGCCGCTTGCACATGGAACATGGCGCGACGGCGCCGTCAAGCTGATCGGTCTTGGCATCGTGGCAGGCGAGATAGAGTGCCGCGCCGAGCAGATCAGATCGGCTTGCGCTGATGATCGCATTTGCTTCGGCATGGACGCTGCGGCAGAGCTCATAGCGCTGGCCGCGCGGTACCTGCATGCGTTCGCGGTAGCAGAAATTGAGGTCGCTGCAATTTTTCCGGCCGCGCGGCGCACCGTTATAGCCTGTAGAAATGATCTCGTCATTCTTGACGATGATCGCGCCGAATTTGCGGCGCAGACAGGTGCTGCGCTCGGAGACGGCCTCAGCGATATCGAGATAATAGTTGATCTTGTCTCTGCGGTTCATGGTCGTATATTCCTTTCCAATGGCGGCAGGCTGCACGCCGTTTCTCATATTATAGCATATTATGGAGAAAAGTGCAATGGATACGGAAAAACAAAAATGTCGGATTTCGCATCCTGATCTCATATCGGAGCCGGGCACTGCCCGGTTATAGCATATTATGGAGAAAAGTGCAATGGATACGGAAAAACAAGAATGCCGGATTTCGCATCCTGATCTCATATCGGAGCCGGGCATTGCCCGGTTATAACATATTATGGAATGCCGAATTAACGGCAGCGTTACATTTCCGAACAAAAATACTTGATAAGAAGAAAGGAAAAGCTATGCTCGAACTGACAGATATGCAGGTCATACGCGCACTTTCAAAGCGCTATGACTTTTCGTTTTCCAAAGGCCTCGGTCAGAATTTTCTGATTGATCCGGAGGTCTGTCCGGCAATCGCGGAATACGGCATCCCATCGCGGGAATGCGGCGTACTGGAGATCGGCACGGGCTTCGGCGTCCTGACGCAGCAGCTTGCGCTGCGCTCGGAGCAGGTGACTGCGGTTGAGCTTGACCGCCGCTTAAAGCCGGTGCTGGCAGAGACGCTTGCCGGATTTTCCAATGTCAGTATCGTCTGGCAGGATATCATGAAGGTCGCTCTGAGTGATTTTCTGCAGGCACATTTCGGCAGCCGCGAGGTTGCGGTCTGCGCGAATCTTCCGTATTATATCACCTCGCCGATTCTGATGCATCTGCTGGAATCAGATGTTCAGCTCCGCAGTATTACGGTCATGGTGCAGAAGGAAGCGGCCGACCGCCTCTGCGCAGAGATCGGAAGCCGCGATGCAGGCGCGGTGACGGCAGCTGTCCGGCTGCGCGGCCATGCGGAGCAGCTTTTTGAGGTGCCGCGTACATCGTTTTATCCGTCGCCGAAAGTCGATTCGGCAGTCATTCGTATCACGCCCTATGAAACGCCGCTCTGTACGCCAGAGGAGCTGCGCTGCGTCCTGCGGATTGTCAAGGCGGGCTTTGCCCAGCGCCGCAAGACCGCAGTGAATGCGCTTTCGTCAGGACTGGCGCTCCCGAAGGAGCAGGTCACAGAAGCACTCGCAGCTGTCGGTCAGCCCGCGAATGTCCGCTTTGAGCAGCTTGATGCGGAGACCTTGCTGGCGCTTGCGGATGCGATACAGCAGGGGGTGTCCTGATTTCTGCCGGCATACAGCCCAAAGCCCGAACGCGGAGAATGACCGCATTCGGGCTTATTTCATCTTGTGCAGAGAAGGGGCTGTTTTGGCGTTCAGCGGAGTATAAACAGCATAAATTCCGCCGCAAACCCGATCACAAATTCAATGATGAGGATCAGGATTACATTAACGAGACTGGTGCCGCCGGCATATTGCAGCTTACCGGTCAATGCAGCGTCCGGGCCGGACTGCTTTTTGATCTGCCGGATATTCCGCAGTGCAAAGCGGTAATACAGATAATTGCCGAGCAGACAGCAGAGCAGCGAGACACCGAAATACAGCATTGTCGAGATCCGGTAGACAGAATTGAATGCAGTCGTGGTGATATCCGCCCACGGAATCGTTATGTCCATCAGCTGATTCATGCCCACGATGAGCGACGGGATGCTCAGCAGTGAACGGAGCAGAACGGCCGCGATCGCCGCGCCCCACATCTTTCGGCTGGCGAAGTAGAAATGCGGACAGATCAGACCAAGCAGATTGAATGTGAGCTTTTTGCCGGTGCGTGTCATCATACGGAAAAGCGGCAGATAATAGAACTGATTCGAGCGGATAAAGGCCGCGGCTTCGCCGACTGTCACGCCGTTCATCTGCTCCTCCGGATCCAGCCCGAGGCAGGGATCATTCGGATTCAGTCGAATGCCGTCATACAGCTCCGCATTGATCATCTGCGGAGTTTCGCCGCGTTCGCGTTCAGCTGCAAGCGCCTCATCCTCCTCAAGCCTCGCCTGATGCTTTGCAGCGCGTTCCTCCTCTCGCTGAAGCTCCGTCCAGCTTTTGCCGCTCTCATGCAGTGCTGTGTTGACGCATTGTCCAGCCTGCTTCCAGCAGGCACGGTGATAGGGCGTGCCGCAGTCCGGGCAGGATACCACATCGTCCTCCGGCTTGAACGGCTCGCCGCAGACAATACACGGCTGATTCTCATAGACAGGCATCGCGCAGCCTCCTTTCTTCTGACCTCATTATGATTTCCTCTATATTGTACCACATTCGGCGCAGTTTTACAAGTACAGAGACTGTTTTTTCATGCATTCTTCACCATTTCGGCAGAAAAAACCATTTCCCTTTAGACAGACGGTACGACTATCATAATTTTTTGAAAAAAGACTTGCATTTTTCCGGAAAATATGGTATACTGAAGACAATCGCATTCCAGCGCATCGTGCCGGAATTATCAATGTGATACCAGATAGAAAGGAATACCGAAAACCATGAGCATCATCGAAATTGTCGGCGGCATCATTCTGCTGATTACCGCTCTGCTGATTATCGTTCTCTGCCTGATGCAGGATTCCAAGCAGGATCAGAATATGACCTCTGCGATCACCGGCGGCTCCTATGATTCCGCATTCAGCAAAAACGAGGGCAACACGAAGGAAGCGATCATGAAGAAATGGACGAAGTGGCTGACCATTATCTTCTTTATCGTGACGCTGGTCGTGATCATCGTCCCGGTCTATATCGGCGAATAATTCCAGAACACATGGTCGCCCTGCGCTCCGAAACTGAGTGCAGGGCGTCTTTTTTCAGATTTTTATGACAGCAGATCAATAGATCGCAGCGGAAAGGAGCATAATATGGCAGGACGCAGGCATCCACACCGCCCGAAAGCGCGCAGCGGCATGAAGCCGGCAGGTCGCCGCAGCGCTGCACAGCCGAAGGCAAAAAAGGAATATGAAGCCAAGGCTGAAGTCAGAGTCAGCGATGAGCAGCGCGAACATTTCGCGAACCGCATCACGACCTTTCTGCGCAAGACAAACGGCAAGCCTGTCTCCCGTGCTGATCTTGCGTCGAAATGCCGCGGCAAAGGAAACGCCGCATATTTACAGGCATTGAAATCGCTGATCGAATCCGGTACGGTCGCCGAGCGCCGCAGCGGATATGTTTATGCAGAATCCGCAGGGATGCTCCGTGCGGTGATCTCGCGCATCAGCCGTACATTCGGCTTTGCAAAGCCGGAAGCAGGCGGTGCGGAGATCTTCATTGCAGGGCGTGATCTCAGAGGCGCTTGTCCGGGCGATCTTGTTCTGCTGCTGCCGACCGGCGGGCGGGACGGTCAGCCCGAAGCAGCCGTGCAGACGGTCATCATGCCCGCAGCGGTCAAAACCGCCGGCATGCTGATCGAGGAGGAGGACGGGCTGCGTTTCCTCTCCGATACGCTTTGCCGACAGCCGCTTGTGATCGAAAATGCGGCAGACTGGGAAGGCCATGTCGGTGACAAGGTGATTGCAGCCATCGCGCATCGCGGTACGCGGCATTCGGAGCATACTGTCCGCATTGAGCTGTCGCTTGGCAGCGCGGAAACCGCCAGAGCCTGTGCAGAAGCGCTGGTGACGGTCAGCGGTGTCCCGCGGGAATTCCCCGCCGATGTGCTGGCAGAGGCGGAAAAGCTTGAACAGGCGGGAATTCCGGAATATGAGATCCGGAATCGTCTTGATCTGCGGGAACCGGAGGATATCATTTTCACGATTGACGGCCGGGATGCCAAGGATCTTGACGATGCGGTTTCCGTTGCACGGACCGAAAAAGGCTATCGTCTCGGCGTGCATATCGCCGATGTATCGCATTATGTTAGGCCGGATACCGCGCTGGATGAAGAAGCGATCCGCCGCGGCACGAGTATCTATTATGCCGATCAGGTGATCCCGATGCTTCCGAAGGAACTGAGCAACGGCATCTGCTCGCTGCATCCGGATGTGGACAGACTGGCATTTTCGGCACTGATGGAACTGGACAGCGATGGTGAAATCCTGTCGTATCGTTTTGAAAAGACGGTGATCCGTTCGGCGGTCAAGGGCGTATACTGCGAGGTTAATGCGCTGCTTGCGGGTACGGCAACACCGGAGATCGAAGAAAAATACGCGGCGGTAAAGGAATCGCTGCTGCTGCTGAATACGCTGCGGGAGAAGCGTCTCGCGATGCGTACAAAGCGGGGCGCACCGTCGATTGAGACGGAGGAGAGCGCCTTTGTCCTTGACGAAAACGGCATCTGTACAGATGTTTTGCCGCGGACGCGGGGTGCGGGCGAGGAGCTGATCGAGGAATGTATGCTGCTGGCGAATGAAGCCGCGGCAAAGCTCGGAAAATCGAAGAATCTGCCGTTTGTGTACCGTGTTCATGCGGAACCGCCGGAGGAGAAAGTGCTGCGGCTGACCGAAGCGCTGAACCGGCTCGGCCTGCCGCATCCCGTGCTTGATCACCCGAAGCCAAAGGATTATGCGAAGGTGCTGGCCGGTGCGGAGGATTCGCCGATGAAGCCCGCCGTGCATCAGATGGTGCTGCGCAGTATGGCGAAGGCGGATTATGAAAACGAGCCGATCGGCCATTTCGGGCTGGCTCTGGAGGATTATGCGCATTTTACCTCGCCGATTCGCCGCTATCCTGATCTGGCGATTCACCGGATTCTGAGCGCGTATCTCGCCGGAGAGAAACCAGAGAACGGACGCGAATTTGCGCGGAACGCCGCCGCTGCCGGCAGTGCGACGGAGCAGCGGGCGGTGCAGCTTGAGCGGGACTGCGATGAACGCTACCGTGCAGAGTGGGCCAGGCAGCATATCGGCGAGGAATTTGACGGCGTGATTTCCGGCCTGACGGAATTCGGGATCTATGTCATGCTGCCAAACTCCGCCGAAGGACTGGTGCCGCTGGATGCGCTGCCGCCGGAGGGCTATTCGTTTGACGGATATTTCTCGATGCGGGCAGAGGGCAGCGGCAGAATGTTCACGCTTGGAATGCCGATGCGCGTCTGCATCACCCGTGCGGACATCAACAGCGGCCATATTGATCTGGCTGCCGCAGAGTTGGCAGCGAACGGAGACTCAAGATGAAAACCTATACCGATGAAGCACTGGCACGGGCTGTGTATCAGATCGCAGCTGCGCGGATGCAGGCGGCGGGCTGCGAAATGCCGTGCTCTGCGGAGGCGTTTGCCGTGATCTCGGCAGCAGCGCCGGATGCAGTGGACTATTCCGCAATGGCGGCACTGTGCAATCCGGATTTTCTGGATGCGGCGTATATTCTGCTGCTGGGGCGGGAGGTTGATGCGCCTGCGAAAGCGGCATGGCAAGCGCAGTTCGGATTGCCGGAAGCGGTGTTCCGGACGAATGTGCTGACGACGATTCTGCGCTCGGCGGAGTATCAGCGCAATCCCGTTCCGCTGACCGGCTGTCCGTTGCCGCTGATGCAGGATGACGGCCGGAATCTGCTGATTGCGGCGCAGGCCATGCCGGAGCGGCTTGTCCGGCTTTATCAGAAGATGCCGCGGCCGGTGCAGAAGCTGGCGAAGAAGCTTGCCGGAAAGGAGTGAGACGATGCCGGAGACACGGGTATACATTGATCTTTCACGGCTTTGCCTCACACCGTTTACGACAGGTATTCAGCGCGTCGCGAAGGAAATCGTGCTGCGGATGCTGCATGATGAATCACTTTCCGTGACACTGCTCTCAGCGCTTCCCTCGCAGACAGCATGGCGCATTCTGCCGCAGGATGCATTCGAGGCATATTATACGGAGCATACCGGCTCGCCCTTTGGAGATGCAGTGCCGCAGACACTTATACCGGAGGACATTCCGTCGGACGCAGTCTTTTTTGATATCGACAGCGCATGGAATATGCCGATGCAGCGCGGCTGGCTGTTCCCGAAGCTGAAGCAGCGCGGCGTGACGGTTGTTTCACATCTCTATGACCTGATCCCCGTGACGGAGCCGCAGTATTTTCATCAGCAGACGATGCGGCAGTTTTTGTCGTGGATCACGGCGGTGCTGCAATATGCCGATCACATCATCTGCAATGCCGAGGCGACAAAGGAAGCGCTTCGTACGCTTTGCGATACGCTGGAGATGCAGACGCCGGACTGCACGGTTGTGCCGCTCGGCGCGGATTTTGCACAGAAAGCCGCCGGCGGCACCCCCGAACCCGGTGAACTGCCGCATCTGCCGCAGTACCGCTATCTGCTGGCGGTCGGAACGATAGAGCCGCGCAAGAATCACCGGCTGCTGCTGGATGCCGTTCCCGCACTGGCGGAGCGCGGCATCAAGGTTGTATTTGCTGGACGCATTGGCTGGAATATGGATGAATTTGCAAAGGAAATGGAGAATCATCCGGAAAACGGGCGGAGCTTTTTCTTTGTGAAAGCACCCTCGGATGCCGCAGTCCGCAGGCTGTATCAGAATGCGCTGGCAGTTGCATTCCCGACGAAAAACGAGGGATTCGGTCTGCCGATCGTCGAAGCGTTTCTGCACGGAACGCCGGTTCTGGCATCGGATATTCCGGTGCTGCGTGAGGTTGGCGGCGATCTGGCAGATTATTTTGACAATACAAGGGTGGATTCGCTGACGGCAGCAGTTGACCGTCTGCTGGCGGACGATACCGCCTATCAGGCGAAGCGCAGAACAATCGCGGGATACCGTCCGCGGACATGGGATTGTGCCGCACAGGAAATGGCGGCGGCACTCCGGAGCTGCGGCAGCGTGCAGGGCGATGTTCCGCCGCAGACCGCGGTGACGCAGATTGCCGTGCTGACAGCGCGGAATGACGATCTGCTGCGGACACTGCCGTATCTGGATGCGAATATGCCGTTTATTACGCGGATGCTCGTGGTTTGTCCGGAGCGGAATATTCCTGCGCTGCGCGAGGGATGGCAGGGGCGGATCCAGCCGGAATTCTGTCCGGAGGAGCAGCTGCTCGGCGGCGGACAGCTTCCTGCAGATCATGCCGTGCGGAATTTTCTTCTGCGCTGCCGGATGATGCAGAAGGCACCGCTTGACGATGTGTTCATCATGACCGATGATGATTACCGGCCGGTCGTGCCGGTGCAGCCGGCGCTTTTTCTGAAGGGCGGCAGATATCAGGGGTATTACTGTTATGATCTTCGCCGTTGGAAGGGTACGCAGGGGAATTACAGTGATTACGACCGGAGCATGTTCCGGACGCGGGATTTCCTCACGGAAAACGGGCTGCCGGCATTGCAGTATTCCTCACACCAGCCGCAGATCATTGATCGGCGGATCTATCTTGAAATGTTGGATGCATTCCCCGGCATTGAGACGCAGGGGCTTGACGAATGGAGCAGCTATTTCAATTTCGGTATAGCGCGGCATCCGCGGATGTTTTCAGCGGCGCGTTACTGCACGCTGACATTCCCCGGTGCGGTGACGGACTGGGAGATCATGTATCCGCCGCAGGAATTGATCTTCGAGAATTTCTATGCGGATTCCTATGCGGCAGGCGGTGTCTTTGCGGGGCTGCCGTCTGATTACAGCGCGGAGACTGCAGTCAGCGTGAATGCGGAGAAGATCCGCCGCTGGAGTGCAGAGATGCAAAAGCAGACCGCCCAGAAAGCTGTCACGGACACCTACCGCACGATGTTCCGCGACCGCTATGCATGCCTGCCGGAATTTCAGCTGCATATGCAGGAGGGCAGGCCTGTTCTGCGGATACCGCCGCTGCTTTATGTGCCGGCGGGGGGCGTGATCCGCGTGCCGCTGCTGACGGATGATGCAGTGCGCGAAAGCGGACTGCCGGTGATTTACGGCATGGATGACAGCAGCGGACAGACGATCCTGCCGGAAACGGAGCTGCATCTGAACGATGCAGTATCCGGCATCGGACCGGAGCTGATTCTTGCGCTGCCGGTTCACGGCTTCCGCGGGATCCTGCATATCCGCTTCGGAGAAGCCGCCGCGAACTGTGCTGTCTCCTGTATCGAGCTATGAGTATCATGGAAATTACGGTTTGCTGCGGCGGAGAGATGCCGCTCGGTGTGTATCTGCGGGAGTTTGCAGGAATCTCCGCGCAGACAGTCAAGCGGCTCAAGGCCGTGCCGGACGGCATGACACGCGGCGGCGAGCATATCCGGACAGTTGATCCGGTGCGGGACGGCGACTGCATCCGGCTGCATCTGCCGGAGCACAGCAGCCAGACACCGAATCCGGCGCTGACCGTTCCGGTGATCTATGAGACTGCGCAGCTGCTTGCGGTCAATAAGCCTGCCGGAATGCCTGCGCATCCCTCAATGCTGCATCGAGACGACACTTTGGCGAACTGGTTTGCCGCATACTGTCCGGAAAGCGGCTTTCACCTGATGAACCGGCTGGATAGAAATACCTCCGGACTTTGCATGATTGCGAAGACCGTTTATGCTGCGCATCGTGTCCGTGATCTGCAAAAGCGATACTACGCGCTGGTGCCGGCGGGACTGCACGGCAGCGGGACGGTCGATGCGCCGATCGCAAGAGAGCAGGAATCCGTCATTACGCGCTGTGTGAGGGCGGACGGCCGGCGCGCCGTGACGCATTACCGCGTATTGCAGGAGCTGCCGCAGGCTGCGCTGCTGGAGTTGAAGCTTGAAACAGGCCGGACGCATCAAATCCGTGTGCACATGGCATATCTCGGCTTTCCGCTGCTCGGTGATGCGCTTTACGGAGGCGACTGCTCGCGAATGCAGGAACACGCACTGCACTGCGGATACATGACTTTCACAGATCCGGAGACAGAGGAGCCTGTCACGCTGACGGCACCGCTCCGGGCGGAAATGCAGCGTATATTAAAGGAGGACGGACAAAAAAGTGACATTTGATTTTTCACTTCGAAAGACAGAACCAATCTTTGAACGAATTCGGCACATCGAAGGAAAGCGCGTGACCAAAAGCCTGATTCTGCTGGTTCTGACCGCAGTCGGGTTTTATCTTATTGACGGCATTGCGACAGTGATGGGAGCGGTTGTGGCAGCATCCGGTTCGGCACTCGCCGGACATCCGGTCAGGGAGGGCTCTGATGAAGCAATGGCGCTTACGCTGCTGCTGACATCCATCTGTGTTGTTCTGACGGCGGCGTTCACCTGCCTGATCGAACGGCGGCCGCTGCGGACGTGCATGATCGAAAAGCGGAAGCTTGTTCCGGATTATCTGAGCGGCATGCTGATCGGCTTTGCAATGTTCTCCGGCGCGGTGCTGATCGCATGGTTTGGCGGCGGTCTGAACCGGATCGCGGCGCCGCCCTCTCTTTCGCCGGTGACGTATTCGCTGCTCTGCGTCGGCTGGCTGATTCAGGGCTTTTCTGAGGAATTCATGTTCCGCGGCTGGATCATGACCTCTGCCGGAACATTTCACAAGCCGTGGACGGCCGTGCTGCTCAGCTCGGTGCTGTTTGCTGCGGCGCATCTCGGCAATGACGGTATCAGCATCATGGCGCTTGTCAATCTGACGCTGTACGGTGCTGCAGCGGCGTTGCTGATCCTGCGGAAGCGGAGCATCTGGTGTTCAGGAGCGCTCCACAGTGTCTGGAACTGGGCGCAGGGCAATTTCTATGGCCTTTCCGTCAGCGGTATGGAAACCTCGCCGAATACAGTGCTGCATTTTGAGCAGACCGCCGGAAAAGACTGGCTCAACGGCGGTGCTTTCGGACTGGAAGGCGGCGCGGCAGTCACGATTGTTCTGGTTATCTGCATTCTGATCTTTCTGATGATGCCGCAGCGCGAATCCTTTGCGCCGGATCGCGTATAAATTGAGGAGGGATATGCTTGTCCGAACTAATTGAAAAAATGCAGTCAGTGCATGATCTGACGGATACCGAGCTGCTGGAATTTCTCGTCAGCCCGCAGCCGGAGGATCTGCTCTTTGCCGCAGCGGATACCGAGCGCCGCAGACAGTACGGCGATGCTGTCTATCTGCGCGGCCTGATTGAATTCACAAATTACTGCAAGAATAACTGCTATTACTGCGGTATCCGTGCCGGCAACCTCCATGCAGAGCGCTACCGCCTGACCGATGAAGAGATCCTTGCCTGCTGCAAGGAGGGCTATTCGCTCGGCTACCGGACATTTGTTTTGCAGGGCGGCGAGGATCCGTATTACACGGATGACCGGATCTGTGCGCTGGTCTCCGCGATCGCGGCGCAGCATCCGGACTGCCGCATTACGCTCTCAATCGGTGAAAAAAAACGCGAGAGCTATCAGCGGTATTATGAAGCCGGTGCCCGGCGCTATCTGCTCCGGCATGAAACTGCGGATCCGGTACATTACCGAAAGCTGCATCCGGAATCCATGTCGCTTGAAAACCGGGAGCGCTGTCTCTTTGATCTCCGCGAGATCGGCTATCAGATCGGCAGCGGATTCATGATCGGCTCACCGTATCAGACGCCTGAATGCATCGTGCAGGACATCCGTTTTCTGCAGCGTCTGCAGCCGGATATGATTGGTGTCGGGCCGTATATCACGCACAGGGAAACACCCTTTGCGGAGATGCCCTCCGGCGATCTGCAGTTCAGTCTGAAAATCATTGCGATGCTGCGGCTGCTGTTCCCGAAGGCGCTGATCCCCGCGACAACGGCATTCGGCTCGCTGCATCCGCAGGGACGCGAACGGGCGCTGCGGGCAGGTGCGAATGTCATGATGCCGAATCTCTCGCCGACCGAAGTGCGGAAGCTCTATGATCTCTATGAGAACAAGATCTGCACGGGCGAGGCAGCGGCACAGTGCAGCGGATGTCTTGCGCAGCGCATCAAATCGGCAGGATACCGCTCTGTCTGCGATGTGGGTGATTCGCTTGCGTACCGTGAAAAAGCAGTACAATCCGGCGCTGACCGGAACGAATAAGATTGTTTATCAGAAGGAAGGAACATTTTATGACTACACAGGTCAATCTGACAGAGTCCCAGTATCAGCATTTGCTGGCTGCACTGGATGAGGAGCGCAGCAAATTCATGAATCTGCTGTATATCAGCGCCGGCGGCTCAATCCTGCTGCTGCTTCCCGGCATCATGTCTCTGAGCGGAAGAGGCGGCGGATTATATGTGTCCGCTGCAGGCGCACTCTGGCTGATTTGCGCCATTATGACGGCTGTCCTGCTCATCACCGGCTATCAGAAGAAATTCGGCAGCAACTGCCCGTATTCCCAGCTCAAGAACCGCAATTACACCTGCGAGCTGATTCAGGTTACAGCGAAATCCGGCGCGGAGGGCAGACCGCCCTATCTGCTGACCGATGTCATGGGCAATCAGTTTGTCTGCCCGATCTATATGGAATTCAAATACATCCAGCCGGGCGGCAATGCGATCGGTGTGTTTCTCCAGTCCGGCGGCAGATATGCTGTGCACGATCCGTCGAATGATACATATTGATTTTTCAGATTCGGAAAGGAGGCCTGCTGATGCTGGCGGGCGCATCCCGAAAGACACTGCCGCGTGATATTTTCACGGGCATCATCATTGCGCTTGTTTCCATTCCAATTTCAATGGGCTATGCGCAGATCGCCGGACTGCCCGCCGTCTGCGGGCTATACGGCTCAATCTTCCCGATCCTGATCTTCGCGCTTGGCTCAAAGTCTCCGCAGTTCATCTTTGGAGTTGATGCAGCACCGGCGGCACTGGTCGGGAGTTATCTCGCGGCGCATGGAATTGCAGCCGGATCTGCGGAAGCGGCTGCGGTTGTTCCGGTCATTACGCTGTTCACAGGGCTTTGGCTGATCCTCTTTGCGATC
Organism: Oscillospiraceae bacterium; assembly: GCA_024404875.1. GTDB lineage: Bacteria > Bacillota > Clostridia > Oscillospirales > Ruminococcaceae > Firm-04. The sequence goes on from JAKSPK010000007.1 coordinate 61,206, forward strand.
CTGAAAGCCGGAAGGCTGGCGGCATATATTTCCACGCCGGTTATGGGCGGCTTTATCAGCGGCATCTGCACGACGATTATCCTCATGCAGATTCCAAAGCTGCTCGGCGGCAGCAGCGGAACCGGTGAGCTGCCGGAACTGCTCCGGCATATGATTGCGGTATGCAGAACGGAGTTTCATCCGATGTCGCTGGCAGCGGGCGGCATTGCGCTGGCGGTTCTGCTGCTCGGAAAAAAGCTGGCACCGAAGCTGCCGATGGCGGTCTTTGTCATGGCGGCGGGTGCGGTGCTCGGCATGAGCGGTTTGGCGGAAAGATGCGGGATCAGGATGCTGGAGGCTGCGCCATCCGGTCTTCCCGCGTGGCATCTGCCTTCGCTGACGGCCGACGGCCTCGGTGATATCCTGACAACCAGCCTTGCAGTTGCGGCGGTTATCATGACCGAAACGCTGCTTGCAACGCACAGCTTCGGGAACAAAAACGGTTACAGCGTGCAGGATAACCGCGAGATCCTGATCTACGGTCTCTGCAATCTCTCCGCCTGTCTGACGGGCTGCTGTCCGGTAAACGGCTCTGTCTCCCGCACGGCAATGGGCGAGCAGTATGGCGGAAAGTCGCAGGTCATGTCGCTGACGGCATCCGTCACAATGGCGGGAATCCTGCTGTTCTGCACCGGATTCATCGGTTATCTGCCCGTGCCGGTGCTGACAGCGATTGTCATATCGGCGCTGCTCGGCGCGGTGGAATTTGATCTGGCGCACCGGCTGCTGAAACAGGATAAGCGCGAGCTGCTGATTTTCCTCGGCGCATTCGCAGGCGTGCTGTTCTTCGGAACGGTTGCAGGCGTGGTGATCGGCGTGATCTTGTCCTTTGTCGAGCTGACACTGCAGACTGCGAATCCGAAGCGCTCCTTTCTCGGCGTGATCCCCGGTCACGAGGGATTTCATTCGCTGGAGCGCAATACTTATGCAGAGCCGATCAGAAATGTGATCCTCTATCGCTTTTCAAGCAATCTCTATTTTGCGAATGTGCATTTGTTCATCAACGATCTGGAGGCGGCACTCCGGCCGGATACGAAATGCATTGTGGTCGATTCCGGCGCGGTCTGCAATCTCGACATCACGGCTGCGGACCGTATTGAGGCGTTCCGCAAGACCCTGAACGAACGCGGTATCTCGCTGTATTTTGCATCGCATATCGGAACGCTGAATGACCGCTTCCGGCAGCTCGGACTGCATGGCTGGATCGAGCACGGCTATGTCCGCCGGACGATCCCTGCGGCGCTCCGGAATGCTGGCTTTGCACCGCCCTATGTGACCGCATCCGGCACGGGCGGCGAGCAGGCGGCGGGCAATCCTGCACGGCTGGAATTTGAATGGGCATTCGGTGCGGATGCATCGGCAGAGATTGAGCAATATGCCGAATCGCTGCTGGAAAGCATTGATGCTGGAAGCGGGGCCCCGCCGGAGGTACAGCTTGCCGCGGTCCTGAAAGCAAAGGGTATCTGGCACGATGTCAGCGATTCCGATCAGGAGGAATTGCTGACGCATTTGCAGGCGCATATCCGGGAACTTTCCGAGCGGCTGCATATGAAGGAATCGGAGGTCGAAGAAGCGATCGAGGCGCGGCGCATGAAGCTGGCGCTCCGGCTGATGCAGCGCAATCCGAAGGCGGCGGAGCGCATCCGGGCATATAACCGTGAGCAGGAGGAAGTCCTGCGGGATTCTGATCCGGCGCTATATGCACAGCTGATGCAGTACCGCAGGGAATCGCTGCGGCATCTTTCAGCGGTGCATCCGGAGTATGCCGGAATCATCAGGCTATTCTATGAAAATGAGGAAATCGCAAGTGAATAAAAAAGACAAAAGAAAAAACAGCATTTCTGCGGCGCTGGAGAAGACGACAGAGCTGCCAGTTGTTCCGGCCGGAGCAGAATCGGTTATCAAGACAGCGGCAGACACCGTGCAGGATGCTGCAGAAACGGTGAAGCATACGGAGTCGAAAAAGCAGGAAGAGAAGGCCATGCAGCCGGTGCAGAATGAGAAGAACGGTTTTCTGCTGCTTTCAAAATATCGCGGCGCAATCATGGGCATCGCAGCGATCTGGATCCTGATCTTCCACGAATGGATCCAGCTTACGGTCACGCCGGAGGACGGCAGCTATCATGTCATCAATATGCTGGAGCGCTATATCAAGGCGATCGGCTTCTGCGGCGTGGATATATTTCTGATGCTCTCCGGCATCGGCCTGACCTTCGCGATCAAAAAGGATTCGCTCGGCAAATTCTATTACCGGCGTCTGCGGCGCATCCTGCTGCCTTTCCTGACAGTCGCGGTGATCCGATTTATTCTGGAGGACTGGGGCTGGCAGAACTTCATCGGCAATGTGACCGGCTGGAAATTCTACACGGTCTCGATGTATTCTTATTTGTGGTTTGTTCCGGCGATCTGTACATTATATCTGGTGTTCCCGCTGTATTACAAGCTTTTTCTCTGTGCAGAAAGCAAGATTATGTTCACAATCGGCGCGATCATTGTCTGGCTGATGGCAACACTTTACCTTCGTGATTCGCTCCGCGGCGATTTGTTCGGCTTCACGAACCGCATTCCTGTCTTCCTGATCGGCATTCTGTTCGGCTGGATGACGCAGAACCGCAGGGAGATCGTCTTTACGCCGCAGACATGGCTGCATATCATCTTCACGGCGCTGCTTGGATTTTATCTTGCATTCCTCGCGAATTTCCGCGGCTATCCGCTGATCGTTCCGGTCTCGAACTGCTGTATCCCGAACTGCCTGATTGCAATCAGCTTCCCGTTCCTGCTGGCGAAGGGATTCTCCCTGCTGGAACAGAAGGCGGCCCGTTTCGGCAAAGCGGTCCTGCAGATCTTCGCATTCTTCGGTGCATTCTCGCTGGAATTCTACTGTGTGCAGGAATGGCTTGCGGGCTGGCTGATGCCGAAGCTCTTCGAGCACGGCTGGCAGAATCCCGGCGTGAATCTGGTGATCTTTGTCTCAGTTACGGCGGCCGCATTTATTTCGAGCCAGCTCTTTGTGATGTTCTGGAAGCTTGTTGAGATGCCATTTCGCAAAAAAGAGAAAAAGTCTGCCTGAGTGCCGAAAACAAATGCCGCTGATGCGGGTAATTTTGTGAGAATCGGAGAAAAATGAATTTCACTTGACAAAAGGCATAATTCGGTATATAATGATATGAGCGCGCGGTATGTCTGCACGCTCATATTCTATTTTATAAAGAAGGAGGAAAATCATGCCAACTTTTAATCAGCTCGTTCGTAAGGGCAGAAAAAGTCTGATGGAGAAGTCTACCGCTCCGGCACTTCAGAAGGGTTATAACGCACAGAAGAAGTCCCAGATCGACCTCAGCTCTCCGCAGAAGCGCGGTGTCTGCACTGCTGTTAAGACTGCCACCCCGAAAAAGCCGAACTCCGCAATGCGTAAGATCGCCAGAGTGCGTCTGACCAACGGATATGAGGTCACTGCCTACATTCCGGGTATCGGTCACAATTTGCAGGAGCACAGCGTCGTGCTGATCCGCGGCGGTCGTGTCAAGGACCTGCCTGGTGTGCGTTATCACATCATCCGCGGTACACTCGATGCGCAGGGCGTGAACGGCCGTATGCAGGCTCGTTCCAAGTACGGCGCAAAGCGTCCGAAGGCAGGCAAGAAGTAATTCTTATCCTGCACAACCATTTATTCGCATTTACCCGCAAAACTTTGTGGATTGAATAGATAGCATTTACATCCGTTTTGAGACGGAATGCCGTTTTGCTGTCTCTTTATCCGCAGCGGCGCCTGTGCTGTGAAACGCAGTGACAGGTGAGTACCTGTGAATTCATCTTTATATGAAGGAGGGAAGCGAGTATGCCAAGAAGAGGCAATATCGCAAAGCGTGACGTTCTGGCTGATCCGATGTACGGTTCCAAGCTCGTAACGCGTCTCATCAACAACATCATGCTCGACGGTAAGAAGGGTGTCGCACAGAAGATCGTGTACGATGCATTCGAGATCGTCAAGGAAAAGACCGACCGCGAACCGCTTGAGGTATTTGAGCAGGCAATGGAGAACATCATGCCTGTTCTGGAGGTCAAGGCACGCCGTATGGGCGGTGCGACCTACCAGGTTCCGATGGAGGTTCGTCCGGACCGCCGTCAGACGCTCGGTCTGCGCTGGATCACCAAGTATTCCAGAGCAAGAAGCGAAAAGACCATGAAGGAGCGCCTGGCAGGTGAGATCATCGACGCTGTCAACGGCACCGGCGGCTCTGTCAAGAAGCGCGAGGATACGCACAAGATGGCAGAGGCAAACAAGGCGTTTGCACACTATCGCTGGTAATTCTTTGCTGCCGGCAGCCCTTTTGGGGCGGCCAGGGATTCTGAATTAGGAGGGACCAAAATGCCTAGAGACTGTAGTCTTGAACAAACCAGAAACATCGGCATTATGGCTCATATCGACGCAGGAAAGACCACCACGACTGAGCGTATTCTGTTCTACACCGGCATCAACCACAAGATCGGCGATACCCACGACGGTACCGCAACGATGGACTGGATGGAGCAGGAGCAGGAGCGCGGTATCACGATCACATCTGCTGCTACGACCGCTTACTGGAAAGAGCACAGAATCAACATCATTGATACCCCCGGTCACGTGGACTTCACTGTTGAGGTCGAGCGTTCCCTGCGCGTGCTGGACGGTTCCGTAACCGTTTTCTGCGCAAAGGGCGGCGTTGAGCCGCAGTCCGAGACTGTTTGGCGCCAGGCGGATAAGTATAAGGTTCCGCGTATGGCGTATGTAAATAAGATGGACATCATGGGCGCGGACTTCTACCGCGTCGTTGAGATGATGAAAGATCGTCTCAAGTGTAATGCTGTGCCGATCCAGCTCCCGATCGGTTCCGAGAGCGATTTCAAAGGTCTGATCGACCTGCTCGAAATGAAGGCGTATATCTATGACGATAACGACCGCCTCGGACAGAATATCACTGTGACTGACATTCCGGCAGATATGCAGGAGCAGGCAGAGACATACCGCAATGAAATGATCGAGCACATCGTCGAGACGGATGATGAGCTGATGGAAAAGTATTTCAACGGCGAAGAGCTCACGATTGAGGAGCTCAAGCGCGGCATCCGCAAGGGCACGATCGCGAACACAGTTGTTCCGGTTGTCTGCGGCACATCCTACAAGAATAAGGGCGTGCAGAAGCTGCTGGATGCAATCGTTGACTATATGCCGTCTCCGCTGGATGTTCCGGCAATCACCGGTATCAACCCGAGAACAGACGAGGAGGAAGAGCGTCCCTCCGATGACAAGGCACCGTTTGCAGCACTTGCATTCAAGATCGCAACGGACCCGTTCGTCGGTAAGCTCTGCTTCTTCCGCGTATATTCCGGTAAGATCGAGAAGGGCACGACTGTTCTCAACTCCTGCAAGAAGCAGAATGAGCGCATGGGCCGTATCCTTCAGATGCACTCCAACCACAGAAAGGATATCGAGACCGTCTACGCAGGCGATATCGCTGCTGTTATCGGCGTGAAGAACACCACGACCGGTGATACCCTCTGCGACGAAGATCATCCGATCATCCTGGAGTCGATGGAGTTCCCGGATCCGGTTATCAATCTCGCGATTGAGCCGAAGACCAAGGCCGGCCAGGAGAAGATGGGCATTGCCCTCTCCAAGCTCGCTGAGGAAGACCCGACCTTCCGTACATGGACTGACTCCGATACCGGACAGACCATCATCGCAGGTATGGGCGAGCTCCACCTCGAAATTATCGTAGACCGTCTGCTCCGTGAGTTCAAGGTCGAAGCGAATGTCGGTGCACCGCAGGTTTCCTACAAGGAGACCATCCGCAAGACCGTCAACGAGGACTACAAGCACAAGAAGCAGACTGGTGGTACCGGTCAGTACGGTCATGTTAAGATCACTGTCGAGCCGAATGAGCCGGGCAAGGGCTACGAGTTCATCAACAACATCGTCGGCGGCGCAATTCCGAAGGAATACATTCCGGCTGTCGATGCAGGTATCAAGTCTGCAATGCAGTCCGGTACCGTTGCCGGCTATCAGGTCGTTGATGTCAAAGTCACGCTCTATGACGGATCCTATCACGAGGTTGACTCCTCTGAAATGGCGTTCAAGATCGCTGGTTCTATGGCGTTCAAGAATGCAATGCGCAAGGCAGATCCGGTTCTGCTCGAGCCGCTCATGAAAGTCTCGGTCTTCGTGCCTGAGCAGTACATGGGCGATGTCTTCGGTGACCTCAACGGCCGCCGCGGACAGATTCAGGGTCAGGAGATCCACAACGGTGTCGCACAGATCGACGCACTTGTCCCGCTGAGCAATATGTTCGGCTACGCAAGCGACCTTCGTTCCCGTTCTCAGGGACGCGGCAACTACACCATGGAGCCGCACAGCTTTGCTGAAGTTCCGAAGAGCATTGCGGACAAGATCAAGAGCGAGCGCGGACATAACGACGAGGATTGATTCTGATGTTGATTTTGCCTTTCGGATATCGGCAGAAAGCCGATATCCGGCGGTGAAATCACTCAAAATTGTGCCGAATTTTGAAAATTTGCAGAAATTTGGAATTTTTTTCTAAAAAGCCTTGCATTTTTATTTGAAATCTGGTACAATATAAGGTGTCAGGTCTTTGTCGTATCACAGATGATGACCGAACCTAATTTTTACCCCATAATCCATTAAAAATAGGAGGAGATTCCAATGGCAAAGGAACATTTTGAACGTACAAAACCCCATGTCAACATTGGTACGATCGGCCACGTTGACCACGGCAAGACCACTCTGACTGCTGCGATCACCAAGACGCTGGCAATGAAGGGTCAGGCAAAGTTTGAGGACTATTCCATGATCGACAAGGCTCCGGAGGAGCGCGCACGCGGAATCACAATCAACACTGCACACGTTGAGTATGAGACTGACAGCCGTCACTACGCTCACGTTGACTGCCCTGGTCACGCTGACTATATCAAGAACATGATCACCGGTGCTGCACAGATGGACGGCGCAATCCTCGTTGTTGCTGCTTCCGACGGCCCGATGGCTCAGACCAAGGAGCACATCCTGCTCGCTCGTCAGGTTGGCGTGCCGGCAATCGTCGTGTTCATGAACAAGACTGACCTCGTTGATGACGAGGAGCTGATCGATCTCGTTGAGATGGATATCCGCGATACCCTGAGCTCCTATGAGTTCCCTGGCGACGATATTCCGATCATCAAGGGTTCTGCATTCCAGGCTCTCGATTCCAAGTCCACCGATATCAATGATGCAGTTTATGCACCGATCCTTGAGCTGATGGACGCTGTTGATTCCTATATCCCGACTCCGGATCGTAAGGCAGATCAGCCGTTCCTGATGCCGGTTGAGGATACAATGACCATTTCCGGTCGTGGTACTGTTGCTACCGGCCGTGTTGAGCGTGGTCAGATCAAGGTTGGCGAGACTGTTGAGATCGTCGGTCTGAAGGAAGAAAAGGGCTCTACCGTTGTTACCGGTCTGGAAATGTTCCGCAAGACTCTGGATTACGCAGAGGCTGGCGACAACATCGGCGCACTGCTCCGTGGTGTTTCCCGTAAGGACATCGAAAGAGGCCAGGTTCTCTGCAAGCCGGGTTCCATTCACCCGCACACCAAGTTCAAGGGCCAGGTCTACGTTCTGAAGAAGGAAGAGGGTGGCCGTCATAAGCCGTTCTTCTCCAACTATCGTCCGCAGTTCTACTTCCGTACAACTGACGTTACCGGTATCATCACTCTTCCGGATGGCGTTCAGATGTGCAACCCTGGCGACAACATCGAGATCTCTGTTGAGCTGATCACTCCGATCGCTATCGAGCAGGGTCTCCGCTTCGCTATCCGCGAGGGCGGTAAGACTGTTGGTTCCGGCGTTGTTACCGATATCAACGAGTAATTTTTACTGATAAGAAGACCGAATCCTTTTGGGGTTCGGTCTTTTTGTATTCTGGCAGGTCCTTTTCGTCAGGATATCATGTTGGAAACGGCGTTCAGATAGTGCAGTTGATCATTTCAAATATACAAAATGTAATTCTGTATAGGATGATTACTATATGTTTTTCTTATACCCCCTATCAGGAAATAACTATTTGCTTTTTGTCTGAAAATATGATATGATGAAATCAAGGAAATGAATCAAACGAATGAAAGGGTACGGCGCACTCCGTACCGAGCTGAATAAAGTTCCCCCTAAGTGGCAGCGTCGGCGACATTGCCGAAGGCAAAGCCTCCGTCGCTCCACTCTTTTTTTTATTACAGGCACGACCTGTCCGGAGAAACAATTGAAAAACTCAGGCGCTGAATGCTGATTAGGGGAGTCCGTATTTGTATATAAAACCATCCCCGAGCTGCGGCATCGGGGCGTTTTTATAATTTGCAGTAATCACAAAGCTTGTTTACACTGAAACACAGAGAAAAGGGGAAGGATTATGTATAGCTTCAAAAAATACTTTTCAACAGCAATGAGCGTCTCGATTCTGCTCGCGACTTTGAGCGCGAATGCATTTCCGGTCAGTGCTGGTCAGACATTGCTTGATGCTGGCTTTGAGAGCGGCATGGACGGATTCAGTGCGCGCGCATCGGAGTCGGTTGACCGCGTCGATACGCAAGCCTACGAGGGCCGCTACAGTCTGTGCGTCAGCAACCGCACGAGCGCATGGAACGGTGCAGCCGCATCGCTTGGCTCCGATTGGAAGGCAGGTGAGACCTACGCGTTCTCCTGCGCAGTCTATCAGGCATCCGGCGAGACGGTTGATATGAAGCTTTCGCTGCAATACAACGACGGCTCCGGCGACGACTGGGTACAGATCGCGGAAGGCCCCGTGAGCAGCGGAGCATGGACAATTCTGTCGAATGACAAATACACGATTCCGGCTGGTGCCGCGAGCTGTGTGCTCTATATCGAAACGGCAGAAAGTCTCTGCGATTTTTATGTAGATTCGATATATTCTGAAATTCCGTCCGCTGAGCCGCCGAAACCGACATTCCAACGCGGAGATGTGAATCACGACGGCGGAATTGATAAAAAGGATGTGGCGGATTTGACCGGCTGGCTGCTGACGAACGGCGGAGATTTCGTGAATCTCGATACTGCGGATATGGACAGCAACGGCATCCTGACAGCTGCGGATCTTGCACTGCTGCGGCAGTTCTTTATTTATCCGGAACTGACACGCACCACTACAACGACAACTGTTACTACGACAACCACAACGACGACTGCGCCGCCGGTCAGCGATGAGGTCTGGCCGGAGCTGAAGCCCGGCGACAAGTGGTATAATACCGCTGACATCAGCTGGATTCCGGCAGGCAAGAAGACCGTTGCATTGTCCTTTGATGACGGTCCGTGTCCGAACGGCGAGAATTACGGCATCCGCATTCAGCAGGCGCTGAACAAGCAGGGCTTCCATGCGACTTTCTTCTACTGGGGCGAGCGCATTCCGGGTCACGAGAGCGAGATTCTTTCTGCTGAGGCGGGCGGTCATGAGGTTGCGAACCACACATGGAATCATCCGAATAACTATAATCAATATGATGCTGCCGGCGTCCTGAGCCAGTACACCCGCGTCAAGGATAAGCTGAATGAGATTCTCGGCGTAAAGCGTGATTATCTGCTTCGGCTGCCGTATCTGAACAACGGCCCGACCATTTCCAGCACGCTGCCGGTTCCGTTCCCGAACTGCGGCATCAATACTGCTGATTATGAGGCCGGTCACACCGCACAGCAAACGATCAGCACGATCCAGCAGGCAGCACAGAACGGCTCCCTGAACGGCAAGGTTGTTCTGCTGCACGAAGTATATGAGGAGACTGCAAAGGCAGTCGAGGCACTGGCACCGTGGCTTGCACAGAATGGATATGTTGTCTGCACGGTTTCGGAGATGTTCAAGTACAACGGCAAGGATATGTACGCAGGCCGTACCTATGACAGCTGCTTCTGATTACATCACCAATTCTTTCTGCCAACTCTCAAATGAGCAAAAAGCACCCGCGTCAAACGGGTGCTTTTTGCTGTCATGTCGGCAGGGGATCGGAGGCGGTCAAGAGAATAATGTCGCGATACGGCGTTTGGAGTGCGGCGGCGTATAGATCCATTCGTCCATATGCAAGCCTGTGAAGAAATACCGGATTGGCGGCGGCGGACAGGATTCGTCAAAGACATCCACGATTGCCAGCTTGATCTTCATGCGCTCCGCCACGATGCTCTTGATGAATACGCTTGCGCGCTGTCCCGGCCGGACACCCTGCCGCAGATCTGCCAGCCCAGCCAGATTCGGCGCCAGCTCGATGAAAATGCCATAATCCTCGACTGAGCGTACGATGCCCGCAACGGTCTCGCCGGCAGTGAAGCAGGCGGCGTTTTCTGCCCATGTGCCGAGCAGCTCCTTGTGCGTCAGCAGGACGCGGCCGTTCTCGAAGCCCTTGACCATCACACGGATTTCATCCCCGACGCGGAATCTGTCCGCCGGATGCGAAATGCGTGAGACGGAGATGGAGTCAATCGGGATCAGCGACGGCACCCCGCATCCGATATCGACAAAGCAGCCGAACGGTGCAAGATGCGTCACACGCGCCGGAATCACATCTCCGGCACGCAAATGACTGATATATGCAGCGCGGCACTGCTCCTGTATTGCGCGGCGCGAGAGAACGGCGTAAGGCTCACCGCAGTCGTCGTGCTCGATGCGCAGGACGGTAAAGCAGACCGGCTTATTGACGCGCGAGATCAGAGCGATATCGCGCGTTGTGCCATCGTTGATGCCGAGCGCACCTTCGCTGCGCGGGATCAGCCCGCGCATACAGGGCAGATCCACATGAAGATTATGGGCACCGTCACAGACGCGGACGCGTGCCTCCAGACGCTGTCCCGACGCGATCGCGTCCCGCAGGGCGGCCTCCGAGCCGATCGCTGCAGCATTTTGCGGTGAGCCGAGAAAGCTGCCCTCAGGTAAGTAACAAGATTGCTGTTCCATTTCGACCTCCAGATCCTTTTGTTCAGAATTTTTAGAATGCGGCACGGCGGTGAACCATCGCAGATTATTGTCGCATTACTCTTATTTTACCCTGTCAGCCTGTCGGGAAAGGGCGAATCCGCTGATTCACCGGAAATCTCCTGTTTCACTTTGTCGAACCATGAAAAAAACGCGCTGATCGGACATCTGTCCACTCTGCGCGGACAAATTAAAAAGAGTAATAAAATAGAAAATAACGGAAATACGAAGTTTTTGCCGCTTCAGCAAAGGCTGCTTCATAAAAACGCACGAAAAATGCCCGCAATTGTTGTGCAAATTTTATCTTGATTTTTTGTGCTGTATATAGTATAATACATAATGATATATAGTGTATCATATATTCTCAGAATTTGCTGATTTTTTGAAAAAATCGCCGCAGCAGATCCGCTGTAAAGCAGCCGGAAAACTGTCCGCGGAACAGCAGATTGATTTCAGTTCACTAAATATCAACATAAAGGAGGAAATGATTCATGGCAAAGAACATCGCAACCATCCCCTTCACCGGAACCGCCGCTCAGGAGCAGGAACTCCGTGCGACGATCGATGCACTGCGTGAAGATCCCGGCTGCCTGATGCCGATCATGCAGAAGGCACAGGAGATCTACGGTTATCTCCCGATCGAGGTGCAGCGCATCATCTCTGAAGAGCTGAACATTCCGATCGAGAAGGTCTTCGGTGTTGCAACCTTTTATGCACAGTTCACCATGTCCCCGAAGGGCAAGTACCGCATCTCCGTATGTCTCGGTACCGCCTGCTACGTCAAGGGCTCCGGCGTGGTGATGGAGAAGCTCGAAGAAGCACTCGGAATCGGTGGAGGCCAGATCACGCAGGATGGCAGATTCTCGCTCGATGACTGCCGCTGCGTCGGTGCCTGCGGACTTGCCCCGGTCGTGACGATCAATGACGATGTCTACGGCAGACTGACCGGAAAGCCGGAGGAAATTGCCGAGATTCTTGCGAAATACGCCGATTGATTCGGGCTGACCAAATAGGAGGTTTACTATGAAGACTTTGCAGGAGCTGACTGCAATCAAGGAGGCTATGCGCGCTGAAATAGCGCTTCGTCTCGGCGAGGATGCAAGCGGCGCAAAATATGAGAAGCATATCCTGATGTGCGGCGGTACCGGATGTACCTCTTCCGGTTCCATGAAAATGGCCGATGAGCTTGAGAGACAGCTCGAAGAAAAGGGTCTGACTGAGAAAATTTTTGTCGTCAGAACCGGATGCTTCGGCCTTTGTGAGCGCGGCCCGATTATGATTGTTTATCCGGAAGGCTCATTCTATACCCATGTTAACATGGATATGATCGAGCGCATCGTGGAAGAGCACCTCATCGGCGGCGTCCCCGTCAAAGAGTTCCTCTATGACGAGACCGTTGTCGAGGGTGAGGATCATATCAAATCCCTTAACGAAACAACATTCTACGCAAAGCAGAACCGTGTTGCGCTCCGTAACTGCGGCCTGATTAACCCGGAGGATATCGACGAGTATATCGGCAGAGATGGTTATCTCGCTCTGCACAAGGTGCTCACTGAAATGACACCGGATGGTGTTATTCAGGAGATCCTCGATTCCGGTCTCCGCGGCAGAGGCGGCGGCGGCTTCCCGACCGGTATGAAGTGGAAGCTCGCACGCAATATCGTTCCGGATGCAGATATCAAGTACGTCTGCTGCAACGCTGACGAGGGCGACCCCGGTGCATTCATGGACCGTTCCGTTCTGGAAGGCGACCCGCACGTTGTTCTGGAAGCAATGACGATCGCAGGCTACGCAATCGGCGCAAAGCAGGGCTACATCTATGTCCGTGCTGAGTATCCGATCGCTGTTGAGAGACTGCGCATCGCAATCAAGCAGGCAAGAGAGGCCGGTATGCTCGGCAAGGATATCTTCGGCACCGGTTTTGATTTCGACATCGACCTTCGTCTCGGTGCAGGCGCATTCGTCTGCGGCGAGGAGACCGCGCTGATGACCTCGATCGAGGGCAACCGCGGTGAGCCGCGTCCGCGTCCGCCTTTCCCGGCTGAAAAAGGTCTGTATCAGAAGCCGACCATCCTCAACAATGTTGAGACCTATGCAAACGTTCCGCAGATCATCCTCAAGGGTGCACAGTGGTACGCTGCTATGGGTAAGGATAACTCCAAGGGTACCAAGGTCTTTGCACTCGGCGGCAAGATCAAGAATACCGGTCTGGTCGAGGTTCCGATGGGCACCACGCTCCGCGAGATCATCGAAGAGATCGGCGGCGGCATCCCGAACGGCAAGAAGTTCAAGGCTGCACAGGCAGGCGGTCCTTCCGGCGGATGTATCCCGGCAGAGCATTATGATGTCAATGTTGACTACGACAGCCTCGCTGCAATCGGCTGCATGATCGGTTCCGGCGGTCTGATCGTTCTCGACGAGGACAACTGTATGGTCGATATCGCTAAGTTCTTCCTCCAGTTCACAATGGACGAGTCCTGCGGTAAATGTACGCCCTGCCGTATCGGCACCAAGCGTCTCTATGAGATCCTTGACAAGATCACCAGCGGAAACGGCGAGCTTTCCGACATCGACAAGCTGGAGGAACTCTGCCGCTATATCAAGACAAATTCGCTCTGCGGTCTCGGCCAGACTGCGCCGAATCCGGTGCTTTCGACCCTCCGCTTCTTCCGCGACGAGTATGTTGCACATATCGTTGACAAGAAGTGTGCGGCTGGTGTCTGTAAGTCTCTGCTGCAGTTTGCGATCAATAAGGACACCTGCATCGGCTGCGGTATGTGCGCCAAGCAGTGCCCGGCTTCTGCGATCGAGAGAACCGACTACACCGCTCCGGGTCACAAGCTCGCGTCCTTCGCGATTGATCCGGCAAAGTGCGTGAAGTGCGGCGCCTGCATCGAGAAGTGTAAGTTCAAGGCAATCAGCAAACAGTAAGGGAGGGCACAGGAACATGAGTGATATGGTAAATGTAAAGATTAACGGCTTTGCAGTACAGGTTCCGAAGGGCACCTCTATTCTGGAAGCTGCAAGAGCAGCAAGTGTCACGATTCCGACACTTTGCTATCTGAAGGACATCAACGAGATCGGCGCCTGCCGTATGTGCATCGTCGAAGCTGCTGAAATGCGCGGACCGAACCTCGGCCCGGCAAGAATGGTCGCAGCCTGTGTGTATCCGGTTTCTGAAGGCATGGAGGTGCAGACCAACTCTCCGAAGGTTCTGGATTCCCGCAAGAAGACCATGGAGCTGCTGCTCTCGAACCACGATATGAAATGTCTCTCCTGCGTTCGCAGCAAGAACTGCGAGCTTCAGAGACTGGCACACGATCTCGGCATCACCGATGCGGATTACTATCAGGGCGAGCGCACCGAGTATCCGATCGACGATTCCGCAGCGCATATGATCCGCGACAACAATAAGTGCATCCTTTGCCGCCGCTGCGTAGCAGCCTGCTCTGTCACACAGGGCATCGGCGTCATCGGCGCAAATGAGCGCGGCTTCATCACCAATATCGGTTCGCAGTTCAACAAGGGCCTTGGTGAGACCTCCTGCGTATCCTGCGGCCAGTGCATCGCTGTCTGCCCGACCGGCGCACTCACCGAGAAGGATTACACTGATAAGGTGTTCGAGGCAATCGCAGATCCGAACGTGCACGTTGTCGTGCAGACGGCTCCGTCTGTCCGCGCAGGTCTCGGCGAACTGTTCGGCTATCCGATCGGCACGAATGTCGAGGGCAAGATGGTCGCTGCACTCCGCAGACTCGGCTTTGATGTTGTCACCGACACCAACTACGGTGCTGACCTCACAATCCTGGAGGAAGGCACGGAGCTGCTTCAGCGCGTCACCAATGGCGGCGTTCTCCCGATGATCACCTCCTGCTCTCCGGGCTGGGTTAAGTTCTGTGAACATTATTTCCCGGATCTGATTCCGAATCTTTCCACCTGCAAGTCCCCGCAGCAGATGCAGGGCGCAATCATCAAGACCTACTTCGCAGAGAAGATGGGCTGGGATCCGAAGGATATCGTTTCCGTTTCCATTATGCCGTGTACCGCGAAGAAGTTCGAGATCGGCAGAGACGATCAGTCTGCATCGGGCTATCCGGATGTTGACTTCGCTCTGACCACCCGCGAGCTGGGCAGAATGATCGACCGCGCAGGTATCGAGTTCAACACTCTGCCGGACGAGAAGTTCGACGATCCGCTCGGCATCTACACCGGCGGCGGCCTGATCTTCGGTGCAACCGGCGGCGTTATGGAAGCAGCACTTCGCTTTGCTGTTGAGAAGATCAGCGGTGAGAATCTCGCCAACGATAAGCTCGAATTCATGGATGTCCGCGGCGTTGAGGGCATCAAGGAAGCATCCTACACTGTCGGCGACCTGACAGTCAAGGTTGCAGTCGTAAGCGGTCTGGCAAATGCAAGAAAGCTGATGGAGAAGGTTCGCGCAGGCGAGGCTGATTATCAGTTCATCGAAGTCATGGCTTGCCCGGGCGGCTGCGTCAATGGCGGCGGTCAGCCGATCCAGCCGGCATCTGTCCGCAACTTTACGGATCTTCGTGCTGAGCGTGCAAAGGCACTGTACAGCGTCGATGCACAGATGGATCTCCGCAAATCTCAGGATAACCCTGCAATCCAGACGCTCTACAAAGAGTATCTCGGTGAGCCGGGCGGCCACAAGGCACATGAGCTCCTGCATACAAGCTATGTCGCAAGAAAGGTCAATTTCTGATCTGACAAATAGCCTAAGATCGCCCCTGACTGTTTTGGTCAGGGGCGATTCGTTTTTTTGTCGCGACGAGAAAAGCTGTACATCTGGATAGCATTTCTAAAATGAGCTGTTCGATATTGACATATCAGTATTTTTGATGTATAATCTTATTGTGTTCTAATGAAATCCGAGGGAGGAAGGATCATGACCACATATGAAATGCAGCAGGAGATCCTGCGCATCAAAAAAGAACAGAATATCTGCATTCTCGTTCACGCCTACCAGACCCATGACATCTGGGAGGTCGCAGACTATATCGGCGATTCCTTCGGCCTGACACAGCAGGCAGCAAAGTCCGATGCACAGACCGTTATTATGTGCGGCGTGCAGTTTATGGCAGAGACAGTAAAGATGCTCTCGCCTGAGAAGAAGGTCATCCTTTCGCATCCCGATGCCGGATGTCCGATGGCGGAGCAGTATGATCGGGAGATGATCCTGCAAATGCGCGAAAAGCTGCCGGATTATCATGTTGTCGCGTATATCAACACGACTGCATCGCTGAAATCGGTCTGCGATGTCTGCGTGACATCGTCTTCGGCTGTTCAGATTGTCCGCGCGCTGCCCTATGACAAGATTCTCTTTATTCCGGACAGCAGTCTCGGCAGTTGGGTGAAAGCGCAGGTACCGGAGAAGCAAATTGAGCTGCTGCACGGCGGCTGTCCGACACATCAGCGAATTACTGCAGCGGAGGCGCAGGCGGCAAAGGCAGCGCATCCGGAGGCTCTTTTGCTGGTGCATCCCGAATGCCGGCCGGAGGTCACTGCGATGTCCGATTATGCCGGCAGTACGACCGGAATCATGGCCTATGCGAAAAAGAGCGATGCGAAGGAATTTATCATCGGTACGGAGAATAGCATCGTGCAGCATTTGCAGATGGAATGTCCGGAAAAGCGTTTCTATCCGCTCTCGAAAGACTGCATCTGCGGTAATATGCGCCTGACGACTCTGGCGGATGTGTATGACTGTGTACGCGGCGTCGGCGGAAAGGTAATCGAAATGGATTCGCAGCTGATCGCAGAGGCGCGCCGTCCGATCGACGCAATGCTGCAGTACGGCGGCTGAAATCTCATTCTGTTTGCATACGCTTTCGCTGCGCAATTCAAAATATTGTTTAGGAGATAAAAAAATGAACGAAGAACTAATGAATCAGGAAGAGCTCGATGACGATATCGTCATTCTGGAGGACGAGGACGGTAACGCTGTGACATTCCAATTCCTGGAGCTTGTCACCGTGGATGAGAAGCCCTATGCAATCCTTCTGCCGTTGGAGGACGAAGAGGAGGGCGGTGTCGTGATCGTCGAGGTCGTTGACCTCGGTGAGAATACCGAGCATTACAATGCTGTGACCGATGACGAACTGAATGACCGCATTTTCTCGCAATTCCGCAAGGAGTTCGGCAGTAAGTACGAATTTGAATAAACCGCACCCCACTTCATGAGAGAGGAGGTGCGGCGTGAAACGCAAATGCATTCTGCGCAGCGGTTGGGATTTTCTGGGGCGCATGGGAAAGAAATTTGCCGCTGATCATCTTTCAGCCTATGCTGCGCAGGCAACCTTTTACCTGATGCTCGCTGTGTTCCCATTTACGATGCTGGTCTGCATGGCAACACGCCTGCTGCCGTTCCTGAATGAAGAAACAATGGTGCATCTGGTAAATCTGGTTGTGCCGTCAAGTTATCGGTCGTTTTTTCTCGATGCAATCAGCGGCTATTTCAATCAGAATATCAGCTCGGCAAAGATCATTCTGCTGATCTTCCTGATCTGGACGGCATCCCGTCTGATTCAGGCCTTGATGAATGGCTTCAACACGGCATACGGCATCAATGAAAACCGCAGTCAGACCACGCTGCGGCTGATCGGCTGCGTCTATACTGTCGCACTTTGCCTGCTGTTCGTGGCGATGATCGTGATGTATGTGCTGGGTTCGCGGCTCGTTTCGATGATCTTCGAGCTTCATCCGGATCTGTTTTTGCTGGAGCTGATTCTGAATCTTGTGCGCAATCTGGCAACGCCGCTGCTGTTGCTCCTGATTTTCTGGCTCTCGTATGCCATCCTGCCGAGCAGAAAACCGAAATTCCGCGAGGAGCTGCCCGGTGCGCTGCTCACTGCTGTTGTATGGCGCGGCGCAGCATCGCTCTACGATCTGTTTCTGGCGCACTCGCTGAAGCAGTATTCGTATGTCTATGGTTCGCTCACGGGCGTTGTGATGATTCTGATTTGGCTTTATACCTGTGTGTATGTCTGGTTTGTCGGCGCGGAGCTGAATCAATATCTGCGGCTTAAGCGGGAGGCTGGCGCGTTTGACAAATATCACATCCGGCTGCCGCGCTTTTGGCAGCGGCGAAATAAACAAAAGGCTAAGCAGGAATCTGCGGCATCTGTTAAATCCAAAACCGCCTGAGTGTGTGCTCCACATTCAGGCGGTTTATTTGTGAATGAGAGGTCGCAGAACACTGCGGTCATAACTCGCTGTTACTTTGTTGCGTCAGGCCGTTCAAAGAAAAGGACTGTGCAGGAGAATTCTGCACAGTCCTTTGTGTTTATGAAGGGTTAATTATACAGCGGGATCAGCCGGAGCTGCAGCGTCAGCGGGAGCTGCAGTTTCCTCAGTAGGAGCGGCAGTTTCATCTGTGGGAACGGCGGTGTCTGCCGGTGCTGCGGCAGCATCCTCGTCATCCGTCAGCTGCTGCAGGTTGCAGGCCTTCCATGTTCCGCCCGCGTTGACCATTGTCCAGCGGATCGTACCAATATAATCATTCGTAATGTCACGGCCAAGCTCGGCGTTGTACTTTGTCAGCGAGTAATCAAAATGCACATCGACCGTGCAGACAGAATCGGAATACATCTTTACATTGCTGACCGTCAGATCTCTGTCCTGACGCGCGTTGTAGGGGTTGTTCCAGTTGAAGTCCATGACCATCGAATGCAAGGTCTCATATGCGGTGCCGTGTGCGACAAGATACGGATCCAGTACACCGAGATTTGTCCAGACTTGATCGTCCTTGTTGACGGAATAATTGATATATGCCGCCATCATGTCCTTGACATGCTGCACAAATGCAGGATCCGGTGCGGGCTCGCTCTTGGGACCATAAACATAGGTCTGTGTCTTGACATTGCCGTTCGGCTTTTCTGCTGCTTCCAGCGCATTGCCGAGCGCATCAAATGCCTCAACCTTCGGGGTGACATACAGGCCGGTGATCGAAATCTTCTTCGATCCCGGAGACTTCGCAAATGCAAGAGATGCATTGTCCAGTGTGATGAGCGCTTCACCAGCTGCGAGCTGGTCTGCCGGAACTGTGATGCCGTTGACGGATACGGAGCTGCCCTCCGGAACGGTTACATCCAGTGTGTATTCCGGCTCAGAGGAGATCTCAAAGAGAGACTCCGGATCGTCAACCTTCCAGACCGGCTTATGGAACGACGGTGTCTCGCCTGCTTTCGAGAGCGTGACCTTTGCAATCGCGGACTCGCCGGAGCGGATATAGTAGACGGGCTTTTCGTCCGTGAATTCGTCGCCCTTCTTTGCGAAGCTGAAGCCCTCGCTCTGTTCTGTGCCGAGATTCAGTGTTTCTGCGATCGTGTCGGCAGTCTCATACTGCGTGACAGGGATCTGATCGACCTTCTGCCGAACCATGTCATTGTAGAATGTGCTGTCGAGGTGCTGGACATAGTTTTCGATGGTATGCTGAGGCAGAGAAGACTCGAACTCAGCGAGGAATTTGCGGAATCTGAACAGACCGAATGTCATGAGCAGCAGGAATACGACAATATAGATGACCAGGCCGATGCGGAACTTCGAGGGCTTGCGCTTGCCGGCTTCTGCCGTATTGGTTTCTGCGGAACGCTTGGCGCTGCTGCGTGCTGCCGGAGCGGTCTGCGGCTTGCGGCGTTTTGCGCCGTCTGCGCGGCGGCTGCGGTGCTGTGCATCATCCGCCGGACGCGTTCTGCGGCGCGGTGCTGCACCGTCAACATATTCGACCTCCGGGCGCTGTCTCTGTGCGGAGCGTGTCCGCTCTTCCGGCGTTCTGGCCGGTCTGCGCTCGCCGGATGCTGCCGGTCTGCGTTCGCCGGATGCTGCCGGTCTGCGCTCGCCGGATGCTGCCGGTCTGCGCTCACCGGATGCTGCCGGTCTGCGTTCACCGGATGCCGCCGGTCTGCGTTCACCGGATGCTGCCGGTCTGCGTTCGCCGGATGCTGCCGGTCTGCGTTCGCCGGATGCTGCCGGTCTGCGCTCACCGGATGCTGCCGGTCTGCGCTCGCCGGATGCTGCCGGTCTGCG
>JAKSPK010000070.1 GCA_024404875.1 Oscillospiraceae bacterium
TCGTGGATGCAGTCGTTGTAGTAACAGGCCTTGTTGTAGCGGTTGTTGCCTTGGTTGTGGTGGTTGTAGCTTTGGTTGTAGTGGCTGTTGCCTTGGTCGTGGTGGTTGTAGCTTCAGTTGTGGTGGTTGTAGCTTCGGTTGTGGTAGTCGTTGCTTGGGTCGTGGTGGTGCTTGTTGTAGTCGCTGCCGCCGTCGTTGTAACAATGGTCTGATCCAGCGCTTGGAATGTTCGGTTGTATGTCTCCGCATAAGCCTGTGCGGTTGAGCCGGCATAGCCATGAATCACAGCGGTATCAGAGATCGTGTCGGAGTAGCCATATATCTCACATTTCGGATTCAGAATGGTAATATCGGTCATTGCGCTGCAATAGAAAAACGCGCTGGCTCCGATGCTTGTGACGCTGTTCGGGATTGTGATTGCTTTCAGGCCAAAGCAGTATAAAAAAGCCCCTTCACCGATACTAGTGACACTTTCCGGGATCGTGATCGACTCCATCTTGATGCAGTAAAAAAATGCAAAATTTCCGATGTCTGTGACATTCTCTGGGATTGTTATAGAGGACAGGTCGCTGCAGTTATAAAACGCACCAATTCCGATGCGCGTGATGCTGTCCGGGATCGTGACAGATGTCATACCGGAACAGCCGTTAAACGCATTGTCTCCGATGCTTGTGACACCGTCCTCGATCACAACTTTTTTGACGCTTCCCCGCTGTTCATACCACGGACAGTCAGCATTACTTTCCCAGTTCGACATATCTCCGCTGCCGGAGATCGTCAGTGTTCCATCGCTGTCGAGTGTCCATGTCAGGTTCTCGCCGCAGGTGCTGGAGACGATGTCCGCGGGAATCTCTACTGTTGTCGTTGTGACAAGAACGGTCGTGGATGCAGTCGTTGTAGTAACAGGCCTTGTTGTAGCGGTTGTTGCCTTGGTCGTGGTGGGGCTTGTTGTAGTCGCTGCCGCCGTCGTTGTAACAATGGTCTGATCCAGCGCTTTGAATGTTCGGTTGTATGTCTCCGCATAAGCCTGTGCTGTTGAGCCGGCATAGCCGTGGATCACAGCGGAGCTGTAGATCGTGTACTCGTTATTATTGATTTCGCATTCCCGATTAAAAATGGTGATATCGGTCAGGGCGAGGCATCCTTCAAAAGCACCGTATCCAATGCTTGTGACGCTCTCTGGGAACGTGACGGCGGTCAGCTTTTGGCAGTAGGAAAATGCCCGATCTCCAATATTCGAGACATTCTCTGGAATCGTGATATCTGTAAGCCCGTCGCAACCGTTAAACGCAAAATCTGCGATACTCGTGACGCTGTCCGGAATCGTGACAGAGGTCAGTTTGGTACATTGTGAAAACGCAAAATCTGCGATACTCGTGACACTATCCGGAATCGCATATGATGTCTCCGGTTTTTTTGCCGGATAGCGGAGCAGTGTGGTTTTATCCTTATCAAATAGTATCCCGTCTTCATCACAGTAAGATGTGTTATTCTGATCAACTGTAATAGCTGTCAGGGCATAGCATTCGGAAAACACACCATCTCCAATGCTCGTGACGCTTTCCGGGATCGTGATAGATTTCAGCGCGCGGCAGTAGGCAAACGCACTGTTTTCAATGCTATTGACGCTGTTCGGAATCGTAACAGAGGCCAGTTTGAAGCAGGATGTAAATGCACTGTCTCCGATGATGGTGACACTGTCCGGAATCGTAACGGATGTTAACCCGCTGCATCCGAAAAACGCAGTTTCTCCGATGCTTGTGACGCTCCCCGGGATTGTGATTTCTGTCAAACCGGTGCAGTATGTAAACACACCGCCTTCAATACTTGTGATGCTGTCCGGAAGCGTGACAGATGTCAGACCGAAACAGTTAGAAAACGCACTGCCTCCAATCCTCGTGACATTGTCCGGAATATTGATTTCTGTCAGGCCGGAACAGTTGGAAAATACACCGCTTCCAATCCTCGTAACACTGTCCGGGATTTTAATTTCTGTCAGGTTTGAGCACCGTTCAAATGCACGGTCTCCGATGCTTGTGACACCGTCTTCAATCACAACTTTTTTGATGATCTCCTGCTGGTCATACCACGGAGCAAAATCATAAATATCCAAGTTCGTCATCTCACCAGTGCCGGAGATCGTCAGTGTTCCCTCGCTGTCAAGCGTCCATGTCAGGTTTTCGCCGCAGGTGCCGGAATCGGTCGTTTCCGCCGAAACGGAAACTCCCGCAAGCTCCAGTGCGGAAACTACATTTCCGCACTGGCTGAATGTGAGCACAGCCGCAGCTGTACACGCGATAAACTGTTTTTTCATAAGATGTTATCCTCTCATTGAGTCAGAAGTTCTTCCCATGTTGTCGGTTTGCCGGCAATCGTGTTTTCCGTGTAATAAACAAGGATATATTGCGCATCGCCTGCGCCGACCTTGCCGTCGCCGTCCACATCTGCCGCCTTGAATGCCGCAGCCGTCAGATCGACAACGCCGGTGCCGAGGCTGTCCGTATATGCAATCAGCACCATCTGCGCATCTCTGTTCGTGATCTCGCCGTCGCCGTCTGCATCGCCGAGGAGATACTCCGCGGTCTCCCCTGTCTGTGCGATCAGCGTTTCATAGCTGCCGTTCTTGTCGGTATCGACTGCGATGCCGATGGTATTCTCGTCGATCTCATAGATCAGCGCTTCCTTGTAATTCGTCGAGAATTCGGCAAAAGCGGCGGTCTCTCTGTTCTTCACATCGACACGCACATTATTCAGCGAATCGCCCTGCAGGATCCAGCCTCCCTTCTCCGTATCAGAGGACAGACGCACTGTGCCGCCGTCTTTTCCGGAGATTTCGATTGTGTGCCAGTCTGTTGCATGATGTCCGTCATCCTGGACAAGAGAAAGCTGATAGCTGCCGGAAATATCTGTGCATTCGATTCTTGCAGACGGGCTGACCGTCACCTTTTTTGCAGAATCCGCAGCTGCATGAAGCAGGCAGAACTCATATTCCATGGATATATCCATTGCCTCCGGCTTGTCCACACCAACGAAATAGCACAGATCGCTGTCCATTGTCGCAACAAGCTGGCCTTCTTCTTCATCGCCGAGGAAGTTCGCGGAGAACTGGATATCGCCGTCCTCTCCGGCACCGAAGAATGAACCGTCATAGGGGTCTGCCGCCGTTCCGAACTCCGTCCGGTTGTTCATCGGTACAAGGTTCATGCAGGCGCGTTCATACTCCACTTCCGGAATCTGCTCATTTCCGGTCTCAGAGCCGAGGAACAGGCCGTGATAGTTCATCAGCTCCGATTCCGTGCAGACAAGGCTGATTATGCCGTTTCGGTGCGAGCTGAGATTCATGATCGAAAGCTTTGCATAATCTGCCTGATCTTCTGCATTCAGAATGCACCATGTCCATGTTTTTGTATTGATGAACACATCATAGATGTCCGAGCTGGAAAGAGACAGATTGTCATAAACGCGAATGCGGGTATCATAACGGAACCGGTCATCACTGCTGAGTGTGAGAATGCCCTGTGTACTCTCGATGCCGTATGCAACGACAGCATGACCGAATTTATCGTTGTTCGGGCCGTCATAGGTATAGCCGAGCAGAACCGGCTTGCCTGCCTTCAGTGAATCAATCATTGGCTGGAGCTTTTTCTCATCGCTCAGGCGCTCCGTTTCGCGGACTTTTTGCGAGATTGCCTTTGTGTATTGAAGCATCTGATAATAGTTGATTGCCGATCGGGTGCGGTCGTTGAGATTGTCCTCCGTAATCTCAGCAAGGCAGTCTGTGCCATTCACGAGCTGATCCGGCAGGAATAAGCCGTAATACTGCAAGATAGATGTAACGGACATTCCGTAGCAGGAGCCGTTTGTACGCTTGCCGAGGACATCCTGGATCTTTGCAACCTCCGTATTGGTCAGGCGCGAGAACAGCTCATTCTTGTCCTCATCAGAGATCAGATAATAGTAATTCCTTGTCACGGGATCGCGGAAGCCGAGATTCTTACGGTTATTGATGAAGCCCCAGTCGTCATAGCCGCGGATATATGTTTTCTGCGGCGCCGTCGCCGTCGTAGTCGTGACGGTTGTCGTTGTAAGCACTGTTGTGATTGTTGTGGTTATTGTAGTTGTGATGGTTGTTGTGGTGGTAGTTGTTGTTGCGGGCTGTGTCATGGTCGCTGCGGCAGCGGTTGTTGTGGAGACCGGCGTCTGCGGAGCGGTCGTTTCCGTTCCGGACGGACGCGGCGCACCGCCGACTGACAGGCGGTAGAGATAGACATCTCCGTTTGAGAGCGTCACCGTAATCTCACAATATCCGTATGCCGTTCCGACAATCGTGAGCAGCTTGCCGCCGTTCCCCACACTTGTCATTGCGATGGAATTATCGCTGATCACAACACTCTGCACGGAAAGCGTCTCGTCCTCCGGACTGAACGCCTGTGCGCTCATAACGGACAGCGAAATATCATAAATGCCCTCGTAATTGACGGAAGGTACCGCAGCAGTTGTTGTTGTTGTGGTGATTGTAGTAGCGGCAGTTGTCGTAGTGGTCGTTGTTGTAGTAGTTGTTGT
>JAKSPK010000071.1 GCA_024404875.1 Oscillospiraceae bacterium
GGGAAAATAGATCGATGCCGGCACCTGAACCCAGAGTTCTTTGGACTCTGGGTTTTCCCGTATCAAAGGGCCATTAGCTCAGTTGGTTAGAGCTCCCGGCTCATAACCGGTCGGTCCCGGGTTCGAGTCCCTGATGGCCCATCGGGCATCTGCCCAATCCCTAAAGCTCTCACACCGTGATGTGTGGGAGCTTTGGCTTTTATGCTAAATGTATGAATAGCAAAAGTTAGCGCCCTGATTTTAGTCAGGACGCTATTTTTTGATTTTGTTATTGGAGTATTTTTATCCGAGTGTGATCTCGATTTCTGTAACATCCACGAGCTGATCTGCCGGCAGGAAGTTACCTTCGATCTGCTTGCCGTTGACTGTCATTGCCTTGACACCGCACTGAACATGATTCGGGTTATTGATGGTGATGTTCAGTTTTTTGCCGCGGAATGCCTTGTGAATCTTGAAACCGTTCCATTCCGACGGGATTGAAGGATCGATGCGCAGGCCTTCCAGTTCTGTGCGCATACCGCAGATGCCTTCGACACATCCGACCATGACTGTCGATGCAGTACCAGTCAGCCAATGTACATGAGAACGGCCAGCGAATGGAGAACGTGTGCTCTCAGTGAACTGTCCGTGGACATACGGTTCCATAACGCGGATCTCGGCTTTGTCGTTCATTGCTGCCGGAGAACTCTCCATGAAGTATTCAAAAGCTCTGTTACCGTGGCCAAGCAGCGATTCTGCGAGGATCAGCCAGCCCTGCGACTGTGAGAAAATACCGCCATTTTCTTTCGTATCCGGATTGAAGATATGCATGAGTGCGCCGTCGAAATAATGATCGACATAGGGCGGCTCAAGCAGCTTAGCGCCGTAAGGCGTGTTGAGGATCTTATGGACGCTGTCCATTGCAGCCTCAGCCTGCTCCGACGATGCAAAACGCGAAATAACCGACCAGCTCTGCGGATTCAGCCACATATTTGCTTCCGGGTCATTCTTCGCTCCGACAACAGTGCCGTCTTCGCGTATACCGCGAATGAAACGATCCTCATCCCAGCAGTCATTCAGCGCTTTAGTCAGCTCTGCCTGCGTCTTCTCCAAATATGCAAGATATTCGGTATCGTTCTTGGCTTTTGCCATTTCCATCATTTCGCGGATTGCGTAATAGAGCTGGAATGCGACAAATGTCGATTCGCCTTTCGCGCCGAGACGCAGGCAGTCGTTCCAGTCTGCGTGAAGACCTGCCGGCATATTGTGTGCGCCGAGACGCTCCATAGAGAAATTGATTGCGCGCTTCAGATGATCGTAGACCGTATCTTCGCCGCCGTTTGCATAGACGATGATTTCATCGAGGAATGCCTGGTTTCCGGATTCGCCGATATACTTGACGATTGTCGGGAAGAGCCAGAGCGCATCGTCTGCACGGTAGGAGGGATGTCCGGTCTCCTTGACATATTCCGGATCATCCGGTGTATTTTCGTGACCGGCATTGTGGTTGAATTTGACAAGCGGAAGACCACCGCCGTTATCGACCTGTGCGGAGAGCATGAAGCGAATCTTTTCAAGTGCCATTTCCGGACTGAGGTGAATGATACCCTGGATATCCTGTACGGTGTCGCGGTAGCCGTAACCATTGCGCTCGCCGCAGTAGATCAGGGAAGCTGCACGGCTCCAGATTGATGTGATGAAACACTGATATGCATTCCAGACATTGATCATGTTGTTGAACTCTGCAGACGGGGTTTCAACCTCAAAGTGCGAGAGCTGCTCATGCCAGTAATTGCGGAGCTTTTCGATTTCTGCATCTGCGGTGCCTGCATTCTCATATTTTTGGAGGATATCGGCAGCCTCAGCGGAATTGCGCTGACCGAATACATATGTGATGACCTTTGTTTCACCCGGTGCCAGCTCGATATCGGACTGAAGTGCACCGCACGAATTGCTGTTATAGTTCATAGTGCCGTCGCACTTGCCGCGTTCAACTGCGATTGGGTTGGAGTATGTGCGGTAAGGTCCGATGAATGCCGAGAGATCGCCGGTTGCAGTTGCGGCTTTTGCGCCTGCAACGCCAAAGAATCGTTCACGGTGATTCGAGCCGGATGCGTCCTTGCCGCTGTTCTCGTTGATGTGCTGAATGATACGGTTTTCGCCTTCGAAGCTGGTGCGCGTGATAAAGAGCGTGTATTGCAGGTTCACCTGATCCTGCTGGTAATTGCTCTCATTGGTGAACTCGATAAAGCCGGTGACGGAGAGCTTTCTCGGCTTGTCCGAGGTATTCGTAACTTTGCAGTGCCAGACCTCATAGGTATCCGGAACATAATAGGTGATCTCCGAGCGGATGCCGGAATACTCTGCTGTCATGACGGTATAGGCCGTGCCGTGACGGCAGACGGACTTATACTGATCGAGCGGCTTTCCGACCGGCTGCCATGAACCAGACCAGAAATCGCCTGTTTCCTGATCTGTGAAATAGATGTATCTGCCGGGGAGCGACATCATGGAATTGAAGCGGAATCTGCCGATTCTGCCGTTTGCACCGGATTTTACGAAGCTGTAGCCGGCGGCGTTGTTGGAGATGATCGCACCGTACTCGGGGTCGCCGAGATAGTTCGACCATGCGGACGGAGTGTCCGGACGGGTGATCACATATTCTTTGTTTTCAAGATCAAAGTAACCGTACTGCATATCTTTCCTCCTAAATTATTCAGGTCTTGCCTGAGAAATCAGACATTTTCATTTTACCATAGAATGCTGAAAAATGCAAGGGGAAACTTCGACTTTTTTGTATTATTGCAAAATGAAGGCGGATATTTTGATATAATAGACAATTCCATGATATAGTCTTCATGAATCTTACTGTATAAATTTGTGTTGCCTGCACATACTGTCAATGTAATCGGCATATATACAATGCTATAAAGATAGTATGGTGATGAAATGAACGAATATGAATCCCTGATCCGGCTGCGCAAACCGCCCTCTGTGACGGCATGGGCGAGTATCGCCGGAAAAAAAGAAAGCGAAGGGCCGCTGGGAAATTGCTTCGATATGACTGAGCTGGACAGCCATTTCGGACAGATGACTTGGGAGCAGGCAGAAAGTGAATTACAGCGCCGGACGCTGCAGCTTCTACTGGAACATAGCCGCTGTGAGGCGACAGATATTGCGGCACTTTTCGCTGGCGACCTCATCAACCAGTGCAGCGGTTCGACCTATGCGCTGCGCGGGTTTGATATCCCGTATTACGGTATTTACGGAGCCTGCTCGACTTTTGCGGAGGGTTTGCAGCTCGGTGTCATGGCGGTCTGCGGCATGGAACTGCCACGCGCAGCCGTACTGACTTCCTCGCATTTTTCGTGCGCAGAGCGTCAGTTTCGGTTTCCGCTCGCTTATGGCGGTCAGCGCACACCGAATGCACAGTGGACATGTACGGCAGCAGGTGCGGCAATGATTGAACCACAGGGCGGTCCGCCCTATATCCGCGGAATTCTACCCGGCCGTATCTGTGATGCAGGCCAGACCGATGCGAGTAATATGGGAGCGGCGATGGCGCCTGCGGCAGCGGATACGATCGCGCGCTATCTTTCCGCAACGCGTACGCGTCCTTCGGATTATGATGCAATCGTGACGGGAGACCTTGGCATCGTCGGCAGCCGTCTGCTGCTGAAGCTCATGGAGCAAAACGGATATGACCTGCGCGGCGTTCATCAGGACTGTGGTGCAATGATGTTCGACAGTAAACGGCAGGATACACATTCCGGAGGCTCCGGATGCGGATGTTCCGCGAGTATCGTCTGCGGATACTTTCTGCCGAAAGTGCGGACGGGTGAGCTACACCATGTGTTGTATGCAGCAACGGGAGCACTGCTTTCACCAATGCTTTGTCAGCAAGGTGAAAGCATCCCAGGTATTTGTCATGCTGTGCATTTTTCGTTTGAATCTGGAAAGGAGACGCGAAAATGAGTTTTCTGTGGGCGTTTGTGATCGGCGGACTGCTCTGCGTGATCGGTCAGCTCCTGATTGACTACACAAAGCTGACGCCTGCGCGGATCCTCGTCGGTTATGTTGTTGCCGGTGTCATTCTCGGCGGACTGGGACTCTATGAGCCGCTGGCAGAATTGGCAGGCGCAGGCGCATCTGTTCCGCTTTCGGGCTTCGGAAATCTGCTTGCGAAGGGTATTCGTGAGGGTGTTGCGCAGGATGGTCTGCTCGGGGTCCTGACCGGCGGATTGACTTCTTCTGCCTGCGGTATCACGGCAGCGATGCTGTTCGGGCTGCTTGCGGCGATGCTGTTCCGCGCAGGAGATCAGACATGAGAGTCTGAACTAAAAGAAAGTGAATGCTGATTTTATTTAACTCGATTAGCTTACAGTTTACTGTTGTAAACTGTATATTTTTTGCATGATATTACAATTTGTTGAATGGGATCTGCTTGATTTCGGAACAA
>JAKSPK010000072.1 GCA_024404875.1 Oscillospiraceae bacterium
GTGCTGTCATAACAGATACAGAGAACAAAAAAGGAGCAGCCATGAATTTAAATGCATTTTTCCGCAGTACCCGGTTTCGCGTACTGCTTTGCGTATTGGCGCTGCTGACCGGCATCATGCTCTATGCGCTGAAATCCGGTGCGCAGACCGATTACCTCACGCGTCTGCTGAACGGCATCATCAGTCCGGTACGGAAGCTGTCCTCGGCGGTCTCCGGCGAGGTCAATGAAAAGCTCGATACCTATTTTGAATCCAAGGCGTACCGCGATGAAAATGCGCGGCTGCGCGGCGAGATCGCAAGGCTGAATGAACAGCTTATCGGCTATGACGATGCAATGGACGAGCTGGAAGCTCTGCGCGATCAGCTCGGCATCAAAGAGAAAAATGAGGATTTCGTTCTTTCGGAGCCCTGCAAGGTTCTGATGCCGGTCGCGAACGACCCCGCACGCGCTTTCCTGATCGACCAGGGTGCGGATGACGGAATCACGCTCAATTCGCCGGTCATCTGCTCGGATGGTCTGATCGGAGTGGTTACAGAGCTGAATCCGAGCTATGCAACCGTGACGACCCTGCTTTCGCCGGAGCTTTCGATCGGCGCTGTGCTGCTCCAGACCGGCGACAGCGGCATCGTCGAGGGCGATCTGCGGAACGCCGTTTCCAATCAGACCAAAATGCTCTATCTCGACAAGAACAGCTCCGCAAAGGAGGGCGATCTTGTCATGACCGCAGGAACGACCGGTCTGTTCCCCTACGGCCTGCCGATCGGTAATGTGCAGGAAGTAAAGCTGGAGGATTCCGGCCTGACAAAATATGCAATGCTTGCACCTTCGGTTGATTTTTCAAGTCTGAAATCCGTGAATGTGCTGCTGGATTTCAAGGGAAAGGGTGAGACCTTCGGTGAAAAGTAAGCAGCAGAAGCCGCGCCGGAAAAGCAGAACACGCGCAGAGCAGCGGACGATCCGCCGGAATTTCATCCGAAAAGCGCTCAGTATCATAATCCTGCTGCTCTGTATTTTTCCGATGCTTGGAGGCGGGATGCAGCCGATGTGCGTGATCCCGGCGGCAATCTGCATCAGCATGAATGAGGATATGTACTTCTGCATGGCAGCGGGCGTAATCGGCGGCTTTGGCATGGATCTTGCCTGCGGAACGCCGCTCGGTGCAAACGCAATCTTTCTCGTAATCGTGAGCTGCACGGTCTGCCTGCTGTTCGAGGAAATCCTGCGCCGCTCATTCCTGCATTATCTTCTGCTGACGGCGGCGGCAGTTTTCGCGCAGGCCGGGCTGACCTATCTGTTCCGGACAGTGATCTTCCAGACTGCGGGCAGAGAAGTGCTGTGGGAGCGGTATCTGCTGCCCTCGGCGCTTTGGACGCTGGCGGCGGCACTCATCATCTGGCTCCTGTATCTGCCGCTCTCACGCTTACTGACGAAGCGTGTTCGCTCAATGGATGCCGCAGCGATCCGCCGCGACCTCTGACGAACGACAAATCGAGCCGGCTGTCCCCCTGAATCCGATCAAAAAAGGAGAAACATATGCAGTATCGCAATCCTGTTATATCCGGCTTCTATCCCGACCCGAGCATCTGCCGGGTCGGGAATACTTTCTATCTGGTTTGCAGTTCATTCCAGTTTTTTCCAGGAGTGCCGCTTTTTGAAAGCCGCGATCTCATCAACTGGTCGCAGATCGGCCATGTGCTGACGCGGGACGCCCAGCTCCCGCTGAAGGGCGCAAATTCCGTCGGCGGAATCTATGCCCCGACAATCCGGTATCATGACGGCACATTCTATATGGTCACGACGAATGTCACCGGCGGCGGCCATTTCTATGTTCGGACGGATGATATTCACGGAGAATGGTCGGAGCCGATCCAGGTCGATCAGGAGGGCATCGATCCCTCGCTGTTCTTCGAGGACGGCAAAATGTATTTTATGAGCAACGGCAGCGATGCACAGGGCAGCTGTATTTTGCAGTGCGAGATCGAGCCCGGAACCGGAAAGCGTCTCACGGAAACAAGATGCATCTGGCGCGGTACGGGCGGACGCTTCCTCGAAAGTCCGCATCTCTATCATATCGGAGATTATTATTATCTCATGGCATCCGAGGGCGGCACGGAATACGGTCACATGGTTGTTTATGCACGCGGCACATCACCCTACGGCCCGTTTGAAGCATATGCAGGCAATCCGGTTCTGACAAACCGAAACTGCGGCGGTTATCTTTTACAGGGCTGCGGCCACGCAGATCTTGTCGATGATCCGAACGGGAACTGGTGGATGGTGCATCTCGGATTCCGGCAGATCCACCCGTGGATGATGTTCCATACGACCGGCCGTGAGGTCAGTCTGGTACCGGTGCAGTTTGATGCGGATGGCTGGTTCACTGCCGGCGACAATGGTACGGCGCGTCTTTTGATGCAGACCAGCCGTATTCCGGATACCGTAAAACAAACGCAGCAGACACGGTTCACATTTGCAGATACCGCCCCCGGCAGAGAATGGGTTTGGCTGCAAAATCCACATCGGGCGCATTACCGTCTGTCCGCAGAGCAGTTCAGCCTGCAGGGAACACCTGTGCCGCTCGGCTCTGAGTCAGATTCCCCGACATGGATCGGCATCCGGCAAAAGGAGACCGCATTCTCACTCTCGGTGAAGGTCAGCCTGTCCGGAGAGGAGGCCGGTGTAACGGCGTATATGGCCGGTACACAGCATTACGATCTCTGCATCCGGAAAACGGAATCCGGCGGATACACCGTTCTGCGGCGGGCACAGCTTGGCACGATCGTACATGAAACGCCCCTGCTTCCGATTCCGGCCGGGACGGATTCCGTCACGCTGTATCTGACCGGTGAACCGACGATCTACAGATTCGAGGCGGCAATCGCAGGCGTCCGGCATGATCTCGGAGTACTCGAATCAAAATATATCTCGACGGAAACAGCGGGCAATTTCACCGGCGTGACGCTGGGACTCTTTGCGGTATCCGCATCCGATTCCGGCGAATGGACGGATTTTTCCGAATTCACGCTGGAGAACACATTGCCGGAGGATTGAACACCGCGCTTCCATGCGGCGTGTGCTTGTCTCATCGGGAATGTGAACATGATACGCTGAAACGGAATCACAAACGCCAAAATTCCAAACGATATTATTGTGCATATCGCCGAAAATCATTTTTTCGACAGAAAAAAGAGGATTTCTCCCCCCTGACAGAGTATATATCAACAGAAATCCCACAAAAGTAATGCAAAAGACATTCTGCAAAGGGGGCTTGCCGAATGACCGTCCGGGAACAGACAGAAGTTTTTGAAAACATGATGCTCAATGAAAAAGCCTGCCACGCTGCAGAGGCTGTCCGTGACACGGCAGAAGAACCCTGTCCGCTGCGAACTGCGTTTCAGCGCGACCGTGACCGAATTCTGCACTGTACGGCATTCCGGCGGCTGAAACGAAAGACACAGGTTTTTTTGTCTCCGATCGGCGATCACTACCGCACGCGCCTGACACATACCTTGGAGGTCTCGCAGATCGCCCGCACGATCGCCCGTGCTCTGCGCATGAACGAGGATCTGACCGAAGCGATTGCGCTCGGCCATGACCTCGGCCACTCCCCCTTCGGCCACGCCGGAGAAGCTGCGCTGAATGCAATCGCGCCGGATGGCTTCCGCCATTATGAGCAGAGCGTCCGTGTAGTGGAGTATATCGAAAAATCCGGCAGAGGACTGAACCTGACCAAACAAGTGCGAAACGGCTTTCTCTGCCATACCAATATGGTCGCGGATACGCTAGAGGGCAATATCGTCCGGCTCGCCGACCGCATTGCGTATATCAACCACGATATCGACGATGCAATCCGCGGCGGCATTCTCCATGCGGAAGAGCTGCCCCGCGAATGCATTGTTATTCTCGGCAATTCAAAATCCGAGCGCATCACGGCGATGATAAACTCCGTGATCGAACACGGCGACAGCGAAATGGATATGATGCCGGAGGTCCGGCTGGCGCATGATGCGCTGCATCAGTTCATGTATGACCATATCTATTCCGGCTCCGCCGCAAAGTCAGAAGACCACAAAGCGCAGGCGCTGATCTTCCGCCTGTACGAATACTATTGCGGTCATCCGGATGAGCTGCCGGCGGAATACCGTGCGCTCGCGGAACGGTTCACTGTCGCGCGTGCCGTCTGCGATTACATCGCGGGCATGAGCGACGATTACGCAATCTGTGACTATGAGCGCCTGTTCATTCCGCGCTCATGGGATGTCCGGTAAAAAAAGGAGGGAACGCATTGCTGCCGCAGGAATTCATCTATCA
>JAKSPK010000073.1 GCA_024404875.1 Oscillospiraceae bacterium
CGTTCAGTTTTCCTTGGGCAGCAGCCTTATCTGTCCCGGTGCTGCGACTATTCTGCCGACTATGGCGGTGATCAGTATGAAAGCGGAAATGGTAACGACCGGAATATCGCCAAAGGAGATATACATGGTGATGGCGTCGTTGCTTATGGCATGCACCGTATACGCTGCCAGCTCATATCCCAGCGGGATACCGATAGCAAGGGCCAGGATCGCCTGCAGTATGATTTCAATCAGCGACCCCGCCAGTACTTTGCTGTAGCTGTTTCCAAGTGTGCGCAGGATCATATGCTCGCGGATCCGTCTGCGGTAGAATATGACCGACAGATTATAGATCACAATCACACATATCAGGCAGGAAATGCCGATAATAATAAGGATATAGCTGCTGATATATGCAAATTTGCTCTCAAGGTCATGCTGCAGGGATCTCACACTTTCGACATAGAAAAAACCGCTGTCCGGATCGTCGTCGTACTCCGGCAACTCTCCCCTTACAAACAGAGCATTGCAGCCGCTGTCGCCGTACAGCTCCTCATAAGCTTCGCAGGACAGATAGCACTTGTAGTCGGTCACTGCCTTGCAGACAGCATCCACGGGCACTTTCTTCCCGTTGACCGTCACACTGTCCCCCGCTTCGACCCCAAGGTCTTCCGCAAGCTTTGAGTACAGAATGATTCCGTCTCCAAGTTCAAGGGGTCGGTCCATTTCGTCGTAGATGCGGACATAATCGGTATTGTTCATCGCATACAGCTTGCTGTATTTTCCGTTTATCTCCGCATAGAATTCCCGATAGGTGTTGTCCCCGTTGTTTTCACGCGGAGCATAGCTGTAATAGTGCAGTGCATAGTCGTAGTTCACTTCCTTATCGTAAAGGAAGGCTATCGAGTGGTCCTTCGCGTCCCTTACGCCAAGAGATGCGGCCACGATGATGCACACCAGGACCATATTGACCAGGGAGAACAGAAACGATGCCGGTTTTCCGAAAATCGGCGCAAGAAACGGCTTCAGTCCTACGAGTCTGTTGTGCAGGAACTTCATTGCGGCCTGTTTCGGCACCGTGCCTTTATTCATGATCTCAACGATATCGACATTGGTGATCTGCCGGATATTCACGAACACCGCGGCGACCGTTATCAGCGCAGTCAGGCAGGACGCTGTCGCGATAATTCCGGCATCCATCTTAACATCGAATGAGGGAAGATACACCGCGTTGGAGTAAAAGTCTGTATAGATCCTTGACTGTATCACAGACAGCAGTATCCCCAGAACGCAGGCGGAAACGGCAACGCTCAAAGCGTAGCCGATAAAGATCCCCAGAATTCCGCCGTGGGACACGCCGTTGGAGCGGAGAATGCCGATATCCCGCACCTTGATCTCGATGAACTGCCTTAAAAACAGAACGGATATTACCAGACCGATCAGATACATGACTGCAGGCAGAACGGCAGCGATCGGTCTAAGCGCCGCAAGGTCATTGCGGACAGTTTGGACGGCATGGCGGTTTTCGTATTCTTCCCTGTATATCTGTCTGCCGCCGAAGACCTCATTTACCTTCTCCGCCGTTTTCTCCGGATCGGCGTTTTCTTCCAAATAATATGCGATGGTATTGGGCAGTGTAACATCGGTGTATTTCCCCAGCATCTCGTTGGAAATATACGCATAGCCGAGGGAGGAGATCTCCAATGCGGGACCGATACTGCGCGTTGCGCCCATCAGTTCGGGATCATTGATAATGGCCTTGACCGTGAAATCCACAGCCGTGCCGTTCAGCCTGACCTCTATGCGGTCGCCTGCCCGGATCCCCATATATTCGGCGAATTCCGCAGACAGCTCAATATCACCCGCATCGCTCTCATCCAGTACATAGGCGCTGTGATGCGCAGGATCAACGCCGATGAGCCGCAAATACTTTGTATTGTCATCTGCCAGGACCGTGTCCAGGCAATATGCGCCGAGCACATCCCGAACTCCGTCGACCGCTCTTACGGCATCGGCATCTCCGGGCAGAAATGTGCCGTAATAGGGCTGAAGCAGGCCGTCATAGTATTCATATTCGTCAAGATAAGCATTCAGCCCGCGATCAATGGAGGTCTGCACGGTATGAAAGGTCACGTAAGCCGAAAAGCAGATACCCGTGCACAATACCAGCAGCAGATAGAAACGCAGATTATGCTTGATGAACGCTTTAATCAATTTGAAATACATATTACCACTGGACCTCTCTGACAGGGATGGGATCCGGATTATAGCTGTCCTCGATGACTTTGCCGTCTCTCATGATGATATTGTGATCCGCCGCCTTGCTCACAAGGCCATTGTGGGTTATTGTGATCACGGTCTTGCCCGATTCGTGGGCCAGATTCTGCAAGAATTCCAGTACCTTTATGCCGTTTTCAACGTCCAGTGCGCCGGTAGGCTCGTCACACAGATAGATATCTCCGCCCTTGCACAGTGCGCGGGCGATCGACGCCCTCTGCTGTTCGCCTCCCGAAAGCTGACTGGGATAATGGTCACTGCGCTTGCCGATATCCAGAAGATCCAGTATTTCTTCTATGTTCGCATCCGACTTGCCCAGCTTCTTGCCGAGCAGAGCGTTTTCGTAAACCGTCAGATCTGAGAGCAGATTGTAGCTTTGGAAGATGATCGAGATATCCTTTTGGCGGTAACGGTTGCGCTGCTTTTCGTTGAATCGGCAGATATCCCGCCCATCCACCATGACGGAACCGCTGTCAGCGGTCAAAAGCGCACCCAATATATTCAGAAGGGTACTCTTTCCGCTTCCGCTGTACCCGGTAATGACGGCGAACTCGCCTGCTGCAACGGAAAATGACACATCATTCAATGCATACACTTCATTGTCGCCTTGTTTGAAAACCTTGCAGATATTCTTAACCTCAATTTTCCCGTTCATTTCTTATACTCCTGTTAACTGATATCCAGCGATTTCCCGGATGAATGATTGCATAAATATAAATAAACCCCATTGCTACAAGAAATACGCAATAGGTTGGAACAGCCGCAGCCATGATCCTGTGGTCCAGCCTGCAACGCCTTGTTACGGTGATTCCGATATAAAGCATGCTCAGCCACACCACGGCAAAACCTGCCCCAAGCCACGGCAGAATCCGCGGAGCAAGCAGAAGCCCCGCAATGAACATGATGATCACCATGATCATCAGCGCACCGTAAGCAGAGCAAGTTTGCGCCGTCATGAAGGCGTCAAGCTTAAGGAGACTAAATTCTCGGAACAATGACCGAAGATAGGGTTTGATGTACAGTTTGTTTACACTGCGTACGCCGTTTAGCCAGCGGTAGAGCTGGCCGAACATGTCTCTAAGTGTAACCGGCTGCTCCTGATATACTTTGGCATCATCGGCGTAGTCAATTCTTATGCCATCACAACCGAGCGCCATGAAATATTCCACATCTTCTGTAATGGTAACGGTATGCCGCAAATATTCTCTGCGGAATGACATGCCGCAGCCGCACAGATTGCTAGACAGCTTAAGCCTTGCATGCGCTTTGCGGGACATCACAGACACCATTTTCCAGTAGATCGTGTACCATGCCGTTACGATGCTCTCATATGGATTCAGCGTGTTTGTGTCCGGCATAACTGCCTTTGAACCGGTACGATATTGGGCATTCAGCTTTTCAAGGAACTCCGGGTTCACTGTGCAGTCCGCATCAAGGATCACAACTACATCCCTCAACCGTTTTCCCAAAACATCCAGTGCATAATTCAGCGCATCCCCCTTGCAGGTGGAGGCAGAGACCTTTTCCAGGATTTTTATTTCGGGGAATCCGGAAGCAATTTTGACCGTATCATCTGTGCAGCAGTCGGCAATTACATATGCCTCAAAATTACGGCGGGTTTGTCGGGCCAGAGATTCCAATATGCCGGCGATACGTGTCTCTTCGTTATGCGCGGGTATAAGGACAGTAAACTGAAAATCTTTGCCGACCGGCGCTGCGGACTTCGCCTCTGGCCGGAACCTTGCAAGTAAGTCTATGGAAATGCCCCATATATGTACCGAAAACGGAATGAGAAGCATTAATAGGATGAGCATATAAATAAGCGTCTCGCTTTCTTGTTTCTGACAGCAAATAATCTCATTAATTTTACATGCTGAGATTTAATATGTCAAGACACTGTCATAGGGGACGGTTCTCATTGACAACATTTTGCTTTTTGAATTACCCCGCGG
>JAKSPK010000074.1 GCA_024404875.1 Oscillospiraceae bacterium
GTTGTTGTAGTAGTTGTTGTTGTAGTTGTCGTAGTTGTTGTGGTTGTCGCCGTGGTAGTTGTTGTTGTGATCGGCTCGTCACCGATTTTCGCAGGTGCAGCCGCCGTCCGCTGATTCACATAAACAGCATCGACCAGCGCCGGCACTGCTTCATACTCCGCATTCAGCAGCCAGAACTTGAATAATCCCGGATATTGTACCTTTGTTGTGTCGTAATTCAGCCTTAATTCGGACACATCCAGCGTCACACGGTACTTCTCGCCCTTTTCAGCTGTAAACGCCGAACCAATGACCGTATCCGGCGACGGCTTTTCATCATACATTGTCCATTGATTCTTTTCGCCGTCCCATTCAGCCCAGTACGGATCTTCCATCGGATTCGTTCCTGCACCGAGCACCATCTGACCGTCTTCCAGCGGCGTGAATTCCAGTGTGATCGTCTCAATCTTATTCGAGTCGAAAACTTCGTTATATACCATGTAACTATGGAAGAAATGATTTTCCGCATCCGGATAATCAATCGGCCAGTATTCCGTAACCGGCATATCTTCGTATTTATTGACATAAACCGCTTCCAGCACAAAATCTGCGCCGTCAAGATCCGTCTGATTCCGGAACTGGAAATGTCCGGGGTATTCATCGGTCTTCGGAGCGTAGCTGACATCGTATTCTGCCAGATCGACTGTCACTGCATAGGTCTTGCCGCATACCACATCAAATGTGCTGGTCTGTACCTCTGATGCATCGACCCATTTGTTATCTACAGTGTCCCATTCAATCCAGTGCGGCATTTCCGGAAGATTGATGCCGATGCCGAATTCGGCGGGGCCTGTGAACAGCGGCGTAAAGACAAATGTCAGCGTATGAAGGCCCTCATTGCAGAAATCCTCTGTATAGCCAACATATTTGCATCCCGGTTCTTCATGAGAAGACAGCACTGCCAGTGCATCTTCGGAGATCTTCGGATCCGAAGTAATCGGGAATGCGCCGTTTTTCAAATACACCAGAACCGCAGAGGAATCGACCGAGTCGATTGCACCGTCATAGTTGACATCGGCATTAACGATGCCCTGCGCAGTGATGACAGGGCCGGTCCCCTCATCCACTGAGTCATTTGCATAGTACGAAAGGATGATCTCTGCGTCCGTATTATCGACCGTGCCGTCGCAGTTTACATCGCCGCGGATGCCAAGCGGCAGATAGCCGAGTTCATGCTCCGCTGCATATTCTTTTGCAGTTGAAAACTTGGATGCGTGCAGAACGGTTTTACCGGTGAATGCATCTGATCCGATCTCAGCCTTCTGATTCCAGATCGTTGCGATCTTCAAAGAGGGACAGTTATAGAATGCCTTTGCTCCAATGCTTGTGACACTATCCGGGATTGTGACGGATGTCAGGTTGGTACAGTGTGCAAACGCCCACTCTCCGATGCTCGTAACACTGTCCGGAATTGTTACGGATGTCAGACTGGTACAGTTATAAAACGCAGAGTTGGCAATGCTCGTGACACTGTCCGGAATCACGACAGACGCCAAACCGATACAGCCGCCAAACGCATATTTTCCGATAGCTGTGACGCTTTCCGGAATCGTGACAGATATCAGGCTTGCACAGCCGCTTAACGCCCACTCTCCGATGCTCGTAACGCTATCCGGAATCGTGACAGATATCAGGCTGGTGCATCCTCCAAACGCATTGTCACCGATGCTGGTGACGCTCGCTGGAATCGTGATTTCTGTCAGACCGGTACAGCCAGAAAATGAATAATCCCCGATAATCGTGACACCGTCTTCGATCACTGCTTTTATGATGTTTTCATGATGATCGGACCACGGCGAATCTTTATAATCTTTCCAATTCGTCACCTCCCCCGTACCGGAGATTGTCAGCACACCTGCATCATCGAGCGTCCATGTGAGGTTCTCACCGCAGGTTCCGGAGGCAACAAACTCTTCCGCAGCGATCTCCACAAATGTCCGGTCGTATTTTTCCGCGTATGCCTGTGCGGTCGAACCGGCATAGCCGTGGATCGCGGCGGTATTAGAAATCGTGTATTTCTCATCACAGATCTCACATCCCGGATTCAGAATGGTGATATCAGTCAGAGCGGTACAGTCAGTAAACGCATAGTATCCGATGTTCGTGACACTGTCCGGGATCGTAACAGATGTCAGGCCGGTACAATTGTAAAACGCACTGTTCCAGATGTTCGTGACGCTCTCTGGAATCGTGACAGATGTCAAGACAGTACAGTCGATAAACGCATAAATTCCGATATCCGTAACACCGTCTTCGATCACTACTTTTGTGATATTTTCATGATGATCGTACCACGGCGAAGCGTTAAACTCTTTCCAATGCGCCATCTCCCCCGTTCCGGAGATTGTCAGTGTTCCCTCGCTGTCAAGCGTCCAAGTAAGGTTCTCGCCGCAGGTGCCGGAGGCGACATCCTCTTCTGCAGTGATCTCCACAAATGTCCGGCCATATTCTTTAGCGTATGCCTGCGCGGTCGAGCCGGCATAGCCGTGGATTGCGGCGGCAGTAGTAATCGTGTATGTTGAATCATAGATCTTGCATTCCGGATTCAGAATGGTGATATCGGTAAGAGCGGCGCAGTCAAACGCCATGGATCCGATGCTCGCGACACTGTCCGGAATCGTGACAGAGGTCAGATCGTTGCAGAAGCAAAACGTACTTTCTCCGATGCTCGTGACACTGTCCGGGATCGTGATCTCTATCAGACCGGTGCAACCGAAAAACGCACCTTCTCCGATGTTCGTGACGCTCGCTGGAATCGTAATTTCTGTCAGACCGGTGCAATAGGAAAATGCCCCGTCTCCGATACTCGTGACACCGCTTTCGATCACTGCTTTTGTGATATTTTCATGACTATACCACGGAGAACCGTTATAAGATTCCCAGTCCGTCATCTCCCCAGTGCCGGAGATTGTCAGTGTTCCCTCGCTGTCAAGCGTCCATGTCAAGTTCTCGCCGCAGGTGCCGGAGTCAACAGTCTCGATCTCAACAAATGTCAGGCCATATTCTTTAGCGTATGCCTGCGCAGTCGAGCCGGCATAGCCGTGGATCGCGGCGCCATCGATAGTGGACCTCTGACCATTGAGCTCACATTCCGGATTCAGAATGGTGATATTTGTCAGACTGATGCAGCTGCGAAATGCACTTTCTCCGATGCTCGTGACACTTTCCGGAATTGTGATTCCTGTCAGGCCAGAACAGGTGGAAAATGAATAGTTGCCAATGCTCGTGACACTGTCTGGAATCGTATATTTTGTTTCTTTCTTTCCAGCCGGATAACAAATCAGTCTTGTTTTGTCTTTGCTAAATAGTATCCCGTCTTCATCACAAAAAGTTGTGTTATTCTGACCGACTGTAATATTTGTTAAGCCGGTGCAGCGGAAAAACGAATTACCTGTAATACTCGTGACATTGTCCGGCAGTGTAATTGATGTCAAGCCTTTACAGCCCGCAAATGCCCATCCTCCGATGCTTGTAACATTGTCCGAAAGAGTAATTGATGTCAGAACTTCACAGTAC
>JAKSPK010000075.1 GCA_024404875.1 Oscillospiraceae bacterium
CAAAAAGAAACGACCGCCCCGATCTCATCTGTTGGCGCAGATGAAGGGCAGCCGTCAACTCTCAACACCAATAGTATAGCACAGAATGTGGATCCTGTCACGGGTTTTACAATAATTTTTCAGGGCGATGCTGATCCGGTTGGATTGAGCTTCCGTATTCCTGACTATCTGGAGGCCAACGGCCTGTTCTGTGGATGGAAGTACGAAGATCGGAACGGTATGAAGACCAAGGTGCCGTATGATCTCCGAAACGGTGAACGAGCCAGAAGCAATGATCCGGATTGCTTCCAGCATTTGAGTGATATCAAGCAGAACTTCGGCTGCGATGGCTTGGGCATTGGCATCTTCAACGGCATATGTGCCATCGATATCGACCATTGTGTGCTGGATAACGGTACGCTGACTGACACAGCGGCAGATGTGGTTCGAATCATGCATAGCTACACGGAGTACAGTCCCAGCGGCAAGGGGATCCACATCCTGTTCGCGGCAACGGGCTTCCTCTATGATGTGAGTCGCTACTATATCATGAATCGCCCTGCCGGACTGGAGGTGTATGTGGCAGGTGCGACCAGCAAGTATGTCACGATCACCGGAAATTGCATCGGCTCCCAAGAGAACTTTGGCGAGCGCAGCGATGAGCTGCAGCAGGTACTGGACAAGTATATGTGTCGAAAATCGGTTGATGAAAAACCTGCAGTAAATGCAATAAATGCAGTAAATCCGGCTTGCGGGTCTTCAAACCAGGATGAATTGCCGATCGATGACGACCGCTTGATCGAGATCGCCTTGGGCAGTCGTACCGGCGAACAATTCCGTAAGCTGTGGAATGGCGACACCTCGGGATACCCGTCTCATTCTGAAGCAGACATGGCGTTGTGTACCCGTCTGGCCTTCTGGACTGCAAAGGATCCGGCTCAGATGGATCGTCTCTTCCGCCGCTCCGGCCTGATGCGTGACAAGTGGGATCGCAGCCAGAGCGGCAGCACCTACGGCGCTATCACCATCAATCATGCGATAGACCGGTGCACAGAATTGTACACGCCGCGGACAGAACCGCCGAAACCAATCGCCTTACCGAAGGCTGAGCCTGTGTTCGAGGATATCATTCCGCTGAAACCTGCGTATGCAGCGCTCCCGCCTTTCCCGGTTGATGCGCTGCCTAAGGCCATCGCCGATTATGTACGGGCCGTATCTGAAAACACACAGACCGCACCGGACATGGCTGCTGTCATCGCACTCGGTGTATTGGCCATTGCGCTGCAAGGCAAATACGAAGTCATGACCGATTCAGGTTGGAAGGAACAGCTGAGTCTGCTGACGACGGTGATTGCATCGCCCGGTGAAAGAAAGTCTCCGGTCATGAAGCTGATGACCCGCTGTATCGAGGATTATGAACAGCAATATAATCTGTCATTGGCACCGGAGATCCGCAGGAGCAAGCAGAAGAGAGAGGCAGACGAGCGTCATGCCAACAGCCTGAAAAAAGAATTGGAGCATCACTACGATGCGATGAAGGAGCTGGAGCTGCAGCATCTGGAGGATCAGATGGCGGAGGAGACGCCCATCACGCAGGCACGCTTCACCGCAGATGACTGCACAAGTGAGGCACTTACAAGCCTCATGGCGCAGAACCATGAACGCATTGGCGTCATCTCTGCGGAAGGCGGCATCTTCGATATCCTCGCCGGTCGATACAACAATCGCGTCAACCTGGATATCTGGCTGAAAGGTTGGAGCGGCGATATGCTCCGTGTGGACAGGCTTGGGCGTGAATCACAGTATCTTCGCAATCCATGTCTGTCCGCCTGCTTCGCCATCCAGCCCAGTGTGTTGGCAGAGATCATGGACAATCCTGTGATGAATGGGCGCGGCCTGATTGCTCGCTTCCTCTTTTCCTCACCGCCCAGTCGTGTAGGTACACGAAATTTCTTCACGCCGGCGATCCCCGAAAGCGCAGCGATCGCCTACCGTGAAATGGTCTTCCGACTGATGGACCTTCCGATCGGAGAAGCGCCTCAGGTGATCCGGCTGACTGGCGCAGCAGCAGTACTGTTCAATCAACATTTTATCGAGAATGAACAGTTCATGCTTCATGAAGGTCAGAGCATTCCGGAATGGTCGAATAAATACATGGGCACGGTCATGCGCATTGCCGGTATGATCACTATAGCCGAAAATGCCGGACCGGATATCAGCCCTGAATTGATAGAACGTGCTTTCCGGATCGGACGATACTTCCAGGCACACACGCTGTATGCCTACTCACAGATCGGCAGTGACATTTCTCAGCAGAAGGCATTCTTTGTCCTGAATCAGCTGAAGAAGAATGCAGCGCCGGTCATCAAACGCCAGGAGCTGTTCCAGCTGTGCCGTGGCCGCTTCTTCAAAAAGACAGAGGACATTTTCCCGACACTCAGCCTTCTGGAGGAACACGGCTACATCATCCAGGAGCAGCCGCAGCGTGCAGGCTCAGGCCGTCCGCCGGATGTACGGATCCATGTCAACCCGCAAGCCCTGGCAGAATCGCCGTCCGTACACCCGCAAGCCGAATTTACTGCATTTAATGCATTTACTGCATGAAAGTGCAAACGCATTCGGCAACCCAACCATCGTATACAGCCCGATCCTCTGGATCGGTTCTCAGGGGATCGGGGATGTATCACCGACAAGCAGCAAGCAATCCGGCACCGGGTTGCCCTGCTTGCCAAGTAAAAATTCTGAAAAGAACCGATAACAGAAAGGAGTCTGACCATGGAACTGACCTACACGAAAATCGGCGACTATTACTATCCCAACATTGCCCTGCCGGAGAACAATCGTCCGTTCGGCAAATGGGGCATGATGTATCTGGACTATCTGAAGGAACATCATCCTGGGCGTTATGAGCGCCTGATCCTCTCCGGCGATGTGTGCAGCATCGTTCCTGATATCAACGACCAGGCGAAAGAGCGGCTGGATGTACTGATCCGTCAGATGGCTAAGGCCGAAGGTGTGACGGAAGATTTGAAAGCACAGGATCAGATGCGCTGGGTGCAGATGATGAATAACATCCGAA
>JAKSPK010000076.1 GCA_024404875.1 Oscillospiraceae bacterium
AAAGCCCCCTACCCTGCCAACGCTTTCCTTACCCGTAGGGTACAAATTCATCATTCCCGAT
Organism: Oscillospiraceae bacterium; assembly: GCA_024404875.1. Classification (GTDB taxonomy): domain Bacteria; phylum Bacillota; class Clostridia; order Oscillospirales; family Ruminococcaceae; genus Firm-04. The sequence continues at coordinate 62 of JAKSPK010000076.1, forward strand.
TCCGTCAAGGATCCGGCGTGCCTCATATTTCTCATCCAGCTCAAAACAGTTGAACAGCGAGTAATACCGCAGTCCAATCTTTCCGCCAGTCTGCCCGTTCCGGTTCTTCAATATCTTCAGCTCAACATTCCGGATCGCGTGCTCCTTGCATTCCTCAATTTTCTTCAAATTATCCTGCGGTGTCAGCTTCCCGCCTGCCCCCTGCACCTGCAATCCGATCAGCACATCCGAACCGTATTCAATCGCGCCCGATTCCTTGAATGCGCGCATCTCAATCTCCCCCGCCCCGTAGCTGTCACGGTTCAGGCTCGATATCGCCACAACCGGCAGACGGAAATCACGGCTCAGCCGCTTCAGCTCCAGAATCGCTTTGTCCGTATTCTGCTTGTCACTCGCCCGCAGATCATACGGCGCGAGGATCTGCAGATAGTCGATCATCACAACCGGTGTCCGTCCCGTCAAATGAATGTGCTCCTCCGTCTTACGGCGAATCTCCGCCGCGCCGATATCTCCGATTCCCTCGTAATAATACAGCTTCCCCGCATATTTCTGATATGCAAGAACCGCCGTATCAATCAGCTTCAGTTCTTCCTGCGAATATTTCATATACCGGCTCTTGGTCGTGATCCCGCGAACCGTCTTTGCAAGCTTGGTATTTTGATTGCAAAGCAAATAGGTCTGACGGCTGATACTCTTGGCGATCAATTCATCTGCGGACATTTCCATCGAAAAGTAAAGTACATCCGTTCCGCTTGCGGCGATCTGATCTGCCGCCTGCAAAAGAAATGTCGTTTTGCCAAGCGATGAAACAGCACCGAGAATATAAAGTCCGGCAAAGAGACCGCCGTCAAGCTGTTCATCAAGATCTGCAAAACCGGTCGGAACGGCCTCCTTTGCATCTGCACCGTGAATGCTGTCAAGAAATCCGGCAAGACGGCAGGCGCCTGTACAGCTTTCATTGCTGCTGCGCTGTTCATTCTGCACGGCTACGGTGCTGCGCAAAAGTGCTTCGGAGATGCGGGCGATCTGCTCTGTGAAAGCCTGCCGGTTGCCGCGGAAGAAATCATTCGGATCCTTTCTCATGCCTTCGGGGAATACACTGAGATCAAATTCCGCGACAGAGAACGAAACTGCGCGCTTGAGCAATTCGGCACCGAGATCGGCGGCTGCCTTCCGGCCGGGCTCATCGGCATCAAAGCAAAGGATCAGCGGACAGTGGGGCGGTTTTTCGTCAATGGCGGCAAGCAGCTTGCGCGCGCCGGTTCCGCCGACGGCGATCGCGGGACAGTCTCCTACGGACATGACGGAAATGGCGTCGATCGGAGATTCACAGACAAAGCATGGCTTTTCAGACTGATAGAGGGCAGCGCTGTGATAGATCGGCTCCACGCCTGCCAGCGAACTTTTGGGTTTGCGGAAGGATTTTCCGATCACGCTGCGCGTGAGATAATAGGAATGACTGGTTCCATAGGGAATAACGACAACATTTTTATTCGGATCATAGCCGAGCTCGAAGCGGCTGACGGTTTCGGGCGAAAAGCCGCGCTCCTTTGTCCAATAGTCGGTCTTTCCGACATCGGCGATGCACTGCGTAATATATGCATGAAAATCGGAATGCGGAGCTGGTTTCCGGGGCGCGGGATGCGGTTTGGAGGCGGCGGAGCCGGAATTCTGTTCGACAGGAATGCCGAAAAGCTCAGAGGCAAATCTGAGCTGCTGCGGAAAACTATCGATGTGCTCGACGCGGCCGATGAGGGTAAAGAGGTCGCCGCTTTCGCCGCAGGCGAAGCAGTGCCAGCGGGTGCCGTTTTCATAGACGGAGAAGGCGCCGTCTGAATTTCTGCCGCGATGGGTACCGCTGCCGCAGAGGGGGCAGTGATAGAGCCCGGATCTTTCCCGTTCGGTGATGCGGGAAAGGTACTCAGGCAGCTTAGCTTTGAGGATATCATTCTGCATTTGACATACTCCTTTTCTGCTGGATCCGTGTCAGCGTTTCTGCGGAAATTTTTTGTATATGGGAGATGCGAACGGCGATCTTTCTTTTTGAGGGGGAAAATTTGTTTGGCATTTGCATTCTGCAGAAATGCAAATGCAGAAACAAATAAAATACTAGAGTATTATATTATTAGGAAAAAATTTCCTATTGAAAACTGCGTATTTGCGTCGATATTGAAAACACGATTTAGCACCTAAACGCAAATTTTTAGCAGTAAAACGCATTTTTTTAGCACTTAAACGCAAATTTTTAGCAGCCAAACGCAATTTCCGAAAAAGCAGAAAATGCGTTTAAGTGCTAAATTTCGAGCTGATTTTTAGCACCTAAACGCATTTTTCTGAAATGAGAAAATGCGTTTAACTGCTAAATTCCGGGGCAATTTTTAGCACTTAAACGCATTTTTATCAAATTGCAAAAATGCGTTTAACTGCTAATTTTGCAGGAAGCGGCTGGCAGGGAAATGGGATTTGGGGGTTTCAGTGTGTATTGATTTTTATTTTTGTTTGAGCATCTCCGCAGGGTGCGAGGGGGACCCAAAAGAGCGGAAAGAGACAGGCGCCGCTGTTCGCGGCTTAGTCTCTCTCCTCTCTTTAGGTTGCCTCCTCGCGCTCCCCTTCCTTATCTCTCCTCTCTTGTGGTTGTCTCTCACGATTTTCGGAGATCCAAGAGACGGAAA
>JAKSPK010000077.1 GCA_024404875.1 Oscillospiraceae bacterium
GTGCGTTTTCCGGTTGTACCGGCCTGACCGATATCACCATTCTGAATCCGGAATGTGAGATCTATGATGATAGTTACACGCTCTCCTCCGATGCCGTGATCCACGGCTATGCAGATTCCACAGCGGAAGCCTATGCGGAGAAATACAACCGGACATTTGAGGAGATCAAGCCAGTCGCCTCCGGCACCTGCGGCGAGAAGCTTACCTGGACGCTTTACAACACTGGCACCCTGACCATTTCCGGAACTGGAGAGATGGCTGACTTGGAAAGGGTTACCGAGGTTCCGTGGTATAACCAGCGGGGAAGCATCAAAAAAGTAATGATCAAAGACGGTGTCACGAACATCGGAAACTATGCGTTTTACGGCTGCGAAGGCCTGAAATCTGTCATGATTCCGGACAGCGTCACGAGCATTTGGTACAAGGCATTTTCCGGCTGCTCTGAGCTGACATCCGTCACGATTCCGGACAGCGTCATGTGGATCGGAGACTATGCGTTTAACGACTGTTCCGGACTGACATCTGTCACGATTTCGGACAGCGTCACGAGTCTCGGAGACCATGTGTTTTTCGGCTGTTCCGGACTGACATCTGTTACGATTCCGGACAGTGTCACCAGCATCGAATACTATGCGTTTTCCGGTTGCTCCGGACTGACATCCCTTACGATCCCGGACAGTGTCATGAGCATCGACACCGGTGCATTTTATGACTGTAGCAGTTTGACCGATATCACGATTCTGAATTCGGAATGCAAGATAGAGGATATGGAACGCACGATCTCCGATACCGCCGTGATCCACGGTTATGCCGATTCGACTGCGGAGGCATATGCGGAGAAATACAACCGGACATTTGAGGAGATCAAGTATATCGACTCCGGCATCTGCGGCGCCAAGCTCACTTGGAAGCTTGATGAAGCGGGAATACTTACGATTTTCGGCACCGGCAAAATGTACGACTATGAATCGACTATGACGCCGTGGCGTTTATCGGCTGATTCCATCAAGAAGGTCATCATAGAGGACGGCGTGACCAGCATCGGCGCCCTTGCATTCGCGTATATTTCTATGGATTCCATCAAGATCCCGGACAGCGTCACGGAGATCGGTGAATATGCATTCAGCGGCAGTTCCCTGAAAAAGATTACGCTCCCGAAGCATCTGACAGAGATCAAAGATAATGTATTTTATTTTGCGGTTCTCCAGTCGGTCGAGATCCCCTACGGCGTAACCAGCATCGGTGCGCATGCGTTTGAGTTTACTCCTCTGACTTCCGTCAACATCCCGGACAGCGTCACGACTGTCGGAGATTCGGCGTTCGCTTCAACGAACAACATGGCAGAGATCGTTTTCCCGTACAGCGTCACGAGCATCGGTCTGAATGCCCTTGTCGGCAGCAGCTGTTTGCAGGTGATCGTGCTGAATCCGGACTGTGAAATCGACGATTTCGGTTTGATTCCGTTTTTGGGTGCAGAGATTCGCGGTTATTCCGATTCGACGGCGCAGGCTTATGCGGAAAAAAATGGGCTGACATTTGTTCCGATCGAAACGGTCGCCTCCGGCACCTGCGGCGAGAACCTCACCTGGACGCTTGACGACACAGGTACCCTGACTATTTCCGGCACGGGGGAGATGGAAGACTGGTATGATAATATGGATGTTCCGTGGTTGAATGAGTATTCAGAACAAATTAAAAGGGTAGTGATTAAAGATGGTGTCACAAGTATCGGAAGAGATGCGTTTTTCGGCTGTTCCACTCTGACATCTATTACGATCCCAGAGAGTGTCACGAGCATCGGATACGGCGCATTTCCCAGATGCTACGGCTTGACCTCTGTCACGATCCCGGATAGTGTTAAGAGCATCGAAAGTAATTCATTTTTCGACTGCATCGGTTTGACAGAGATCACGATTCCGGAAAGTGTCACAAGTATCGGAAACTATGCGTTTTACAACTGCGCCGGCCTGACAGATATCACAATTCCGGACAGCGTCACGAGCATCGGATACGGCGCATTTTCCAACTGCACCGGCCTGACATCCGTTATGATTCCGAACAGCGTCACGAATATTGGATACGCTGCATTTGCAACCTGTACGGCTCTGACAGATATTGCAGTTGACCAGAATAATAAATCTTACTGTGACGAAGACGGTATACTATTTAATAAAGGCAAAACCAATCTGCTTTGCTATCCGGCTGGAAAGCGGGAAACAGAATATACGATTCCAGAGAGTGTCAAAATTATCAGACACAAGGCGTTTTCCGGCTGTGCCGGCGTGACAGAGATTACGATCCCGGATAGCGTTACGAGTATCGAAAACTATTCGTTTTACCGCTGCACAGGCTTGACATCTGTTACGATTCCGGACAGCGTCACGAGCATCGGAGCCGACGCGTTTTCCGGCTGCACCGGCTTGACAGAGATTACGATTCCGGACAGCGTCACGAGCATCGAAAGTGATGCGTTTTCCGGCTGCACCAGCCTGACAAATATCACGATCCCGGACAGTGTCACAGACATCGGAAGCGATGCATTTTATCACTGCATCAACCTAACCGATATCACTATTCTGAATCCGGAATGCGAGATCTATGATAGTAGCTATACGGTTCCCATCACCGCCGTGATCCACGGCTACAGCGGCTCGACGGCGGAAGCCTATGCGAAGAAATACGAACGGACATTCAAAACGCTGGGGC
>JAKSPK010000078.1 GCA_024404875.1 Oscillospiraceae bacterium
TTGCAGGAAAACAGAAAAGACCGCCGCACCGAGGAAGTGGAAGCCGAGAGCATTTCCTATGCCGTCTGCCAGTATTACGGCATCGAAACCGGCGCAAACAGCTTCGGTTATATCGCCACATGGAGCAAAGATAAGGAACTGAAAGAGCTGAAGGAATCCCTTGAAACCATCAACAAGACTTCCTCCGCGCTTATCACCGACATTGACCGCAACTTCGCTGAAATCTGCAAGGAACGCGGCATCACGCAGAAAGCAGAAGAAATCGAAGCAGATGAACCGGCACTCTCCGCAGAACGCCTCTACACCGTCGATGACAACAAGTATCTTCATGTGCAGCGTTCCGATGAAGGCTTCGATTACACGCTCTATGATATGGCGACCAAGAAAGAGATTGACGGCGGACAGCTTGACACAAAGATGGAGCTGATTTCGGAAGCGGCGCTTGAAATCTGCAAGCTCCATGAAATCGGAAACGACGCGCCGATCCGCCTTGCCGACATCAGTATTCTTGACGAGCTGCAAGCCGCAGAGGTCAAGGCGTGGGAGGACGATCATGTGACCAACATCGAAACCACCGCCGAAAAAACCGATACGCCTGCCGTTCCCGATACTCCCGCAGATATGCTCCCGGACAGCCCGGAACAGAATCTCGATGAGCCGATGCCCGACCCGACGATCAGCGTGAAAGCTATGCAGAGCTACGGCTATACGGATGAAGAAATGCTGCCGCTGTCCAAAGACCGTGCTTTGGAGCTTGCCGAGCGCGACGTGACGGTGTATCTGCTTTATGCTGACAACACCGAAGCAATGGCGCTGGATGACCGGGAGATCGTCGAACACGACGGGCTTTTCGGTATCACCCGCGAGGATTGGGACGCGATCAAAGCGGACATTCCGCTCCGCGACGTGGAAAAGCGGTTCATGCAGAACCCGGAGGACGGTATTCTGATCTACCAGCTCAAAGACACCGCCCCGGCAGCTCTGTGGTTTGCCGGATTTGACCGTTTGAAGGATGCACCCGATGCCGACAACTACAAGGCGGTTTATACCCAGCCCCTCTATGACGGCGGCTCCAAGGGCGAAGTGCTGGAGCAGGCGTATCAGCAGTTCAATATCCAGCGTCCCGCAGACTTCACCGGTCACAGCCTGTCCGTCAGCGACATCGTTGCGATCAAGCGCGGGCCGGATGTAACATATCACTACTGCGACAACATCGGTTTCAAAGAGCTTCCCGCTTTCAGACCGGAGAATTATCTGAAAGCCGCTGAAATGGCGATGGAGGATGATTACGGCATGATCGACGGCATCATCAACAATGGGCAGAAACAGCCCACGGTTGCCGAGCTGGAAGCACAGGTCAAAGCCGGTCAGTCCATTTCTCTGCTTGACCTTGCCAATGCCGTCAAAGCGGAGAAAAAGCCCTCCGTCCTTGACAAGCTCAAAAGCCTGCCGCCGCAGGAACACAAAAAGACCGCGCCGAAGCACAGCGCAGAAAGGGAGAGATAATCATGGAATTTACCAAAGACGAACTGACCCTCATCAGCATTTACGACAGCGCCGTTCGGAAAGGTACTATCGTGACGCTGAAAGATATGATGAAATACCTTTCCGTCGATGAAACCGAGCTGAACGATCTGACCAACTCTGCGATTGAAAAGCTGGAGAAGATCACCGATGAGGAATACGAAGCCCTCGATCTGTTCCCGGACTTTGATGAAATGGAGGACGCCGATGCCGAGTAAAGTACAGTTTTATTCGCAGATGGCAGACCACACGGCAAAACAGATCACCGGCAGTTTTCAGTCCTGGACGGCGTTTTTGGAAACGGCGGCAAGGTTATATAAGTACCCGTACAACGAGCAGCTTATGATCTTTGCCCAGCGCCCGGACGCCACCGCCTGCGCGGACTATGACCTTTGGAATACGCAGATGCGCCGTTATGTGCGGCGCGGCTCCAAGGGCATTGCGCTTCTGGACACTTCCGGCGATAACCCCAAAATCAAATACGTCTTTGACGTAGCGGACACGGGCGGCGATGAGCGATCTCGCCGTCCTTTCCTTTGGGAATACCGTGACGAACACGCGGACGCTGTTTCTGCGGCGCTGGAACGCCGCTTTGAAGTCAGCGGCAGCGAAGGTCTTGCCGATCAGCTTGAACACATCGCTTCCCGGCTCGCAAGTGAGTATTGGGAAGAACATCAGCGCGACATCTGCGGCATCATTGCAGATTCTTTCCTCGAAGAATATGATATATATAACGTCGGAGTTGCCTTCAAAAATGCGGCGTCCGTCAGCGTGGCATACACCCTTATGTCCCGCTGCGGGCTGTCCCCGGAGGACTACTTTGACCATGAGGATTTTCTGAATGTCTTTGATTTCAACACCCCGGCAACCATTGCCGCGCTTGGCACCTCGATCAGCGAAGCCAGCGAAAAGGTGCTGCGAACCATTGAAGTCACCATCAAAAACTATGAGCGTGAAAGGAGCGTTACCAATGAGCGAACTGACGTACAAGACCATCGGCGAAGTGCAGATTCCCGAACTGAGCCTGTCCGAGCAGACGACGGAGCCTCTCGGCAAGTACGGGAGGATGCGGAAGAAGTATCTCCGCGAGAACCGTCCGATTCTGTGGAATCAGATGATCCTGTCCGAGACCCTGTACCCGCACCTGCGGGAGATCGACGCG
>JAKSPK010000079.1 GCA_024404875.1 Oscillospiraceae bacterium
CGGATATACCGCCCTGACCTTCGCTGATAATCGTGTTCATACCCATAGGCATTGCACGGATATCGTCAGCAATGGAAGCAATCTCGGCGGCTTCCCACGCTGCGTCCATGGTGAGCTCAGGTGCGGTAATGACTATGTTGGAAAAAATGTCACCGAGGAAAAGCTTTCCGTCCTGCATAACGGTGCCGATCTTACTGCGCAGAGATTCCAGGTCAATTCTGGCAATGTCTTTTTTATCGAAGAAAATGCTGCCCTTTCGCGGTGTCTCAAAGCCCAGCAGAAGTCTCATCAGCGTGCTTTTGCCGCAGCCGGTGGATCCAACGATGGCAAGATACTCGCCTGCTTTGATCGTCAGCGAAAGATCGTCTATCACGTTCGGCATAGAGTCGTCGTAACGGAAACATACATGAGACAGTTCAATGTTGCCTTGAAGAGATGTGATGATTTCTTTGCCGACGTGAGCTTCCGGCTCCGCTTCCATGATTGGCTTTGCCATTTCGAGAGTCGGCTTGATGTTCGCAATGGTAGTAGCTATGGACACTACCGACATGAATGCCGATGAAACCATACCGTATGCGGTGTTGAACGCATAATAATCGGCAACGCTGATGCCGCTTTTTATTGCCGTTGCATAAAGGATCATCGTACCGGCAAGAGAAAGAACCAGACTTATCGTTCCGCTTAATTTAAGGAAAACCGGCGGATTGTATTCGAGCTGAGCCTCTTTTGCGTACTGTCTTGCCCAACGGGAAAACATTCTCTTTTCAGCTCCGGCAAGCTTGATTTTCTGGATGCCCGTGATCGTTGCATAGGTCAGGCCGCTTGTTTTGGCGGAAATGTCCATTTTCTCACGGGTAATTTTCATCTGTGCAAAGGTGGTCAGCAGGGAAAGCGTGATCGTTGCAGCCGTGATGATAAGCGACGGTACGACAAGAGACGGAGCAAAAGCGAAAATCTGACCTATATAAATTAACGAAAACAGAGAAGTCAGTCCGGTCATGCCGATGGTATTGAATAAAATTGAGCATAGCGACTGTACATACGTCGCACGCTGAGACAGTTCACCGGATGCGTACTTTTTGAAAAACGTCGGCGGCAGGCTCATAATGCGGTTCATCACCGCCGCCTGCACCGCGATGTTCTGCTTGATGCCGATGCGTGAATTGACCAGTCCCTGAAACGCATTGAAGCAAAGCTGGCTGATCGAAAAGCAGACCATAAACACGGCGAGAGACAACAGCACCTGAATACTGCCGGATTGCAGTACATCGCCGAACAACCATTTTGTAAACAACGGAGAGAGAAGTCCCAAGGCGGCAGACAATCCCATCAAAAGCAAATATAAAACAATATCCGAGACACTTAACTGCTGTACCAAAAATTTCAGCAGATCCGCCATTGTCAGTGCCTTTTGCGGAAGCGGCTCGTAGAAGCATATCGCTTCTTTATCAAGCAGCCCTTCGGTCTTTTTGTTCAGCTTGATCTGTTTTCCGGTTTTGAAATTGATCAGCCGATACCCGGCAAGCTTTCCCGGGATAAGCGCGACAGCGGAGCCGTCTTCTTTCATCGTACCGAGCATGGCACCGACGGCGTGGTTGTACCAGCCTCTTTCCAGCGTGACACTGCGGCTTTTAATGCCAAAGGGACGCATCCGGTATTCAATCTGTTCATCCACCGTCCTGATCTGCGGCGGAAGCTCATCTCTCTTCGCCTTGCAGTGGTAATACTTCAATATTTCTTCGATAGCGGAACCGGCAATCTCGTTCTGACTGAGTGCGTCGCGCAGGCGTGTCCCCATGACTGCATTTGCAATGGAATCAATGGCATCCTCGAAATCAGCCGTATCCGACTGCTCCCGATAGCGCAGTTGTTCTTCAAACCAACTCATATCGACACACCTCCTTATTCCGCGCTGACAAGATCGCGGTAGATCCTGCTTTTTTCCATAAGTTCTTTATGCGTTCCGCGATCCTTGATTTCTCCGTGTTCCATCACGATGATCTCATCGCAGGAACGGATGGTGGACAGTCTGTGTGCGATGACGATACACGTAATACCCCTGTCACGAATTGCTTTGACGACCTCATATTCGGTTTTGGCATCCAGTGCGCTCGTCGCCTCGTCCAGAATGACAATGGTCGGATCCTGTGCGAGAGCACGGGCAATTTCCATTCGCTGCCTTTGTCCGCCGGAGAAGTCTTTTCCGCCTTCGATCAGCTTGTGCTGATATCCTTTCGGGCGCTGCATGATGTCCTCGTGAATCTGTGCATCGTGGGCGGCGAGGATCATCTCAAAATCTTCAATACTGTCATCCCACATTTTGATGTTGTTTGCTATCGTGTCCTCAAAGAGGATAATTTCCTGATCGACAACCGCGAGGGAGCCGCGGAACACGCTTTTCGGTATTTGCTTCATAGGCTTTCCGTCAAACAGGATATCACCGCTCCACGGCTGATACAGTCCCGCTATCAGCTTGGACATCGTAGATTTTCCGCAGCCGGAGCCACCGACGATGGCAACGCTTTTGCCGGGTTTTAAGGTCATGTTGAAATCCTTGATCAGCGGCTCGGCGAGAGGAGAATAGCCGAACACAAGGTCTTTTACCTCAATATTTCCGGAAAGCTTTTTCATCTCGGCATCACTGCCGCTGTCAGCAAAAAC
>JAKSPK010000008.1 GCA_024404875.1 Oscillospiraceae bacterium
GAAACGGCAGAGCCTGTGACGGAGGAAAAGCCGAAGCGTACCCGCACAAAGAAGGCGGAAACGGCAGAGCCTGCAGCGGAGGAAAAGCCGAAGCGTACCCGCACAAAGAAGGCGGAAACGGCAGAGTCTGCGGCGGAGGAAAAGCCGAAGCGTTCCCGCAAAAAGAAAACAGATTCTGAAACTTAACGAAGCATCATTGAAGGAGGCGTTAACCCTATGAATACGAAAAAGGAAGTCGTAGCAATGTTGCTTGCAGGCGGTCAGGGAAGCCGACTGTATGCGCTGACACATGATATGGCAAAGCCGGCAGTCCCGTTCGGCGGGAAGTACCGTCTGATCGATTTTCCGCTCTCAAACTGCACGAACTCCGGCATTGATACCGTCGGCGTTCTGACGCAGTATCAGCCGCTTGTGCTGAATGATTATATCGGAAACGGTCAGCCGTGGGATCTTGACAAGATGAACGGCGGCGTTCATGTTCTGCCGCCCTACGAGAGCAATTCCGGTGCATCGTGGTATGAAGGCACTGCAAATGCGATCTATCAGAATATCAGCTTCATCGAGCGCTATGATCCGGAATATGTCGTTGTTCTGGGCGGCGACCATATCTACAAGATGGATTATTCCAAGATGGTCGAATATCACAAGCAGCAGAATGCCGATCTGACGATCGCCGTGCTGGATGTGCCGCGCTCCGAAGCAACGCGCATGGGCATCATGATCTGTGATGACGAGATGCGCGTGACGGACTTTGTCGAAAAGCCTGCCGAGCCGAAATCGACGCTCGCTTCCATGGGCATCTATGTATTTACATGGTCAAAGCTCAAGAAGTATCTGATCGAAAATGAGAATGCCAATACAGGCTCAAAGGACTTCGGCAAAGACATCATCCCTGCGATGCTTGCAAACGGCGAGCGGCTCTATGCCTATACATTCGAGGGCTACTGGAAGGATGTCGGTACGCTTGATTCGCTCTGGGATGCTAATATGGATTTGCTCGCGCCCGCAGAGCAGCTTAATCTCTACGACAAATCATGGCGCATTTATTCGCGTCACAGCAATTTCCCGCCGCAGTATATCGGCAAATCTGCCGAGATCGAAAACTCCATGATCACGGAAGGTTCCGTGATCGGCGGCAAGGTCGATTTCTCCGTCATCTTCGGCGGCGTGACCATTGAGGAGGGTGCAAAGGTGCAGTACAGCGTCGTGATGCCGGGTACGGTCATCAAGGCGGGCGCCGTCGTTGAATATGCGATCGTCGGCGAGGACTGCGTCATTGAGCAGAATGCCCATGTCGGCAGAAGTCCGGAGGAGTATTCCGGCACCGACCGCGAAAACTGGGGCATTGCCGTGACAGGACACAGAATCACAGTCAGCGAGGGCATGAGCGTCGCGCCGAAGCAGATCCTCTCCGAGTCGATCTGAGCGCTGCTGAAACGGAGGTTTATCAATGGGAATTAATCAGAATGTAATGGGACTGGTCTTCGCCAGTATCCATGATGAAGTAATTTTCGATCTCACAAAGAACCGTACAATGGGCTCGGTGCCGTTCGGCGGCAGATACCGGCTGATCGACTTTCCTCTTTCTAATTTTGTGAATTCCGGCATCACACAGGTCGGTGTCATCGCCAAAAGCAATTACGGTTCTCTGCTCGACCATGTCGGCTCCGGCAGAGAATGGGATCTTGCACGCAAAAAAGGCGGACTGCATCTGCTCCCGCCCTACAGCCACACGAGTTCGACTATCTATCACGGCAAGCTCGACGCGCTCGGCAATATCTGGAGTTTTGTGGAGCATGCCGCAGCGGAGTACATCGTTCTGACCGACTGCAATGTCGTTACGAATATTGATTTTCGTCCGGCGGTCAAGGCACATATCGAATCCGGCGCGGATATCACCGCAGTCTATGCAAAGGGCTATTACGACCAGTCGGCAGGCTCCTCTGCAACGATCTTCGGCATCGGCGGCGACGGCTTTGTCAATGATGTTATGATCAATCCGCCGATGACCGGCAACTGCAATCTTGGTCTCGATATGTATATCATGAGCAAGGATTTTCTGCGCCGTATCGTCAAGGAATCCATGAGCAGAAACCGTTTCAGTCTGCGCAGAGATATTCTGCTTGACAGAAGCGCAAATTATCGTATCCTCGCTTATGAACACGAGAAATACTTCTCGAAGATCGACTCGCTCGCAAGCTATTTCGCGGCGAATCTCGCACTGCTTGATACCGAAAAGCGTGATGCGATCTTCGCTAAAAATGCACCGATCTTAACCAAGACAAAGGATAATGCGCCTGTCCACTTCGGTCTGGAATCCAACATCAAGAATTCATTGATCGCGGACGGCTGCATCATTGAGGGCAAGGTCGAAAACTGTGTTCTGTTCCGCGGCGTGCGCATCGGCAAGGATTCTGTTGTCCGCGACAGCATCATTACGCAGGATACTGTCATCGGACAGAACTGCTCGATCCGCAATGTCATCACCGATAAGAATGTCTTCATCGCAGATGAGCGTCAGCTGACCGGCTCGGGCGGATATCCGCTGTTCATCAGCAAGGGCGCGGAGATCTAACGACAGCGGCTGCACGCATGTTTCCATGACGGATCATCCACAGGAAACAGAGAATGTATGCGGAAAATGCTTTGAAAACGGAGGCACTATATATGAATATTTTATATGCAGCAAGTGAAGCAAGACCCTATGTTGCATCGGGCGGCCTTGCCGATGTGGCGGGTGCGCTGCCGCTTGCGCTGAACAAGAAGGGGCATGACTGTCGTGTCGTGATCCCGCTCTACAAGTCCATCAGTGACGAGATGCGCAAGGGCATGACCTTCATCACCTCGATCACCGTTGATGTGGCATGGCGCAAGCAGTACTGCGGCATTTTCTCGGCCGTTCACAATGGTGTGACCTATTACTTCATTGACAATGAGTACTACTTCAAGCGCGACGGCATTTACGGCTTTTATGATGACTGCGAGCGCTTCGTATTCTTCAGCCGCGCAATTCTTGAAATGCTGCGTGTCATTGATTTCAAGCCGGCTGTCATCAACTGTAATGACTGGCAAACTGCGCTGACTCCGGTTTATTATCAGATCTTCTACAAATATCAGGAGGGATTTGATAATATCCGCACGGTGTTCACGATCCACAATATCGCTTATCAGGGCAAATACGGCAGAGAAGTTCTGAATGAGCTGATGGGCATCCCGATGTATCATGCGAATCTGCTCGAGTATGACGGCAATGTCAACATGATGAAAGGCGCGATCGAAACAGCAGATAAAATCACGACTGTTTCGCCGAGCTATGCGTGGGAGATTCTCGATCCGTGGTATTCGCACGGTCTTGACCGCGCACTCGCAAATAAGCAGTATAAGCTGACCGGTTTCCTCAACGGCATTGATGTCGAAAGCTATGATCCGGCGACGGATGATGCGCTTGGTGAGCCGTATGCACATTACAGCATCGCCGATGTGTCCGGCAAGGCACAGTGCAAGAAGGCACTTTGTGAGGAGCTGGGACTTCCCTATGATGATCAGCCGCTCATTGGCATCTGCACGCGGTTTGTTTCGCATAAGGGCATTGACCTCGTCCGCTATGTCTTTGAGGAGATGGTGCGTGACGGATTTCATTTCGCGATCCTCGGCAGCGGCGAGCGCGTCTATGAGGACTTCTTCAAGGAAATGGCATGGCGTTATCCCAAGGCCGTCAGTGTGACGCTTGGATTCTATCCGCAGCTTTCGCGTCGTATTTATGCCGGCTGTGATATGTTCCTGATGCCGTCGCAGAGTGAGCCCTGTGGTCTTGCACAGATGTATGCAATGCGCTACGGTACGATGCCGATCGTTCGCGAGACCGGCGGTCTGCGTGATTCCGTCAGAGATGCAGGCGATGAAAACGGAACCGGCTTTACATTCAAGACCTATAATGCACATGATATGCTCGGTGCGTGTCTTCGTGCAAAGGGCGCATACGATAATAAGCCGTTCTGGAAGCAGCTTCAGCAGCAGGCGATGGCTGCCGATTTCAGCTGGGCACAATCCGCAGAGCTGTATCTTGGTCTTTACAAAGAACTGGAAAGCTGGAATCAGTAAACGCAAAATATCAAAATATAACAAAAGCGCGTTGGATTACAATCCGGCGCGCTTTCTTGTTGTATCCGAAAACCCCCAGTTCAACTGGGGGTTCAAAAAGCTTTAGCTATGAAGAAAAAAGACCTCCTGCGAGAGAATGAAGTTAAGGTCTGCCAACCTAACTAACAATATCGCAGGAGGTATCGTCATGACAAGGGACGACAGAAATAGTATAGCACATTTCAAGTGAAAATGCAAGTCAAGTACCATGTGGCATTTGCGATAAATCATCAGAGAATGGTGATATTCTATGAGAACAATAAAGAATATCAGCAGAATTGTCCAGAAAGATCCGAATGCAAATCCTGCATTTTATCAATGTTTTCTGCAAATAATGAATTGATTCTCATGCAAATAACTGGTATGATAAAAATGGGGCGAACTATGCTCCTGCAAAGAAATACCAAATTTATTTTTATGGGGGATTTCACAATGAAAGGAAAGAAGCTTCTGGCAGCAGCGGCCGCTGCGGTCTGCTTCTGCTCTGCGGTCAGCTCCTTGCCGCAGACAGTTACGACCGAACACGCGTACGCAACCGAGACCATCTCCAATCCGTTCATCCTCTCGGATGTTCCGGATGACGACATCATCCGCGTCGGCGACACCTATTACATGGTACATACAACCATGTTCTTTACGCCCGGTGTGCCGATCATGAAATCCAAGGATCTGTTCTCATGGGAAATCTGCGGCTATGTCTATGACAAATACGCAGACGGTGCGAAGCAGAATCTCCAGAACGGCCAGCATGACTATGCGCATGGTCAGTGGGCAACCTCGCTGCGCTATGCTGACGGAAAATTCTATGTCTTCTTCGGAAGCTACGGCACCGGCAATTCCTACATCTATTCTACCGACGATATCGAGGGCGGCAACTGGAACCGCGTCGAGCTGCGCGGTATGTATCACGATGCTTCGATGCTCTTTGATACAGACGGCAGAAAGTACCTTGTCTACGGCGGCGGCGAGATCAAGATCAAGGAATTCAATGACACTATGACAGATTTCAAGGGCGGCGAGCGCACGCTCTTCAAAACGAATCTCTCCGGTCTGGCAGGCGAAGGTTCACATATCCACAAGATCGGCGATTACTATTATGTATTCATCATTGCATGGCCGAGCGGTCATCCGCGTACTGAATACTGCTGGCGCAGCAAGTCTCTGACCGGTCAGTGGGAAGGCAAGGTCGTGCTCGAATCCGGTCTCGGAAATTACGGCAGCGGTGTTGCACAGGGCGGCATCATCAGTACGCCGGATAACAAATGGTACGGTCTGTTTTTCCAGGATCACGGTTCACTCGGCCGCGTTCCGGTGCTGGTTCCGTTTGTCTGGCAGAATGACTGGCCGGTCTTCGGTGAAAACGGTAAGGCGCCGCTGACTCTGACTGTTCCGGATGGCTACAAGGGAACGACGCTTGCAAAGGATGACGATTTTGATTATTCCGAGAACAAGCTCGACTATGTGTGGCAGTGGAATCACAATCCGGATAATACTGCATGGTCTGTGACCGACCGCCCGGGTTATCTGCGCCTGACAAACAAGTCAACGGCGAGCAATATCTTCTGGGCACGCAATACACTGACGATGCGCACGGAAGGCCCCGCCTGTTCCGGTACGGTCAAGCTGGATACTTCCGGCATGAAGCCCGGCGATCACGCAGGTCTGTCCGCATTCCAGTTCCATTTCGGTAATGTCGGTGTCTATCTCACCAATGATGGTACGAGAAAGATTTATGCTTCCAGAAACGGCGGCGGGTCCGAGGTTGTGGATGCAAATGACAAAAAGATTCAGGAAGTCAACATGGATGGTAAGGAGGTCTATCTCAAGATCGAATACCAGTTCAACAATGTTGACGGAAATGGCTTTATTACCGGCGATGTCAACAAGGCCAACTTCTTCTATTCCTATGACGGCAGTAATTGGAATAAAATCGGCGATACGCTGAATATGGATTATAGCCTCAAGCTCTTTACCGGATACCGTAACGGTCTTTACAGCTATGGAACAACGAATACCGGCGGCTATGCGGATTTCGACAGCTTCGACTATGAACGCGCAGCCTGGAATGTTCCGCAGATCATTGAACCGGATGCGGACGGCTACTGGTTCCATTACACCTTTGAAAAGGGCGCAGAGGGCTTCAGCGGACGCGGCGGCGAATCAGTTGCGACAACTTCTGCCGAGAAATTTGAGGGCGAAAAATCGCTTGCTGTAACCGGCAGAACTGCTGCATGGAACGGCGCCTCTCACAGCCTGAGCAATACAGTCTGCAAGCCGGGCGAGACCTACAGCTTCAGCGTGAATGCAAAATACGATGAGGGCGAGGCGACCGATACCTTCCACTTTACGCTCTCCTACAAGGGTGCTGACGGCGAGGTGAAGTATGAGAAGATCGCGACAGAAACAGCCGTGAAGGGCGAATGGGTGCAGCTGAGCAATCAGGCGTTCAAGATCCCGTCGGATGCGTCCTCCATGAATATTTATGTGGAAACCGATGACAGCGATGTATCGTTCTATATCGACGATATGATCTGTGCGCCGGAGGGAACGGTGATCCCCGGTGCCGGAAAGCCGGAGCCGCCGGTCGAATACCTGCTCGGCGATGTCAACAGTGACGGCGTTATCAATGCGGCAGATATGGCACTTGCCAAGGCAATGGTGCTTGCAAATCAGTTCGGCAGCGTAAATGTCGATCAGAAGGATCCTGCATCGCTTGCAGCGGATGTTGACAGAAACAACCTCATCGATGCAGCGGACATCGCATGGTATCCGAAATATCTGACCGGACAGACTGCGAATTATCCTTCGGCACGGTGAGAACAGGGCGAAATACATCAGGCAGAAAGAAAGCCGGAGCTGATCTTGTGATCGGCTCCGGCTTTTGGCTACTTGTTACGAACTGATGCTGCGATAACAGATGTTTCGCCATTATTGTATCTATGAATGCTGCAGCCTGATCCCCAATCTGAGATTCGTCAAGTGTTTCGGGAGATTCGGCTGTGGCATTACTGTTTGATGTAGGGTGAATCGTTAATTGCTGTTCGCTGCCATGCATGGCTTTGGTAAAAATCTTCGAGGATTTCCGTATCAAGTTTGCCCTCTTCCGCCATGCGGCGCAGGATATTGAATGCGGCCTCCGGTTCCATCGGTCGTTTGTATGGGCGGTCTTCAGCGGTCAGTGCATCGTAAATATCAATGATCGTCAGGAGTCTGGTCTGCCACGGCAGCTCATCGCCGGAAAGATGATTGGGATAGCCGGAGCCATCGAGATATTCGTGATGCCCGCCCGCCCATACCGGGACATTCTTAACATCGTCGGCGAAGGCCATTTTGGAGAGCAGATCAGCGGTATGCTGCACATGAGACTGCATGATAGCCCGTTCACCGTCTGTCAGCGTACCGGTACGGATCGTCAGTGCTTCCAGCGTATCCTCCTGCAAGAGCGGGACGATACCGTCCGGCGTGCGGCAGGGGAGGTCTGCGGTCTGCCGGATCTCCGCGATCGTTTCATCAGAAAGAAACGGCGCGTTGTTCCATTCAATGATTTTTTCACGAATGCAATGCAGCGCATCAATGCGGCGCTCCGCCTCTGCTGCGTAAGCCGGATCCTTCAAAGCAGCGATCTGTTCACAAAGCTGCGCAACCTCGATCCGGTGCATCAGGGCATCTTTTTTGCTGCCGAGCCGGTCGTGCTTGTCCATGACGGAATGCGGGATAATCAGCTTGCCGATATCATGCAGCCAGACGCTCAGCAGAAACGGTCTGATGTCCTTTTGACTATGCGACCCGCGCTGCACACAGTACTGCATATAGCCCTTGGCATATTTCGCCATGCTTCGTGTATGGTTCGCATTATAAGAGGAGCGCTTGTCAATCGCCTCGACCATGACAAGCACGAAAGACTGCAGAAAGTCGGCAAGCCGAAGTGTGAGCTTCTTATTGTTCAGTGCCAGATTCATGATATCTGTGATATCATGAATCAGTACAATCTCCGCAGATTCATCGGCGCTCATGCGCAGCAGGGAAGCAGTGATCGTCAGATATTTCAGCTTGCTGCCGGAAATGAATGGGATATTGCTCTGCGTTTTATTCTTGGTATATATGATTTCGATCAGCTTATCAAAAAAGGCATCGTTGTCCGGCTCATTTTCCATCAGCTCATCAAGATATCTGCCCTGTATCTCTGAGATCGAGGAACCGAATACATCGGCAGCGGACTGATTGCAGAATGTGATGATGCCGTCTGAGCCTATGACGAGGATCCCCTCCTTCATATCATCCGCCAGCGCAGACAGATAGCTGAGATTATGCTGTTCCATGCCATCCTCCTGTCTGATCTGCAGCAGCAGATCAGATATATTTTTTCATCGTTAGGATATTTTGCCCGTCTGTATATTCGTAGAGCATTTCGTTGGTATTCTTCTTTGCGAGCAGAATGCCGAGCCCGCCGATGCTGCGTTCGGCAACGGGCAGCGAGATGTCTGGATCGCTTTGGGCGAGCGGATTAAAGGGAATGCCGCTGTCCGTGAAGACGAGCGTGAATACGGCGGGATCGCCGCTGATTTCTGCGCTGACGGTTACAGAGCCTGAGTCGGGGGCATAGGCGTAGCTTGCGACATTGATAAAGATCTCCTCAGCTGCAACCTGGATCTGGAGCAGTTTTGCCATCGGGCATCCTGCAGCTTCGAGGATCTCATCCAAAAAGGCCTGAACATCAGAAAGATGCTGGACAGTTGCATCAAGTGTTATCTTCGGCATCGTGGATCCCTCTTTTCTGATTCGTAGTCTTGTGCGGACGGCCTGCTGTCAGGGGAATCGTTCGCTTTACAATATATTATATACCAAATCGATACAAAACGCAAGTATTTAGCCAAAAAAGACGGAGGCAGCAGCCGGCGGCGCAGATACGAATTCAGAACTTTCGCCGGCTGAATGAAAACGATGCCGCCGTGTATGGAGCCGGAAAGCGGCGTCCGTGCCGACTGCCGGAAAAAGAAAAAATCGCGCTGCAGTTATCATTATACTTAATCCTGTCGAAAAATCGGTTATTTTTGGTGATTCCTATAAAATTGCCGCTTTGCTCTCACGGTTTTCCCCTGAAATGTGATATAATAGAAAAGCGAAATCCTAAATACCTGATATGACACGAGAGAGAGGCGGCGCCTTCATGGTTTTTGCTGATTTATTTTTTATATATCTGTTTATTCCGCTTTGTTTGATCTGCTATTATTTCGCAAAGTCTATCGACGCGAAGAATGCAGTCCTTTTGGTTTTTTCGCTGATTTTCTATGCATGGGGCGAACCGGTCTGGGTCGTCATGCTGATCGGCTATGCCTATCTGAATTATAAATGCGGTCTGCTGATCGGAAGTTCACGAAAAAAGTCAGCCGCCAAGCGTGCGCTGATTCTTGCGCTGATCGTTGATCTCGGCGTGCTGGGCATTTTCAAATACAGCGGCTTCTTCGTAGAGAATATCAATGCGCTGCTGCATATTTCGATCCCTGTGCCGCAAATCCGGCTGCCGATCGGTATTTCGTTCTATACCTTCCAGACGCTCTCCTATACGATCGACTGCTATCGCAATAAGGTCAAGGTGCAGAAAAGCTACAGCCGCTTCCTGCTCTATGTTTCGATGTTTCCGCAGCTCGTTGCAGGTCCGATTGTCCGCTATTCAACGATCGCTGAGGAGATCAATCACCGAACAGTTTCGCAGGCAGATATCGCTGCCGGCCTGACACGTATGATCCGCGGTATCGGCAAAAAGGTTATCATCGCGAACAGCATGGGCACGATCGTGACCGGCTGCTTCGGCGCTGCAGATCAAGGATATCCCGGCGTTAAGACGGTCTCGGCGCTTGGCGCATTCTTCGGCGCGGCGGCCGTTGCGCTTCAGTATTACTTTGACTTCTCCGGCTATTCGGATATCGCGATCGGACTCGGACGCATCTTCGGCTTCCATTTCGACGAGAACTTCGATTATCCGTATATCTGCAAGTCTATTACGGATTTCTGGCGCCGCTGGCATATCTCGCTGTCTTCGTGGTTCCGCGATTATGTCTATATCCCGCTTGGCGGCAACCGCAGGGGACTCAAGCGTCAGTGCATCAACATCATGATTGTCTGGGCGCTGACCGGCTTCTGGCACGGTGCAAGCTGGAATTTCATGCTCTGGGGCGTGTATTTCGGCGTGCTGCTGCTGATTGAAAAGTATTTCCTGCTCAAACGGCTCGAAAAACTCCCACAGTGGGTTGGCCATGTTTATGCGCTGTTTCTTGTCATCATTGGCTGGGGCATCTTCCATTTCGATAATCTCGGCGCATTGGGAAAATTCTTCGGCGCACTCTTCTGTCTGAACGGCAATCCGTTCTCCTCGGCGATTACACGGAATATTCTTCTTGGCAATATCTTCCTGCTGATCGCGGCAGTGCTGTTCTCGTTTCCGATTGTGCCGGCGATCCGCAAAAGATTGCTCAAGACCGAGAAGGGCTACTATCTTGCAAACAGCCTGACGATCGTATTGAATATCGCGATCCTGATCGTCAGCTCGCTGATGCTCGTCAACAATACGAACAATCCGTTCCTGTATTTCAGATTCTGATGCGCCGGATGCGCAGCAGCCTGTTGAATGTCTGAAGGGAGACGAAATCTGAATGCCTGATAACAACAAAAAGCCGCAGCCCGGCACGAATACGCAGATGTTTCATGCGATGAATGAGGACTGCGTGGAGATGCTCAACCGTCATCATGCGGAGGAGGTCAAGGCCGCACAGGCCCAAAAGCGCCGCAGAGCTCAGTCGGTGCAGAAGCCTGTTGATCCGCAGAGAGCGGCAGATCGTCCGGCAAACCCGCAGAGACCGGTACAGCGGAAACCCCGCCCGGCAGATGCAGCACAGCGCTCTGTACGCAGAGCGGAGGATGCACAGAGGCCCGTGCAGAGACGGACGGATACTGCCGGTACAGCGGCCAGGCCGCGCCGCAAAAAGAAGCAGCCGAAATACAAGCGCTATCAGCGCGTGTTCAATCTCATCAATATTGCAGCCTGTCTGCTGCTGCTCTTTGGCATCGGACTGCGCCTGCTGATCGGCAAGCGAGCAAGCGGCTTCCTGCAATCAGAGAACCGCAATCTTGCTGAATTCCCCAGCTTCTCGCTGAGCTCCTATTTCAGCGGCGACTACACGAGTGATATCACTTATTATTATACAGATACGATCTCGAACCGTGAAGGACTCCGCAATCTGGCAAATAAATTCACGGATCATTTCGGTCTGCATAAGGACGATGTTGAGATCATCGGTTCGCCGGTGCAGGCGGACAAGGGTGCGGTCGAGTCCTCCAAGCCCGATGGCGGCAATACCGTCACGGTTTATACCGGCGGCAGAGATGATACGACGACAACTGTTGCTGTAACAACGGTTTCCGATTCCGCAGCTGTGTCTGGATCCGCTGTCAGCAGTGATGCAGCTGTGACCGAGACTTCAACACAGCCCGCCGAGACAGAACCGGTGCAGACGAAGAAGCGTACCGAGATCCCCGATGAAGGTGAGGTCGTCAATCAGGCGGTCATCGTCTCCGGCAAGGGAACACCGGAGGTGCGAGCCATGCCGATGTTCGGCGGTATCTACGATATCGGCAAGCAGTATGCCGGCGTACTGAATGACTACAAAACGATGGTCGGCGACAAGGTCAATGTCTATAACATGAGCGTGCCGCTTTCCTCTGCGTTCTATTGCCCGAAGAATCTGGCAGCGAATTTCTCTGACCAGCATGACTGCATTATCAATATTGCAAATTCTCTTGACAAGGTCATCAATATTGATGTATTCCCGACCTTGCAGGAGCATTCCGACGAGTATATTTTCTTCCGCACCGACCACCATTGGGAGCCGCTCGGCGCATATTATGCGGCACAGGAATTCTGCAAAGCAGCATCCGTCACGTTCGTTGAGCTGAAGGATATGGAGGAATGCATTAAGGAAAACTTCACTGGTTCAATGTACGGCTATTCCGGTTATCTGGAGGATCTCAAGACATGGCCGGATACCTTCTATTACTACAAGCCGAAGAATGAATACACGATTCAGTATTATGATGAAACATTTACGACTCCGGACACCAGCCGCGAACAGACGCTGTTCTACAGCTGGGCGGACGGCGTGAACACCTATTCGACGATCCTTGGCGGCGATCTGGATATCGCGGAGATCAAGACAGATGTTCATAACGGCAGAACGCTTGTAGTCATCAAAAACAGCTACGGCAATGCGTTGATCCCGTTCTTTGTTGGCAGCTTCGAAAAGGTGTATGTCATTGATTTCCGGTATGTTGAGATCACGATGCAGGACTTCTTCCAGCGAGTCGGCGCAACGGATGTGCTGTTCGGTATGGCAATGTCAAGCTGCTATACGCCCGGCCACATTGATGCGATCCGCGAGATCATGCAATAATCAGAAAGTATCTGCCGTTGCACTGCTCTGTGCTGCGATTCACAATCCGGGCTGAATCTTTACTTGCTTCCTTTGAACTTTCAGACTACGGTCCGGGCGCTGCCTGCGGGCAGTGCCCGGCTCCGATAAAAGGCAGGATATGAAATAGTTCATTTTATTGTGCAATATCCATTGCATTTTCCAGAATATTGTGCTATAATATGCATAGAGCGGAAGTGTGAAAGGAGAGGGCAGGCATGATCGAATTCAGACTGAACGGACAGCGATATATCCGGACGGATAACGGCTGGACAGATCTGTTCTATCAGCCGGTCGCGACGGAGTTCGGCGAACAGCTGGAGAAGCAGTATGCGGATTCGTTGGATCTGAGTAACTGCTCGGTCGCGGAGCTTGCAACGCGTGCAGACGGCTTTAAATCAGCCGGCGCTTATTATCTCGCTGCACGGTATTACCGCACAGCGGTTCTGCGTGCGGATCTGGCACAATGCCGCGTCCTTTTTCCTGGCATGGCGTACTGTTTCCGTAAGCTGCATCAGCCGGACGATGTGCTGCGTGTGCTGAATTATATTCGGAAGCGTTTCAATATGCAGACGATCTCACCCGTCTTTCTGACGCCTGTGGCGGAGGCATACTGTGATTTGGGCCAGTATGAGATGGCGGAGAGATGTGCAAGACTGGCAGCAGATGGTTCTTGCGGTTCACCTTCTCCTGAACTGACGGAGCTGCTGGAGCGGATCGTGCGCGAACGGCATTCATAAAAATATGCGCCTGTGGTGAAATTGGCAGACACGTTGGATTTAGGTTCCAATGTCAATAGACATGCAGGTTCAAGTCCTGTCAGGCGCATAAATAGAGAAACGCGTATTTATGCAGGTTTGTGCATAGATACGCGTTTTTCATAATTGTACATATATGAATAAGATTGACGGATCTTTCTTTTTGCTTCATTCAGCTTTCTGAAAGAAGAATGTCTGCGGATCACCACGCAGTGTCCGGCTCCGATATGAAATTCGGCAGCGAAATATTGCAATTATTTTCTAGTATCCATTGCACTTTTTGAGATAATGTGATATAATAAGAAAAAAGAAATGAAAGGAGCACGAATTATGGCTGACTACATTATTGCTGCGGCATCGACCGCCGATCTTCCGAATTCCTATTTCATAGAGCACGATATTCCTTTGATTCGCTATTCCTTTTCGATCGGAATGGATACTTTTGAAGATGACTGCGAAAACGAATCGCGGGCAGAAGCATATCAGAAAATGCGCGCCGGTACGATCTATACCACCTCGATGATCAATGAGGAGACCTATCTTGAGTTCTTCAGAAAGCTGCTTGAAACCGGCAAGAATGTGCTCTATCTGGATATGTCAAAAGAAATGTCCAGTTCCTATATGGCGTCCCAAAGGGCCGCAGAGCGCATCCGTAGTGAGTTCCCCGATCAGAATCTGTATCTGATGGATACGCGCTGTATTTCCGGCGGTCTCGGCTTGCTTTTGAAGGAATGTGTCAGGCGCATGGAGTCCGGAGCGGATTTCGAGACAGTCATTGCATGGGCGGAGGCGCATAAGCTGAATATCATGCACCGCTTTACAGTGGACGACCTCAACTATCTCAAGCGCGGCGGCAGAGTCTCCAATGCATCCGCAATGATTGGCTCACTGTTGTCGATCAAGCCCGTGCTGTATGTTCCGGATGACGGCAAGCTGACAGTTGCGGCAAAGGTTCGCGGGCGCAAGGCTGCAATGCGCGCACTGCTGGAAGGTGTCAAGCGTGATATGATGGCGCCGGAGGGACAGCATATCATCATTAACCATTCAGACTGCATCGACGATGCGAACTGGCTGAAAGATGAGCTGATGCGGGAATTCCCGTTGATCGGCAGTGTTGAGGTTCTGTCGCTCGGCATCGTCATCGGCGCTCACTGCGGCCCCGGTATGATGGCTATCTTCTATTTCGGTGACAAGCGAAAGCCTTGAAGTGCACATGATATGTATAGGGAACGCGGCATTCTGACAGCAGAGTCGGAATGCCGCGTTATTTGCGTGTGTTATTTATGGAAGATGCATCCCCTGCAGCGCTGTTTTTTCAGCAGATGCCGGATATAGGCGAAGGTTTTGTTCTCACCCTGTTCTGCAAGCATTCTCAGAAGAAGATGAAGCTGCTTCGCGGTTTTCGGATGGATTGGCCTGCCGCGCTTCATGCCGGCGAGATAATAGTCCAGCGGATCGCTGCTGCGGTACTGTGAGCCGCGGTAGATCTTGCTCGCGGCAACGCGGTCGCAGAACATCTCGATCAGATAGCGCAGCGGCATTTCCACCGGCTCATAGACTTTGTGTTCCGGATGCACATCAATCCAATATTCAAAATGATGCTTATTTCTGCCCTTATGATGCAGCCATGCGGTGGAATAGCCCTGCTTTTCACGCTCGGCTTCGTTCGGGCTGCGCGTGCCTTGCCAGTTTCGTGCACCGGGGATGAATTCTGTCGGGGTGTACTTGCTCAGATCGTGCAGAAGTCCCTGGATGGGGATGCCTGCCTTGAAGCAGTGCCGCATGACCATATGACGGTGACGGGTGATCGTTTTGAAGTGTTCGATCGGGTGCATACTGTTCACCTCTGTTTCAGAGTTTGTGGATTTGCCGCAGAATGCAGCATAGATATTATAACATATTTCAGCGAAAAGTGCAATGGATAAGGAAAAACAAAAATGCCGGATTTCACATCCTGATCTTATATCGGAGCCGGATGTGCCATTGCATCGGGTCTGAAGACATATTCTCTGTATTCCTCGGCAGGAATCATGATTGTGACTCAGAACTAAACACAGTCTTCATTCACGGTGCGGAGCCTCCGCATTGAAAAAATACCCTCGGTACTTGCAATTTTTCCATGAGTATGGTATACTATTCCTTGTGAATCTTTATGTTAATCTATAGATCGGAGGGATCCGCTTGGCAAATCAGAACATCCGCAATTTCAGCATCATTGCCCATATCGACCACGGCAAATCCACACTGGCAGACCGCATCCTCGAAAAGACCTGCGCTGTTGCCACACGCGATATGGAGGAACAGCTGCTTGACAATATGGACATCGAACGCGAGCGCGGCATAACGATCAAGGCTCGTGCTGTTGCGCTCGATTATACTGCAAAGGACGGCCAGACCTATCGCTTCAACCTCATTGACACCCCCGGCCATGTTGACTTTAATTATGAGGTCAGCCGGTCGCTGGCGGCCTGTGAGGGCGCAATCCTTATCATTGATGCCTCACAGGGCATCGAAGCGCAGACGCTTGCGAATACCTATCTTGCTGTAGAAGCAGATCTGGAGATCGTCCCGGTTATCAACAAGATCGACCTGCCATCAGCAGAGCCGGAGCGTGTTGCCGAGGAGGTCGAGAATGTCATCGGCATTCCTTGTCTCGATGCACCGCGCGTTTCTGCAAAGCTTGGCACGAATATCGAAGAAGTGCTGGAGCGTATCGTTACCGATGTTCCTGCACCGCAGGGTGATGAGGATGCTCCGCTGCAAGCCCTGATTTTCGACAGCTTCTATGATTCCTACAAGGGCGTTATCATTTATGTCCGCGTGAAGGAGGGTACCGTCAGAGTCGGCGACCGCATCAAATTGATGGCGACCGGCGCGGAATTCCAGATTGTTGAAGCAGGCGTCATGAGTGCCTCGGAGCATATCAACAGAGGTGAGCTGAAGGCCGGTGAGGTCGGCTATCTGACCGCTTCGATCAAGAGCATCGGCGATACCCGTGTCGGTGATACCGTCACGATGGCGGAGCGACCCTGCGCAGAGCCGCTTCCCGGCTATCGAAAGGTCAGTCCGATGGTCTTTTCCGGCATCTATCCTGCCGACGGCGCACATTATAATGATCTGCGTGATGCGCTCGAAAAGCTTCAGCTCAATGATGCCGCATTGACCTTTGAGCCGGAGACATCTATTGCGCTCGGCTTTGGATTCCGATGCGGCTTCCTCGGCTTGCTTCATATGGAGATCATTCAGGAGCGTCTGGAGCGTGAATATAATCTCGATCTCGTCACAACAGCGCCCTCGGTCATCTACCGTGTTACGCAGACGAACGGCGAGGTGCTGATGATCGACAATCCGTCCAATTATCCGAATCCCGCCAATATTGCCGAGGCAGAGGAACCGATCGTCAAGGCGTCGATCCTTGCACCGAAGGAGTATGTCGGCAGTATCATGGATCTTTGTCAGGAGCGCCGCGGAACTTTCAAGGATATGCAGTATCTTGATGATGTGCGCGTGGAAATGCATTACACGCTGCCGCTCAATGAGATCATCTATGATTTTTTTGATGCGCTGAAATCACGCACCCGCGGTTATGCATCGCTCGACTATGAGCTGGATGGATATACGCCCTCGAAGCTCGTCAAGCTGGACTTCCTGCTTAACGGCGAAATTGTCGATGCGCTTTCGTTCATCGTGCATGACTCCAAGGCGTATCCGCGTGCGAGAAAGATCGCGGAAAAGCTGAAGGAAAATATCCCGCGCCAGCTTTTTGAAGTCCCGATTCAGGCAGCGATCGGCGGTAAAATTATTGCCCGCGAGACGGTCAAGGCGCTGCGCAAGGATGTTCTCGCTAAGTGCTACGGCGGTGATATCACCCGAAAGAAAAAGCTGCTCGAAAAGCAGAAGGAAGGCAAGAAGCGTATGCGTCAGCTCGGAACCGTCGAGGTGCCGTCCGATGCGTTTATGGCCGTCCTCAAATTCGACGAATAATTCCGGAGGTATCCCACATGAAACATATCTGTCCTCATTGCGGCAAGCCGTCGTTTACGCCGATCCAGAAGGCTCTCTGCGGCGGAATGAGCAGCTCTGGCAAGCCCTGTCAGGAATGCGGCGTCCGCTGCGTCAACGGCAAGGTCTCGCTGATCGTCAATTCCGTGCTGCGCCTCATCGCATTCATCATGGTCATCGTTGTCTACTTTGTCCACACGAACATGATGCAGGTACTGTTCTTCGGTGTCTGCCCGCTGGTTGCGGCATATATACTCGGTTTTCTGTTTGATATGTTCTTCGGCAAGCTGGTTGAGGCGATCAAGCGCATATGAAGGCCGGCATCTATATTCATGTGCCGTTCTGCGCGGTCAAATGCCCTTACTGTGATTTTTATTCGGTGCGGTATTCGGCAGCAGCGGTGCAGGAATATGCGGATGCGGTCTGTCGGAATCTTGCTGCACTTCCTGCCGGGCTGCAGGCGGACACTCTCTATTTCGGCGGCGGAACGCCCTCACTGCTCCCTGTCCGGCATCTCGATGCCATGATCGAAACGGCAGCAGAACGCTGCCGGCTTTCGGAGGATACAGAGATTACGCTCGAAGCAAATCCGCTGACCGCGACCGCTGAAATGCTCGCGGAATGGCGGATAGCCGGCATCAACAGGCTTTCGCTCGGTGTGCAGTCCTTTGATGCGGAGATTCTGCAAATCCTCGGCCGGAAGCATTCTCCGGAGCAAGCGCTTGCGGCAGTATACCGTGCGGCGGATGCGGGATTTGAGAATCTTTCCGCTGATCTGATCCTCGGACTGCGGCAGCATACTGAGGTGCTCTGGGCGCGTGAACTGGAGATTGTCTCTTCACTGCCGGTGACGCACATTTCACCGTATCTGCTGAAAATTGAGGAGGATACGCCGTTTGGTGCGCAGCCGCCGGAAATGCTTGATGATGACGATGCAGCGGCGCGCTGGATTCAGATGCATGACACACTGACCGAACGCGGCTTCCTGCATTATGAGATTTCCAATTTTGCTAAGCCGGGATATCAGAGCCGCCATAACTGCAAATACTGGAAGCTCGCGCCGTATTACGGCATCGGCCCTGCGGCGCATTCCTGCCATGACGGAAAACGCTTTGCAGTACCGCGGTCGCTTCGCGGTTTTTGCAGTTCTCCGGTGCAGCCGGAGGAGGTCACTGAGCCGCTGGCGGAAACCGAATCCGAGCGAATTATGCTCGGACTGCGGCTTGCGGAGG
Organism: Oscillospiraceae bacterium; assembly: GCA_024404875.1. Classification (GTDB taxonomy): domain Bacteria; phylum Bacillota; class Clostridia; order Oscillospirales; family Ruminococcaceae; genus Firm-04. The sequence continues at coordinate 18,595 of JAKSPK010000008.1, forward strand.
GCATCCGGCCGGATGATCTGCCGGAGTGCCGCGAAAAACTGCTGCGCAATGCAGCGCCGCTGATACCGGAATTTCTCGAGATGCAGGGTGATACGCTTCGTATGACTCCGCACGGCTGGCTGCTCTCGAATGCTGTCCTCACAAGGCTGATGCGGTGAGGCCTCGCTGCATATCGCTGATACAATTCAGCCTGCCGGCAGTATGATAAAAGCAGAATTGCTCCTCATACAAAAACGCTCCGACGACGCATTGCGTCATCGGAGCGTTTGCTTAATCCATTGAGATATACCGTACACCGAGCGCGGTCAGTTTTTCGCGCATTTTCCGGACTCGCTTTGACGGAAATCGCCGTCCGATGCAGTTTTCGAGCATCGTCACGCGGACACCTGTCCTTGCGGCACCTTTCGCCGTTGCGCCGACACAGCCGCATTCATCCAACCCGCAAAGCATGACCTCCGTGTAATTCTGCTGCTGCATGAATTTCCGGAACGCCTTCGCGGAATAGGTATCCGGCAGGTTTTTCTCAAAATACAGATCGGAGACAATATCGAGTCCACTGTATAATTCTGCGCCTGGTGTGCCATTGATCGAAAAGCCGATGATCCATTTATTCGTGATGATATTCGGGAATATTTGCGCGATGTAAATGATATCTGTTCCATCTGCCGCAAAGTGCTTTATCGCACGGTTGACCGCGCCGATCAGAGCAGCCGTATCGTAGGAAAATATCGGCTTTCGCTGCGGCCAGAGATAGTCATTTTGCATATCAATCACGAGCAATGCTTTCTTCTCTTCCATACTGTGTTCTGTATCAGAGCGGAACGGCTTTCGGCGGTTCACGCCGCAGCGAAAGCTGCATATGCTCCAGCAAGACGACACAGTGCGCTGCAATGCCTTCCTCATTGCCGGTAAATCCCAGCTTTTCCTCGGTCGTCGCCTTGACGCTGACCTGATTCAGTTCACAGCCGAGCGCAGAAGAAAGATTCAGCCGCATCTGCATAATATGGGGTGCAAGCTTCGGTGCCTGTGCAAGGATTGTCGCATCCAGATTTCCGATTCTCCAGCCCTTGCGCGTGATGAGCGAATGCACATGGCGCAGCAGCTGCAAACTGTCCGCACCGGCATAGCGCGGATCGGTATCCGGAAAATGCTGTCCGATGTCGCCGAGTGCAAGTGCACCAAGCATCGCATCCATGACAGCGTGTGTCAGGACATCCGCATCAGAATGGCCGAGCAGGCCTCGATTATGCGGAATCAGCACTCCGCCGATAATCAGCTTGCGTTCCTCTGCAAGTCTGTGAACATCATAGCCGTGGCCAATCCGAATCTCCGCCATTTTCAGCATCCTCCTGTTCTGCGCGAAAGCAGTGCCTCTGCAATCGCAAAATCCTCCGGTGTTGTCAGCTTAAGATTGCTGTAATCGCCGTTCACCATCGTGACGGCATTCCCCAGCGCTTCCACGAGTTGGCAGTCATCGGTGTAATCTTTTCCCTGCTCCGCTGCAAGCTGCATTGCCTCTGCATACAGCGAACGACGGAATACCTGCGGTGTCTGTGTCAGATAAAGCTCTGCGCGCGGCGGCGTATCACAGATGATACCGTCTCGTACGACTTTAACCGTATCCTTGACCGGTACGCCGAGTGATGCAGCGCCGGTTTCTCTTGCAGCAGCAATGACACGCTCTGCATCTGCGGGCAGAATCAGCGGCCGCGCACCGTCATGAATCGCGACCAGTCCGACATCCGCCGGAATTGCCGCAAAGCCGTTCCGTACGCTCTGTTGTCTTGTCGCGCCGCCTGCCGTGACCGTCACCGGAACCGGAAGCATCGGCTCGATCTCCGCGATTGATTGCCGGAATGCGTCGATATCCTGTTCGCGGCAGATCACGACTACACAGGCAATGCTTGCGCAGGCACAGATGCTTTGCAGCGCAAGACACAAAACGGTTGTATTGCCGAGCGGGTGCAAAATCTTATGGATACCGCCCATTCTGGTCGCATTGCCGGCGCAGACCAGAAGGGCGGCAGTATCTCTATTTATCATCAGTCGATGCCGGGGGCTTTTGTACCGCAGACTGCACAGAACAGTGCATCGGGTGCAAGCATCTCTCCGCAGTTCGGGCAGACGGACTGTACCGGCGCAGCGGGCTGAGCAGGCGCGGAAGGTGCCGCCGGCACATTCTCACCGCCGATCTTATTGCCGCAGGATGCACAGAAAACAGCGTCCGGTGCGAGTGTTTCACCGCAGATCGGGCAAACAGGCTGAACAGAGGGCTGCGGAGCCGGTGCCGGAGCGGGAGTCGGTGCAGGCGCACCGCAGCCCGGGCAGAAGCGGGAGCCGACCACGATCTGGCCGCCGCACTGCTGGCAGATCAGCGTGCCTTCGAGGATCTCCAGCTCATGACGCTTTTCGGCAATCGCTGCCTGAAGCTCTTTTACAGCTGCAAACATATCGGCAAACGGAGAATCTGTCTGCTCGCCCTGCTCATCGAAGCAGCGGACGCCGATATCGCAGAAGCGGTTGCGCAGCTCATTTTCGAGTGCAGTGATATCACGGCGCAGACGGTTCTTGTCTGCGAGCGATTTTGTATTGTCAGAGACCTGCTTGACAGTCCGGGAAACGGAAGATGCAAATTTATCAATGAATTCAAGTGCCATGATCGTTTACCTCCTAAATTCAGCGCTTCTGCGCTTCGCTTTATTATATCACAGACGCCCCGATTTGTCAACCGGGCACCGCCTGCGTTGAGCAGATGATCCGGGTGCAGTTCCTGCGCAGCGCTGACGATTTATCTCAGAACTGCTTGCGGTACTGCGCAGGTGTCAGGCCGGTGAAACTCCGGAACTGACGCATGAAATAATTGCAGTCGTCATAGCCACAGGCTTCAGCGATGTTCGCTACGCTGCGGACAGTCGTTTGCAGCAGGTAGATTGCCTGATAGACACGCGCCTGAATGACATCCTGATGAAAGCTGATGCCGAAGGCCTCTTTGTAGACCTGTCGGAAATAGCCTGCACTGAATGAATATTGCTTGCAGATGATATCGGAATTGCTCAGCTCCATATGATAGATGCGGTTGCGGACGGCATAGAGCATTTCCGCGTGCGGCTGGCGCTTATGCTCGGCGAGCACCGTGGTCTGCATTTCGAGCATGGATTGCAGATCATTGACGCAGTCTGCGGCGGAGCGTCCGGCGGGAAGGAGCACCGGCTTGATGAGAACGGATTCCATACCGACTGTCTGGCAGATCTCGGTATGATGCAGCATTACGGCGAGAATCTTTTCACCGGAACGCGCACAGTCCTCGATCGAATTATAGGGCAGTCCTGCGCAGATGAAGGTCTGCGATGATGTGCGGCCGCAGATGCAGTTCTGCATATCGCAGATGTGGAAAACCTCCGCAATTTTTTGAAGCAGGAGCGTATGTTTTGAATGCGATTCCGGCAGCATCTCACCTTTCAGCGTGCAGATCTTGATTGCAAGCGCATAGACATCAGCATCTCCGCCGGCCATTCTGGCAGCCAGCATGGATTCAAAGCCGCGGCGGTTGTAGAGGCCGGTCAGTGAATCGGTCTGCTCTGCGAGATTCTGACATTGGAGCAGATAACGGATATCATTTTTCATGCAGAGGAAGGTCAGGCCGATCGAAATGGATTTCATCCAGTTGCGGAAGATATCGTCATATGTATCCGGCTGGTGATATTCCAGCACGAAATAGCCAAAGAAATGTGACTCAAAAAACAGCGGCAGATAGTAGTGTGCGGCCAGAGGCGGAGAGTCTTGATAGAGCGCGGTGAAATCGAAATGGTTGCAGAGGATCGCCGGCTGATCCTTATGCCAAGGCATGATGCTGCGGCAGGAGATGGTTTCACCCGGCGTTTCCGCCTTGGTATCATACCAATTCTCGCAGAGGCAGAGGAACATATTCTGCACATAGCGCACCCAATACTGGTGGGAGCCGAGGACTTCAATCAGCTCATCGAGCGTGCCGCAGAGTGTCAATTCCTGCTCCAGTGTACCGAGAACATTCCATTTCTCGTAAACCTGTTTGGTACGGAGATTTTCAAGCTCCTCATGGAGCTGATTCGGCTCAACGCCGCAGGAGCAGCTTTGTCCGGTAATGATCATTCCGGTGGGCGGATGGAATTCCGGTTTCGGATCTCCGTGAACGGCCGCACAGAGAATGCGCACGCCGTCCGCGCCCAGCTCCCGTCTGCCGCGCTGATAGGTGGTCAGTATCGGCGAATGGAATATTCGCTCGTGGATGAATTCATAGCCTGTGACAGCCACATCTTCGGGCACACGGATGCCGCCGCTGAGGAAAGTGTCCAGAAGACCGTATGCCATATAGTCATTTGCACAGAGGATCGCCTCCGGGAGCTCCAGCTCACCGCTGATATAGCGTTTTGCGAGCGCCTCGCCGGAATCATTCCAAAATGAGCCATAATGGACACGCGCTTCAGAAAAGGCAATGCCGTGCCGTTCCAGTATGGAGCGGTAACCGCAGACGCGCTGCTCGGATGCTTCATTCCCGCGCATACCAGTCAGAATGTCGATTTTCGTATAGCCGTGAACGGAGACAAGATGCTCCGTGATATCTGCGATATCCGAAAAATCATCGGCATTGATGAAGGTGACATTCGGAAAATCCAGTGACGGGACATAGATCCCGATGATGACAACAGGGATATCCTGACGGCGGCAGAGCAGCGCACGCACTTTCTCGCGCAGAAGCTCATTGATAAAGGATTCCGCGATCAGGATCAGTCCGCAGAGCTGCTGCGAAAAGATCAGTTCATAGATGCGGTTTTCAAGATCCAGTGCAAAATCATATTCGAAGGGATTGTAAACATTGGAAAATATCACGGTCTTCAGGCCGTTCTGCTGTGCTTCTTCGATGATGCCCTGCATAATTTGCCGCTGCTCGATGCTGTTGACTTCGGCAGCAATGACTCCGATGCATGATGCGTCAGAATGAACCATGATATCCCCCCCTCTACTATATTATATATGATATGCATTGAAAAGTCAAGCGATATATCTTCATTTTGTCCATGTTTTATACATTTTCTTTATTGAGAAATTGCATAATTTCTGCTATCATGATTATAGCACTATATATTCCGTCTTCCGGCAGAGGCTGGGGACAAACTTAAACAAGGTAAAACCCGATTCCGCCGCGGAATCCGACCCGCTGAAGCATACCCCTTCATGCCGATGCAGCGAGGAAAACGCGAAGGAACCGTGCTTTGCCGTATTCCGCATTTTTGCTAGGGGGAAAAATATGAAACGCAAACGCATTTCGGCAGTATTGACTGCCGGTGCCTGTGCTGCAATGATGCTGGCTTATATGCCGGCGAGTATGGCGCAGGCTGCAACGATTGTCTCAAATGATTTTGAGATGACCTACGGCGGCTGGTATGCGGTCTCACCCAATTACACCGCAGAAACGATTGCCTATGACGGCATCGGCTTTAACGGCTCACGGGGTATGCGTGTGGTCGGCAGAACCTCTCCCGCAGACGGTGCAGTTTCTGAAAAGGACTTCTATCTCGTCGGCGGCAAAGAGTATGATTACTCTGTTCGTGTCTTCGCAGAGACCGATCAGCATTTTAAAATGACGCTGACGCTCGTTGATGCAAAGACCGGCGAAGAGACCGTGAAGACTCTTGACGAAAAGGATGTCAAGGGCGGCGAGTGGGCAACGCTGCGCGATACCTACACAGCACCGGTCAATTCTACTTCTTTCAAACTGACAATTACCACGGATACGACGGATGATTTTGTGTACGATGATGTGAAGATCGTCGGTCAGCAGGAAATGACTGCTTCGGCTGCGTTCGGAACCGGTATCAAGGACTGGCTTGTCAATTACGGTATCCGCTCCGGCAATATCCTCAACGGCGGCACGATCAACGACAGCGCGATTAAAAACATCCTGCTGAAGGACTGCAACGCGATCGAGTGCGAGAACGAGACCAAACCGGATGCGACACTCGTGCAGAGCGGATCCGAAAATACGAATATCCGTGTGAGAGACAACAGCTTCGCGAAGATCGCAGACTGGTGTGCAACCAATGGTCTCGGCTTCCGCGGCCATACAATGGTCTGGCATTCTCAGACACCGCAGTGGTTCTTCAAGGATAATTTCCAGAACGGCGGCAACTGGGTCAACAAGGCCACGATGGAGCAGCGTCTCGAAAGCTATATCAAGAATATGTTCGCTCTGTTCTCAACGAAGTATCCGACGCTGAATGTCTATGCGTACGATATCTGTAATGAGTGCATGAACGACTCCAACGGCGGGCCTCGTCAGGGCGGCTACGGCAACGGCGCTTCTCCGTGGGTGCAGGTTTACGGCGACAACAGCTTTATTGACTCTGCATTCAAGTATGCAAGAATGTATGCACCGAAGAGCTGCCACCTGTTCTATAACGACTACAATGAGTACGCAGGTTTCAAGCGTGACGCGATCCTTGCGACCGCAACGCGCATCAAGGCTGCGGGCAATCTCGACGGTGTCGGTATGCAGTCTCACATCAATGCGAACGCCAACGATGGCTGGAGCGGTGAAAATGCATATATTACTGCTATGAACAAGTATCTCCAGGCTGGTCTTGAGCTTCAGATCACTGAGCTGGATATCGCGACCGACGGCGGCAAGTATTCTCTGGATCAGCAGGCAAGCAGATATAAGAGAATCCTTCAGGAAGCAATCAAGTGGAATTCCGATCCTTCCCATGCGAACCGTGTTACACTGTTCCAGGTCTGGGGCCCGAATGACAACAATTCGTGGGTCGGAACGGATAAAGCATCCGGCAAACCCAACAGCCCGCTGCTTTATGACGGCAGCAACCAGCCGAAGGCGGCCTACACCGCACTTCAGTCTGTTGTTCCGCAGTCTGAGTGGGGCGATGGCTCGAACTTCAAGGATGACTTCGAGGTCAAGGAGCCGGAACCGGATGCTGACGGCTACTGGATCCACGCAACCTTCGAGAACGGAACGGACAGCTTCACCGGACGCGGTTCGGCATCTGTCGCAACCAGCTCCAGTACTGCATATGCAGGCAGCAAGTCTCTCGCCTGCACAGGCAGAGAGGCAAGCTGGAACGGCGCTGCTGTTTCGCTCGGCAGACCTTTCACTGCCGGCGAGACCTACAGCTTCAGCGCTGATGTCATGTATACGAACGGCGGCGCATCTGATGACTTCTACCTTACGCTTGAATACACGGATGCATCCGGCGAGACACAGTGGCCGCACATCGCTTCTGCAACCGTAAACAAGGGCGAATGGGCACAGCTCGCAAATGTCGAATTTACCATTCCGGCAGGCGCGACCAACATTTCCATGTATGTTGAGACCGCTGACAGCACGATTGACTTCTTCGTTGATGAGGTTATCGGCGCTCCGAAGGGTACTGTAATCGCAGGCCCGGCACCGGCAGCTCCGTTTGTCCTCGGCGATGTCAATGCTGACGGCATCATCACTGCAGCGGATCTTTCAGCTGCAAAGACTGCTATGAAGAGCGGCAAGTTCCTGAGCTCTCGCGCAGAGCGTGCTGCCGATGTTGACCAGAGCAATGAATTTAATATGGAAGACATCAGCCTGCTCAGCCAGTACATTCTGACCAAAATCAACAAGTTCCCGGTCGCAGAGCCGGTCTACAAGACGCCGGACTTCTCCGCAATGGAGTCCAAGTACTTCGCAAATGTCAAGCTCGGCACCAGCACAAAGAAGGACAACGAGAATAACCCCTGCTCGACGCAGCGCTACGGTGCGGACCCGGGCTGGCAGGTTTATGACGGCAGACTCTATCTCTACACCACCAACGATGCGCTGGAGTATAATTCCAACGGCCAGGTTCAGGATAATACTTATAATTCCGGCACAATCAACTGCATCTCCTCCGCTGACCTTGTAAACTGGACTGACCACGGTGCGATCCCGGTTGCCGGCAGAAACGGCAGAACCACCGGCGGCGTTGCAAAGTGGGCTTCTAATGCATGGGCACCGGATGCTCTGCACAAGACGATCAATGGCAAAGAAAAGTTCTTCCTCTACTTCGCGAACAATGGCTCCGGCGTCGGCGTTCTGACTTCCGACAGCCCGACAGGCCCGTTCGTCGATCCGATCGGCAGCGAGCTTGTCTCCAAGAGCAAGGTTGCCAACATGAACGATGTTGTCTGGATGTTCGATCCGGGCGTCTACTACGACGAAAAGACCAACGAAGGCTACCTGTTCATGGGCGGCGGCGTTGACGGAAGAGACAAGGCAAATCCGAAGACCGGCCGCTGCATGAAGCTCGGCGATGACATGATCTCGATCTCCGGCAATGCCGTAACACTTGAGAACCCGTATCTGTTCGAGGATTCCTCCCTCATCAAGATCGGCGACACATGGTACTATTCTTACTGCGCAAACTGGAATGTTCCGGGCGGCACCAACATCAACGGCGTTTCGTTCGGCAATGCTGACATTCTCTACATGACCTCCAAGAATCCGCTCGGCCCGTGGACCTCGAGCCAGCTCGCAGGTATGTGCTTCGCGAACACCGGTTCGCAGGGCATCGACAGAGGCGGAAACAACCATCATTCGATCATCGAATTCAAGGGTGAGTACTACATCGCATACCACTCCCGCACCACCGAGCTGCGTCAGGGCGTCAAGGCTTATGACAAAAACGGCCAACACGAAGGCGGCAACTACCGCTCCACGCATATCGACAAGGCGACCTTCAATAACGGCAAAATCACCTGTAAGGCAACGATGGGCGGCTGCCAGCAGCTCGAATACCTGAACCCGTTCCAGACCGTTCAGGCAGAGACAATGGCAAATCAGGCTGGTATCCAGATCAAGGGCGTCGGCGACACAGTCGTTTCCGACATTCAGTCTGGTGACTGGACCATGCTCAAGGGCGTTGATTTCAAGAGCGGCGCTCAGGCTATGACCTTCCGTGCATCCTCCAAGAACGGCGGCGCGATTAAGGTCGTTGACGGCAGCGGTAATGCATTCGCTTATGTTGAGATTCCGGGCGGCGGCTCCATGCAGGAGATTACCGTCGGTTGCTCGAAGATTTCCGGTGTCAATGACATCCGCTTCATCTTCAGCGGCGATCTGGAATTCGACAGCTGGTCTGCCAAGTAATAATTAGCTCCCCCAAGATTTGGCTGTGTGAAAATGCGTTTGCAAATTCACACAGCCATTTTTTACGGCATTTTTTGTGTATAGTTTGCCGTATCTCGTTTATTCATATGTACTGTTTGTATCTGATACATCATCATGCATGAAGGCAAATCGGATATGATTTATTCATGTGCAAAGGCTTATCAGGATGTGTTTATCACAAAGGAATCAATCAGTCTGCACTGCAGTGGCGGCAATCAGTTCAGCGTCGGATGCTTGGGGTACGGATTTATCAGACGCTTGTGCGCAGTGTCCGCCAGGAAAAGCACATACTATTCTCGTTGATATAGTGTATGGCTGCTGTTGGATAATTATATGCTGTTTGAGAGTCAGAGATTCTATTTTCTCGAATAGTAGAAACAGGGTGACAGTCAATCAGGTAAAAAGAGAAGACTCCCGCGGGAGTCTTCTCTGCAATTTGTGTTTATTTTTCGAGTGAAGCGAAGGCGTTGTCAACCGTTTCCTTTTCGCATGGTTTCGTAAAGAGTGATACGACCGGAACGATAAGGATCGAAATAATCATGAGCAGCGCGCCGGCATTGATTGGTGATGCGAGATTAAGCGGAAGCGATGCAGCCCACTTGATGAAATCGCCAAAGCTGTCACTGAAGAATGTGAAGATGCACATATGTGCAATCGTGGAGACAACGCCGAATGCGAAGCTTACCCAGACGGCAGCCTTTGTGGTCTTTTTGCTGAACAGTCCCCAGAGGAACGGTCCGAGGAATGAGCCGGAGAGTGCGCCCCATGAATAGCTCATCAGCGTAGTGATCGCAGCGTTCTTGTTCATCGCGATGATGACGGAGAGCAGCAGGAAGAACAGAATCAGCACACGCATTGTGATGAATTCCTTTTTGTCATCCATTTTGCCCTTGGCTGCCGGACGGATCAGGTCGTGCGTCAGTGTCATCGAGGAGGTCAGAACGAGTGCAGAAAGTGTCGAGAGCGATGCACTCAGCACCAGCACAACAACCAGACCAATCAGCAGTGACGGCAGTGCAGTCTGAAGCATATTCGGAACCATAGCATCGAATTCAAGCTTGCCGTTTGAAAGCTTCTGAATGACATTGGTGCCGAGGCCTTCACCGGCTTCCGTTGTGTTGAAGAGACGAGTAAAGCCGCCGAGCATATAGCAGCCGCCGGAGACGATCAGGCAGAAAATAGTCGAGATTACGAGGCCGCGCTTGATATCTTTTTCGTCACGGATCGCATAGAATTTGTGCGTCATCTGCGGGAGTCCCCATGTACCGAGCGAGGTCAGGATAACAACGCCGAACAGGTTGATCGGATCCGGGCCAAAGAGCGATGCGAGCTTGCCGTCCGGGACAGCATTGATTGATTTCAGCATATCAACAGAAGAGCTGAAGCCGCCGTTATAAGTGAGGACGCAGACAACAACTGCGATAATGCCGCCGAGCATGATCATGCCCTGAATGAAATCATTGACAGCTGTTGCGGAGTATCCGCCGAGAACGACATAAATTGCGCTCAGGACGGCCATGGCGATCATAACATATTGATAAGCGTTCGGGGAGGTGAGGTTGAATGCCATTGCGAACAGACGCGAAAGACCGTTGTAGACCGAAGCAGTATAGGGGATCATGAACAGGAAGACGATGGCCGCAGCTGTCGTTTTGAGCGAAGTACTGCCGTATCGCTTCATGAAGAAATCCGGCATGGTCTTGGCATCGAGATGTTTGGTCATGAGGCGGGTGCGCTTGCCCAGCACCGCCCAAGCGAGTGTGGCGCCGATCAGCGCATTTCCGATACCGATCCAGGCGGCTGAGATACCATAGCTCCAACCGAACTGACCGGCATAGCCGATGAACACGACTGCAGAAAAATATGCGGTGCCGAAAGCGAAAGCGGTCATCCACGGACCGATCTTGTTGCCGCCGAAGACGAAGTCATCGACGCTTTTGGTCTTTTTAGAGGTAATGATGCCGATCAGGATCATGACGGCAGCATATACCACCACAACGACCATGGTGATGATTTGCGAAGCTGACATAGAATGGAACCTCCATATATTATAATAGTATACGCAAGCCGGCATTGTCACTTTTACACTTTTAAGATGCACAGCTTTAACGCAGCAAAGCAATTATAACATATGACCGAAGATTTGTCAAGCCTTGTGCAGCATTCGCGCGAAAATTACGACAAACTGGCTGTCGTCGTCCGATACTTGAATGTGTTTACAACATATCGTATTAACAAAGCAACAAAAAGAGTATTATCGCACAGTCGCAGTTTGGAATCGGCAGGATTGCAGTGCTGATATATGCTAATTACAGATTTGGAGGTGTTGCACAAAAAACGGTAACCAAAATGTACAATTCCGCCAAAGTTAAAAAAAGGGCTTTACAATAATTGAAAGATGTATTATAATATTGATAGGGAAAATACTGTGCTATTCAGCACGGAATATCTCAAAAGGTATATACGGACTGTATAACGCATAAAACGCCGGAATCAGAACTCCGATCCTGCCTCGTCTGCACGGGAACATGGCGGATCAGAGCATCATTTCAGCGCGTTTGTCATGTGGACAGCCGTATACGCACTACTCGCAATATAAATGTGGCTCGTACTGGCTGCGTTTATATATATAAAAACGGGAGGGTTTTTTGTATGCGCAAAACAACAAAAATGATCGTTGCAAGCCTTATGGCAGCCGTGACGATCGCACCGGCATTTGCCAGCGTTGCGCCGATGACTGTTTCGGCCGGCCAGGTGCTCGGTGAAACCTCGTTCGATCACAAGGCGCTTCCTTGGCACACCTGTGAGTCGAGCCCTGCAAAGCAGAACTTCAAAATTGAGGATGGCGCTTTCCATGTTACTGTTCTCAACGCGAAGGGCGCTGATAACGCAAAGTGGGACCTTCAGTTCAGACACAGAAACCTGAACTTCAAAGCAGGCCACACTTATCAGGTCAGCTTCAAGGCAAAAGCAAAGAGAAGCGGTATGCAGCTTTGTTCCAAGATCGGTGATATCAGCGGTAAGGAAGAGTACTTCGATCTGAAGCCGGAAGGCTTCGTAATGGGTCCGCACATGGGCGGCGGCGGCGCAGGCTGGGGCAGCCCGGTTCAGCTGACGACCGAGTACCAGACCTTCTCCGGTACTTTTGTTCCGACTGATGATCTGAAGGCTGTTGAGTGGGCATTCCATTATGCTTACGGCGGCAACGGTGAGGGCGGTAACGCTCAGGACGGCGACGAAATCTGGTTCGATGATATGTCCATCATCTGCGAAAAATGCGGCGATGGTGCATGGAGCCCGGACAAGTGTGACGCAGATCCGACCAACTCCTACGGCGCAATCACTCGTGATTACAGCGCAAAGGGCAATGAGGATGTTGCGATGGTTGACGGCGAACTGGTCAACTACATCTCCGTAAACCAGGTTGGTTACTATCCGAAGCTGGCAAAGGTTGCTACACTGGGCGATAACTCCGGTGATATCCTCTACGGCGCATCCACGATCAGCCTCTCCGGCACCTATGATTGGGAGCTCGTCAATGCTTCCAACGGCGATGTCGTTGCAACCGGCAAGACTTCCGCTGTTACGCACGATGCTGACTCTGATGATAATATCGCGAAGATCGACTTTTCCGATTATCAGCAGGAGGGCAGATACTATCTGAGAATAAAGGGCAAGAATTGGAGATCCTTTGAGTTCAATATCGGCGAAAACATCTACACCGATACAACTCACAACATGCTGACCAACTCTCTGAACTACTTCTATCAGAACCGTTCCGGCTGCAAGATCGAATCTGCTTACATCACTTCCGGTGACAAGAGCACTCTGAGCCACACAGGCGGTCACGCAACTGATAAGGCTGATGTTCAGAAGATCTGGAAGAACGAGTACACAAGCATCGACGAGGCAACTGGTACTTACAAGTCTTCCAGCATCACTGCTACCGGTGGTTGGTACGATGCCGGTGACCACGGTAAGTACGTTGTTAACGGTGGTATCTCTGTCTGGACGCTCCAGAATATGTATGAGAGAGCAACCTATGCAGACGCAACTAAGAAGAAGTTCGACGATGGCTCCGGCATCTGCGTCATTCCGGAAGCAGGCAACAAGGTCCCTGATATCCTCGACGAGGCAGCATATGAGCTTGACTGGATCGCTAAGATGAGAGTCGATGCTTCTGAGCCGACATGGGGCAAGTACGAAGGTATGTACTACCACAAGCTGCATGACCACAAGTGGACTGGTCTTGCAACCAGACCGTGGAACTACGAGACCGAGTGGAAGACCACCCGTATCGTTAAGCCGCCTACATTCGCTGCAACCCTGAACTACGCAGCTTGCGCAGCACAGGCAGCAAGACTTTGGGCACCGTATGATGCAACAAAGGCTAAGACGTATCTCGAAAGTGCAATTGAGGCTTATGAGGCATACGAGGCTCACTACTATCCGGCTGACCTGAAAGAGGTGACTCATCCGGATCTGAAGTGCCCGTGCCCGGCTGAGGAGCTGAATGAGAAGTCTCTGTACGCTCCGATGTGGCATGCAAAGGGCGGCGGCCCGTACGGTGACAACGAGGTCAGAGACGATGCTTACTGGGCAGCGTGCGAGATCTTTGTTTCCGGTAAGGTTATGGACAACGCAACTGCAGCTGCATTCGACAAGAAGATGGAAGCGTATGACTTTGCTTATGAGACTCCGGAAAGAATCACCGGCGGTGAAAATAAGGACGGTTCTCTCACAGTCTTCAACTGGGGCAACACTGCTTCTGCTGGTTCCATCACTCTCGCACTCCACAAGGATCTGCTTACTGAAGACAATGCAACCAAGCTGAATGCTTCTATCGCAAAGGCTGCTGATTACTATCTCGGCATTGAAGAGAAGCAGGGCTACGGTATTCCGTACACCTATGACGGCCCTGGCTACAACGATCCGAACAACCTCGATCCGTCGATCATTATCAACGGCTACGAGTGGGGTTCCAACTCCATGGTTATCAACAACCTGATCGTTCTGGCTTATGCTTATGACGCAACTCAGGATGTCAAGTATCTGAACGGTGTTGTTACCGGTATGGACTACCTGCTCGGTAGAAACCCGCTGTCCTTCTCCTTCGTGACCGGTTACGGTACATACCACGAGAAGAACCCGCACCACAGATATTGGTCCTTTGAGCTGGATGATACTCTGCCGATGGCTCCGGATGGCGTTCTGTCCGGCGGTCCGAATGCAGGTCTCCAGGATCCGTATGTCCGTGCACTTGGCTTCGAGCCTGGCAAGTCTACCAACCCGTCTCAGAGATGCTTCGTTGACTCCATCGAGGCATGGTCTACCAACGAAGTTACCATTAACTGGAATGCTCCGCTTGCATGGATCGTTGAGTTCCTGCAGGATAAGGATGTAAAGTACAGCTTCCCGAAGAACGGCGATACTCCGTCCACTCCGGATCAGCCTGATGATCCCACTGATTCCGATTGGGGTAACGTTGACTGCTCAAAAGGGGATACTCCCAATGAGCGCGTGGATGTTTCCGACGTTGTTCTTCTTGCTCGCTATCTCAATGAAGACAGCACGGCGGAAGTAAGCGCACAGGGTAAGAAGAATGCCGATGTTGACGCTTCCGGTGCTCCGGATATGCCTGACATGGGCAAGATCCTGAAGTTCGTTGCAAAGCTCATCCCGTATGAGTCTCTCGGCACGACCAAGGATAACTAATCCAAACGAATAACGATTTGGGCGCATCAATTTGATGCGCCCTCGTTATTTTCTGTAGTGATTGTGGTTGTCGATTCCATGGGAGCGGCGGCTTCTGTTGACGAAGTAGCAATCGGATCAGTGGTGACAGCGGCTTCCGGAGAGACGGTATATGAAGTGAATGTCAGCTTGAGCGGCTGTGAGGGGAGATCAAACATCAGCGGCTCTCCGGATTCCGAAAAGGTCAGTGTATAGGCGCCGCCTGCACATTCACCGTGATTGATCCATGATCCGTCCTCCTGCTGGGAACAAATCAGCGTTTCGGCAGCCGCGTTGTCGAGCGTTTCAGTGACATACATCAGCATATTTTTTGCACCGAACGCGGATTTGGGGACTGTGAACGCAAGTCCCTTATAGCTCGCGCTGACAGCATCGCCGTCAAAGGTCAGCACGACACCAGCAAGTGATGCCGGCTCGCTGAACGATGCTTCCCAGAGCGACTCCGTGCATCGCGTCAATTCAAGAGCAGCTTTCTGACCGTCGCCGTATTCCATCTCCGCCTGTGTGGTATAGGCCGGATCGCGCTTCGGCGAAAATTCTGTTGCCTGCTCTGCAGCTGTGCAGCTCGTCAGTCCCAATACAGCAGGTACGCAAAAAATGAGGGCATTCCTGCGGCACATCCATCGTCTCATAATAAAGCCTCCATGAAAATGAATTGCTTTTGACGACCGTTGATTTGCCGAGGAATGCCCTCGTTCCGTATTATTCGTATTCCGCAAACAGCATCGGCAGCTGGCTGATCATATCACTCGGCAGCATTGCGCGCCGTGAATTTTCAGCAGCTGCGCAATCGCCTGCCAAGCCGTGCAGATAGACGCTCGCGATCGCAGCATACTCCGGTGAGATTTTCTGCGCTGTCAGACTGGCGATCATTCCGGCAAGGATATCGCCGCTGCCGCCCTTGCTCATGCCGGAGTTTCCGGTTGTATTGATATGCGCGTGTTCCGCTGTTGCAACGATCGTGCCGGCACCCTTCAGGACAATGATCGTATTTGGGAACCTCGTCGCAAGGCGTTTGGCAGCAGTCATGCGATCCTTCTGAACTTCCTCGACCGAGCAGTGCAGCAGTCTTGCCATTTCACCGGGATGCGGTGTCAGTACGACCGTTGATTTCGTCTTTCGTAATATATCTATGCTGGGAGCGATGGCATTTAGACCGTCCGCGTCCAAAATGATCGGGCATTCGAGCTGCGGGAGCAAAGATGTCACTACCTGACGCAGTGCCTCGGACTGTCCGAGACCGCAGCCGATCAGTACGCAGGTTGCTTGCTTGGCATAGTCCAGAATTGCCGGAACTGCTTGCTGCGTGAGCTTGCCGTCATAATCGGTCGGCAGGGGGAGCATGGTTGCTTCCGGTGCCTGCGCGATCAGCATCCGGCAGACATCAATATCAGATGCAAGACAGAACAGGCCGACTCCACAGCGCAGCGCAGCCTTAGAGGCAAGGATTGCAGCGCCTGGCATATTGCGGGAGCCGGAGACACACAGCAGCCTGCCGAACATCCCCTTATGTGCTTGCGTCGGACGCGGCGGCAGCATATCATGAATATCGGTATTTGAGATACGGTAGACCGGATAGGTCAGCTCAGCAAATGCCGGCTCCGGTATGCCGATATCGACAAGCATGATCGCTCCGCAGTATTCTGAAAGCGGCGCGAGAAACAGGCCGGCCTTGGCTGCGCCGAATGTGATTGTCACATCGCAGTGCGGCGTGCCATTTGCAACATCGCCGCTCAGACCGTTTCCGCCGCTGGGAATATCGACAGCGATGCATTTTGTATCAGGATCTGCTTCGATTTCTGCAAAGATTGACTGCAAGAACGGGCTAAGCTCGCCGCGGAACCCGATGCCGAATACTCCGTCCACGATTAGTTTGTGCTTTCGGACAGCTTCACGGATTGCCTCCTGATCCTCCAAAACGGCGATGCCCTTCATCATTTTATATTTCGCATAGGCCGTGCGTGTTTTTGGTACGCCTGCGGTCAGGCAGACCGTCACCTGAAACTGCGATGCCAGTAGGCGTGATGCAGTAAAGCAGTCTCCGGCATTGTTTCCGTTGCCGCAGAGCATCAGGATTTCTTTGACACCCATTTCGACGGCGATTCGGATAAGATGCTCGGCAAGTCCCTGTCCGGCATTTTCCATCATTTGATCGTAAGTTACGCCGGCCTGATCAGCGGCGTTTTCGAGCTTCATCATTTCAAGCGGTGTTACGAGCTGCATTGTAATATTCCTCCGGATTATTCAGCGGATTCGTTGTTATGCGGTTCCCAGCGAAAGCCGAGTGTCCGCGGCATATGCTTTGTCAGGTAGAGCAGAATGTCGTCATTCGGTGTCCAGACCAGGCGTGTCTGTCCGAGCTCCGGATGGTCAAAATCAGCATAAAAAGCAGTCCCGTTCTGTGCAGTGCAGGCGAGGACAAGTGTCATGGAAGGTGAGGGCTGCGGTGCTTCGCGCAGGTTGCCGAAGGCCGTGAATTTCATGGTGGAAATGCTTATCATCGGCTTGCGTCGGCTTTCTGCGAGAATCTTTGTGACCTCCAGCTCGTCGCCGGAGATGATGTACTCATATTCGATACGGTTCTGCGTCCACAGATACCATGTTCCGAAGCCGGCGATCAGCGCAGGCAGCAGCAGAATAAAGTGACCGGTCAGTAGTGCACCGACCATGACGATCGCCGTCAGCACGGAGCCGCCGATGAGAATGCCTGCCTTTTTGCCTTGATTGTCGAGTCTGGGAACGATAAGCTCCCGATAATCTGAACCGAGCATAATTTAATCCTTTTCTGTGAGATTTCAGGTGTCTGCCTGTGCGGCGCGTTCCTGATCGTGGAATGCTTTTTTGCGTTTATACATGAGCTGATCGGCACGGTCAAAGAGATCGACGGAGGTTTCGTGACTGTCGTATTCCGCCGTGCCGTAGCTGAAGGAGACCATTTCGTCCATGAATTCATAGCTGATTGCTGAGAATTCATCAAGCGCATATTGCATGATTTCCTCCGCCTGCTGATAGCCGCAGTGGAAGATCACAGCAAATTCCTCGCCGCCGTAACGGAACACATCACCGTGCTGTCCGCAGGTCTGATACAGCGTATCGGCGAGCGTGGTCAGGACAATATCACCGTTTGAGTGACCGTAGGTATCATTGATCAGCTTGAAGCTGTTGATATCCGCGATCGAGACGCAATACGGCTGCTTTGTCCGCTTCGATTCCGCCATCGCATCGTCGAGCATCGGATAAAAGCTTGCGTGATTGAGCAGACCGGTCATCGCATCGCGGTTGAGACGCGCACGGATCTCGGTGATATCGTCAAAGGTCAGAAGCTTGCCGTTATGTCCCTCGCCGTTGCTCCATTCAGTGATCTTTCTTTGGTAGGAAGCGGATCCGACCTGTATGGATGCGAATTCCTCAGAGCAGAGCTGCTTCAGGTCAAGCTTATGCGTGCGGACGAGCGGCGTACCGAGCGCGGGAATGATCTGCACGGCTTTGCGGTTTGCATAGATTAGACGGTTGTCACCGTCCAGGAAGATCAGGCCGGTCGCCATATTTTGCAGCATGCCCTCTTTGTTGAGAAGACCGTAGCGGAAGATTGAGAATGTGACGCAGAGTGCGCCGACCATGATGCCGATCGTGCTGATGTCAAAGCCCTTTGTCCAGCCGGCGAGATAGACCATCAGTGATAAAAAGGGGATAATGTTCGCTAAAATCAGGATCGTATTGTTATTCTTCTCGCGTCTGCGCAATCGCGGCCGCTGATAGAGACAGAAGCTAATATGGATCATCGCGAGCAATGTATTATACGCGACATACGCATGATATGCAGGGCCGGGGATAACGAGCAGCAAACCGTCCGGGCCGAGGCTGATATCCTGATAATAAAGTCCGCTGCGTTCACAGGTAAAGACAAGATATAGCGTGATGATTGGTACAAGATATATGAAAGTCTGCCAAAGCTTCGGGACCTTGACTTCATAGAACCGCACTGCCAGCATCAGCAGCAGCGGATTGACAAAGACCTTGCCGATATAGCCGAATTTCACCGCGTCGATCTTCGCGGCGAGGCCGGGCGTTTGCAGCTCGACATAATAGGAGATCATTGTCAGGATCGCACAGAACAATCCCAGTACGGCATATTCGCGCAGCGATGTCTCATGCGTATCCATCAAAATCATAATGACTGCAGCGCCGGTCATCGCAAGACCGATAATCAGCGTCACAGACATCACTGTCATTGCCAAGTATCTCCCTCCTTTTTTCGTGTTGCTGTATACTATCTATATCATACCACAGTTTCAGCAAAAAGTCAACGAATCAGCGTGTATTTTTCACTGCTGCCGTGTCTTCGGCGGATTGGCAGCAGGAACTATCGCATCAGCCTCACAGCGAATTGAGCGGGAGTCTCATTATAAAAGCATCGCAGGTACATTTTCAGCAATGCACTTTCCGTGTATTGGTGATGATATGTCATAAATCCGGTCGTTTCGGCTATTGAAAATCGTTCAGATATCTGTATAATGAGTATGAAGGGTATGTACGGTACCCGAATGAAATGGGGGATTATATGAAAATTTATCAGAAAAAAATCGCGGCCGTGCTGAGCGGAATGATGCTGCTTGCAGGGACAGTTTCACTCATGCCGGAAAACCGCGTATTTCCGTCCATCAGCATGACGGTTTCCGCAGCGGAGGAGGATCTGCCGTGGTCAACCTATCTCAAAAAATCAGCGGACTGGTTTGGTACATCCGAAGCGACAAAGGTCGCGGATCAGTGCATCCAGTTTCAGGTTGCGAATGAGGGCGGCTGGCAGAAGGGTATGCTGACCTCGCACACCGGAGACTGGGCACATTCGACGATCGACAACGATGCAACGACCTCGCAGATCCGCTTTTTGATGCGAACTTACAATGCGACCAGGCAGCAGAAATATCTTGACTGCGCGATGCGCGGTGTTGAATGTTTGTTCAAAATGCAGTACAGCAACGGCGGCTGGATGCAGTGCCTCAATACGCCCGGTACTTATCATGCGCACATTACGCTGAATGATGCCGCATATGTTCATGTGCTGGAGATCATGAACGAGATGTCGAAGAAATCCGGCGACTTTACGGCGGTCAGCGATGCTTATGCACAGAAGGCGGCGGCATCGCTCGAAAAGGGAATTCAATGTCTGCTGGATATGCAGATAACTGTCGGCGGCCGGAAAACTGCATGGTGCCAGCAGCATGACGAAAAGACGCTTGCACCGGCATCTGCTCGCGCATATGAGCTGCCGTCGATCTGCACGAGTGAAAGCGCGGGCATTATCACCTTCCTTTATAACTACGCTAAGGCCAACCCCGGCCGAAAGGACATTGTCCGCTCGGTGAACGCGGCGATCGAATGGTTCCGGAAGGTTACGCTATATGGTATTAAATTCGTCCAGCAGGGCGATGACAAGGTCGTCGTGCAGGATGCAAATGCGGATCCGCTCTGGGCGCGGTTCTATACGCTTGATACCGAGGTGCCGATGTTTTCCGACCGCGACAGCAAAGTCTATTACGATGTTGCGCAGATCAGTCAGGAGCGCAGAACCGGCTATGCATGGTACGGCAACTGGGGCAGGAATATCATCAAGCTTGACCTGCTGCCGGATGACGGCGGAGATGCGGAAGTATCGGATCCGGTCAATATCTACAACGGACAGCTGATTGCACAGCTGAAGGTGCTGGATTCTGCACACTGCGCGAATTGGAACATTGAGCAGAATCTGCAAAACGGCAGCGCGATCTTCGGAGACCGGGCATACACCTTTGAAAGCCTGCCGGATTCACTCAAGGGTGCGGAGTACATTCGGACAGCCTGCGATTCCAAGAGCGTATCCGGAAATCTGGCAGAGCTGACAGCCGCACAGGATCTTTCGCTCATCATCATGCCGGATGTGCGTATGGTCAAATATTTAGCTGAGAACAATATCTCCCCGAACTGGCTTGATGAGTATACGAGGATGGACACAAAGGCATTCAGTTCGAATGGAGAGGAATTTGCATGTTATAGGCGCGATGTGAAGGCGGGCGAAACGATCACACTCGGCAGCAATATGACTGCGCAGAACTGCGTATGCTATTGTGCAGCGGTGGTGCCGATGCTGCAGGAGGAGACCACGACCGCCGTTGTCACCACGACAACAACAACCATCACCACCACGACAACAACGGTCGTGACAACGACTGAGAAAGCCTCTGAAACGACTACCGCAACGACTGCGGCAGTTGTGAAGCGGACAATGCCGGGTGATGCGGACTGCTCCGGTGAAGTCGATGTATCCGATGCAGTGCTGCTGGCGCGGTATCTCGCGGAGGATGACAGCGCAGTCATCACTTCTGAGGGAAAACTGAACGCGGATTGTGACGGTGTGCTTGGGTTGACCAATGATGACGGAATTGCAATTTTGCAATTTATTGCAAAAATCATTCAGGAATTTCCGGACTTTGTGCAGATTGTTGAAATTCACTGAGCCGGCTTGACAATTCAGCCGGAATCAGGTATACTTGTATAGGATTGCAAGCGGAACCAGCCGGTTCTCACCGTCAGCATGAAGCAAAACGGTAATCTGGATCATGGAAATAACGATCGCTTTTAGCGGTATTCTGAACATGAGCAGAGAGAGCAGCGCGGGTCATCCGGATGCTCTCTCTGTTTTATTTTTTTAGTGATCATGAATGGAGGTGCTTTGCCATTAGCAAGCAGGAACTGCAAATCAATGAGGAGATCCGTGACCGCGAGGTGCTGGTGATCGACGCGGACGGCGAGAAAAAGGGTGTGATGTCCGCAAAGGACGCACAGAAGCTCGCATACGATCAGAATCTCGATCTGGTCAAGATCGCGCCGCAGGCGACACCGCCTGTCTGCCGCATCATGGATTACGGCAAGTATTGCTTTGAACAGCAGAAGCGCGAAAAGGAAGCACGGAAGAATCAGCGTGTCGTTGAGATCAAGGAGATCAGAATGTTCTCTGCGATTGATACCCACGATTTTGAAACCAAGGTCGCACAGGGCAAGAAATTCCTTCAGGGCGGCGACAAACTCAAGGTTTCGGTACGGTTCCGCAAGCGTGCGATTGCACATCCGCATCTCGGCGAGGAGCTGCTTGAGAAATACCGCGAGGGGCTCGGAGATATCGCTGCCGTCGATAAGCCGCCGAAAATGGAGGGCAGGGCGATTGTGATGTTTGTTTCTCCGAAGCAGATGAAGCCCGAAAAGGGCGACAAGGGTGCCAAGAAGCAGAAGCAGCAGGCATCTGAGGTAAAGACACAAGCTGCAGCGGAGGCTCCCGCAGCAGAGGGAAAGACAGAACAGGAAGCATAATGTGATATGCAGCGCGAACTGATGCAGCATCAGCTGTGCGGCGCGATCATATACAAAGAAAATTCAAGGAGGACGAATCCATGGCAGCCGTTAAGGTTAAGAAAGTTAAGGTTAAGACGCACTCCGGTGCAAAGAAGCGTTTCCAGGTCACCGGCACCGGAAAGGTTAAGTTCCAGCACGCATATAAGCGTCATCGTCTCGTCTCTAAGGATCGCAAGGTCAAGCGCATTGCGAGAAACGCAGGCGTGGCCGGCAGTGCAAATGCACCGACGATCCGCGAGATGGTTCCGTACAAGTAATCCGGGACCGCAGCAAATCGAATTGAACACGCGGCCGCTGCGGCGGCATGGAATGATTTTTACGGAGGTATAAGAACATGGCTCGTATTAAGGGCGCAATGATGACGCGCAAAAGAAGAAATAAGGTTCTGAAGCTCGCGAAGGGCTATTGGGGCAGCAAATCCAAGCATTTCAAGATGGCGAAGCAGGCCGTCATGAAGTCCGGTCAGTATGCATACATCGGCAGAAAGCAGAACAAGCGCTTCTTCCGCAGACTGTGGATCACCCGTATTTCTGCTGCATGCAAGCTGAACGGCATGAATTATTCCACATTCATGAACGGCTGCAATAAGGCTGGAATTACGCTGAACCGCAAGATGCTCTCCGAGATTGCGATTCATGATCCTGCCGGCTTCACCGCAATCATTGAAAAGGCAAAGGCAGCACTGTAATGCATGATATCAAACACGCTCTCTCGGAATCGTTAGAGCGTGTTTGTGTTTCTTATGAGGTTCCGGAAGGGAGGCGTGCGCATGACGCAGAAGGCGATTCAGCAGGCAGGTGCAAACAATAAAACCGTGAAGCGATTTGCATCCCTCAACCGCAGCAGAGCGTTCCGCGAGAAAAACGGAATGTTCCCGCTGGAAGGCTTTCGCCTTGTCAGCGATGCCGTGCGGTCGGGAATCCGGCTCAGCGCGCTGCTCCTGACAGAGAATGCCGCAGAGCAGTACGGCGATTCGCTGCGGGATGCAGCACCCGAACAGCAGACCTTTTTGATTCCTGAATCTGCTGCAAAGGAGATCGCTGATACCGAGAACGCGCAGGGCGTTTTCGCGATCGCAGAAATGCTGCCGGAAACAGATATCCTGCCGCAGACCGGCGACCGCTGTATGATGCTGCATCATGTGCAGGATCCTTCCAATCTCGGCGCGATCCTGCGGACGGCGGAGGCGCTCGGTACGGACGGGCTGTATCTCTATCACTGCTGCGATCTCTACAATCCCAAGACGATCCGCAGCAGCATGGGCGCGCTGTTCCGCATTGCCGTGCGGCGGCTGCCTGATACAGAATGTTTTTTCGAGCAGTGCAGAGCGGTCGGTTTGCCGACCTGTGCCGCAGTTGTCGACAGGGATGCGCAGCTGCTTGGCAGCTTTGATTTTACGGGCGGCGCAGCTGTCCTGATCGGCAATGAGGGGAATGGGCTGCCGCAGGAAATCACGGCGGTTTGCTCAGATCGCCTGACGATTCCGATGTCGCCGGATTCCAATTCGCTGAATGCGGCGATGGCAGCGGGATTGTTTCTCTGGGAGATGCGCAGAGCATCAACGATAAAATAATCCGACCGGAAAAGGACGGTGATCGCATGGAGATTTGTCACGGCGAACAACCGGAAATGATGCGCTATTGGGTATGGCTCGCGCATGTATTCGGTGCGGCCAGCACAAAGCTGCTCTCTTTTCTGCCGGATGCCGAATCGCCGCAGGAGATCTACGAGGCAGTCTGCGGCAGCCGGAATGCAGATCTTTCACCGCAGCAGCGTACAGAAAGCCGGAAATATACACTTGACGATGCAGACAGGATTGTCCATTTCTGCCGCAGCAGCGGAATCGAACTGCTACCGATAAACAGCAGCCGCTATCCTGGTGTGCTGCGGAGCATACCGTCTCCGCCGGTGCTCCTGACAGCGTGCGGCAATCTGGAATTGCTTGAAAACCCGCTGAGCCTTGCGATCGTTGGCACAAGGCATCCCTCGCCTTATACAGAGCGCGTGACATCTGCAATGGTCGGTCCGCTTGCACAGCAGGGATTCACGATTGTCAGCGGCTTTGCAATCGGTGTGGACAGCATTGCGCATCGTGCCGCCCTTGATAACGGCGGCTCAACTATCGCCGTGCTGGGCTGCGGCATCAATGTTGATTATCCGCGCGGCAATGACGCTTTACGCAGTCGTATGATCAGCAGCGGCGCGGGTCTTCTGCTTTCGGAATATCTGCCGGGCACACAGGCGTATCCGGCGAATTTTCCGCGCAGAAACCGCATTCTCAGCGGCCTGAGTTATGCGACAGCCGTTATGGAGGCGGCTATGCGCAGCGGTTCGCTTCTGACAGCGCAGTGTGCGGTTGAACAGGGACGCTATCTCTACTGCGTACCGCCCGCCGATCTGTTCGATGGCCGGTACAGCGGAGTGATCCCGCTTCTGCGGGATGGAGCGATCCCACTGATGAACTATAAGGATATCCTGCTTGCATTTTACAGCAAGGTGCCGCAATATATTTCATTGGACGATGCCGTTCAGCCGTCGAGAACGCTGCTCTTTGCGGAAGACAGAAAGCCGTCCGCAGCAGCAGATACGAAAAAGCCGAAGCCTGCTGTCAGGCCGGAAGAGTCCGATTCTGCGGAGATCCAACCGGAACCGCTGAAGACGGAAGCGCCTGTGCAGACAGTTCCGGAGGAAAAGGAAGCACCGCTGCCGGATACGGAATCCGGCCAGGCGATTGTTTCTTATCTGCGGATACACGGCGATGTGTATGCGGATGATATCGCGGCAGCACTGGATATGGATCTTTCGCTGCTGCTGAGTGAACTGACAATTCTGGAGTTGGACGGATTTGTGGAATCGCTGTTCGGAAAGGTCTACCGCGCCGTCCCCACAGCGTAATGCGGATTCCGAAACATAACCATAGACAAGGCAGCGACATGGAATATCGCCAGGCCTGGAAGATGACCGCAGTCCTGCTGACTGAGCGCAAGGACGGTTTGGTGCACCATGGCGAAATTTCAGATGCCGGATGTCTATGGAACCACTGATTCAATTCTGCCTGACGGATTGGAATGCAATCTCATTGCATATTTTCCGTCATTTTGCACGGTGAATCTGAATGATCAGGCGTGCTTGACCGAAAGCAGACGGCTGCACCGGATTGAATCAGTGATTCCATGTGGAATTTTGAGGGATTCGTTTTGGCAATGCAATAAAGATGCGGATGCCCTCAGCGGAGGGCGGATCGGCGGAGGCGCCGAACGGGAAGGATAGAGATATGTCAGAACTTGTAATCGTGGAGTCGCCTGCAAAGGCTAAAACCATTCAGAAATATCTGGGCAGCGGCTTTGAGGTCGTTGCCTCTATGGGCCATGTGCGTGATCTGCAAAAATCAAAGCTCAGCGTAGATATTGAGCATGATTTTACGCCGACCTATATCGAAATGAAGGACAAGGAAGCCGTCATCAAAGATCTCAAATCGCGGGCGAAAAAAAGCAGCCGCGTCTGGCTCGCAACGGACCCTGACCGCGAGGGAGAAGCGATCTCTTGGCATCTGGCACAAATCCTTGGCCTGGATATCGCACAGGAAAACCGCGTGGAATTCAATGAGATCACGAAGACCGGCGTGCAGACAGGTATGTCGCATCCGCACAAAATTGATCTGGATCTGGTCAATGCGCAGCAGGCACGCCGCATCCTCGACCGCATCGTTGGCTATCAGCTCAGTCCGTTCCTTTGGCGAAAGATCCGCAGAGGTCTTTCGGCTGGCAGAGTGCAGTCAGTCGCGGTGCGTCTGGTCGTGGACAGGGAAAATGAGATCCGTGCATTCCAGCCGCGTGAATACTGGACGATTGACGCAAAGCTGACCGCGAAGTCCTCGCGCAAGGTCTTCGCCGCACATCTTGCAGAGGTGGACGGCAAGAAGGCCGAGCTTTCCTGTGGTGCAGAAGCAGATGCAGTCCTGCAATCTCTGGAGGGCGCGGATTTCACCGTAAAAACAGTGAAAAAGCGTGTCACGAGCCGCCAGCCGGCACCGCCGTTCATCACTTCAACGCTCCAGCAGGAAGCTTCCCGGCGCATGGGATTTCAGGCGCGCCGCACAATGAAAGCAGCGCAGGAGCTTTACGAAGGCGTGGAAATTCAGGAGATGGGCGCAGTCGGTCTGATTACCTATATGCGTACTGATAGTCTGCGTATTTCCGATGAAGCCAAGGCGGCTGCTGCGGATTATATCCGCAGCGCATACGGCAAGCAGTATCTCCCTGCGACACCGCGTACTTTTAAGACGAAAAAAGGTGCACAGGATGCACACGAAGCGATCCGTCCGACTATGCCGGATCTGACGCCGGATAAGGTGAAAAACAGCCTGACTACAGATCAGTATAAGCTTTACAAGCTGATCTGGGAGCGCTTCATCGCGAGTCAGATGGCAAACTGCCAGCTTGATACGGTCTCTGCAGAGATTACCGCGAACAACTGCCTGTTCCGCGCATCGGGCTACAGCGTGAAATTTGACGGCTTTACGAAGCTCTATGAGGAGGCCAAGGACAGTGTACAGAGCGATGAGGATAACAAGGAGCTGCCGCCGCTGGCCGAGGGTGATCCGCTGAAGCTCAAGTCAATCGGCGGCAACCAGCACTTTACACAGCCGCCCTCCCGCTATACCGAAGCGACGCTCATCAAGGCGCTCGAAGAAAACGGCATCGGCAGACCGAGTACCTATGCAGCGACAGTCGGCACGATCCTTTCGAGAATGTATGTCGAGCGCGACGGCAAACAGCTCAAGCCGACCTCGCTCGGAGAGGTCACGACTGAGCTGATGAAGGAACAATTCAAGCAGATTGTCGATGTGAAATTCACTGCTGAAATGGAGAGCGATCTCGACGGCGTGGAGCAGGGACAGACCGACTGGGTGGAGTCACTGCGGAATTTCTATGACAATTTCGAGAAGACGCTGGAAAATGCTGAGAAGGCAATGGACGGAAAGCGCCTTCGCGTGCCGGATGAGGAAACCGACGAGGTCTGCGATCTGTGCGGCAAGCCAATGGTCATTAAGATCGGACGCTTCGGCAAATTCCTTGCCTGCTCCGGATTCCCGGACTGCCGCAATACCAAGAAGATCATTACGCCGACAAAGGGCTTCTGCCCGCTCTGCGGCAAGAAGATCATCCTGAAGAAATCGAAGAAGGGCCGCAGCTTTTACGGCTGCGAGGGCTATCCGGAGTGCAGTTTTATGACATGGAGCACACCGGTCGAGGATCGCTGCCCGAAATGCAAAAATACGCTGTTCAAGAAGGGCGGCAGAGCCGGCAAGCTCGTATGTGAAAAGCCGGACTGCGGCTATGAGAGGCCGTTGTGAGTGCGGTTACGGTCGTCGGCGCGGGCATGGCCGGCTGCGAAGCAGCATGGGCGCTTGCGCAGGCGGGGATCGCGGTCACGCTCTGCGAGATGAAGCCGAAGAGATTCTCTCCGGCACATCATTCGCCGGATTTCGCAGAGCTGGTCTGCTCGAATTCTCTGAAAGCATCGCGTATTGATTCCGCTGCCGGACTGCTCAAGGAGGAAATGCGGCGGCTCGGTTCGCTGCTTGTACCCTGCGCAGAGGCCTGCGCGGTCGATGCAGGCGGCGCACTG
Source organism: Oscillospiraceae bacterium (assembly GCA_024404875.1). GTDB lineage: Bacteria > Bacillota > Clostridia > Oscillospirales > Ruminococcaceae > Firm-04. The sequence goes on from JAKSPK010000008.1 coordinate 46,532, forward strand.
GCTGTTGACCGCAATGCGTTTTCAGCGGCAGTGACGGAGAAAATCCGCAATCATCCGCTGATCGAGGTCATCAACGAGGAGATCTCTGCGATTCCCGAAGGCGAGGTTATCATTGCGACCGGCCCGCTGACCTCCGATGCGCTGCATGATCCGATCGCCGCCCTGACCGGCAAATCGCTGTACTTTTACGATGCAGCGGCACCGATCGTTACGGGTGAAAGTATCAGCATGGAACGCGCATTTTGCGCATCCCGCTACGGAAAAGGTACGGCGGATTACATCAACTGCCCGATGACAAAGGAAGAATATCTCGCGTTCTACGATGCGCTGATCCATGCAGAATCCGCGCCGCTGCACGATTTTGAGCAGGAAGGGCTCCGCGTCTATGAGGGCTGTATGCCGGTCGAGGTGCTGGCGAAGCGCGGCGAGGATGCGATCCGCTACGGCATGATGAAGCCGGTCGGTCTGACCGATCCGCATACCGGGCTGCGCCCCTATGCCGTTTTGCAGCTTCGCAGGGAGAACAGCGAGGGGACGCTCTGGAATCTGGTCGGATTCCAGACGAATCTGAAATGGGGCGAGCAAAAGCGCGTATTTTCGATGATTCCGGGGTTGGAGAATGCCGAGTTCGTTCGCTATGGTGTCATGCACCGCAACAGCTTTCTGGATTCACCGAAGCTGCTGGATGCGACCTATGCACTCCGGCGTGAGCCGCGCATTCGCTTTGCGGGGCAGATGACCGGTGTCGAGGGTTATATGGAATCAGCAGGCAGCGGCATTCTCGCCGGACTGAATGCGGCGCGGAAAATCAAGGGTGAAGCACCGCTGATCCTTCCGCGGGAGACAATGCTTGGCGCATTGACCGCCTATATCACGGATCCCTATCAGGAGAATTTGCAGCCGATGGGCGCGAATATGGGCATCCTGCCGATGCTTCACGGATCATTCCGCGGCAAAGACGGCAAGCAGCGCAAATATCAGGCCTATGCCGACAGAGCGCTTTCAGTATTGGATGCAGTGCTGCAAAACGGCTGAACAGAAACGGATGCGCCGATGAGAAAACACAGGCTGACCGCTGGCATATTGTTTCCGGCAGGTCTGCTGACGCTTGCCGGCTTCGGCAAAAACCGAGAACTCTGACGACAGAGAAAGGCAAAAATCGTTATCTGTCAGTGTCAGCTGTGTGACGATCGGTTCAGATGCAGCTGAGGATGACAGCGTGTGCGATGTCAGTCGAAAAGCATTCGCATCATAATTATCAGGCAATAACAGGACTGTGGATACAATCATGATTCACAGCCGGAACGATAAGTGAGGTCAATCATGAAGATCATTTTGGATGCAATGGGCGGCGATTATGCACCGCTCAGCCCGCTGGAGGGTGCGGCGAGAGCCGTAAAGGAGCTTGGTGTCAGCATCGTGCTCTGCGGTGACGAGGCAAAGATTCGTCAGGCGGCTGAGGAAAAGCAGATCCCGCTTGACGGCATCACGATCCTGCCTGCGGAGGATGTCATTACGATGGAGGATCAGCCGACGGCGATCATGAAGGAAAAGAAAAACTGCTCCATGTCGGTCGGTCTGCAGGCACTCAGCAGCGGAGAGGGCGAAGCCTTTGTTTCTGCGGGCAATTCCGGTGCGCTGCTTGTCGGTGCGACCATGATAACCCGCCGGATCAAGGGCATCAAGCGTGCAGCAATGGCACCGCTGCTCCCGACCGGAAACGGTCATGCGATCCTTATGGACGGCGGTGCGAATCTCGAATGCCGTCCGGAGATGCTGGAGCAGTTCGGCATCATGGGCAGTGTCTATATGGACAAAGTGATGCAGCTTCCGATGCCGCGTGTTGCGATCATCAACAACGGCGCAGAGGAATGCAAAGGCAGAGAGCTGGAGCAGGAAGCCTATAAACTGCTCGATGCAGATGATCTGAACTTCATTGGCAATATCGAAGCCCGCGACATTCCCTCCGGCGATGCGGATGTACTGGTAACGGACGGCTTCACGGGCAATATCGTGCTGAAGCTCTATGAAGGACTCGGCAAATTCTTCGGCAGTAAGCTCAAGGAGATGTTCTCCGGCGCCGGCAAAATCGGCGCGGTTTTCATGAGGGACAAGATCACCGATTTCAAGGATTCGTTTGATTATAAGAAGGTCGGCGGCGCGGTGCTGCTCGGCATTCAGAAGCCGGTCATTAAAGCGCACGGCAGTTCGGACGGCGAGGCGTTTTTCCACGCGATCCGTCAGGCGAAAAAATGCGCAGACGGCAAGGTCTGTGAAACGATCTCCGAGTCGCTGGCCGCACGGAAGGCAGCGCAAAGTGCTGCTGCGGACGAATCCTGACAAATATTCTGAATCGGAAAGGGGAGTCGGTCAGATGGAATCCAGACCGCAGAATGAACTGGAACAGCGTATTGGCTATCGTTTCAAGAATCAGGCGCTTCTGACGGAGGCGCTGTGTCATTCATCCTATGCAAATGAAAAACGCACACTCAACTGCAATGAGCGGCTCGAATTTCTTGGTGATTCGGTGCTTTCGATTGTTGTATCGAATCATCTGTTCCGCAGCTGCACGCATCTGCCGGAGGGCGATCTGACCAAGATCCGCGCATCGCTGGTCTGTGAGACATCGCTCTATGAATGGGCGAAGCAGATCGGGCTGGGCGATTTTCTGCTGCTCGGACGCGGTGAGGATGTATCCGGCGGCAGAGAGCGCCCTTCGATCCTCTCCGATGCGTTTGAGGCAGTGATCGCGGCGATGTTTCTCGACGGCGGCATGGATGCCGTTACGCCGTATATCCTGCAATTTCTGCCGGAACATTTTGACCGTCCATCCGAGACATTTCACGATTACAAGACGGCCTTGCAGGAGGTTATCCAGCAGAATCCGGAGGAGCATGTCGAATATGTTCTGGTTGGCGAAGAAGGCCCTGATCACGCAAAGCAGTTCCGGATGGAGGTGCGCCTCAATTCCAATGTGATTGGCAGAGGCAGCGGCAGATCCAAGAAGATCGCAGAGCAGATGGCGGCAAAGGAAGCGCTGATGCTCATGGGAGAAAAGATTTGAGCCATACAGCCTGCATGGAGAGCAGCGGGATGCCCGGAGAGAACCCGATGAACGTCACGATGCTTTCGGTGAACGGTAAATGAGCTTTTTCGTATCAGCGGAGCAAATTCATCATAGATGCGGGCAGCGTCCCGCGCAGGAGAACATTGGACCATGTACTTAAAATCACTGGAGCTGCAGGGCTTCAAATCATTTCCCGACAAAATCACGCTGACCTTTGATGAGGGGTTCACCGCCGTTGTCGGACCGAACGGCAGCGGCAAGAGCAATATCGGCGATGCTGTGCGGTGGGTGCTGGGTGAGCAGTCCACGAAGGAGCTGCGCGGCAAGAGTATGGAGGATGTCATTTTCTCCGGCACAGCGAAGCGCAAGCAAATGGGCTTTGCAGCCGTGACACTGACGATCGACAACAGTGACCATGCGCTGGCTGATCCGGAACCGGAGGTCGCGATTACACGAAAGCTTTATCGCAGCGGCGACAGCGAATATCTCATCAACGGCAAGAATGTCCGTCTGAAGGACATCAATGAGCTGTTTATGGATACCGGTCTCGGCAGAGACGGCTATGCGATCATCGGACAGGGAAGAATCGCAGAGATCGTCGGAGCGAAATCGAATGAGCGCCGCGATATTTTCGAAGAGGCGGCAGGTGTCTCCAAATTCCGATACCGCAAGCAGGAAGCGGAACGCAAGCTTTCGCAGGCGCAGGACAATCTCGTGCGCCTGACCGACATTACCGCAGAGCTGGAAGGCCGTATCGGGCCGTTGAAATCGCAGGCGGAAAAGGCTGAGAAATATCTGGTGCTGGCAGCGGAGCGCAAAAAGCTGGAAGTTTCGTTCTGGGTCTACCGGCTCAGCAGACAGTCTGTGCAGCTCAGGTCGCTTTCCGACAGCTATTTGCAGCTCACAGCGGAATATGAAAATTTGCAGAGCGATCTGGAACGCAGTGAGGAAAAGCTCGCACTTGCCTTTCAGGATATGCAGCAGGCAACGGTGGATATTGAAGCACTACAGAATAAGATTGTCGCCTCGGAGCAGGAAAATGCAAATGTGACCGCAGGCATCGCAGTCTGTGAAACGGAGATCCGCCACAGCAATGACAAGATTACGGAGATCGAAGCACAGCTTGCAGAGCTGTTTGAATCCGGCGATTCGTGGGAACAGAAGCTCGCGGAGCAGGATGCATATCTGAAAACGCTTACCGGAAGACAAAATGTCCTGGAGCAGGAAATCGAAGCACAGGTGCAGCAGCTTTCCACGATGAGCGTGCAGGAGACCGCTCAGGATGGCGCGATCAGTGAACAGGACAGCGCACTGCGGGAGATGTATTTGCAGCAGAATGCGCACCGCATCCGGATTCAGGGCATCGAGCATGATATTGCTGAAACTGCGGAGACGATCCGTCGCGGGGAATCTGACAGTTCCTCTGTTGCAGAGCGACTTCGCACCTATGATGCCGAAGAACAGAAGCTGGAAAAGCAGGTTGGTGCGGCTGCCGATAAGATCAGCGAGCAGCAGAACCGTCTCAGCGGATTCCGTCAGCTTGCGGGAATCCGTGAGCAGAAATTTCAGCAGGCACAGGATGCTGTTAACCGGATGCAGAGCGAATACGATCAGCTCCGGCAGCGGCAGCGGATCCTGCGCGATCTCGAACAGAATATGGAGGGCTATGCCGGCAGCGTCAAGCAGATCCTAAAAGTCGCCGGCAGCGGCAGACTCGGCGGCGTTCACGGTACCGTCGCGCAGCGCATCACTGTTCCGTCGGAATACGGCACGGCGATCGAGACAGCGCTCGGCGGTGCACTGCAAAATCTGATCGTTGCAAACGAGGATTCCGCGAAGCGCTGCATCCGCTACCTGAAAGAGGTGCGCGGCGGCAGAGCAACATTTCTTCCGCTGACGACAATCCGAGGCGGCAAGCTGCGGGAGCAGCTGGACGGCACGGATGGTTTCGTCGCGCTGGCCTGCGATCTGGTCGGATTTGATGAAGTCTACCGGAATGTCATTGAAAATCTGCTCGGCCGGATCGCCGTTGCAGAGGATATTGATGCGGCATCGCGCATCGCCAAGCAATTCGGCTACAGATTCCGCATTGTCACGCTGGACGGACAGGTCGTTCATGCCGGAGGATCCTATTCTGGCGGCTCGGCAGCGCGGTCGGCGGGTGTGATCTCGCGGACACATGAGCTTGAAGAAGCAGCCGAAAAAATGAAATCGCTCGAAGCACAGATGGAAGCGCTCCGTGCAGAAGCCGGCAAGCGTAAGGCGGAATGGGCCAAGCTCCTGACGGATACCGAGGGTGCGCAGGCCTTGATCGAGCAGTATCAGAGCGAGCAGAATACCCTGCAGCAGCAGCTTGCAGAATTGAAGGTGCGTGCAGCATCCGACCGCGCATGGCAGGAGAATGAAGCCGGACAGCGTGCAAGACTGCTCGAACGCACCGAACAGCTCCGGCAATCCAAATCGGATGCAGAGCAGCAGCTTGCCCTGCTCGAAGCGGAGATCAAGGAAGCGGAATCAAAGCTTGCAATGGATTCCGAGGCACAGATCCGGCTGCATAGTGAGCAGGAAATGCTTTCGCAGCAGATTGCTGCACAGAAGATCCGGCAGGCTGAGCTTGCGAAGGATATCGAATCTGAGCGCAGCCGCCGCATCGCAATGGCGCAGTCCATGGAGAAGGCGGCCAGTCAGAAAGAGGAGCTGGAATCCGCCGTCCGGACGGAGAAGAAGTCAATCGCAGATAAGCAGAAGGAGATCGCCGCGCTGACCGAGGGTCAGGAAGCACGCCGCACTGCGATCAATGGGATGCAGGAGGAGATCGTCAGGCTGCGCCGCGATCATGACGAAAAGGAACGCTATACTGTTGATATCCGCAAAGGCATCGACGAGCTGCACAAGGCCAGTGAGAAGCAGTCGGCGGAGCGCACACGAATCGAAGAACGCAAGGGTGCCGTGGAGAAGGAAATCGACGATCTGATCTTCCGCCTTCAGGATTCCTATGAGCTGACGCGGACCGAAGCTGAGGCGCAGGCGGAGCCGATCGAAAATGTCAAGGAGGCGGAAACGCAGCTCAGCTCATTGAAAAACCGTATCCGCGCACTTGGCAATGTCAATGTCGCCGCAGTCGATGAATATAAGGAGGTCTCGGAGCGCTATGCGTTTATGACGGGACAAATTAAAGATATCGAGACAGCGAAGCGCGAGCTGGAGCAGCTGATTGAACAGCTTACGACGAATATGTGCGTGATCTTTCAGGAGAGCTTTACGAAGATTAACAAGTATTTCGGAGAGATCTTCGTTGAGCTGTTCGGGGGCGGCAGCGCCTCCTTACAGCTCACAGATCCGGATAATATTCTGGAATCCGGCATCGAGATCAAGGTTGCACCGCCCGGCAAGGTTATCAAGAATCTGATCGCGCTCTCCGGCGGTGAGCAGTCCTTCGTTGCGATCTGCATATATTTTGCGATTTTGAAGCTGCGGCCGGCACCGTTCTGTATTCTGGACGAGATCGACGCGGCGCTTGACGAGGTGAATGTCCGCAAATATGCGCAGTATCTCAAGCATTTCTTCGGGCAGGTGCAGTTTGTTGTCGTCACGCACAGACGCTCTGCAATGGACGAAGCGAATGTGCTATATGGCGTCACCATGCAGGAAGACGGCGTATCGCGTCTGCTGCGGCTCGATCAGAACGGTGCTGCGATCACCGAATAAATGGAAAGACATGGAAAACGCAGGTTGTATTTCAGCCGGAAGCATTTTGAGAACAGCCTGTGGGACGGATTTCCGATCTACTATGCAAAGCGGCCGCATTTCAGAAGCTTGTCAAATAGCTGAAACGGTTTGACAAGGGATGCATAAACATCAGCGAAGGATGGTTTGCATGGATAAAAAATGTGCGGAGAGCCGGAGCCTGATACGGAACACAATCCCGAATAATAAGGAGAATCAGCATGGGCATATTTCAAAAGATCCGTGACGGTCTGAAAAAGACGCGCGACAGCCTGATGCGCGGGCTGCGTCGGATGCTCGGATCGTTTACCAAAATCGACGAAGAGCTTTTTGAGCAGCTTGAGGAAACGATGATCATGGGCGATATGGGCGCTGATACGGCGATCCAGATCTGCGATGAGCTGCGCGACCGCGTCAAGGAGCGCGGCATTACCGATCCGAACGATATCATGGGACTGATCCAGGAGATCATCGCAGAAATGATGGGCGAGGATGAGGGGCTTGATCTTTCGACGACACCCTCCGTGATTCTAGTAATCGGCGTCAACGGTGCCGGAAAAACCACGACGATCGGAAAGCTCTGCCATCAGTTCAAGGATCAGGGCAAGCGCGTTCTGGTTGCGGCGGCGGATACCTTCCGAGCAGCAGCGATCGACCAGCTTCAGGTCTGGACTGAGCGCTCTGATACGGAGCTTGTGCGCCATGCCGAGGGCAGCGATCCGGCGGCAGTTGTGTTCGATGCGATTACGGCGGCGAAGGCACGCGGCTGTGATGTTGTCATCTGCGATACCGCAGGCCGTCTGCACAATAAGAAAAATCTGATGCAGGAGCTGGCGAAGATCAACCGCATCATCGACCGCGAGGCCGAAGGCTGTGCCAAGGAGTGTCTGCTTGTGCTGGATGCAACGACCGGTCAGAATGCGGTCAATCAAGCGCGGCTCTTTCGGGAGGTCGCACCGATCACGGGCATTGTTCTGACGAAGCTTGACGGTACAGCGAAAGGCGGCATCGTCATTTCGATCAAAAATGAGCTTGGCATTCCGGTGAAGCTGATCGGCGTCGGCGAGGGCATCGACGATCTCCAGCCGTTTGAGACGAAGAGCTTTATTGATGCGCTCTTTGACCGCGAAGCAGATACGGAAGCAGTTGAACACGCTGAGGAATCCACAGTTGAGGAAGAAACAGCAGAATATGCTGAGGAATCTGCAGTCGAGGAAGAAACAGCAGAGTATGCTGAGGAATCTGCAGTCGAGGAAGAAACAGCCGAATACGCTGAGGAATCTGCAGTTGAGGAAGCAGCAGCCGGAATCGCTGAGGAATCCACAGTTGAGGAAGAAACAGCCGAATACGCTGAGGAATCCACAGTTGAGGAAGCAGCAGCCGAATACGCTGAAGAATCTGCAGTTGAGGAAGAAGCTGCTGGAATCGCTGAGGAATCTGCAGTTGAGGAAGCAGCAGCCGGAATCGCTGAGGAATCCGCAGGCGAGGAAGCAGCAGCCGGAATCACTGAGGAATCTGCAGACAAGGAAGAGTCCGGAGATGCAGAGAATTCCGATGACGAAGCTGCATCCGAGAATACAGAAGATACTAACAAAACCGAAGAAGCAGAGCAGCCCGCAGAGGAAGAACCGAAACGGCGCGGATTCTTCAGCTTCTTCCGGCGTAAGAAGAAATAATACGGAGGCGGCGGCATGACAAGGCTGGTACTTGCAACCAATAATAGAAACAAACTGCGGGAAATCAGCGAAATGCTCGCAGATACGGATATTTCCGTTATATCGCAGCAGGAAGCCGGCTTCGATGAGGATGTCGAGGAGACCGGCACGACCTTTGCGGAGAATGCCGGACTCAAGGCTGCAGCGGTCTGGGATGCGATGCAGGCAAAAGGCGAAGCCTGCTGGGTCTTGGCGGATGACAGCGGACTTTCAGTCGATGCGCTGGACGGTGCGCCCGGTGTTTATTCGCATCGCTTTGCTGGTGAGGAAGCAACTGACGCAGACCGCAATGCTAAGCTGCTTTCGATGATGGCGGATGTTCCGGACGGGCAGCGCGGCGCACATTTCGCCTGTGTGATGTGCCTGATCGCGCCGGACGGTACACGCCGGTTTTTTGAAGGAAAGGTCGAGGGTGTGATCCTGCGGGAGCCGCAGGGTGAGAACGGCTTCGGCTATGATCCGGTATTCGGATTCGGTGCGGGCAGCTTTGCGGAGCTTTCCGCTGCCGAAAAGAATGTCGTTTCGCACCGGTATCATGCACTCCGGCAGGTCGGTGCATTTTTCAATCAGCAGGACTGAAGGAGGAATCGTTATGCTGACAAGTAAACAGCGCGCACAGCTCCGCGGCATGGCATCGACGCTCGAAAGTATCCTGACCGTCGGAAAGGGCGGAATGAGCGAGCCGCTTATCAAGCAGGCATCAGATGCGCTGCTCAAGCGTGAGCTTATCAAGGGCAATGTGCTGGAAACCTGCGAATATTCGGCGCGTGAGGCGGCAGAGTTGATCGCGGAGCAGACCGGCGCAGAGGTTGTCTGTGCGATTGGCAACCGCTTTGTGCTCTATAAGCAGCATCCGAAAAAGCCGGTTATTGAGCTGGTGGGCAAGAAGAAATGAAACGGCAGACTGGTCTGTTCGGCGGAAGCTTTAACCCGATCCATAACGGTCATCTGCATCTGGTCAGCTCAGTGAAACAGGCGCTGCATCTGGAAAGCGTCGTGCTGATGCCGGCAGGTGAAGCACCGCATAAGAGCTCTGCGGCCTATGCACCGGCGGCGGATCGGCTCGAAATGTGTCGTCTGGCTGCAAAAAACTATTCGTGGCTGCGCGTTTCCGATTATGAAATGCGCCGCAGCGGGAAAAGCTATACTGTCGAGACACTGCGCGGACTTTGTGCGGCAGAGCCGGAGAATGCATGGACGTTGATGATCGGAAGCGATATGCTGCTGACATTTCATCACTGGGTCGAATGGAAGGAGATCCTGCGCATGGCGCGGCTCTGTGCCGTATCGCGTGAAAATGGCGATTTGCCGGAGCTGGAGCTTGCTGCTGAGAATCTGCGGCAGGCTGTGCCGGATGCAGAAATCACCGTGCTGACCGTTCCGGCATTTCCGGTGTCCTCGACGCAGATCCGTGAAAATCTGCAAAAACACGCAGATTGCTCTTGCCTTTTGCCGGAAAATGTAGTACAATATATACATGAGAAAAAATTGTATTTACAGGATGAGATCCGGATCTGAGGTGAGAGATTGAGTAAAGCAAGTCAGAATGAAGAGGTGCGCAGCTTCACGGTTTTGCTGAAGGCAAGACTTTCAAAAAAACGGTTTACGCATTCGGTCAATGTAGCGCGGGCGTCGTTCGCGCTTGCCGAGCGCTGGGGAGCCGACCCGGAGAAGGCGTATCTTGCCGGACTGCTGCATGACTGCTGCAAGGAGCTTCCCTTCCCCGAACAGGTGGAGCTGATGCGCGGCGGGCCGTTTGTCGTCAGCGATGTAGAATGGCGCTGCAAGCCCGTCTGGCACGGAATCGCGGCCGCATCGTTCATGTACGCGGAGCTCGGAATCTCTGATATGGAAATCCTTGGCGCAGCGCGCTGGCATACGGTCGGCCGGGCAAATATGACGCGGCTGGAGGAGATTGTCTATATGGCGGATCTGATCTCCGCAGATCGTACCTACCGCGATGTAGACCGCTTCCGGAAAATGGCGCAGAATGATCTTGATAAGGCGTTGCTCTGTGCATTTGAATTCGCGGTCGAAAGCGTATTGAAAAAGGAAACGCCGCTGCCGGTCTCGACGGTAGAAGCCTATAACTTTTATCTCGCGAAGATCGCACGGCGCTCAGAAGAAAAAATCGAAGGAAAAACGAAAACAACGGAACGGCGGAAAAGCATTTGATCGAACGATGAAGGAGTCCTGCCGGAATGTTGAATTCGCATCCGTCGCCGAAGCGCAGAACAGTGAAGCGCCGCAGATTGAATCTGCGCGAATGGCTGGTACTGCTGGCTGCCGTGATCGCAGCGCTGATGCTCTGCACAGTCATGATCCTGCATATGAAGCTGATACCGTCCGGCACGGACGGCAGCTCTGTCCGCATCTCACTGATTGAGCAGCTGCGCGGCTGGCAGCCGTTTATGGAGTCAGAAGGTGCGCTGGAGTCCAAGACCTACGAAATGGCGCCCGTGACGGAAATCTCCGGCATCAGGGACGGCATGGTCGATGATGGTCTGGACCTCGATCAGATACAGGAGGGGCAATTCAGCATTCTCATTTTGGGGCTGGATGAATCGCGTTCAAATACCGATGTGATTCTGCTTGTGATGTTCGATCTTCGTGGCGGCGCGGTGCATATTTTGCAGATTCCGCGTGACACATTTGTGCCGGGCTTTACGGATTTCGAGGCCTGCAAGCTCAACAGTGTCTATGCGCGCGGCAATCCGAACCGGACGCCTGTGCAGCGGACTGCAGACTGTCTTGAAGCGCTTTTTCGCGTGCCGATCGACCGCTATATTACGACCGGCTGCGGCGAAATAGCGAAGATTGTCGATCTGCTCGGCGGTATCCCGATCACAATGCCCTATCCGATCACCTTTGAAGCGGATAAGATCATTCCGCAGGGGGAGCAGATCCTCTCTGGTGAACAGGCTGAATGGCTGCTGCGTTTCCGCCGCGATTACACCGAGGGTGACATCGGCAGAATGAAGGCGCAGCGGATCTTCATGGCTGCTGCGATGCAGAAGGTCAGCGGAATGGGGCGGCTTCGTCTGCTGCAGGTGATCCGCAGCGTCACGGAGCAAAGACTGATCGGCTCCGACCTGACCGTTGATGAAATTGCAAAGCTTGGCGATTTCGCATTGACGCTCAGTGAGGCACAGTTCACGGTGCATCTGCTGCCCGGCGAGGGCTACAGCTATCAGCCGCCGGTCACGCATGAGATCACATCTTATTCTGTCTGGATGATGCATAAGCAGCCGGTCATCGACCTGCTGAATCAGCATTTCCGGCCGTATTTTGAGCCGGAAGCAGATCTGCCGATCGCCGATCTGCTGACACCAGCGGATTATCAGTATACAGGATACGACAGTGACAGCACAGACTTTCAAAAGCTCGGAGACGGTGAAACATTCATTGGAAAATAGGAGGATGTCAATGAATACAAAGGAAAAGCTCGAAAAGATCGTGAAGATCCTCGACAGCAAAAAGGCGGAGAATATTCAGGTGATCGGCATTACGAATCTGACGATTATCGCAGATTATTTTGTCATCGCAACCGGTACCAGCACGACCCAGGTCAAGTCACTGGCGGATGAGGTTGATTTTCAGCTCGGACAGCTTGGCATCGAGGCACGCGGCATTGAGGGTGTACGTGCTGCGAACTGGATTGTTCTGGATTACAACGATATTGTCGTTCATATTTTCTATCGTGATACCCGTGCAGAATATCAGCTTGAGCGGCTCTGGGCGGACGGTGAGCAGGTTGATATCTCGGATCTGCTGATCGACGAAAGCAGTGCTGCACAATGAATATTCAGCTCAATAACGGGCAAAAGCTAAGCATCGGCGTGGCGGTGTATATCGTCATCAAGCAGATCGTCAACAGCATCATTGGCGGCTTCGGCGGGTTAAATTTTATGATCTTGCTTGCCGGCATTGCCGCGGGCGTCTGCTTCTATCAGGGCGTGAAAAAAAGCAATATCGTTGTGGCTGTTCTGATGATGCTGGTCGCCTGTGCCTATCTTCCCGGCAATATCAAAAACTTTCAACTGCTCTATCTTATAGAGGGCGTGGTAGATATTCTGGGTGCATTGCTGCTTGCATTTCACCCCGATATCCGAACGCACTGCAAAATGTCAAAATAATGCTCAGAAAGTGAGGCTTTAATTACTATGCAGGAATACAATGTTTCCGCCGTTGAACAGAAATGGCAGGATTACTGGGATGAACACGGCACCTTCCGTGCCGAGAACGGCAGCAGCAAGCCGAAGTTCTATTCGCTGGTTGAATTCCCGTATCCGTCCGGCCACGGTATGCATGTTGGCCATATCAAAGCGTACTCCGGTCTGGAGGTTGTCAGCCGCAAGCGCCGTCTGCAGGGCTACAATGTCCTCTTCCCGATCGGCTTCGATGCCTACGGCCTGCCGACCGAGAATACCGCAATCAAGACCGGTGTGCATCCGCGTCAGGTTACGGACGAGAATATCAAAAAGTTTACCGGTCAGCTCAAGCGCGTCGGCTTTTCGTTCGACTGGTCGCGTGTGGTTGATACGACCGAGGAGGGCTACTACAAGTGGACCCAGTGGATCTTCCTGAAAATGTTCGAGCACGGGCTTGTCTTCCGTGACAAGACCAGCGTCAACTACTGCCCGTCCTGCAAGGTCGTTCTGTCGAACGAGGATTCGCAGGGAGGCAAGTGCGATGTCTGCCACAGCGAGATCGTCCAGAAGACGAAGGAGGTATGGTATCTCCGCATCACGCAGTATGCAGACAAGCTGCTGGAGGGACTGGAGACCGTTGATTATCTGCCGAATATCAAGCTCCAGCAGGAGAACTGGATCGGAAAATCGACCGGTGCATTCGTCAATTTCCGGATCAGCGGACTTGATGAGCAGCTGCGCATTTACACAACGCGTCCGGATACGCTGCACGGCGTGACCTTCATGGTCATGGCACCGGAGCATCCGATGATTCAGAAATACCGTGACCGTATCGCAAATATTGATGCACTGGATGCCTACAGAGCAGAGTGTGCAAAGAAGACTGAATTCGAGCGTACACAGCTCGTCAAGGATAAGACGGGGGTGTGCATCGAGGGACTGACTGCTGTCAATCCGCTGACCGGCAAGGAAATCCCGATCTACATCTCTGACTATGTTATGATGGGCTACGGCACCGGCGCGATTATGGCTGTTCCGGCGCACGATACCCGTGATTATGAATTCGCAAAGAAATTCGGCATTGACATCATCGAAGTCATCAAGGGCGGCGACATCTCGAAGGAAGCATATACCGGCGATGGCGAGATGGTCAATTCCGGTGAGCTGAACGGTATCTCCAACAAGAAGGATGCGATCGCAAAGGTTCTGACCGTTCTGGAGCGGCTTGGCTGCGGTGAAGCCGGCGTGCAGTATAAGATGAAGGACTGGGCATTCAACCGTCAGAGATACTGGGGCGAGCCGATCCCGCTGGTACACTGTCCGCAGTGCGGCATCGTTGCAGTGCCGTATGAAGAGCTGCCGCTGAGACTGCCGCCGGTCGAGAACTTCGAGCCGGGCAAAGACGGCGAATCCCCGCTGGCAAAGCTTGATTCCTTCGTCAACTGCAAATGTCCGAAGTGCGGCGGCGCTGCAAAGCGTGAGACCGACACGATGCCGCAGTGGGCTGGTTCCTCTTGGTATTTCCTGCGCTACTGTGATCCTGCGAATGACAAGTGCCTCGCGGATATGGATGCGCTGAAATATTGGATGCCGGTTGATTGGTACAACGGCGGCATGGAGCATGTTACGCGTCATATGATCTATTCGCGCTTCTGGCATAAATTCCTCTATGATATCGGCGTTGTTCCGACCGCTGAGCCTTATGCAAAGCGTACAGCGCAAGGTCTGATTCTCGGATCTGACGGCGAAAAGATGTCAAAGTCCCGCGGCAATGTTGTTGACCCGAACGATGTTGTTGATCAGTTCGGCGCAGATGTCCTGCGTCTCTATGTACTGTTCATGGGCGACTATGAAAAGGCGGCACCGTGGAGCGAGGATAGCGTCAAGGGATGCAAGAGATTCCTTGACCGCATCTGGGCACTTCAGGATCTTGTCGTGGACGGCGACGGCTACAGCGAGAAGCTGATGTCTGCAATGCACAAGACGATCCGGAAGGTCTCTGACGATATCGAGACACTGAAATTCAATACGGCGATTGCCGCGATGATGACACTTGTGAATCAGATCTACGCTGCGGGCAGCATCACCAAGGGTGAGTACCGCACACTGCTGATCCTGCTGAATCCGTTTGCACCGCACATGACAGAGGAACTGTTCGAGCAGATGGGCTTCGGCATTCTGAACGAGCAGGAATGGGTAAGCTATGATCCGGCACTCTGCGTGGATGCGCAGGTCGAGATCGTAGCACAGGTCTGCGGTAAGATCAAGGCAAAGCTGATGATCCCGCAGGGCGCGGACGAGGAAACTGTCATCGCGCTCGCACTGGAAAATGAAAAAATGCAGGAAGCTCTCGCAGGAAAAACGATTCGTAAGCGCATTTATGTACAAAATAAACTGGTGAATTTTGTAGCAAATTAACGAAAACAAAGTGGAACCAGACTCTCATATCAAATAAGGCTTGACAAATCGTATAAACTGTGGTACAATATACTTGCTTTTAATTTATGCTTATAAAGAACATTTTACAATAATGTTTCTTTATATATAGCCTCTGTCGTAGGACAAAGGGAGGGAAAAATTCGTGGCAGAAGTACGCGTTGGTAAGAACGAGTCCTTGGACACCGCTTTGAAGCGTTTCAAGCGTTCCTGCGCAAAAGACGGCGTTATCGCTGAAGTTCGCAAGCGCGAGCATTACGAGAAGCCTTCCGTCAAGCGCAAGAAGAAGTCGGAAGCAGCTCGCAAGCGCAAGTTCTGATCTCGTCGGGGAATCGTTCGCAGTGCAGATTTGTGCTGCCGATACTGCGCGGTTTAGGCGCGGGAATCCGTTTGTCCGATAGGAACATATACGGAATCTGACGAAAAAATACAGCACCGCATTCGCGGTGCTGTATTTTTTCTGCAATATCGCATAGAGCTGATGGTTCAGATGCGCAGATTGTTCTTCGCCGGAATATTAAAAACTCTTTGCAGGGCTAATGCCCGGCAAAGAGTTTTTGTTCAGGATTTCAAAGAATCTGCAAGCAGGTATGCTGCAATTCAGTGGCTGCTTGTGAGCGCGGCGATGACGAATAATATGGTGATCGCTGCAAAGCAGATGCCGGCAACAATCAGAAACCAGAACTGCCATTTCTTTTTGCGGTCTTCAGAGAGATAAACCGCCGTCGGACGCGCCGTGCCGTTGACCGGCTGCATCTGTGTGCCTTGCAGCAGATTGCTGCTGTACTGCGCCGCAGGCTGTCCGCCGACGAATTCCTCATCACCGACCGCACCGACCGGCACATAGAATGTGATTTCGCGCTGCTTCGCATATTTCTTTGCTTTTGAATTGTCTGTGCGGATTTTGTAATGCCGTCCGTTTGCATCGGCGATAATCTCATAATACTTCCAGCCATCCTGCCCGCGCCAGCCGCGGTATGTCTCGAACGAAACGACCTCGCCGTGCAGACATTCCGCATCGGTTTGCTGGTCGATCAGCCGCTTATAATAGAATGCGCCGATAAAGCAGGTTACTGTCAGAAGAATCAGAATCAGCATATATTCCTCCGTCAGATCAGCCCGAGCTCACGCTTCCATGCGAGGATACGCAGTACCGAATCATCGACCTGCTGGATCCTGAGCTTATATGTCTCGATCGCTTCGGTGATCGCCGCAACTGCGCCGTCAAAATCCGAGTAACAGATCATATCATTGCCCGCGATGATCGCAGTAGCAGCAGGATTCTTCTGATGGGTAAAGGACGAGATCGCGCCCATGCCGAGATCATCGGAAATGATGACACCGCGGAACAGCAGTTCCTCGCGCAGGATTTTGTGAACGGCAGGGGAGAGTGATGCGGGGCGGTCCGGATCCATGCACGACACGATATTGTGCGAGACCATGACCGAATCGGCGCCTTCCTCGACACCGGCCTTGAAAGGCAGAAAATCGTTTTCCTTGAACAAATCCAGCTCACGCTGATCCCATGCCATGCCGTAATGGGTATCGCTGCTGCCGCCGTAGCCGGGGAAATGCTTGAGGCATGAGCCGAGATGTTCTTCATTCATCACGCTGACGACAGTGCGGATGTACTCAGCCGTTTCCTTCGCATCGGTGCTGTAGCTGCGCGGGTAGATGAAGTTGCCCTCCGCCTCCGGCACATCGCATACAGGGGCGAGATTGACATTGATGCCTAGATCCAGCAGGAAATCAGCTTTTTCTTTCGTGTCATTTTCGATCCGCTTCAGTCCGCCCTGTTCATTCAGCGCACGAGGCGATTCAAAGGGCGCTGCACGGAGATTGCCGTTCAGGCTGACGCGGTTGACCGTGCCGCCTTCTTCATCCACGGAAATCAGCATCGGGATATTGGCGCTTGACTGGAACCCCGATGTCATATCGCGGACTTCATCGGCAGTCTTCCACTGGAACGGCGGTGCGAACAGGCAGAGGCCGCCGGCGCCTTGCTCTGCAGCATATTTCGCAGAAAATTCATCTGCGCAGCTTACGAGCAGCAGCTGACCGATGCGTTCCCGAAGCGTCATGGATGCGACCATCTCACGGAGATCATCGTCCGCATCCGGCGTGTAGACATCCGTTGTCGTGGTAGTCTCAGTGGTCGTTTCTGTCGTTGTTGTGCCGGTCGCATCCGGCGGCAGCTCAATGACGCGGTCTTCAAACATCGGTTCGATCGGCTGCCAGAGTCCGCAGCCGCAGAGCAGCGCCATGACCGCAGCTGGTATCATGAGCGCTGCATATTTCAGTTTTCTCATCATGTTTCATGATCCTTTCGCGAATAGGATCAGTTTTTGAGAGACTGCATCGGCGCAGGGATTCGCCCGCCGCGCGCTATGAATTTATCCGCACTCTCACGCCGCACCGGCATGACAGGGCCGACACCGAACAGGCCGCCGAAATCAAGCTGTTCCCCTTCCTTTTTGCCGATTGCCGGGATGACGCGGACAGCAGTTGTTTTGCTGTTGACCATGCCGATCGCAGCTTCATCTGCGATGATCGCGGAAATCGTCGAGGCAGGTGTATCGCCCGGCAGAACGATCATATCCAGACCGACCGAGCAGACTGCCGTCATTGCTTCGAGCTTTTCGATCGAAAGGACACCGGCATTCGCTGCGTCAATCATGCCTGCATCTTCAGAAACAGGAATGAATGCACCGGAAAGTCCGCCCACGCTGGAGGATGCCATGACGCCGCCCTTCTTTACGGCATCATTGAGCAGTGCGAGCGCGGCAGTCGTACCGTGCATACCGCAGACGGAAAGGCCCATGCCTTCGAGAATATGTGCCACGGAGTCACCGACTGCCGGTGTCGGTGCCAGCGAAAGATCGACGATGCCAAACGGAACGCCGAGCATCTTTGAGGCACGCGTGCCAACGAGCTGTCCCATGCGGGTGATCTTGAAAGCAGTGCGCTTGATAATATTGGCAAGTTCATCAATAGAAGCATCGGGGTATTTTTCAATCGCGGCGCGGACAACGCCGGGGCCGGAAACGCCGACATGAACCTCACAGTCCGGTTCGCCGACACCGTGAAATGCGCCGGCCATGAAAGGATTATCTTCCGGTGCATTGCAGAGCACAACAAGCTTTGCAGGGCCGAAGCACTGCTGGTCTGCGGTCAGCTCAGCAGATTCACGGATGATCTCGCCCATGAGCTTGACAGCATCCATATTGATGCCGGCTTTGGTTGAGCCGACATTGACGGAAGCGCAGAGATTCTGCGTTTCGGCGAGTGCCTGCGGGATCGCACGAATCAATGCTTCATCGCCGGCGGAAAAACCTTTGTGGACGAGTGCAGAAAAGCCGCCGATGAAGTTGACACCGGTTGCTTCAGCAGCACGCTGGAGTGTCCGCGCAAGCAGTACCGGATCGCCGCCTCGTGTCGCGGAAACGAGCATCGCTGCGGGAGTAATCGAGATGCGTTTATTGATGATCGGGATGCCGTATTCGGTCTCGATCTGCCGGCCGGTCTCCACGAGCTTTTCGGCGCGGCGGGTAATTTTTTCATAGACGCGGTCACAGACGGTATGCATATCTTCCGCGCAGCAGTCCAGCAGCGAAATGCCCATTGTGATCGTGCGGATATCGAGGCATTCGTCCTGGATCATGCGTATGGTTTCGAGAATATCAGAGGTATTGAGCATAATGTTCCTCCCAGATCAGATGCGGTGCATGGAGTTGAAAATGTCTTCGTGCATAATGTGGATCGAGAGCCCCAGCTCCTTGCCGAGCGTGGTGAGCGCATCGGAGAGTTCGGAAAACTCGCAGCTCAGGCTCCGGATATCGACGAGCATGAACATGGCAAAGAGATCCTGAAGGACGCTCTGCGTGACCTCCAGCACATTTGCATTGCGTGAGGCGCAGATGCCGCTGACTTTATGCAGAATACCGACAGTATCATGGCCGATGACAGTGATAACAGCTTTCATGTAAAAAACTCCTTTCAAAAACGTAGATACTATATTATAACACAATTCCTCGTAAAATGCAAGTCATGACGCAGTGACGACAGCCATTTTGTTGAGCGGAAATGATCGATATTTTATATGATGCCAAACACTGCCCTGCGGCAGAAAAAAATATGTGCAGGTTTACAAAAGTTTCCGTTCATCACCATGAACAGATGACTTTTTTCGTCAAGTGTGGTATACTATAGTTTGAAACGGTATCCTGTATCGCTGTGTATTGGGGCATATTGGAAGCAGTGAGAGATTTCCTGGTGTTCTGCGCAGAAAAATAGATGACTCCGTTTTCTGTCAGGAGAACAACAAAGCAGGCACTGTTACCCGGCTGATTCTGCCGGAATTATAATTCATGGCGACGATTTTTTTGACAGTGAAAACACAAAAAAACACGCAGTTTTCAGAACCAATATACAGGAAAAGTGACGAAAACAGCGTATAAGAATTAGGCACTCTCCACAAACCAAACTGGAAATTTATGTTTAGCATTGACAAACCATTTTCTTCGTGCTATAATATAGAGTAAGAAAAGAGCGTCTATATCTCGGTTTTACGCATTTTTCGTTGACAGGTGAAGGAAAAAACGAAGGCGTAGACTGCACTTATCCTTCGGCCTTTCAGGCTGACAGACAGGCTGAAAGGCCGGGAATACTGCGCATAGACAGCAATCATGAAAAGACATTATCAAGAGAAA
This sequence comes from Oscillospiraceae bacterium, assembly GCA_024404875.1. GTDB lineage: Bacteria > Bacillota > Clostridia > Oscillospirales > Ruminococcaceae > Firm-04. The sequence goes on from JAKSPK010000008.1 coordinate 66,336, forward strand.
AGATCGCCTGTTGTCTGCATATTCGGTGAGAGAATAACCTGAGTATGCGGATAGCAGTCTTTTGATGCAGCCGGTTTTTGAGTGGTATTGACTGTATGATGAAATGACTGCCTTGAACGGCAATGATTGTCTTGCAAATGATATCATTAATACTCAGAAAACAATGAAAAGTATTTCTGAGTGAATGAAGGAGAAATCAGCATGAGTGATTTGGAAAAAAGATCAATTCCGTTTAGCCCTCCGGATATTACCGAGGCTGAGATTCAGGAAGTGAGTGAGGCACTTCGTTCCGGATGGATTACGACCGGCCCCCGGACAAAGCAGCTGGAGCGCGAGATCGCCTCGTTCGTCGGCGTCAACCGTGCGGTATGTCTGAATTCGCAGACTTCCTGTGCAGAAATGGCTCTGCGTGTTCTCGGAATCGGTGAAGGCGATGAGGTGATTGTTCCGGCATATACCTATACCGCATCTGCTTCAGTTGTATGTCATGTCGGTGCAAAGCTCGTGCTGGTGGATGTGCAAAAGGATAATCTGGAAATGGATTATGATGCACTGGAAGCAGCGATTACCGAAAAAACAAAGGCAGTTATTCCGGTCGATCTGGCGGGTATTCCGTGCGATTACGACCGTATCTTTGCGATTGTTGAGGCCAAAAAGGCATTGTTCCATCCTGCGAATGACATTCAGAAAGCTCTCGGCAGGATTGCTGTTTGTGCGGATACAGCACATGCATTCGGTGCAAGCCGGAAGGGAAAAATGGCTGGATCAATCGCGGATTTCTCTTCGTTTTCTTTCCATGCAGTCAAGAATTTTACAACTGCTGAAGGCGGCGCACTGACATGGCGCTCGATCGACGGCATTGCAGATGAGGATCTTTATCGTCAGCTTCAGTACCTGAGCCTGCACGGTCAGAGCAAAGATGCTCTTGCAAAGACCAGGCTTGGTGCATGGGAGTATGATATTATCGGAACCTGGTACAAATGCAATATGACAGACATAGCGGCCGCGATGGGACTTGCACAAATGAAGCGGTATCCTGCGATGCTGGCAAGACGCAGGTCGCTCATCGAGCGCTATGATGCAGCACTGAAGCCGCTTGGCGTCGAGACACTGGCGCACTATACCGATGAGCATACTTCTTCCGGTCATCTCTATCTTACAAGAATTCCGGGCATTACGCCGGAACAGCGTTCAGAGATTATTATGAAAATGGCAGAGCTGGGTGTGTCGTGCAATGTCCACTATAAGCCGTTGCCGATGCATACCGCATATAAGCAGCTGGGCTTTGACATCAAAGATTACCCGAATGCTTATGCACAGTTTGCAAATGAGATCTCGCTGCCCCTGCATACCTGCCTGAAGGATGAAGATGCGGATTATGTGGCAGAGTGCTTCCGTCGGTGCATATCCGAGATTTGAAAATGAAGGGATAAAATTTTTATGTATGAAAAGTTGTTCAAACGGCTCCTTGACATCATTGTGAGTCTGATCGTTCTGCCGTTTGTGATAATTGCCATAGTGATTATTTCTCCGATTATTATCATTGACGATCCGGGTTCTCCATTCTATAATGCACCGCGGCTGGGCAAAGACGGCAAATTTTTCAAGATGTTCAAATTTCGGAGTATGAAGGTGAATTCACCGGATATCCGCAATAGTGACGGCTCGACCTTTAACGGTGAAAATGATACCCGTATGACGAGAGTCGGAAAAATTCTGCGCAAAACCAGTTTGGATGAGATCCCGCAGTTTTTGAATGTGCTGATCGGAGACATGAGTCTGATAGGGCCGCGTGCACATCTGACCACCAATTATCCGGGTATTGAAAATCTGCCGCCGGAAAAGCAGAAGCGGCTTCGTGTGCGTCCGGGTATTACCGGCTATAATCAGGCATATTTCCGCAATACAGTCACTTCTGAGCAAAAGGTGAAAAATGACTGCTATTATGTGGATCATGTTTCACTGGGGTTTGATCTCAAGATTCTTGGACAGACAATCACTTCCGTCATTGGAAGAAAAAATGTCTTTGTGGCCAATAAATCTGTGGCGGCGGGCGAATTGCATATTGAACCGGCACCGCATGAAAAATCTTCTAAAAAAGCAGACGGAGATAACTAAATGAAAAGAATTCTGATTATCGGCGCATCCATCCTTCAGCTGCCTATGATTCAAAAGGCGAAAGAGATGGGGTTGTATGTCGGCGTATTGGATATGGATCCGAATGCTGTAGGCATACCGTTTGCTGATGAGTTTTTTTGTGTGAGCACGATTGATATACCGCTTGCAGTCAAGGTCGCAAAGGACTTTCGGCCCGATGGTGTCGCGACACTTGCAACCGATATGCCGGTGCGTACGATTGCAGCGATTTGTGAAGAGTTGGGACTGCACGGCGTTTCAAAAGAGACTGCTGTGAAAGCGACAGACAAGATCAAAATGATTCAGGCATTTGAGGAGCATAATGTCGCGCATCCGTGGTATTTTGCAGTAGAAAACCGGGAATCATTTGAGAAAATCAAAGCCGGGGTTCAGTTCCCCTGCATCATCAAGCCTGCGGACAATTCCGGAAGCCGCGGCGTTGCATTGAACAATAACATTGAGGAAATGGAGGCTTCGTATGATTATGCAGCCGGCAGTTCCCGCGGCGGTGCTGTGATCATTGAGGAATATCTGGTAGGCCCTGAGGTGAGTGTTGAGGTCATTGTCACAAACGGAACTGCGCATATTCTTCAGATCACGGACAAATTGACGACCGGCGCACCGCATTTTGTTGAGATGGGACACAGTCAGCCCAGCCGGCTTCCTGAGGAGACACTCGTGCAGATCAAAAGTCTTGCTGCTCAGGCAGCTTCGGCAGTCGGAATCAAAGACGGAGCAGCTCATGTGGAGATGATCATCACTGCGGACGGCCCCAAAATGGTGGAGCTGGGTGCACGCATGGGCGGCGATTGTATTACGACGCATCTGGTGCCTCTTTCGACCGGCATCGATATGACAGCGTGTGTAATCAATATCGCGATCGGCGAAAAGCCTGATCTGGAACAGAAGTTTGAGAAAGGATCTGCAATCCGCTATCTTCCTCAGAAAGAGGGAAGTGTGAAAAGGATCGAAGGAATCCGGGAAGCTGAGACAATGCCCGGTATTCAGCAGATCAGCATTGTTCACGGCGAAGGTACATCTGTTCACACAATCCATAGCAGCGGAGACAGAATCGGCTTTGTAATTGCACAGGATGATAATGCCGCCGCGGCAGTGGCCGACTGCGAAAGCGCAGCGGCTGCGATCAGAGTCGTTTATGATTCTGAGAGATAATATGAAAAGGGAAGGTCTGAATTCATGAAAAAATTGCTTGTGTTAGGCGGAACTTCTGCATCGCTGGATATCGTGAAGCTTGCGAAAGGCATGGGGCTGTATACAATCGTTACTGACGATAAGGCAAGCGGCGTGGCGAAAGAAATTGCTGACGAAAGCCTGCAGATCAGCACAACGGATCTCGATTCGCTTGTGCAGGTGATCCGGAAAAAACAAATCGACGGTGCATTCTGCGGACCGAGCGAGTTTAATTTGCGCAATCTCATCCGGCTTTGTGAAAAGGCCGGTCTTCCTTGTTATACGACAATGGAGCAGTGGGATCGCTGTGCAAATAAGGATGTCTTTAAGCAGTATTGCCGTGATTATCATGTAGACTGCACCCCTGAATATACCATCACGGAGCAAACAACAGATGAAGAACTGCAGCAGATCGACTATCCGATCATCCTGAAGCCTGTTGACGGCTGCAGTTCTGCCGGAATTACTGTCTGCAATACATGGCAGGAAGTACGGAAAGCCTATCAGTATGCAATGGATGCATCCATCTGCAAGCGCATTATTGCAGAGAAATTTATCGAAAATCACGGAGAGATTTTCTGTGCGCGTTATGTGCTGCGCGATGGTGTTGCTTATCCGTATCTGCTGAATGATACATATATTGTAGACCCGGTGAACCGCAAAACACTGATCAGCGGGTTTACCAGAATGCCGTCAGTCCGCACGAAATACTATCTGGAAAAGATGGATCAGAATGTCCGGAACATGATTGCCGGAATGGGACTGAAAAACGGCATTGTATTTTTCCAGGCGCTTCCGTTGGGAGAGAAGATCTACTTCCATGAAATGGGCTATCGTCTGAGCGGCGGTATGATCTATAAGCTGGCGGGACCACTTACGAAAGTCAACGATATGCAGATGATGATCCGATATGCCGTCGGTGATCCGATCTGTACCGATGAAGAAATCGCGCAGATTGATGTGAATTGCAGCGGAAAGATCGGTGTGAAGCTGATGGTTCCCCTGGAGCCGGGAACGATTGGTTCTGTCGAAGGACTGGAAGAATCCAAGCAGCTTCCGGCAGTTAAGGATTTTCTCCGGTATTACTATGAAGGCGATGTTGTTGATCCGAAGGTGGTCGGCACATTGTCCCAGCATTTCGGACGCTTCAGCATTATTGCTGACAGCGACGAGGAAGCATTCCGTACAGTTGATACAATCCAGAAGCAGCTGAAGGTATGCAATACGGACGGACAGATGATGAATACTATGCCGTTTGATCTGAATCGTGTGCATCTGCCGGACATGATGCAGATCGGATGAGCAAAAGATGAAAACCATTTTATTAACGAATCACTATACGGGTCTGCCGCGGCAGATTGTTTCGCAGTGTGTTCCGGAAGGTTTTCAGCTTGTCATGCTGGATGAAGTCACGCAGGAGGATCTCATCCGCAAAATACCGGATGCTGACTATCTGCTTTGCAGCGGAAGGATTCGTATCGGAAAAGAAGAACTGGATGCGGCAAATCGGCTGTCGATGATTCAGCGAACAGGAGTTGGCCTAGATTCACTGGATCTGGAGTTGATGCAGGAAAGAAATATTCCGCTGTATGTGAATCAGGGCGTCAACGCAGACAGTGTCGCGGAGCATACGATATTGCTGATGCTCGGCTGTCTCAGAAGACTGCCGGTGATTCAGCGTAATCTGCAGAACGGGATCTGGAAAAAGCAGGAACAGGGTATTCAGACATACGAACTGAAAGATAAGCGAATCGGTCTGGTTGGTATGGGAAATATATCTCGGCGTGCTGCAAAAATACTGAATGCATTTGGCGCAAAAATCCGGTATTATGATGTTCGGCGCTTATCTCCGGACGAGGAGGCGGAACTGGCATTGCAGTACTGTTCGCTTCCGGAGCTTTTTGCGGATTCGGATATATTGTCGCTGCATTGTCCGCTGAACGAACAGACAAGGCATATCGTCAATGCTGAAACAATCGGAATGATGCGTGACGGCGCGGTGATTGTGAATACTGCCAGAGGCGGGCTGATTGATACAAGAGCGTTGTGTGATGCATTACGATCCGGCAAGATTGCGTTTGCCGGTTTGGATGTGTATGAAACTGAACCGCTGAATGATCCGGAGTTACGGGCACTTGATCAGGTGATCCTGACACCTCATATCAGCGGTGTTACATATGACTCGTTTGCACGAATGATGCGTATGGCAATGCAAAATATACAGTTGTATGACCGCGGCGATCTGGCCGCAATCTCACACTGCCTTTATACGATGTAAGGAGAAGCCATGACAGGAGTTGCAGAAGAGTTCATCACTTATCTGTTTCAGAAGAAGGAACAGATTACACCGGCGATTCTGAAAAAAGCGCGGGAGTGTCTCGTTGATTACTGCGGGGCTGCTGTGGGCGGTGCTTATTGTGCACAGGATAAACTGCAGGAAGTGAAGGCACATTTACCGAACGGCGTGGTTCCGGTCATCGGTACCGGAAAAAAAACAGACGGTAAAACTGCCGCTTTATTGAACGGTTTTCAGTCGCATATGCTGGAACTGGATGACGGGCAGCGTTTTGCCATGATTCATCTCGGAGGGCCGATTATTTCGGCACTGTATTCTGCTTTCAATGAATACTCCGTTTCGCTGAATGATTTGCTGACGGGTATTATCATGGGATATGAAGCAGCTTGCAGAATCGCGATTGCAATGCAGCCTTCACATAAAAAAATGGGCTTTCATACTGCCGGCACCTGCGGAACGATCGGTGCGGCCATCGGAACGGCATTCGCGCTTCGGTATACGCCGCGGCAAATGGGAACAGTGCTTGCAGCAGCAGTAACCGCAGCATCCGGCCTTCTGGAAATTCAGGAACAGGCTTCCGAATTGAAGCCGTATAATATCGGTAATGCTGCTATGAATGGTCTGGCAGCGGCGCAGTGGGGCGTGAGCGGATTAGAACCTCCGCAGGATATTCTCAACGGCGAACGCGGATTCTTTCGGATTTTTTCAAAGTCATTCTCAAATGAACAGCTGTGCAAAGCTGCAGAATACTTTGAAATCGAGCGGATATATGTAAAGGTACATTCATCCTGCCGTCATTGTCATGCGCCGGTGGATGCCGCATTAAACCTTCGCCGATCCTCTGCATTTGCAGTTCAGGATATTTCCAGGATAATTGTGTATACTTACCAGCTTGCTGTAAAAGGGCACGATCATACCAAGATTTATAATGCCTCCTCAGCCAAGCTGAGTATTCCTTTTTGTATTGCAACAGCCCTGTTATACGGAATAAATGACATTTCCGTGTTTACAGATGCTGTCGTTACAGATCCGGATGTGCTTGCCCTGACAGCGAAAGCAGAAGTGCTTGAGGATGAGGTACTTACGCAGGATCGTACAAAGCGGGCTGCGCGTGTAGAGATTCATATGAATGACGGTTCAGTCTTGACAGAACATATCGAGTATGCAAAAGGTGAGCCTGAAAATCCTTTGTCAGAGGAAGAGCTTTGTGCCAAGGTGGAAAGCCTGATGCAATATGCAAATATGGGAGCTGCGGCTTCTTCAGTTGAAGCAGTGCTACGGGACGAAGATCACGCAGAGTATCTGAAGCAACTGTAAGGATTTGTGCCAATCGGATACACAGAACCAATGGCTTTGATTCTGCACAGATATGTGCCCCCCTCGCAGAGATTTTAGTGTGCCGGGGTATTTTATCCCGGCACTTTTCTGATATTGACGAATCAAAACAGTAAGCGATGATAAAGCAAAGAACGGATCAATGATTCGTTCGGTCTTTAAGGAATCATTATAGGAGGTTCATTATGAACGGAATACAATCGACCAGAGAATTTTTGAAGAAGATCGGAATGCCGGCAGGAGATGATTATCAGCTGACTACTTCCGAAAAACGGTTTTCTGACGGAGGTCAGTATCGTTTTGAAGTGCCCGGAATCCAGGGACCGGCTGTTATGGAAGCGCTGCTGGAAGAGATTGACAAATATGGATTATATCTGCATCGTGTGACACAGACCAAAGGAATCATGATGCTGACAGACAGCGAGATTTCCAGAATGGTGTCTCTGGCAAAAGCGGCTCAGACCGATCTGATTCTTGCGATCGGACCGCGTGCTACGACAGATACCAGTGCGTCTGTCAACACACCGGAGGGTGTGCGTATGGGATATCGCCTGCGCGGACAGGAACAGGTTCTCCGTGCAGTTGAAGATGTCAGGCGTGCTGCATCGCTGGGCTGCCATTCTTTTCTTGTCTATGATGAAGGCTGTCTCTGGCTGCTGAATGAGATGCGTAAAGCCGGAGAGATTCCTGCAGAGTGCCATTTCAAGGTGTCAGCACACGCGGGTCACGGAAATCCCTGCGCTGCAAAGGTTCTGGAGCTTTTGGGTGCGAATTCCATCAACCCTGTTCGCGATATTCAGCTTCAGATGCTGGGTGCTATGCGTCAGGCTATTGATATTCCGATTGATATTCATACTGAAAATCCGAAATCAACCGGCGGATTCATCCGTCATTATGAGGTGCCGGAGATGATTCGGGTCGCAGCGCCGATTTATCTCAAGACAGGCGGATCAGTTGCACAGACTCATAGCTGGGACAGCACCGTTTCGGATGCGAAGCTTCGTGCAAAGCAGGTTTCGCTTGTGAAACGCATGATTGACGAATACATGCCGGATGCGGTTTGGTCCAAGAAAGGAATGATCAAATAAAATGAGGCATCATCTTAATAATCCGAATTTTGCATTTGTTCACCCTCCGGTAGAGTTCAACAAGTATACAGACAGATCTCTGCTGCAATGCTGTCTTGGTGCAACAATGTATATGCCCGGTACGAAGGATTTCTTTTCAGCAATCCTCACGCATAAGTATCAGGGCCTGACTTCTATGGTAATGTGTTTTGAAGATGCCTGCAAGCTTGAGGATGTGCCGGCAGCAGAACAGAATTCGATTGCGCTGCTCGATGCTCTGAACAGCAGCATTGCGAAGGGTGAGCTGAAGGAAGAAGAGATTCCGCTGCTGATTTTCCGTGTCAGAAATATTGAGCAGTTCAAGCATTTTTCTGCGATGCTTCGTCCGGAGCATATTCACTTGATCACGGCTTTCAACTTCCCGAAATTTAATTCTGAAAACGGTGAGGCATATTATTCACATCTGAAGGAACTGAATGAGCAGTTCGGAGAGATCATATACGGAATGCCGATTTTAGAGGACCGCAAGGTGGCATTCAAGGAAACAAGAATCGAAGAACTGAGCCGGATCAAGCAGATCCTGGATCACTACAGAGAACTGGTGCTGAATGTGCGTGTCGGCGGAACAGATTTTTCTTCGTGCTTTGGTGTGCGCCGCGGCATAAACTATACCATCTATGATATTATGCCTGTGAGAGACTGTCTGTCTGATATTCTGAATGTATTTTCCCGTGATAATGACTATACAGTATCCGGACCGGTCTGGGAGTATTTTCGTGCAGCAAAAAAGATGAGATGGGAAGAGCTTCCGGATTTTGATTTTACCACAACCCTGATCAAAAGAGAAAAAATTGTGAATGATGCTGTTGACGGCTTGCTGCGCGAGTTGGTTCTGGATAAAGCGAATGGATTTATCGGCAAAACGATTATCCACCCGTCGCATCTGAATTTCGTGAACGGAATGCTGGCTGTAACGGAAGAAGAATATGATGATGCATATCAGATCATGAATACCTCCGGCGGCGTAATCAAGAGTGCGAATTCCAATAAAATGAATGAAATCGGTCCGCATCGGAACTGGGCCGAGCGGATTCTGATGCGTGCCAAGGCATACGGTGTCATCGAAAATGAGCAGAAATATCTCACATTGTTTACAGTGTAATGAAGGTGAATAGAAATGACTATTACAACGCCCATCACGAGAGAAGTGATACAGCAGCTGCGTGTCGGTGATAAAATCACGATCTGCGGTCCCATATACACAGGACGAGATGCAGTTCTCCCGAAGCTGGTTGCACTGAAGGAATCCGGAGGCGGCGAGGATATTCCTCTGGAAGGGAGCGTTGTCTTCCATACAGCGGTGAGTCCTGCCGGTGTCGGTCCGACATCAAGCAATAAACTGGAAATTGAATCATCGATCGGCCCGCTTTCCAAGCTGGGCGTACGGATTCATTTGGGAAAAGGAAAGCTCTCTGAGGAAACTGTGCGGCTGTTGGATCAGAATGATTCGATCTATGCTGTGATTCCGCCGGTGACAGCTTTGCTTGAGAGCCAGATTCGTTCTCGCCGTGTGGTCGCTTATCCTGAAGAGGGCATGGAAGCATTACATGAGCTGCAGGTTGAAGGATTTACTGCCATCGTAGCTGCGGCACACGGTGAGTCAATCTACAAATGAGGAGCGGAAATATGAGTACGGTAGAACTGGTGAAGCAGACACTCGTGAAAGCGGGTACCTCTTTTTCAGAAGGGAAAATTCGTGCTTATCAGCGGGCAATCGCTGAGGAAGAAAACGAGCATTCCAAGTGGGTACTGGAGAGCATCCTCGAAAATGCGATTGTGGCAGATAAAAACCACAGCCCGCTTTGTGATGATTCAGGAATCCCGCATTTATTTCTGGAAATCGGCGGCAATCGCACGCTTTCCGCTGAGCTGATCGCGGATATTGAGGAAGGTGTCAGGCAGGGTCTGAAGGAAATGCCCGGCCGTCCAATGGGAATTCTCGGCGATGACAAGCAGCGGTTGGATCAGTCAGCTGGTCTTGATCCGCGTTCAGAAGGTGTTGAACCTTCTCCTTTGCTCATCAAGCGTGTTGAGGGAGATGTATTGCGCCTGCATATCATCATGCAGGGCGGCGGGCCGGCGATTCGCGGAATTACTTACCGGGTGTTCCACAGACATTCGCTGCAGACAGTGATCGACGAGATCGTTGCCAGAGCCTCGGAAGGAGTCGCACAGCTTGGCTGTACGCCGTGCACCGTTGCAATCGGGATCGGACGCTCGCAGTTCGAGGCAGCCTCTCTGATGATGGAAGCACAGGTTTACGGCGATTATGACCGGCAAAGCGACCTGGAAGAAGAAATCACGAGACGGATCAATGAAACTGATGTCGGGCCGTTGGGTCTGCACGGCAAGCATTCCGTTCTCGCAACCTTTATGAAAGTCGGACCGCAGCGTGCCAGCGGCGTGCGAATTGTTTCGATACGCCCCTGCTGCTGCTTTGAGCCTCGGATTGCCAGTGTGGATCTTTAATAAGTGAAAGGTGGATTATGCAAATGGGTACGGTTTCCAAACAGGTTCGTGTGCTGCAGATTGCCGGCGGTTTTCGAAAAGATGAAAATGGAAAGGCATTAAGTGGGGGAATTGTTGCTTGTTTGCATAATTACTGCCCGAGAGTTGATGAAAGCATCATTCATTTTGATTATTTGGCGTTAAAAAATCAGTGCTTTGAAGATTACCGTGCAGATTTTGAAGCCAAAGGCGGTCAGTTATTCTGCCTGAATATTCAGTCGGACGGAATCAAGCGTGCATTGGCAGTTGCCAAAAAGCTGAAGCATTTTTTGCAGGAGCATCATTATGACGCCGTTCACATCAATATCGGATCATTTTTTCCGGTGCTCTGCTGTGCATTTGCGGCCAAAAAAGCCGGGGTAAAGCAGATCATTACGCATTCACACAGTGCCGGCATCTATTCAGCCAAAAAGCGCTTTTTCGCTAATTTATTTAAGCCGCTTCTTCCGCATTATGCAACGGACTTATGTGCCTGCTCTGAACTGGCTGCGCTGAATCTGTATCCGGAAAAGATGGTGCGGGAAGGCAAGGTGCGTATCATTCGGAATGCTGTGGATGCTGAACGCTTCCGATATAATCCTGAACAGCGTCAGCAGATTCGTGCGCAGCTTGGCCTTGGTTCCGAACTGGTTGTCGGTCATGTCGGCCGTTTTGTGGAAGTCAAAAACCATAAATATCTGCTGGGAGTTTTCCGTGAGCTGAAAAAAAGCGTTCCGGATGCAAAGCTGCTGTTGGTTGGAGACGGTGAGCTGCTTCCGAAGATGCAGAAAACAGCCGATGAAATGGGCATTGCAGATTCTGTGATTTTTGCCGGCAGACAGATGAATGTTCCGCTGTATTACCAGGCAATGGATTTGTTTATACTGCCGTCCACTGTTGAGGGATT
>JAKSPK010000080.1 GCA_024404875.1 Oscillospiraceae bacterium
TGTCAGGATGCGAACTTTCACATCGGAATGAGTCAGATCGACATTTTGCTCCGGGTTTTCTTCAGGATCGCCGTACTGTATGTCGATTTCAAATTCATCCGATTCCGCTGGAATTGATATTTCGCCATCCTCATCAATTACCGCGGCGGGTATCTCTGCTTCTGCATCTGCATCTGCATCATCCTCCTCTCTCTGTCTGATCGCTTCACCCATATCCCGGCTCTCGATTACATCATCGGGGATACCGTAGTAATGGGTATTGTCGGCATAGATTTCGCTGTCAGCAACAGAAGATATTTCTGAATCCATGTCCAGAATATCTTCGTAGCTTGTAGGGATTTCTTCGGCAGTCACTACCAGTTCCTGTGCGGCATAGAGCACCTCATCCGGTTTTTCAGCCGGTTTCTTTGCTTTGGCAGCCTCCCTGATCTGCCGAATTACCTCTGCTCTTTTCGCTTTCTGTTCCGCTTCAAACTCCGCAACAGATACCGAGCGGATCTGCGTAATATCTGCACGGTTTTCATCATCAGACAGACCGGTGAAGCAGAAATTCGGGTGATCGAACGCCGGATACTTGGCGGCATAGACCGGATTTTTGGAGCGTATCATGACGATGCAATCGCTGATCGGCATGGTCGCAAGCTCGTTCTGCTGCATCAGTTCTCTGCCGAGGATAGAATTGTTCTCGGAAGTGCTGCTTTGCTTGCCTTTTGTCCGGTTCTGTCCCTTGACATCAATCGTTTCCTTTCCGAGCTGTTCCGAAATGGATTTGAGCGTGGTTTCCTCCTTTCCGCCCAGAAAGATCGTAGAATCGCAGTTTCCGGTGATGACCTCCCATGTTTTCTCATATCGAGCCTTTAACTGTGCGAGGTTTTGGATAATGACATTCAGCGACATTCCCATAGATCTTACAAAGGCGATTACTTTATCGAAGTCAGGGATTTGCCCGATATTTGCCATCTCATCCATCAGGCATCTCACATGACACGGCAGCGTACCGTGGTATTTGAAGTTCGCATGATTGGAGAGCGTGTCAAAAAGCTGCGTATACATCATGGATGCGAGGAAGTTGTAGGTGGCGTTGGTCGCAGAAATGATAATGAACAGCGCCGTCTTCTTATCGCCGAGCGTTTCCAGATGCACATTGTCGCAGCAGGTCAGGTTTTTGAGGTTCCGCAGATTGAACCAGAATGTCTTTACATTTGCACTCGATACAAACGATTGACCCGTTTCCTCCGGTGCGTTGCGGATCTCCTTGTATAAGCGATAGGCAAGTGTATCCGGTTTGCGGCGCTGCAATTCCAGAAACTCGCGGTCCAGCGGGCAGAGGAATCCTTTCTCCTGCCGCGCTGTAAACTCAGCATCACTCTCGCCGGGATTCTGCGTCAGGAAGAATCCGTCAGGCTTCTGCGAACCCTGCGGCGGATATTGCAATCCGCGCATCTTCTCTGTGATCGCGTAGAAATTGAGGTTTGTCTCATCCCGTGTGCCGGGAAGGATTTTTCCGTTCTCATCAAATAGCGCGTCATATTCCGACTGCTCAATCAGAAGAAACATCAGCGCCAAAATCACAGTCTGTCCCTTTTGACTCCAGAAATCGTCCTTTTCGCCGTCGCCCTTTGTCGCCTGAAACAGCACATCCGCCATTTTCTTGACATTGTCCTCGCAGAGATCGCCGTTGTGGTCATAGATGTAATGGAACGGGTTATAGTTGTGCGAGTGTTCCATCTGAATCGTGTTGAACACGCGGACTTCGTAGCCCGCTTCCTGCAGCAGCTTCGCTGTCGCCTGATAGATTTCGCCCTTCGGGTCTGTAATGACAAATGAGGTATTGAGCTGAAGGATGTTGGTAATAACCCAGAACAGCGTTTTGCCGGAACCTGAGCCGCCGATCACCAGCGTGTTCAGGTTCAACCTGTGTTGCTTCGTGTTCAGAGCAAGGTAGACATCCTTCGCCAACACGATGTTGTAATCAACCTCAGCGCAGACGAATTCGCCCCTGTCGTCGTAGAGATACCCGCCGTTTTCATCTCGCAGCGCGAGCTGATACGGCTTCTTCTCCTTTTCCGCGAGCGCCCGGACTTCCTTTTCATCCGCCCACTTCGCAGAGCCGTGCTCTGTTCCGCGCCGGTGCAGGCGCTTCGGTTCTTCGCTGTACTTATACAGGGCGAAGATTCCGATCACACAGACACCGACAAACAGCATTTTCGGCGCATAACCGTCCTTTTTCGTGATTGCCGAAATTATTACTTCCGGATGCGAGGTAACATAGCGAAATGCCGGACTGATCTTGCTGCCGTCAATCGAGCCGTCCGCGCCGAGGGCGTAATCAAAGGCAGCACCAAGAATAACACAGCCGATCAATAGCACAACCCCGATCACGCTCAGCACGATCAGGGTTGTCTTGTCTATTTTCTTTCGGGGATGCGGGACGGTCAGCTTCTGACTCATCTTCTCGCCCCTCTCGGCACGGACTTCGGCATATCCGGAATGTCCGGAGCATCAGGAACCGGCAGATCGGGCTTTGCATCAGGGACGGAAGCGTCAGCGTGAAGCTCGTCAAGCACATTGCCGTCCGGATGCAGTTCATGACCG
>JAKSPK010000081.1 GCA_024404875.1 Oscillospiraceae bacterium
TTCTGCCCGAAGTAGATGCCGTTTTCGTGCATCAGTTCACGCGAATTGAACGGCATGAAAATCGCGGTACTGTCCGTATCCAGCGTGCGCCGCACCTGAATATTCTGCTCTTTGTCGATGCCGCAGGAATTGCCGATCGGCAGGCAGGAATCAAAGGCAGCCTCCTGCCGGTACGGTGCATTGGACATTTCGATCTGCCGCCCGCGCAGCACCGTCTGAACCTTATCTGTCGCCGCGTCCAGCTCGTCCATGCTGTCCGCCAGAATCATCATGATAAACTGCACCCGCGTCATCTTCACATTGTGACTTTGCAGCTTTTCCAGATACGCCTTTGCTTCGAGCTTGTCCGTTTCCAGCGCCGTTCCCTCGATCGGATCAATGTACGCGCCCTTCGCGGTTTCCGCGCTCTTGCGTTTTTTATTTATTTCCTCCTGCTTCATGTCGGTCAGCTTGCGCTGCACGAGCTGCAAAGCCTCCGCCTGATCGACAAAGTCGATATTCTCGGAGATGACCGTTTGCAGATTGAGCTCCAGCAGTTCCGGATACAGATTGTCCGTGACTTCGGAACCGAGCCGCTTGATATAGATGCAGCGGGCATATTTATCGCCGATCATGAAGAAGTCCTTTTTGAATTCAAATGAATCCGGACAGCAGAGCTGCTTTTCTGCCTGACGGTCAAGCTCAGATCGTGAGCATTTCTCGATCTGTTTATCCACATCACAGAGAATATCCGCCATGAAGCGGACACGGTCATTTGCCGTCAGCGGCGTTGCTTTTGAGCCGATCACCGCCAGACTGCGGTTGAGCCGCTGCTCAAAGTTATACAGTCGGGTATTGGCGGTTTCAAAGTCCACCGCGCAAACCGTCACCGTGATAATCTTCCGGCAGCGCAGTCCCTTTTGTCCCTCCATGACCTTGCTGCGGATAACCGAATTGAACTCCTGCCGCTGGTGATCGTGACCGTCACCGCGTGCATGGAGCATCAGACGCTCAGATTCGGCGCGGTTCATCGGCAAGTTGACAAGCGAGATCTGCACGGAAACCGTGCTGTCAAAGTTGTTCAGCAGCTCAGAAAACTGCCGCAGCTTGACTTCCTGCTCGTCCTCAGTCAGAACAGAGTAATTGATGTCCTCGATCAGATACGACTTGCTGTAAAGGCTGACCGTTTCGCTCCCGACCTTTACATTCGCAGCATTCAGCATCACATGATTGCTGACGAACCGTTCATAGGGCTGTGTCTGAATTGTTGTCCGCTTGACTCGTTTGGGCTTCTTGCGAAACAGTCCCGCCAGGAACCGTAATATATGAATCATTCTTGCACCTCCTCATATTCTCCGCTGCTGATTCTCTGCCGCACGATTTCCTGCTCAATGATTTCTTCATGCAGCTGCTGAAAGAATCCATCCGCATCCTCGTAAACACGAATCTGCGGACGAAACCACATATTGCACATCGCTTTGACGAGTTCCTCAAAACGCATTCCCTTGAATGTGAAGAAGCCGAACGCAAAGAACGGCATCACGGCAACAATCACGAACCACGGCAGCACATCGCCGGAGATGCGCCCGCGCCCGAAAACGCCGATCGGCACACCGACCAGAATCGCACCGGCGATTGAAAAGAACTGCCTTGCCGACAGCCCGAAAATGAGTTTTGATTTGTATTCCTGAATCTCCGCAGGAATCTTCATAGATAACATGACGCACCTCCTTATGCTGCGCCGCAGATTTTCTTCGCCCAGTTGCCGGATTTCATAACACCTAATCCAAGAGAAATGAGTGCTATGAATTGGATCAGTTTCAGCGATGACAAGCCGGATGTATGATTAGCGAAATACTGCGCAACAGCGAGATAAACGATAAACATGACCACAATCACCGCGATCTGAATGACTGTTGCAATGTAGTTCTTGATGAACGATTTTGCCACATCATGTGTGGTATCCGAAGCGAAAGTCGCAATGGGCAATGGGGCAAAAATGGTATACACAGACAACTCAAACAACCGCCCGATTGTCACCACGAAGATCATGTATGCGATTGCTTTCATGGCAAGGAAATAAGGCTGCCAGAGGATAATCTCAATGGTCGGATTGAATGTCAGGGCAGAAGTCGGATTGCCAAAAGCGTGATCCTCAAACCGCACGGCTGTTTCGGACGGGAACACGGCGTGCGGATAGAACATTTTGACAGCATCCTGCGAGATAATGTAGGTGTAGTTGTGCCGTGTTTCGCCCGCGCCGACATTCTCCCAGAACTTGATCCATCCCTGATACCAGTGGTCAGCCTGCACCACATCTTTCAGCAGCGATTCGCCGATCGAAATGGAGTATGTGACCTTGTGAC
>JAKSPK010000082.1 GCA_024404875.1 Oscillospiraceae bacterium
CCCTCACATTTTTACGCATCAGACCGCTCATGCAGTCGGTCAAGTCGGCGCTGCCTGAAAGGAAATAGACGACCTTGCACTTTTTCGGATAACCGGCTTCTTCCAGAATCTGCGTGGTCATCGCCTTTCGATCGGTTGTCTCCTGTTCCTCGTTCGTCATCCACACTTCGATGAATCCCTGCGGTTCTCTGTTGTAAATCAGCAAATTCTGCCAGCCCCTTTCTCAGTCTATTATCGGTTTCATGTCGGTCTGTTATGCAAAATTCGTGTGAATTCATCTTCGTCTCACCCCCGTATTTGCGTTGTAGTATCCGTTCGGAATAATCTCCGAGCGTTTGCGGTCAAACACATTGTTCAGCATATCCTGCACATAGGTGCCGTTCATGATCTTCTCTGCCATGATAAGCATATCGGATGCAGATTTCAGCTGCTCCTGAACCTGTGCCAGTTCATCGCGGACGGGTTGCAGCACGTTCGGATCGGCGAACAAACTCTCGTGATGCTCCAATGTACGCTGCAAGTCGGCTTCCTGCCCTGTCAGCTCCGTGAACCGTCTGCGCATGGAATCCAGCGTTTCTCCTTTATTGAGCGCAGCATTCAAAGAGAGAATCCGGTCAAGCTCGGCATCGTTCACCCATGTGAGCGGTCTGTTCGGCCGGAGCTTATGAATCGGCAAACGATATGTGATAAACGAATCCATATATCCTCTTGCCGTCAGCAGCACCATGACATTGGGGGATTGCTTTGTTTTGGCTTCTTCGGTTTTCGCTGCCAGCTTCTTTTCAAATGCCAGTTTCTCATCAAGCAAACCGCGCAGAGCAGCTTCACTGTATTCCTCTCCGAGCGACTTGAACCGGATATACCGTTCGCCGTGCCAATGCCTCGCCGCGAGATACTTGCCCTGTTTGATACTGTACCCCTCATCGTGCAGTCTTTTCAGGAAGTCGTTGAAACTAATCGCCCGCGTCAAGCAGCGGTCGATGTCTTCACGAAGCTGTTCCCGATGCGAAACCGGCTGTGCATGATAGTGGCTTTCGATGCTGCGGATCGTTTTCATAAAGCACTCCTGCGCTTCAAAGCCATTCTCTGTCTCACGGAACGGGATACCCATTTGCTCCAACTGCTGCATCACATATGCCTGCTTATCATCTGTTGCGTAGAAGAACATCTTGTATTCTGATTTCTTTTCCTGTTCAAGCTGCCTGATTGTCTGCTGTGATGCCTGCAATTCTTCTTTCAGCCGGTAGATTTCCATTCTGGTCGTCTCGCCTTTGGAAATCGTCTGCCGCTGCCGAAGCATCTCTTCCATTTTCCGAGAATCCTGTAAAGATTTATACTCTCCCACACTCATGTGCGCATAGTCGGCGTGCTTGTCCTCGCGCAGAAATCCGCGCCGGTGCAGGATATACTCCATTTCTTTCCGTTCCGATTCCTCCCACAAGGTCAGCTGGTTCTTGCCATTATTCTCCGGAACAAATCCCTGCTCGATCAGCGCCGCCCGCATCGACACGCCTTTTTTCAATCCGCGTTGCCTTGCTTGTGTATAGAACGGAATGAAATCAATGTGCAGGTGAGGCGAGGCTTCATCCAGATGCATGACCGCGTTGAAAACATAAAGATTCGGATTCCTTTGCTGAAAGTCAGTCATGTAATCATTGAGCAATGTCCGCGCCGCATACCACCGCTGCGTACCCGGCTGCACCGTCCGGCAATCACCAAACTGCACCACCGCTTCATAGAGCGGCTCCTCCCGATGCCCGTTTGCAATGTGCGAATAGTAGTCTGCAATCCGGCGGCAGGGGCGCTTTTGCCGTTCATTATACTCCGCAACCGCTTCACCGAACAGTTCTTCATATGCACTTTCCACTGACTGCATCTTGTAGCTGATGTTTTTTGAAGTCTCCGCCGGATTGATGTTGTCCGCGAGATACTTCCGGTTATTATGATTGACATTTGCACCGTGCGCCGCACTTGCTTTTCCGAGCGTAAAGCTGATACTAAACCTTTCCATGTGTGTTTCCCCCTCTCTTTCTCACCTGACCTACCGTTTCGGTACTTTAGCACCTATGTTCACCCAATGTCAGTAGTGGACGCTCGCACATCCACTACTGAATCGGGCTGGATTCAAAATCCAGAGGGCTCATTTTTCTGCTCCGCATTTGGGGCGAATCCCCAGACCCCTTCCTTACCCGTTTCCATTGCCGATTTCGCTGACCAGATTCGAGATCACGGAGTTGTCCTGCTCGTCTGCCAGCGCTTGCAGCCTTTGAATTGCCGCTGTTTTATCGCCTTTGCCGGAGAGCATGACATTCAGCGC
>JAKSPK010000083.1 GCA_024404875.1 Oscillospiraceae bacterium
TCCGGCGCAGAAAGCGGTTATTTCAAGAAGTGGTCGGGCTATCAGGCCAGCGTCAATACGCAGCAGGTGAAGTTCCAGAAGATGGATCAGTACCTCGGCATGATCCCGCAGTTCGTTTCTACCCTTGCCAATAATGCCGTGCTGTTTCTCGGCGTATGGCTGACCATGCAGGGTAAGTTTACCGTCGGTATGGTCATGGCGTTTCAGGGCTTCCTCAGCTCGTTCATGTCGCCTGCCATGACGCTGGTTTCCGCAGGTCAGACGCTGCAGGAAATGCGCACGCAGATGGAGCGCGTGGACGATGTGATGGAATATCCCGACGACATCGTTTTTGACGAGAGCGGTGAAAACGATGAAAGCACGAAGCTTTCGGGTAATGTGGAGATCAAAAACCTTGTGTTCGGCTATTCGCCCCTGGCAGAGCCGCTGATCAAGGATTTCAACATGACGCTTTCTACGGGAAAGAGCGTTGCCATTGTCGGCGCTTCCGGCTGCGGCAAATCCACCATGTCCAAGCTGATCGCCGGACTCTATCAGCCGTGGAGCGGAGAGATCCTGTTTGACGGCAGACCGATGAAGCAGATCCCGAAGAATGTTTTCCGCGGATCGCTGGCGGTGGTCGATCAGGATATCATCCTTTTCGAGGATACCATCGCAAACAATATCAAGATGTGGGACGAGAGCATTGAGGATTTTGAAATGATTCTCGCCGCGCATGACGCGCAGATCCATGACGATATCATGCAGCGCCCCAAGGGCTATCAGCATAAGCTGCTGGAAGGCGGTAAGGATTTCTCCGGCGGTCAGCGACAGCGCATGGAGATCGCCAGAGCGCTTGCGCAGGATCCGACGATCGTCATCATGGATGAGGCCACCAGCGCGCTGGATGCCAAGACGGAGTATGAGGTCGTTCAGGCGATCCGTGAAAGAGGCATTACCTGCATCGTCATTGCCCACCGACTTTCGACCATTCGTTCCTGCGATGAGATCATTGTGATGGAACACGGTGAGATCAAGGATCGCGGAACGCATAGCGAATTGATGGAACACAGCAAGATCTACCGCGATCTTGTCAGCGCGGAATAAGGGGGTGTCGTAAAAATGAGCTGGTTTGAAGAACAGCTGCAGTATCGTGCGCAGTCCGATAACGCTGATTTTGAGGACGCCTTGGATTCCATTGCCAATGCCGTCATGGGCAATCGCCTGCGCGATGCGCTCAGTCAGGACGAAATTGCCGGTTCCGCTATCGAAGAAATATTAAAATATTACCACTGCAAGGCGAAGAGCGATAAGCTTCCTCCGCAGATCAAAACGCTGGACGAGCAGATCGAGTACCGTATGCGCCCCTTTGGTATCAAGAGCCGCAGCGTCACGCTGGATAAGGGCTGGTACCACCATGCTGTGGGCGCTATGCTCGGCACGCTGAAGGAGGACGGCTCCGCCGTTGCATTGATTCCCGGTAAGTTTTCGGGATATAAGCTGATCAACATCAAGACCGGAACACAGTGCAAGCTGAACAGGAAAACCGAACAGCTACTCGACGCTGAGGCGGTGTGCTTCTATGAGCCGCTTCCGCTTAAGGCGCTGACCGTGGCAGATCTGCTGAAATTCATGGTGCAGCAGATGAGCCTTTCCGACATCGTGATGTATCTGGCCATGATGGGCATTTCTGCCGCACTGGGTCTGCTTTCGCCGCTGTTTACGAAGTGGCTTTTCGGCGAGGTGCTGGAATCCGGCAGCCTGCAGGTGCTGCTGTCTCTTGCGGTGTTCATGGTGTGCTTTTCCATAAGCAGGCTGTGCTTCGGCGCATTCCAGAGCCTGATCAACGCTCGCATTGGTATCAAACAGAATGTCGCGGTGCAGGCGGCGGTGATGAATCGCATTCTGAGCTTGCCGACGTCCTATTTCAGACAGTATTCCTCCGGTGAATTGTCTCAGCGTTCAGCCTATGTGCAGTCACTATGCTCGATGCTGTTCAATACGATCGGTACAACAGGACTTACCTCGCTGTTTTCTCTCATTTACATCGGACAGATTTTTGCTTTCGCACCGTCCCTCGTTATCCCGGCATTGGCGGTTACGGCGGCAACGATCCTGCTGTCACTCATTACGACCTTTGCCCAGATGAAGATCACCCGCGAGAAAATGGACCTTTCCGCAAAAGCAAGCGGTCTGACTTACGCAACGATCACGGGTATTCAGAAAATCAAGCTGGCAGGTGCTGAAAAGAGAATGTTTGCCCGCTGGGCAAGGCAGTATGCCAGGCAGGC
>JAKSPK010000084.1 GCA_024404875.1 Oscillospiraceae bacterium
GGATGGTGGTTTACGAATCAAAAGGCAGAATGATTGTCCCGGCAGGCTGTGAGAACAGGTCTGTCAGGTAGCGCTCTGCATCTATCCCGTTCGCATGTGCAGTTGCCAGAATCGAATAGAGGATCGCAGTCCACGATGCGCCGTTTGCCGTATTGCAGTGCATCCAGTTCTTACGCCCGACCGCGAACGGACGGATCGCATTCTCTGCGCGGTTGTTGTCAAGCGGGACATCGCCGCTCTCAAGAAAAGTATACAGGTTCGGCTTTTCATGCAGCGCATAACGGACTGCATCGCTGAGCTTTCCTTTTCCGCTGACAGGTACCGTTTCAAGCCACGCAAAAAGCTCGTCCAGCAAAGGCTTGATCTTTGCGAGACGTTCCTTGTATCGTTCTTCTGCCGACAGTTCCTTCAGCAGACTTTCTTCATGATAGATACGGTCGAAATATCTGACCGCATCCGCGGCGACCGACGAATGCTGCGATTTGCGGTCTTTTGGCATCGCATCCACAAAGCCCCGCCGGACATGAATCATGCATCCGCAGTGTCTGACTCCGGTCACTTTATGATATCCGCTGAACCCGTCCCGCACCAGATAACCGTGGAATCCTTTCAGGAATTCCTGTGCATTGGCACCTTTCCGGGTCGGCCGGTAATCGAAAATAACAATGCTGCGGTCATTCAGCTTTCCGTTCACATATACCCACATCTGTGAGTTTGTGGTCGCTTTCCTGCCTTCCTCATGCAGCACCTGCAGTCTGGTCTCATCTGCATGAATCACATTTCCGGCAAGCAGCATTTCGCGCATCTTCAGCACAACCGGCTGGCACCATTGCTCTGCGGCAGCTCCGACCCAGTTGGACATCGTCGCTTTCAGCAGCGGGATATGCTTTGATGCCAGATCCTTTTCCTGCCGGTGCAGCGGGACAGCCTTTGCATATTTTTCATACACGATATGTGCAAGCAGCTCCGGGGAACAGAAGCTTCCCGGGATCATCGGCTTCGGATATGCAGCACGGCGGATATTGCAGCGTTCGATTTCTGCGGCTGAATCATCGTCATGCTCTGGATTCTCGCCGCATTCCGGACATTTATAGGTGTAAACGATGTGCCGGCGGATACGGTATTGTGCAGGTGTATAGACCAGCTCATCATATGCTTTCTCTTTGCCAATCTCTTCCATTTCAGAACCGCATTTCTCGCAGACAGGATGTTCTTCCTTATGCTCAATCTCCTCGACAGGAAGTGCGCTCATCCAGTCATCGTGGGTACGCTTTTTCTTGCGCTTGTGCTCCGGAACAGTCACAGTTTCATCTGCTTTCTTTACAGCCGGAGTCTGCATTCCGGGAAACAGCGGGAGCTGTGTACCGTTATCCATGATGACTGAGCTCTGTTCCGTCTTTCTTCCGAACATCATCTTTTTCAGCCATACCATCTGTTCCTGCATCTGCGCAAGTTCTTCTTTCAGGACAGCATTTTCACTTTGGAGGGCAGCATGATCCGCAATCAGTTTTTCAATATCCTGCTCTGACAAAACCGCTCTCCTCCGTTCGTTTTAAGCTATCTATATTATACCATAAAGCAACCGAAAAAGCAAGGAAAATCGCCGAATTCCCCTTGCTTTTTCTTCAGTATAATGCGCCCGGTTTTCCTTCACGGATTGCTTTTGGCTGTTCGATTTTCAGACCTTCCAGCAGCCATCTTGTCTGCTGAGGCGTCAACAGTTTTGCTTCGGTCTCATTTCTTGGCCACTGGAATCGTCCGTTATCCAGCCGCTTGTACAGCAGCAGAAAACCGTCGCCCTCCCAAAGCAGTCCTTTGATGCGGTCGCAGCGTCTGCCGCAAAACAGAAACAGCGCGGTGCTGAACGGGTCGAGTTCCAGCTGTCCCTGCACAATCGCCGCAAGCCCGTCGATAGAACGCCGCAGATCGGTGTATCCGGTCACAAGAAACACCTGCTGTCCGGCTGGCAGATCGTTCAGCATAATGACTGGACCAATGCGAGCAGAGTATCCGGCGCGATGTCTGCCGGCAATGCGATTTGTAGGCCGTTCTTCTCAATGCGGATATCTGCACTCTGTCGTGGAGCGCATAATGGCACAATTGCAGGGGCGGAAGCAATGCAGTGAGCCCGAACCTTTTGTAGCCGACTGTAATAAGTATTGGGCTTGATGCCGTTCTCCAAACACCATCGCCGTACAGTCAGTCCGCTTGCCTGCTGCGCCTCTACCTGCGCTGACCA
>JAKSPK010000085.1 GCA_024404875.1 Oscillospiraceae bacterium
TTTGTATCCTCCACAATCGTTTTTGCCATCAAATCCGAGATTATCTCCGGATATGCAAGACTTCCCTGATCATCACCGAACACACCGTTTTCCCCAAACATGAAAGAGCCTGTATAGATCTCTTTCGGATGCACGGGATTGACGATGTTTTTATTCAGCACAGTCAGGATGTTTTCCTGGTAATAAGCATATGCCGGAGCCAGCCGAACCGTATCATCATAGACGGACTTCTTTTTCTGCCCGATCACTCTGAAGTCTGCATGGGTCACACAGTTCATAATCGTATGACCATTGTGACCGTTTCCATCCACTGCAATGATGCCGCCGACTGTTCCTGCCTTGATGCACTCGACACGCTCCGCATCCTGGAATTCACCGCAGGAGAAATCCAGCTCATTGCAGTAACAGTTTGAGATCATCGCGCCCTCGGCATCGGTTGTACCTTCTGCCGCAATGCCGCCCGCAGCGGTTTCTGTTTTCAGAATGATATTCCGCGCAAGGCATCCCTGGATGCTGCCGCCGTAGCAGTCCGGCAATTCGCGTCCTTTTGCATCATAGGCTCTTGCACCTGCTGCGGAACCGATCACGCCGCCCGCATTGAAGATATTGCCCTGTGCGGAATAATAATAGACCGCGGAATCCGTGACCGCCGCAGGCTTGCCGGAGATGCCGCCGCAATAGAGATAATAGTCCGGCAGTTCTGCAAAGATACCGAAATCCGTGACATAGCAGCCATCAATCTTTCCGCCGATGCCGGTGATCGCGCCGATACAATGCTCCGCGTGCTTTGTCGGTTCGACCGGTTCCTCCTCCGGCTCGATGATATTGCCGTCCTCGTCATACTCGATCACATCCGGCGGCACGACCTCCATTGTCGTGACCGCAGGCTGTTCTTCCTCGGTTTCCGGTTCCGGCAGCTTCACAGTAATAGACGAATGCGACACCGAGCAATGCTCGATCACAGTTTCTCCGGTCTCATAAACCTGTTCGTCCTCTGCGAGATAGTGGTAGTTGTATGCGGTACATACCAGAAACCCGTAGTCCTTGTATTCGTCCGAAACGATCGTAGAATTGCGGATATTCACATTCCGGATTACCGCGCCGGATACCGTTTCAAACAACGGTGCATCCAGGTTTTCAATGAGGAAACCTCCGCCGTCATATTCAAAATGCTCCGAATCCGGATCTGCTTTCAGCTCATTGACCGTGCGGATCGGTGTATGCGAAGCCCAGACCGGAAAGGCAATGTCCGCAGTCTGCATGAAATAACCGCGTGCCTTTTCCTCGCTCATCAGTTCCAGCTGATCGAAATAGTCAATGCGGTACGGATCATCGCGTGTGCCGGAACCGCCGCCGTATTTCACCAGCACGCGGTACAGCTTGGTATCTGCGGTAAAGTCATACGCCTGACCGCCGTAATACTCGATCTTCTTTCCGTTCGGATCAGATGTAAATCCCCATGAATAGCCGGGAACATGGGTAAAGAAATCGGTCTTGTCAAATTCCGGCAGCAGGATGTTTGCTTTGCCCTTGATGACTGCGCCCTTGAGCTGTAAGTCCTCAACCGGCACGGCGGAATAACTGCGGTCGATTGTAACCGTGATCTGTTCGGCATTGTCCGCGATCTCATCCTGCTTCGGAATAATCAGTCCGTCCTCAGCAACATTTGCGGAATCAACCGAAATTTCAGGCAATACAGTGCCGCGCCCGAAGCTCTTACCGACTGCAAACGCCGCCATAGAAAACAGCATCACACCGACTGAAACAGCCAGGAACAGAACCGGTGACTTCTTCCGCTTTCGGACGATCTCACCGGTTTTCCTGTCGCGCTTTTCGTTGCGGTCAATCTGCATTTCGCCGCTGCTGACGATCTCCGCTTCGCCGGTTTCAATCAGCCGTTCAAAACGCTCATTCTCCAGATTTGCTGTGATCTCGGTTTCCGTCCGGTAAATGGAATACTCTGCAGCCACGAGCTTGCTGTGAGCGCCCTGCGTGAACAGCCGGTACTCCCGCGATTCGACCACCGCTGACTTGGTTAACTCCGGAACTTCGCCGTCCGCAGCATCGAGAATCAGGAACAGCATGGCTTCCTGATTTTTTCCTGTTTCCAGCCGCACCTTACAAAAATACTTCAATTCAATTCCTCCTTACAACGCCGTTTCTCACGCAGCATCATCACCACACTCAATCCGCTGCCCGCGCCCAGCACAGCCAGATCAACCGGATAGAACCGCCA
>JAKSPK010000086.1 GCA_024404875.1 Oscillospiraceae bacterium
CATTGAGGTCTTTCCGGCTGCCTGCTTTCAGAATGTCATATTCGCCGGTCTGCGGTATGTATGTCACATCGCAGCGAATGTCCCAGGAATCGCGCCCGGACAGCGTATGCAGGAATTTCGTGTAATCCTGCGCGTCAATCCATGAGCAGCCCATGCGAACCGTGATTTCTTCCGCATGAATTGTCTCAGGAATCACGCCCTGCAATGCCTCAACATTCGAGAGATACAGCGGATTGGTCTTCGCTTTTTCCTCCGCAAAGGTGAGCTTTCTGCGGACATTTCCGGAGAGATACTCTGAACGGTCAGTTACCAATGAAAACGGCTGTCCAGGGATTTCCTTCTCAGGATCGAGGAATACCAGTCCCGTCATAAGCAAGTCGCGCTGAATCTTCTCCATAAGCTGATTTGGTTCCATGTCCGGTTCGGTGTTTTGCAGCAGCGCCGCCATATACGAAATATCCGGCTTGCCGCGCCGGTCAAGCGACACCTGATATGCCTCATCCAATGTCTCAACCGCCTTGATTTCCTGCACAGGGCTGACCGTGCGACGGAAGAAAATGTCAGCCTTTTCGTAGGTTTGGGTTTGCGCATTGTAGTTTTCAAGCGATTGCAGAATCGGATAATCCGCATCGCGCCCGAACCGTTTTTTGTTGTCCGCCGAGCTCAGTGCGCCGTTCTCTTTGACATACGCATCATAGAGTTCGTTGAGCTTTTCGCGGAGCGGTGTGAGCGCCTCGTCAATGATGTTCGTTTTTTGCTTATCCAGCAGCGCGCGTGTCAATGTGCGGATTTCGATGAGCTGACGCAGCCTGTTCAGTTCCGCGGTATTTCCCTTGACCTGATCCATGTACTCGCCCTGCCGATAGTAGACCTTGCCGTCTTTCTCGTGATACGAATAGTCCTTGCCCCAAGGCTCGATCTGCTCCTGCCGCGCCCTTGCCGCTGCATTTCTGCGGGTAATTGTGATCTTTGCGTTCAGGCTTTGGATTGCCTCCTGAAGCTGATCTTTCAGCGTGGTTTCGGGTTTCGGATCACAGGTCAGGCGGTCGAAATAGCCGGTTTTCCGCATCGTGCCGAGAATCATGTTCGGATTCTGAACGAAATAGCTGTTGATCCGCAGACCGTCATCATTTTCGGCAGTATAGCACCAGTCAGGCTTTGCTTCATGCACCGGCAGCGGCGTCTCCCGCTTTTTCAGGAAAATAATGTCCGCAGTCACGCCTGTACCGGCTTCTGCAAAGGTCGTGTTCGGAAGACGAATCGCACCGACCAGCTCTGCCTGTGATGCCAGATACTCGCGCACCTTTGAGGTTTTCTTGTCCATTGTTCCGGAAGATGTAATGAATGCAACCACACCGCCCGGCGCAACTTTGTCAAGTGCCTTCCGGAAGAATGCGTCATGAATCAGCCAGTCCTGCGCGTAATCGGGATCGTTCATTTTATAATCGCCGAACGGCACATTGCCGATCGCGAGGTCAAAGCTGCCGTCCGGCAGTCCGGAATGCTCAAAGCCGCAGTTCAGGATCTTCACATTATCGCGGTCATTATGCAGGCGCGAAGCGATCTCTGCCGTGATGCTGTCGATTTCTACTCCGACAACACCGCCGTTGCCGATACTGTGCGGCATTCTGCTGATGAAATTGCCGGTTCCGCAAGACGGTTCCAGAATGCGGGAGTCCCGGTCAAGTCCCATGCTCTGTACCGCAGACCACATGGCATCGACCACAATCTGCGGCGTATAATGCGCATCGGTCACGCTTGCCCGTATTGCCTTGTACTCGTCATCGTTCAGATAGCGGTGAAGCTGACTTCTGTCATAGTCATATCTGTCTTTGCTTTCGTCAAACACATCCGCGAGACCGCCCCAGCCGGAGTACCGCCGCAGCGTCATGTCTGAAACTTCCTTGCTGTGGTCATGACTGCGCTGTTTGTGGTAAAGCGGTTGGTTGGTTTCCTCGCATTTCCGCAGTCGTTGGAGTTCTCGCAGTGCTGAGATATTATCATGGAGCTTTCCCCGCGGATCGGCGGCATAAACGATCTCCGGCAAGACCTCCGGAACAGGCGGAAGCTCCGACTGACCGTGAATCTGGATATATGCCTGCCGCCGGGAGACATTTTCGATTTTGTCGCCGCGGTAGTCCATTGTCCGCTCGTAGCTGTCAAGTTCAGATTGCAGCGCCTCCGGGCTTGCGTTATTGGGGTACAGCATGAAAAGCTGCAAATCCTTGCCGTCCG
>JAKSPK010000087.1 GCA_024404875.1 Oscillospiraceae bacterium
AGGTTCTCGCCGCAGGTGCCGGAGGCGACATCCTCCGCCGCGAAAACAATATATCCCGCCGCACCCGGCGCGGGGAGTATATCCCCGCAAAAGCCGAATGTGACTGCAGCTGCCGCTGCAAATGCTGTCAATCGATGTTTCATTTTCGCACCTCTTTCTTATTCGTTCACTGTTCGATCAGATCTTCCCATGTTGTCTGCTTGCCGGCGATCGTATTCTCCGTGTAGTAAATCAGGATATACTGCGCATCCGAAACGCCGACCTTGCCGTCGCCGTTTACATCCGCAAGCTTCGTTTCCGCGATCGACAGATCAACGGTATTTGTCGCAAGACCTTCGGTGTACTTGATCAGCACATACTGTGCGTCCTTGTTCGTCACTTCTCCGTCTGCGTCCACATCGCCCAGTGAAACCAGCAGCGATGGATCCAGCTCCGTCTCATATACCAAATCGCCGTCCTTATCTACTGCAATACCAATCCGGTCTTCACAGATCTCGTAAATCTTCACGGACTTGTATTCGGTCGAGAATGTTCGCTCTGCATCCTTTTCGTATGTCATGGCGTGAATGGTGACATCATTCAGCGAATTTGCCTCCAGAATGACACCGCTGCCGTCCTCACACCGCTTCATGCGGACCGTTCCGCCGTCTGCTCCGCTGACAACCAGCTTATGCCAGTCAAATTCGCGGGCTTCTCTGTCGATGACCATGCTCAGCGCATAATCGCCCTCTGTCCTCTGACACTCGATCTCTGCATTCGGCATGAACTGGATCCGCTTTGCCTTCGCTGCCTTCGCGTCCATCAGATAATACTCGTACTCCATCGAAACAGCCATTTCCTGCGGATAAGCACCGGCGGAAAGATAGAATCCGTATACACTGTCGAAGAAGGTCTTGTATTCAGTCGAAGCCTCTGTCGTGTCATTCTCATAGAAGTCTGCCGTGAAGTAAAGTTCGCCCTCATCTCCAGCATCATTGATGGAACCGTCCGGCTGCCGCTTGACAATGCCGTATTCGCCGCGCATACTGTTGCCGAGCATCAGCGGCTTATAGGATACAACTGCATTGTCATATTTGACCTGTGTCTCATTGCTGCCGCTGAACTTGCCGTGGATGTTCATGATCTCCGGATCGGTCAGAACAAGCGAGATCGCGCCGTTCTTGTAATCCTGACTGTTCATAACGACCTGCTCGATGCCGTCGATTGTATTGGATGCGCCTGTGCGCGGAATGCACCATTTCCATTCCTTGCTGGTCGGATCATTCTGTCCCTTGGTGTCGATATAAAGGTCATATTCCGGGAGATGATCGCCGTCTGCAGTGTAGTTCTTATAGTTGTTATCGTAGATCAGAACATGGATATCATACCGGAACTGCTGATTCGGATAAATCGGCAGACTGTCGTTCTTATGCTCGATGCCGTATGCTACGACCGCATGGCTGTACGCCTTGCCGAGCTTATCCGCATAGGTATAGGCCAGCAGGACAGGTGCGCCGATATCCAATGTCTCGACAAGCGGCTGGAGCTTCTGCTGATCTGTCATGCGGATCGTCCGGCGCGAGGTCTGCTCGATTGCATCGGTATACTGCAGGAGCTGATAATAGTTGACTGCGCTGCGGACTTCCTTTGTAATATTGGTCTTATCAATATCCGCGAGATTCTCCGCGCTTGACAGCATATCCGACGGATCAAACAGCCCGTAATAGGACAGGATCGAGGTCGCGCTCATGCCGTAGCAGTAGCCGCCGACCGGCATCTCCGGATTGTTCAGGCGCTTGCTGATCTTTTCCCGCTCGGTATCGCGCAGGCCGCTCAGCAGCGTTTTGAGATCGTCCGGCTGAAGGTCGTAGGTATAGTAGGAGCGGCGCGTATCCGGATCCGTTTCCTTATTCGCAAGCAGCTTGCGGTCATTGTTCAGGAAGCCCCATTCGTCATAGCCGCCGTAGCGGAAGGGTTCTGCTGTTGTCGTTGTCGTAGTTGTGGTCGTTTCCGTTGTTGTCGTTGTGATCATCGCAGCCGCTGTGGTCGTAGCTGCCGTCGTCGTTGATGTCATGCCGGCCGTGCCGGTTGCCGTGCTGCCGGTCGTTGTCGGCGAACCTGCGGGAACCGTCGCGGATACAGCCGTTGTCGTGGCCTTGGGTGCTGCAGTCGTCTTCACTGCTGTGGTGGTCTTCGCAGCCGT
>JAKSPK010000088.1 GCA_024404875.1 Oscillospiraceae bacterium
TTTCTTCTTGTAGCCGCCGTCGTAGAAGAAGCGCTGACGCTGCCGACCTTTGGCGTCCGTGAATCGGATGCAGAAGCGCCCGTTGACTGAATACTTCGCAATGATCCTGCTCTTTTGGCAGCGGTATTTTGCCGCCAGCGTCTTGTACAAACTGTACCGCATCACATTGCCGAACACATGCAGCGTGCAGCAGTTCTGTGCCAGCGAGTAATAGTTGTACAAGCCGCGGATCTCTGCGTTGTACTGGTCAAGGATGTCCAGCTCATTCCTGTGCTGGATATCGCGCCGGGCGATGGATTTCCAAACCTCTTTGCCGTCATGATACCCAATGGACAATGCGCCGACATTCAGCAGCTTGTCCCGGATGAGATTCTTCGGGATATTCAGGACCACCGCCGCCGTGTAATGGCGCTGCAAAGCACCCTTCGCATTTCGGTATGCTGCGGGGCAGGTGCTTTTGCGGACATGAATATCGTATCCGAGAAAGTGGGCGTTGCTTTGCGCGTTGGTGATCAGCGTCTTTTCGTCGGAGAGCGTCAGATGCAGTTCATCTTTCAGAAATTGTCCGATTTCCTGCTTGATCTGAACGCAGTCTGCCTTGCTGCCGATCACGCCGATCAGCCAGTCGTCCGCATATCGCACATAGTGCAGACGGCGGTAGTCAGACTGCATCGGGTCGGAGGCAGGGAGATGGAGACGCTGCTGCTCCAGGGCGATGATCTCCTTGCGGAGCCGCTTCCGGGTCTCGCTGCCTGCATTTGCCATCTTTTTCTGCCGCTTGGCGATCTGAAATTGGATGGCCTTCGCCGCAGGCAGGGCCTTTCTGCATTTGCCCTGGTAAAAGCGTTCTGCCATAGACATGACCTTTTTGTCCAGCTCGTTCAGATAGATGTTCGCCAGGATGGGACTAATGATTCCGCCCTGTGCCGTGCCGCTGTAGGTCGCATGGAGCTGCTTGGCTTCCATGTAACCGGCGTTCAGAAACTTACGGATCAGCCGCAGAAAACGGTCGTCATGGATGCGTTTTTCCATGATGCGGATCAGCACCTGGTGGTCGATGTTGTCAAAGAAGCCTTGGATATCGCCTTCAATGAACCACCGGGAGCCGGTGTAGCATCGCTGGATCTGCGTCAGCGCCGTATGACAGCTTCTTCCCGGACGGAAGCCGCAGGAGCAATCCTCAAAATCATCCTCATAGATGCTTTCCAGGATCATCCGGATGACCTCCTGAATCAGCTTATCGTCGAAGCTCTGGATTCCCAACGGACGGAGCTTTCCATTCTTTTTCGGAATGTAGATCCTTCGGGCCGGTTTGGGTTGGTAGCTTTCGTCCCGCAATGCTTCGATCAATCTGTCGATCTTGCGCAGGGTCATGCCGTCGGCGGTCACTTCATCGACGCCTTGGGTCATGTTGCCGGGTTTGGCATAGATGTTCTGGTACGCGGCGTAGTATAGGCTGCTGTTGTACAGCAGACGGTAAATACGCTCGTATCGGTAGGTTCTGTCCTTACTGTGTTGTCTCAAGCTGCTCAATACATATTCGGGACTTCTCATCGTGTCTCACACACGCTCCTTCCTTCTGTATCAAGAAACCAAGCTGGTCTCCTTCGCCATGTGCCGGACATTAACCGGCTCGGACTACTACGAGACCTCCGTTGCCATGCCGGATTTTCAGAGCCTTTGCTCATAGCCCGAGGGCGCTCCGGTTTAGGCAATCCCCGTTTAGTGCTGCAATGAGATCGCATTTGTGTTGTCGGATACGCTTTTCGTCCTTTGATGCTTACTGCATCTGTGCCGGGCAGATCTCCGCGTGCATACTTCGGGAACGTATGCACGCCTGCGCCGGAGCTACGCTTATAGCCATCTTGCGTCGCTGCCGCGCGGTGGAACCACTTGGACTGGCGTTCAGACAGTGTAGTCTTTATCCTCATACACAATTCAGCTTGCACCTCAGTCGTGGCCTGATGACTGGCCAACTTGGCGCGTTCCTGCCGTGCTATGTTCCCTGGTGTCGGTTTCCCTCACAGGTCAGGCAGGTGCTTTCAGACACGGAGATTCGTCTGCTACCT
>JAKSPK010000089.1 GCA_024404875.1 Oscillospiraceae bacterium
AATAAAATCCTTGTCAGGAGGTCTTTACTATGGCTTTTCAGCTCAAATCCAATCCGCTCGAAAATAATCCTCTGTTCGGCTCACAGCCGGAACCGCAGCCCGAAACGCAGACTGCACCCGTAACCCCTCAGCCTGCGCAGCCGCCGCAGCCAACTCCCGAAAAGCCTGCAAAAAAATCTGTAAGCAAATCGTCCGGCAGGGGAGTGAAGAAACTTTCTCCCGCCCCCGCTTCAGACTCCGAACCGCAGACGGAAATGAATCCTGCCCGCAGCCGAAAAAGCGATGCTGACGCCTACACCCGTGCAACCTTCATCGTCCGGCGTGACCTGCTCGATCTGCTCAAGGATTATGCCTATACAGAGCGGCGCGAAATCAAAGATGTCATCAACGAGATCCTCGGCGACGCGCTCGCGAAAATCGAAGCCGACTATGCCGCAGACGGCAGAAAGCTCATCGGTCACAAATAACCCGCTTCCGCTGCCACAGGAGGGCGTATGTATCAGACGCAAAATACCGCATTTCTCAAACCGGATGATGAACAGTTCATCATGCGGATCCTGCATCAGTATGCAGATCAGCTCGGCCTCGACTATACCGAATTCGAAATCGCCGGATTCCTCACGCTTGCGCTTACGCCGCGCCATGACTATAACACGCAGGACTTCTTTCTGAGCTGTACCTCCGGAATGATCTTCGTCCGGCAATTCAGTGCGATCACAGACAAATTCAGCACACCCGAAAAACGCGCTGCATTTCTCGCCTCGCTCAGGCCGGAGGAACTGCCTACGATCCGCGTCGAAGATTATATCAACGATGAGGAATTTGAAAAACTGCGGCAGGATCCGGCGCCGTCCATGTTCCGTTTTCTCGCCGCATTCAAGCTTGCTGAACTGCTGACTGAAACGCTCCGCAAATACAGCGCTTCGATCTACCGCACAAAGGCGCAGGCGGAAAACGCGATCCGCGCAATCCCGCAGCAGCTCGCCGTCCCGACACTCCAGAATTATCAGTATGTCATGAGCCTGAAAGCCTCCGGTAATGCATATTTGCAGCCGCTTGCTTCCACGGACGGATTGAAATTTTCCGATGGAAAAATGTATTTTATCGGCAATGATATCCAGCCGGTCTCCGAGGTCGAATTGCAGAATATGACGACAAATGAGGGCATCGAAACGATCGAACTCGGCATGCTGCGCATCTTTTATTCGATCATCCTGACCGAATTTGAAAAGACCAGATACAAAGAGCTCCGCGATGTCATCACCCTGTATGTGCCGGATCTGGCAGAATGCATGGGCTTACAGCGAAATCTGAATAAGCAGGCAATCCAGCGCATCATTGACACGATCCAAAGCTTTCATACGATTGTCGGCGTCATGCACGGCACGCGAAACGGAAAGCCGTCGCAGTCGCTTTATCCGGTTCTGAACTTCGAGGGATATGATGATAAACGAAACACAATCTCATTCAGCTCCCCGTATATGAACATGGTCATCAAGACCGTGTATAAGCTGGCGATCGAGCGAAAGAAGAACGGCGAACCGAAGCTGACACATCGCGGGGATGTCGTGCGGAAGCCGTCGCACACATTTCTTGTCAAGACTTCAATCGTCAAGGAGCGAAACAAAGCTGCGGTCGAAAATGTGCTGATTATTGCGCAGCTCATTGAGCAGTGCGGGGATCACACGCCGCATATCTCGGCGCTGACGCTGATCGAGCGGAACCCACAGTTTGAGCAGCGTCTTGCAGCGGCGAAGAATAAGACAACGCTTCTGAAGCGGGTATTTGAGACGACATGGCGGATTCTGCGGGAACAGACGCATCTGGAGGAGAGATATCCTGGAATCGAGCTGCCGGATCCGAAAGATCCCGCGATGCTTCCGACGCTGAAAAATGTGAATACGATTGTGTTTACATTTACGCATCACGGAAAGAAAAAAGGGGAGGGGAAGGATCAGCAGACGACGGATGCCGTGCCGGAAAATGAGAAAAAGTCTGATTCTGAACCGACCGGAAAACAGTCTGAATGATAATGGTTTACCCAG
>JAKSPK010000009.1 GCA_024404875.1 Oscillospiraceae bacterium
GGACATGACCGGAGCCGCAGGGCGAGCGGCATCCGGCGGCGAAAAGTTCTGGACAAAGCAGAAATGAAACCCCTATTTTCTACCAAGAATATCCCGTCTGATTGGCTCAGACGGGATATTCTTGGTACATTCGGTTATTTCGCGGTGGGCTTCAGCGCGCATACGATGAAAAACGGCAGCTTTTGATTGTTCGTCAACGATCATGAAAATGACCGGAAGACCGAGCCGGACTGATTTCAGCTTCAGAGCTGCTGTGCATTCTCTCTTGTTGTGTGTGCAAAAAACGCCTGCCGTTTCGGACAGGCGCTTTGGCATGGTTATGTATGCGTTGCGGGATGGGGCTCGGGTTCGTGCTCCGGCGGCGGGACATCGCCGGTGGAACGATACATCCGCTGGAAATTTGACGGCGTGCAGTGCTTGATCTCTTTGAAGATCCGGTTGAAGGTTGAGAGACTGGTGAATCCGGCGCGCATTGCAACCTCAGTGATCGGGATTGTTGGATCGAGCAGCAGCACCTCCGCTGTGCGCGTCCTGCGGATATTGATATACTGGAGATAAGACATTGCATTGTACTGCTTGAACAGGCGTGAGAAGTGGTATTTGCTGTAGCCTGCGATATCAGCGAGCGTGTCCAGCGAGATCTCGTACATATAATTCTGGTCGATATATTTCAGCACTTGCTGGAATTTCTCATTGTATTGCAGCATCTTATCCTTATCGGCGCTCATCGTATGCATTGCCTGATGAAACTGCTGTTCGCGGACAGCGACCAGGAGGTCGATGAGGTCGGCATAGATGCGTGCATCGGAAATGGCGGACTCCTCATAGTAATGCGTATAGATATTCAGCAAACAGCGCTGCGCACGGAGCGAGAGCTCACGGTCAAGCTCTGGTGTGATGACAAATGTCGAATTGAACAGCGGCAGGATCGCTTCGAGCGCTGGATTGCCGTTCAGCACATCCTGACTGCACTGGAAGATGATGCGGCGGCCGGGGTATTCCGGCAGCGTATGCAGCTCACCGGGCGGGATGATGATGACATCACGCTCGCGCAGATTGAATTGTTGGTTGCCGGTGAGGACGGTAAAGTCATTTTCCAGCGGCATGATGATCTCGACGGCGGTGTGCCAGTGCGTCGGATAATATTCTGTTTCAACATTGTCATAGAGCATGACGAACCGTTTGTTTTCGTATTCAACAGTTTCGTATTCTCCGGAAAGATTCTTAATCACAGTACAGCCCTCCTTTCGGCTTGATGAAAAGCGCAGGATAACATAATCGCATGATACTATTATTGATTATATCGCAAAAGTTGAAAATTGTAAAGAGGATTTCCGCGATTGTTGACCTGCCAGACGAAAAATACCGCGAAATGCACAAACATCAAACAATAAAAATATGCAGATTGCCGGTTTGCAGCAGTATTCGCTTGGGGAAACAAACGCAAAAAAGGCTGCATATCCGCAGTGGATATGCAGCCTTTCTCATAAACAGAAGTAAAATTACTTCAGCTCGATGGTAGCGCCTGCCTCTTCGAGCTTCTTCTTGATCTCTTCAGCCTCTGCCTTCGGAGCAGCTTCTTTCAGAGTGCCGAGACCCTCAACAGCAGCCTTTGCTTCCTTCAGGCCGAGACCGAGAACGTCCTTAACAGCCTTGATAACATTCATCTTGGAATCGCCGAAGGACTTGAGAACGATGTCGAACTCAGTCTTCTCTGCCTCAGCAGCTGCGCCAGCGCCTGCTGCCGGACCTGCTGCTGCAACAACAGCGGTAACACCGAACTCCTCCTGGATTGCCTCGACCAGCTCTGCGAGCTCGAGAACGGAGAGAGCCTTGATATCTTCAATAAACTTCATTGTCTTCTCGGAAGCCATGATAATTCTCCTTTACAAATAATAATTAAAATTTGGATTTCAGGCAGCTTTCTGATTAAGCAGCCTCTTCGTTTTTCTTGTCCACGAGTGCCTGCAGCGTAGCAGCGAGCTTCTGCATCGGGCCCTGGAGAGCGCCGACGAGCTGTGCGAGCAGGATATCCTTGGACGGGATTTTGGAGAGCGCGACGACCTGAGCAGCGTCGAAGAACTCACCATCAACAAAGCCAGCCTTGAGGCTGAATTTGCCATTGGACTTCTCAGCGTATTCGCCGAGGATGCGGGCTGCAACAGTCTGATCGCCTTCGCTGATTGCGATTGCGGTCGTGCCCTCAAGCACGCTGTCAAACTGCTCATAGCCGATGTTGTGCATAGCGAGACGGATCAGGGTATTCTTCTGCACAGAGTAGGTGACGCCAGCCTCACGCAGTTCCTTACGGAGCTGGGTGTCGTCTGCGACATTGATGCCCTTGTAGTCTACCAGCACGCAGGCAGTAGCCTTCTGGAGCTGCTCGGTGAGCGCTGCGACCTTTGCCTGTTTTGCCTGCAAAACCTTTTCACTTGGCATTTTGGATTCACCTCCGATTCTTTGATAGCCTGATGAAACTGCGAAGCGGAGGCAATAAAAAAGCCTCTCCCGAAAAAGCGGAGAGGCGGAGTTCCGGTAATGTAACGGAACGACCGGCACTCCTCGGCCGGACTTATGCCTTGCGGCTGCCTGCTGTCTTTGGAATACGGGATTCGTATGATTCATTCAAGCCTGTTTATTATAACACATTTGATCCGATTTGTCAAGCCCTGTTTTTTGTTTTTTTGCAAAGGGAGCTCAGCGGTTATTGACGGGCTCCGGATAGAGGTCATGATGCGTGAGTCGATCCCATGCGACCTGCTCCCATTTTGTACCGGGCATACCGTAATTGCAGTAGGGGTCGATCGAGATGCCGCCGCGGGGAAGAAACTTGCCCCAGACTTCAATATATGCGGGCTCCATGAGTCGGATCAGATCGTTCATGATGATATTCACGCAGTCCTCGTGAAAATCGCCGTGATTGCGGAAGCTGAACAGATATAGCTTCAGCGATTTGCTCTCGACCATTTTTCGGCGCGGCACATATGAAATATAGATCGTCGCGAAATCCGGCTGACCGGTGATTGGGCAGAGCGATGTGAATTCCGGACAGTTGAATTTCACGAAATAATCGCG
Source organism: Oscillospiraceae bacterium (assembly GCA_024404875.1). GTDB lineage: Bacteria > Bacillota > Clostridia > Oscillospirales > Ruminococcaceae > Firm-04. The sequence continues at coordinate 3,076 of JAKSPK010000009.1, forward strand.
GCCGGGGTGCTTATTCTCAAAGGTTTCAAGAACCGAAGGATCGTAGTCCTGCGGATATTTTGTATGCTGATTGCCGAGGAGCGTCATGCCCTCCTGCTCTCTGTTTCGTTCACTCATAATGCTATCTCCTCTGATTGAAAGATTCATGCGGTTTCTTAGGGCGATACAGCCAGGCCGTCAGGCGGGTTTGGGGCGGTGCTGTCTTAGCATGGGGAAGCCGTTGCCGGATCGCTGACGCCGTTTGCAGCAAATGCCGCAGCACGGTCGCGGCAGGTACCGCAGAGTCCGCAGGGACGCTCACCGCCCTCATAGCAGCTCCATGTCAGATGATACGGCGCATTCAGCCGCAGTCCCTCCGCAACGACATCCGCCTTTGTCTTTCCGACGAACGGTGCCTCTATCCGCAGCTGCTTTCCGCTGCCGAGGAAGATCGCAGTATTGATCGCGTCATTGAATTCCTGACTGCAATCGGGATATGCATTGCCTGCGGCATCGTCGGCATGTGCGCCGTAATAGATTACGCTGCATCCGTTCGAGAGCGCAAAGCTTGCCGCCGAGGAGAGGAACAGCCCGTTCCGGAAAGGCACATATGTCGAGACCGGTGCACCGTCTGTTGCAGTAAGCTGCTCGGCATAGCTTTCCTTCGGGATCTCCTGCGAACTGCCCTTTAGCAGTGAGCAGTCTGAATCGGCAAAAATCGCTGCGAGATCCAGTGTGTGCAGCCGGACACCGTAATATGCTGCCACTGCCCTTGCTGCTTCCAGTTCCTTTGTGTGTTTTTGTCCGTAGCTGACGGACAGTGCCAGCACATTTTCTATGCCGTACCGTTCGATTGCAAGCGCCAGACAGGTTGTGCTGTCCAGACCGCCGCTGAATAAAACCAATGCTTTCATCATTTCACACCCTCTGAGATCAGTCTTTGCAGATTACGGTCATCACGGAATGCGCCGCAGAATGTCTGCGTGACAGTTCGCGCAGATGCATTGCGGATGCCGCGTGCTGTCATGCAGCTATGCGTACCTGCGATCACTACGCCGACATCGGGCGTATCGGCTGCATCCATCATGATTTCTGCGATATCCGCGCCGAGACGCTCCTGTAATTGCAGGCGCTTTGCCGCGAGGTCGCAGATTCGCGCGATTTTGCTCAGGCCGATCACTCTGCCGTTCGGCACATAGGCTACATTCACCGACATATCGTACATCAGCGCGAGATGATGTTCGCAGTAGGAAAATACCTCAATATCGCGCACGACCACGGGACCGGCATGCTTCGGCGCTTCAAAGGTCTTGCCGAATTTTTCCGCGATCTCGTGATTGGTATAGTTGAGCCCTTCGAACACCTCAGCGTACATTCTCGCAACGCGTTCCGGCGTTTCAAGCAGTCCCTCGCGTTCAGGATTTTCTCCGAGTGCGATGAGAATGCCGCGGATATGCTCTTCGATTGCTTTCCGGTCAATCATGCTTTCACCTCATATATGTTATTAGGACAAATCGAAATTTATCTCGCTGCGGCGGAAAAGAGTTATCCGCTTCGCGGATGCTGATTAGAATGTGAGTCTTACTTGCTGGCGCGGAGACTTGGGAACGCAGCATATTCCGCCGAGGCCGATATCATTCTGCGCTTTTCCGTTTCATACACCTGTTGCCTGCGGATCCCAGATGAATTTGTGTAATTGTAATTGCAGCCGGAATTTTCCCATTCGTTCGGCCTTCATGATTTCAACGATCTCCGCCGGATCAATGCGCCCGAACACCGGACTCAGATACATTGGACACTGCGGCCGAAACTGCTCCGCAATCTGCTTTGCACGCAGCACATCCTCCCGCGATCCGCAGACGAATTTCACGGTGTCCTGCGCTTGCAGCAGCGCAAAATTCTCTGTTCGCATATGTTGTTCCATTTGGCTGGAGGGGAGTTTGTAGTCCATCGTGAAAGCAGCGCCGCAATGGAGGAACGGTTCCAGCGGAATGGCGCCGTTTGTTTCGATCTCAGTCCGCATTCCCATGTCCGAAAGCATTCGGATTACATCGGCAATATGCTTTTGCAGGAGCGGCTCACCGCCTGTAAGCGTGACATTGCGTACGCCCTGTGCTGCAGCATTCTCCGCGATTCCCTGTATCTCACGCAGCGTTACTTTTTCATGCGGCGCATCCTTGCCGCAGGCCCATGCTGTATCGCACCAGTCGCATCGCAGATTGCAGCCTGCAAACCGCAGGAACAGAGCAAGCTCGCCGGCGAATTGTCCTTCGCCGTTGATGCTGATGAAATGCTCTGCGAGCTGAAAGGTTTTGTCCATATCACACCTCATAGGACGCGCAGTTTTCCGGTGTTTCATAAACGGTCATGCGCCGTACCGGAATTCCCTGCGCCGTCAGCGCTTCATAAAAGGCTCTCGCGAAATTTTCTGCAGTCGGGCGGTAGGGGACTTCGATCAGTCGGAAGTGCTCGTCCTGCATCGCCGCGAGCGTCGCGGGCTTCAGCGAGCCCTGCTCATAGATCAGGGCGTGGTCATAGGCATCTGCGAGCTGCCGGACGGCCTTTTTCAGATCACCGAAATCGATGACCATGCCGCGCTTTTCACCGGATTCCAGCAGGAAATCCGCAGCGGCTTCGGCTTCGATCAGCCAGTGATGCCCGTGCAGATTGGCACATTTTCCGTTGTAGCCCGCGAGGAAATGTGCGCTGTCAAATGCCGCGGATGTTTTCAGAATATACATATTATTATCCTCAAAAAAAGCGCCTGTCCGCAGTGCAGACAGGCGCAATAATCCCGTAATGTCTGCCCTAGTTTTGTTTCACAGCAGGATGGTGCAAGCGAACTGCTGGTATGCACATTCGGCGCATACAAGTGGTAGTATACCATATTCGTGAAAAAAAGTCAAGCCGTCAGCGCATACAAAATTAGCCACGAATCAGTTTTTGATTGACTTCCTTATTCGGATATGATATAATTTATTTGCATAATGCTTCGACATCCGAATCGGTTGAAAGTCTGAATTTCATGGAGGAATCAACAAATGAAAACATTATTAAAATCATTGAAATATTACGCACTCATTCCACTGATTGCTTCTATTCCCGGTCTCGCTTTGACCCTATGCGGTTCTTTCGGGATGAAAGCAAGTGTTGTTGCAGTTCCGTTAGTGACTGCGTTGATCTATATTCTGTTCAGAAAAAAGATTGACATGAACTTTTCCGCCAAGACAAACGGAATCATTTTCCTTGCTCTGCTTGTGATTTTTACCGGAATGATGGTGGTTGCAGATGGAAATGTTGAAAGCCTTATGATGAGCTATTTCAGTTTCCTTATTTTACCATTCTTCCCCATCATGATCATTATGGCTCTTACGGGAGAATTCATGCTGCTTTATGCTGGTGCATTGCTGAGCTATCTGACTGCTTTCATTGTTTCAGCCTTCTTTGCAAAGATAAGCAAAAAAATATATATCCTTCCCGGCATTGTGGGCGCTATTTGTATCGCTGCAAATATCGCTCTATATATAAACAGCCCAACAGTTAAATATGCAGGGCATGGTTTTGACTATATGCACGGCTACTCAAGTACAGATTTTACAGACTATACGGTTTATGCCGATCATTCAAAGCTCGCAGGACTTGATCATAAACCTTCGTTTATGATCGAGAATGAAGACGAAATGCCTGTTCTTGACGGCGCAGAAGCTTGTTATCCGCTGTACGCGGCCTTTGCGAAAGCCCTCTATAAAGATATTGATCAAATCGAAACAAAATATCTTGATACAGATGCTGCGTTCACAAATGGAAAGATTGTGACCATGACCAATACCATCTATGGCTTTGAACGCCTTATGGATCGAGATGCCGAGAAGTTTGGAAAAAGGGTCGATATGTTTTTCGGAGCCAGACCTTCAGCATCTCAGATGGAAGCGGCGAAGGAAAACGGTGTAGAACTCGATATTACACCAATTGGAAAAGAGGCTTTTGTCTTCTTTGTGGAAGAGGATAATCCCATTGAAAACCTTACATCTGAGCAACTGAAGGCAATATATCACGGAGATATCAAAAACTGGAGTGAACTTGGCGGCAAAGATCAGGAAATTCTGGCTTTCCAGCGTCCGAAGAATTCCGGTTCTCAAACGATGATGGAATATTTTATGGGTGATGTTTCTTTGAAAGCGCCTCAGACCTATGAAAAGGTTGATGCCATGGCAGGGGTGATTAAAGAAGTCGCCCAGTATGCCAATGAAAAAGGCGCTATCGGCTATTCCTTCCGTTACTTCTTGGAGGAGCTCGGACAGGAGGAGAAAGTAAAGATGCTTTCGATTGATGGTGTATACCCAACACTTGACAACATTGAACACGGCAGTTATCCGCTCACAACAAATGTCTGCCTGGTTACGCGCAAAAACGAATTGAATCCGAATGTACAGAAGATGATCGACTTCATCCTTTCTGATGACGGTCAGGAAATCGTTCGAAAAACCGGATATGCCGGATTAGCAGAATATGATCAATGAAAAATAGGGCTTGACAAATACCCCCGTCTGGTATATAATGTAAATACCAGACGGGGGTATTCCATCGGCTGCGAAAGTGAAAAAGGGGGAACGCATATGCCGGATACACGATGTCCGCACTGCGGCGGTAAAAAGACCGAACGCTCTGAAGAGGAGCGAAAAAAACTCATGAACAGGCTAAAACGCATCGAAGGACAGGTGCGCGGCTTGCAGCGTATGCTCGAAGAAGATGCCTACTGTGCGGATATCCTGACACAGTCAGCAGCGGTCAGTGCCGCGATCAATGCATTCAATAAAGATCTGCTTGTGCGGCATCTGCATACCTGTGTGGTGCGTGATATCCGATCAGGGGATGATGCAGCTGCCGATGAGCTTGCAGAGCTGGTCAAAAAACTGATGAAATGAGGGATCAATATGACAGCAGTTAACAGCGCTGCCTGCATGGTCGATCCGGAAACGCCGTTCCGGACGGCAGCAATGCGGGATTTCGCTATCCTTTCGATCCGGGAGGTGGAATATGACACAGTATAATGTGACCGGCATGAGCTGTGCGGCCTGCAGCGCACGGGTGGAAAAGGCTGTGAATGCAGTGCCGGGCGTGGAGAGCTGTGCAGTCAGTCTGCTGACAAATTCAATGGGCGTGGAGGGAAGCGCTTCGCCCGACGCAATTATACAGGCGGTCACGAATGCAGGGTACGGGGCTTCGGTCAAGGGTACAGAAAAAACGGCGGTGCCGGATTCGGATGTGCTGACTGATGCCGAAACACCGAAGCTTCTGCGCCGGCTGATCGTCTCAGCTGTGTTCCTGCTGATTTTGATGTATTTTTCTATGGGGCATTCGATGCTTGGTCTTCCGCTTCCGACGCTTTTTAACGGGAATCATATGGCTGTCGGATTGGTGCAGCTTTTGCTCACGGTGATCATTATGGTCATCAATCAACGCTTTTTCGTCAGCGGATTCAAGGCATTTGTCAACCGCGCACCGAATATGGATTCGCTGGTCGCGCTCGGTTCGTCCGCGGCGTTTTTGTGGAGTGTCTGTGTGCTTTTTGATATGACGCACAGTGATGCGTCTGCCGCTGCGGAATTGATGCATCAATTATATTTTGAATCTGCTGCGATGATACTTACGCTTATTACGGTTGGCAAAACGCTTGAAGCGCACGCCAAGGGCAAGACGACCGATGCATTGAAAGGCCTGATGCAGCTTGCGCCGAAAACGGCTGTTATTCTTGAAAACGGGACGGAACGCGAGATACCCGTTGAACAGGTGAAAGTCGGAATGCATTTTGCGGTACGGCCGGGTGCTCAGATACCGGTGGATGGTATCGTGATCTCCGGCAGCGGCGCGGTCAATGAATCTGCTCTGACCGGCGAAAGCATCCCGGCGGATAAGGCGGCAGGCGATCCTGTTTCTGCCGGCACGGTGAATCAATCCGGCTATCTTGAATGCGAAGCAACGAAAATCGGCGAAGATACGACACTTTCGCAAATTATCCGCATGGTCGGCGATGCCGCTGCGACCAAGGCACCGATTGCGAAAACTGCGGACAAGGTCTCCGGCATTTTCGTACCGGCTGTTATCGGCATTGCCGTTGTGACCTTTCTGATCTGGATATTCCTCGGCAAAGATGCAGGCTATGCGCTGGCGCGCGGCGTTTCTGTGCTGGTTATCAGCTGTCCGTGTGCGCTTGGCCTGGCAACGCCGGTCGCGATCATGGTTGGCAGCGGTGTTGGTGCGCGAAACGGCATTCTGTATAAGACGGCCGCATCGTTGGAGGAGACCGGCCGCATTCGGACAGTTGTGCTGGACAAGACTGGTACTGTGACTGAGGGAAAACCGCATATTACTGATGTGATCCCGGCGACAGGTGTGACTGCGGAGCAGCTCATTGAAGATGCGGCTGCGCTGGAGCAGTACAGCGAGCATCCGCTTGCGGGTGCTGTTTTGGAATATGCTTCCGCACAAGGGATTCGTCCTGCGGCGCTGACGGAGTTCCGGGCAATCGTCGGAAGCGGCGTTTCCGGAATGCAGGGCGATTCGCAGCTTTTGGCTTGCAGTCAGCAGGCAGCCGCAGCGGAGACTGATTTGCCGGAGAATATGATAACGGCTGCACAAAGTCTTGCAGAATCAGGCAAAACGCCCCTATTTTTCCTGCGGGACAAGAAACTGCGCGGTATTCTCGGCGCAGCGGATATCATCAAAACTGACAGCGCCGCCGCGATTGCAGCGCTCAAGGAAATGGATATTCGCGTCATTATGCTGACCGGCGACAATGCCCGTACAGCAGAGGCAATCGGCAGAGAGGCAGGGGTTGACCGCGTGATCGCGGAGGTTCTGCCGGACGGCAAGGAGCGTGTCATCCGCGAATTACAAGCGGAAGGCAAGGTGTGCATGGTTGGCGACGGCATCAATGATGCGCCTGCGCTGACGCGTGCGGAGATCGGTATGGCGATCGGCGCAGGAACTGATGTCGCGATAGACGCGGCGGATGTAGTTCTGATGCATAGCGGGCTGACAGATGCAGTCAATGCGGTGCAGCTGAGCCGGAAAACGCTGCGAAATATACATGAAAACTTGTTCTGGGCGTTCATCTATAATATCATCGGAATCCCTTTGGCGGCGGGTGTTCTGGTGCCGCTTGGCCTGACGCTGAACCCGATGTTCGGTGCGGCGGCCATGAGCCTGTCGAGCTTCTGTGTTGTGACAAACGCGCTCCGTCTGAATCTGTTTAAGCCTGAGAAATCTGTGCAGACGCCGTCGGCGCCTGCTGCGGATATATTCGAAATCAACGAAACTGCGAAAGGAACGGTGAATCAAATGACAAAGACGACACTGGAAATTAAGGGCATGATGTGCCCGCATTGCGAGGCGCATATGCGCAAGGCGCTGGAAGGCATGGAGGGCGTCCAGGTTTTGTCGGTGAGCCATGAGGCTGCAAATGCTGTCATTGAGACAGCAGCGCCGGTTGTGGAGGAAACTTTCCGCAAGGTTGTGGCTGATGCGGGGTATGAGCTGACCGGTATTAAGTGAGGGACGGAATGGGTATGGATTTTTTTGAAGCATCGGCGGAGCGTTTCAGCTATCGCGGCAGCTATCTGCCGGACGCAGTACCGCGCAGCGATCTGGAGCGCATCATGCAGGCGGGGCTTGATGCGCCGTCGGGATGCAATAAGCAGACGACCTCGCTGATCGCGGTGGATGATCCGGCGCTGCTTGCGCAGATCTTTGCGATCATGGAAAAAACGCCATCGAAGAATGCGCCTGCCGCGGTCTGTGTGACCACAAAGCGCATTGTCGCATACAAGGACGGCTGGGGGAATGAGCGCTGCTATGGCGTGCAGGATTATTCTGCTGCGATCGAGAATATGCTGCTGGCGATCACGGCACTTGGTTATGCAAGCTGCTGGATCGAGGGCTATGTGACCGATGCGGACGAGCAGGGAAAGCGGATTGCGGCGCTGCTCGGCGTGCCGGAGGAGGAATCGCTGATCTGTGTGCTGCCGATTGGCAGGGCGGCGGATCCGGCAAAACGCGTGCGGAAAAAGCCCTTTGAAGAGCGCACACATTTCAATCATTGGTAAACAAAAGCATCACCTGTTTTTTGCAGGTGATGCTTGTTTTTATTCGCTGCAACGACGCAGCAGTTCCGCCTCGTCAATGACGGGAATGCCGAGCGATTCTGCTTTCGTGAGCTTGCTTCCGGCATCGTCGCCGGCAACGACCACGCTCGTTTTTTTGGAAACCGAGCCGGAGACCTTGCCGCCGTGTGATTCGATCAGTGCCTTTGCGTCATCGCGCTTCATGGTCGGCAGAGTTCCGGTCAGCACGAATGTCATTCCTGCAAAGCGGTCGCTGGCGGCTGTTTTCGCGGCATATTCCATTTTGACGCCGCGTGCGCGGAGCGTGTCGATCAGTGCCGCAAAATCCTGCCGTGCAAATGTCTCTGCGACGGATTCCGCCATGATTTCGCCGAAGCCGTCAATCTGCGCGATCTCATCCGGTTTCGCATTCCGGATCGCATCAAGTGAACCGAAGCTGTCGCAAAGGAGCGTTGCCGCAGCCTGTCCGATATTTCGGATGCCGAGCGCCGCGATCACGCGGTCAAGCGGCTGTGATTTGGATTGTTCAATCGCTGTCAGCAGATTCTCAGCAGATTTCTCTTTGAATCCTTCCAGCGTCAGCAGGTTTTCTTTGGTCAGCGTGTAAAGATCGGCGGGCGTTTCGATCAGCCTGGCATCCAGGAGCTGCTGGACGATCGCAGGGCCGAGTCCGTCAATGCTCATTGCGTTTTTCGATGCAAAATGCACGATTGCGCGGAAAATTTGCGCGGGGCAGGCGGGATTGAAGCATCGGAGTGCGGCTTCCTCGCCGTCCCGTTCGACGATGCTGCCGCAGTCCGGACAGCGGTCTGGGATATGGTACGGAACCGATTCTGTTTCATGCGATTCTGATGCCAGAACTTCGGGGATGATGTCGCCGGCCTTGCGGACACGGATCATGTCGCCGACGCGGATATCCTTTTCGGTGATGAACTGCTGATTGTGCAGCACGGCGCGGGAAACGCTCGTGCCTGCGAGCTGGATTTCGTCAAAAACTGCGACCGGCGTCAGTACACCTGTCCGCCCAACCTGTATTTCAATCGCACGCAGCTTTGTCAGCTTTTCCTCCGGCGGAAATTTGTATGCGACGGCCCATTTCGGGTATTTCGCGGTCGATCCAAGCCGATCACGCTGCGAAAGGCTGTCCGTCTTGATGACAACGCCGTCGATATCGTAGGGGAGTGTTCCGCGCATTTCGCCGATCTTCTCGATCTCTGCGCGGATCATTTCCGGATCGGCGGGACATTTTGCATAGGGGATCGTCGGGAATCCGAGTGCCTTCATGCGGTCGATTGTCTCGGAATGCGCAGCAAAGGATTCGCCCTCGACCAGCTGTAAATTGAATACGAAAATATCAAGCCGCCGGGCTGCAGTGACTTTCGGATCCTTTTGCCGGAGTGAACCGGCAGCGGCATTGCGCGGATTCTTGAACGGCTCCTCTCCGGCAGCCTCCTGCTGTGCGGAAAGGCGTTCAAAGGATGCGCGCGGCATATAGACCTCTCCGCGCACCTCCAGCTTTTCCGGTGCACCTTTGAGCTTGAGCGGGATGCTGCGTATTGTTTTGAGATTTGCGGTGACATTTTCGCCGACAAAACCGTCACCGCGCGTGGAGCCGCGTGTCAGGATGCCGTTTTCGTATTCCAGAGACACAGACAGTCCGTCGATCTTCGGCTCTACTGTGAATATCGGTGAATCGACTTCCGCCTTGACGCGTTCCACAAATGCGGCGATTTGCTCAAACGAAAAGACATCCTGCAAGCTCGCCATCTGAACGGAATGCGCGACCTTCTCAAATTTTCCGGATGCAGTACCCTGTACGCGCTGCGTCGGGGAATCCGGCTCCAGCAGATCGGGAAATGCAGCCTCCAATTCACGAAGCTCTGCCATTTTCATGTCATATTCATAGTCCTCGGCGGTCGGTGCGTCGAGATCGTAATATTCATGTGCCATACGCAGCAGCTCTGCGGTCAGCGCATTTACGCGCAGTGCAGCTTCTTCATGTGTCATGTGTTTCACCTCCGATGCTATGATTCCTCAGATGCTTTGTCATATGATCGAAACAGAGATAATCGCCGTTTTCTGTCTCGATGCAGTGCCAGCTGACCGCCTGATAGCCTCGCTTCAGATAGATCTGCTTAGCGGGGAAGGACACATCCAGTTCTGATGTATCTCTTTGTTCCGCGATGAGCGATTCAGCAAAACTGAGCAGAGCCCGTCCGAAACCGTTTCCCTGATACTGCGGCAGGACGAACAGTCTGCCGATCTCATTGCCGTTGACAGTGACCGTTCCTGTGAACTTGCCGCTGTCAGAAACAATCAGAAATACGCAGTTTTCTCGGATATCGCGTTTGATCGCCGCAGCGTTGTGATGCGCGAGGAAAAACGCCACGGCACCGGCTGGATAATAATGCGGATAGACTGTCCGGATCGTTTCTTCTGTGATACGACGGACAGTCTCAAAATCCTCGGCCTTCGCCGGAATGATATGCATATTCTACCTCATAAAAATGCGGGATGCCGGAGCCGTTCCGCATCCCGCTGGTTGTTACTGCACCGGCTGATAACCGGAAAAGCCGTCGTAACGCAGTGCTTCCTGCCGGATGCTGCCGTCTGCTGTCGGTGCGAATTCCTCTGTTGGAAAATTCAGGCGGCTGAACACCTCGCAGGGCGAATCAGTATTTTCCGCAGAGCAGGTTTTTGTTGGCACCTGATACGGATATGCTGCAACGGTCATCGTGACCGGCCGTGTCAGTTCTACGATCGAAAAGACACCGAGTGTCAGCACGACCGTTCTGCGCGGCGCAGGCGGGAAATAATTTTCCTGATCCTGCGGCGGGAGTAACGGCGGCATTGGCGGAAGCACGCAGATGCGCGTTTCCAGTGCGATTGGATCGACACACTGGCAGCTTGCGGTCGGCAGATTGACGACATCGCAGCATCTGTTGGTATCGCCTATGCGTGCTCCATTGCTGAAATAGGTCTTCGTGTTAGATTCGCTGCCGTAAAGAATCACGCTTTTCGAGGCACTGGCCATGCCGCACATGATGGCGGGTGCTTCGCAGGTGCGCGTATAGCAAAGCAGCTCTACGCCGAAGGTATAGGTGATATCGACGGTATAATACCCGCGGTTGAACGGGATCGGCTCGACGCTCATGCAGATATTGTCGATCGAAACGCAGCGCGTCTTGACGGATGTATACTGCGCGGGCAGCTCGCCGCATTCGAGCATCACCTGCAAATTTGTGATGCAGTCTTTGTCGCTGCAGCTGTCGAATACGCGGTCGAGCTTGACCGGCACGGCACTGATGCTGTCGGCATTCGGCAAATCATTCATGTGAATTCCTCCCAGTCACAGATTTGGAGTTCCGCGATGCAGCATATCCGGATGCGATCAATCGGAATCCTCAATGCAATATATTCAGTACAGGCGGAAAATGTGACTGTGCGGGAGGATTTTCGGAAGAAAAACGGGATCAGGTATTCTTATCGACCTGATGGAACTGCTTGAGATTGCCGATCTTTTCATTGCGTTCCTCAAGCACTTTTTCTACATCTGCCCAGTCAAGTCCCTGATTGGCAGCCAGAACCATGACATGATAGAGCAGATCGTTGATCTCGTTTTTCAGTTCGTCATTATCGCCGTTCTTTGCGGCGATGACGGTCTCGGTGGCTTCCTCGCCGACCTTTTTGCAGATCTTGTCAACGCCCTTGCCGAACAGATATGCAGTATAGGAATTCTCCTGCGCGGTACCAGCCTCAAATGCGGCCTTGCGCGCCTTTATGACTTCAAAAATCTCCTGATAAACGGTCATGCTTCATTCTCCTCATCGTTGTAGATTTCCTTGAAAAAGCAGCTGTATGCGCCGGTATGACAGGCAACGCCGGTCTGTCGGACATTGACGAGCAGTGTATCGTCATCGCAGTCCGCAAAGACCGAAATGACTTTCTGCAAATGGCCGGAGGTCGCGCCCTTGTTCCAGTATTCCTGCCGCGAGCGGCTCCAGAACCATGTATAGCCGGTCTCCAATGTGCGGCGCAGGCTCTCCTTGTTCATATAGGCGAGCATCAGCACGGTTTTTGTATCGACCTCATAGCAGATCGCGGGGATCAGCTCGCCCTTCTGAAAGAAGCGGTCAAGGTCATTCAGATCAACTTTTATCATATGTATTCTCCGATCATCTGATCAGTTCATCACAGCGGATATGCTGAAAGAGGCAGCCCGCTTGTTCGGGCGGTGCAGCGTTTGCTTCCAGATATCATGAAAAAAACGTGAAGCCTGATACAGTTGTTTTGCGGTCAAAATCGAGACCTAGATGATCTCACTCCTTTGCAGACATTGCTTACGGCTGGAGGATATTCTCCAGCTCCGTGAGCAGGAGTGTATGCTCGCGGCGCGTACCTGCACAGATGCGCAGGCCGTTCGGGAAGCAGCGGACAGCAATGCCCGCCGTTTGCAGCTGTTCATAGATCTCACGGGCATAGGCAGTCTTGACAAACACGAAATTCGTGCGCGGCGGATAGACCATTTCCAGCAGATCCGGATAGCGCTGCACCAGCTCATTGATTGCAGTATATAGCCGCTGCGTCTGCACGATGATCTCATCGCAGCAGTGGCGCAGGAGTGTCTGCTCGCGCAGGACGGCTGCGCAGATCTTCTGTGAGATCGCATCGCAGTTATATGGCGATTTTGCTGCGCGGAGCAGCGAGGTCTTGTATTTGTCCATAACAGCGAAGCCCATTCTAGCGGCGGCAAGGCCGATCGCTTTGGAACAGGTGCGCAGTACGATCAGATTCTCATATTTGTTGACGAGATCCATGACGCTCTCGTCCCAGAAATCCATGTAGGCTTCATCGACGATGATGAGGCAGTTCGGCGCGGATTCGATCAGCCGGATGACATCGGTACGAGGCAGGCCGAGCGAGGTCGGGTTGCAGGGATTCGAGAACACGATCGCATTTGCCTGCTGACACGCAGCGATCAGCGCATCGGTGTCGATTTGCAGATTGCTCTTTTTCGGCACGGTGACGACCTCAATTTCCGAGAGCGTCGCATAAACGCCGTACATGGAGAAATCAGGCGAGACCGTGACGAGCTTCTGTCCCTTCTCCATGAAGGTTCCAAGCAGGAGCGTGATGATCTCATCAGAGCCGTTTCCGGCGGTGACGCAGTCCGGCAGAACATGATAATAGGCCGCGAATGCTTCGACGACCTCCGTCGCGATCGGATCGGGATAGCGGTTGAAGCTGATCTGTTCAATCTGATCTGCGATCTTGGATTTCAGCACGGAAGGCAGGTCGAAGTAGGATTCATTGGCATCGAGCCGGACGGCATAGCTGCCGGTGATCGGATCATATGCCTTGAGAGAAGTCAGTTTTTCGGGCAGCTGCATTAGTTTTCCTCCTCAAAGCGGACGGCGATCGCATTGGCGTGTGCTGTCAGACCTTCCTTATTCGCAACGAGAATGATATCATCCTTTGCTTCGCGGAGCGCTGCTTCTGTATAGTAGATATAACTGGAACGCTTGACAAAGCTGTAGACCGAGAGCGGCGAGAAGAATCTTGCAGTGCCGGAGGTCGGAAGAACATGGTTCGGGCCGGCGTAGTAATCGCCGAGCGGTTCGGATGCATATGTGCCGAGAAATACGGAGCCTGCATTGTCGAGCTTTCCGATGTATTCCAGCGGGTTCTCCATGAGAACTTCGAGGTGTTCCGGTGCAACTTCATTGGCCAGCTCGACGGCCTGTTCCGGTGTATCGCAGATCAGGATCGCGCCGAAATCGTCCAGCGAGGACTTGATGATATCGCGGCGGCTGAGATATGTCATCTGCCGTTCGCATTCAGCAAGCGTTTCATTCGCAACGCGCTCCGAAGTAGTGACGAGGATCGAGGAAGCGAGCTTGTCGTGTTCAGCCTGCGACATAAGATCCGCAGCGACATACTTCGGATTCGCGGTATCATCCGCCATGACCAGAACCTCGCTCGGTCCGGCGATCATGTCGATATCGACAACGCCGTAAAGCAGGCGCTTGGCCGTTGCGACGAAGATATTGCCGGGGCCGACGATCTTGTCAACGCGCGGGATGCTGTCGGTGCCGTAGGCGAGTGCAGCGACTGCCTGCGCACCGCCCATGAGGAAGACACGGTCAACACCGCAGAGCGATGCCGCGACAAGGATATCCGGATTCGGCTTGCCGTCCTTGCCGGGGGGCGTTACCATGATGAGCTCCCGGACACCGGCGATTTTCGCAGGAATCGCGTTCATCAGAACGGAGCTGGGATAGGCAGCCGTGCCGCCGGGAACATAGAGACCGACGCGCTCCAGACCGCGCAGGCGCTGGCCGAGAATGACACCGTCCTCGCGGGTATTGCAGAAGCCCTGTTCCTTCTGGCGGTTGTGGAAATCAGCGATATTCTCGATCGCATTCAGCAGTGCCTCCACGAATTTCGGATCAGCGGCTTCCAGCGCATCGGAAATGGTATCGGCATCAACCTCGAACTGTTCGGGGCATTTGCCGTCAAATTTTTCGGTATAGGCGCGCACGGCGGCATCGCCCTTTGTGCGGACATCCTCAAGGATTGTCGTGACAGTCTCGACAACCTTCGGATCCGGTGCGGCACTTCTTGTGCGGAGCTGCGCAAAGAATGCAGCTTCGTCTTTTCCGTTGCAGCGAATGACTTGCATTTTATTTCCTCCCTATTGGCTGAGATTATGTATCAGATCATTCAGATTCCTGTTTCTGAAAATACTGTTCGATCTTGCCGATCAACGCCTCCAGCTCCTGATGCCGGAGCTTCATGCTGACGGTATTCGCGATGAGTCTTGCAGAGATCGGGCAGACATCCTCATAGACTTCCAGACCGTTTTCCTTCAAGGTTGTACCGGTCTCGACGATATCCACAATACCGTCGGAAAGCTCCAGCAGAGGAGCCAGCTCGACAGAGCCCTCGATCTTGACGATATCAACATCCATGCTCTTGGCTTCAAAGAACCGGCGCGTGACATTCGGATATTTCGAGGCGATTGTCTTGACGCCGTATCCGCTGTAGAAATCGCAGCCCTTTTTGACAGCAAGGGCGAATTTGCAGCGTCCGAAACCGAGATCGAGCAGTTCATAGAATTTGCCCTGCATTTCGAGAATGGTATCCTTGCCGACGACGCCGAGATCACAGACGCCGTGCTCGACATAGGTGATGACATCATTGGCCTTTGCCAGCACAACCTCAATGCTGCCGTCGCCGACCGGAAGAATCAGCTTTCTGCCTTTTTCGCGGACAGCGGTGCAGTCAAGTCCGAGCTGCTCAAACATCCCGACAGTATCCTTTTCGAGACGCCCCTTTGTCAGTGCTATACGAATTGGTCTTTGCATCGCTCAGTCCTCCTTTCCGTCTGCCGTCTGACCGGCCTTTGAGACTTCGATCGGCAGAACACGCTCAATGCCGTGTGCATCGGCATAGGCCTTTGCGCCTTCCAGTGTCTCCGAGAGCGAATGTTCTGCGATCAGCCCTTTCTTGCGGAGATTCTCGGCCGCTTCCACGGCATCCGCTTCGCATCCGGGCGCTGCCCAGATCAGGATATTGCTGATCTGCTGCGTATTGCTCTGATCCTGCTGCTTGCTGAGCACTTTAACGACTGCGTCAATATTGACGGCAAATCCGGTCGCGGGTACATCGTAGCCGAATTCGGCGATCAGACGGTTGTATCGTCCGCCGGAGAGGATCTCCTCGCCGTAGCCGGAAAGATAGCCGCGGAGGATCATGCCGGTATAATAATCGGTGCGGTGGATCATGCCGAGATCAACGGTGACGCGGGCTTTTCCGCTGAACTGCACGACCGATTTCCAGAGCGAATGCAGATCTGCAAGGATCGCGGCAAAGCGTTCGCCCTTACAGAGCGCAGCCGCCTTTTCAAATACTTCCTCGCCGCCGAACAGACGGGGGAGCATCCGCAGTGCCTTTGCGGTATCGGACTGCGGGAGATCGCTGAGGATGTCGCTCAGGGCGGTATAATTCTTTGCTTCGATGGAGTCGCGAATGCGCTCCTTGACTGCTTCCGGTGCATCGAGCTGCTGCATCAGTTCACGGAAGAATGCAGCATTGCCAAGCTCCAGCGCATATTCTTCGCCGCAAACCTGCAAAGCGTCGATTGCCGCTGCAATTACCTCCAGATCGGCCATGCGCGAATCGGAGCCGATCAGCTCAATTCCTGCCTGCGAGATCTCGTCATCGCGGCCTTTCAGCGTGGGTGAGACCGGATAGATATTTTGCTGATAGCAGAGACGGAGCGGGAGCGCCGCTCCGCGCAGACGCGTTGCGCAGACACGTGCGATCGGCACGGTATTGTCCGGCCGCAGCACCATGAGTCTGCCCTTATTGTCGGTCAGCTTATACATCTTCTCCATCGGGAAGGGCTGTGAATCGCGGTTGAATACATCATAGAATTCGAGCGTCGGGGTGATGATCTCGCTGTAGCCGCGGGATGTGAACAGTCCGAGCAGACGATTTTCGATCTGCCGCCGAAGCGTACATTCTGAGAACAGCGCGTCGCGTGTGCCCTCCGGTGTGATCTTGTCATATTTGTTCATGCGGGTAACTCCTTATTATATATTGCGGGAATAATGCGGTCAGTCTGATGCCGCCGGATATCTTATGCAGCAAAACAGACTCCGTTCCGGATGTCTGAGAAATACCGCCGTTACTTTAGCGTGCTAACATGATAACATATTATCATAAAAAAGTCAAGTCAGAATAGGGAAAGTTGATTGGATTTTGGCAGGTCTCCCAAAGCGCCGAGGGCATCCAGTGCATCTATTGTTGCTTTTGATGCGCCGGAAAGCTGCTGAAATTCATCGACGGAAATGAAATCGCCGTGCTGTGCAGTCTCGTAGATGTTCTCTGCCGCCTTTGTTCCGACGCCGTCGATCGCAGCGAACGGGATGCGCAGCTTGCCGTCCTCGATCAGATAATCGCAGGCATGAGAGTGCCGCAGGCTGACCGGAAGGAATTCATAGCCGCGGGACATCATTTCATTGACGATCTTGAGAATATCGAGCAGGTCGTTTTCCTTTTTGGAGCGCTCCTTGCCCTTGCCGATCAGCTCGCCGATGCGATTGCGGACTGCGTCAATGCCCTGCACGGCGAGAGCAGCATCAAAATCGCCACCGCGTACGGAGAAATAGGTCGCGTAGTATTCGAGCGGCTTATAGAGCTTGAACCAGCCGAGCTTGATTGCAGCGGTAACATAGGCTGCGGCGTGTGCCTTCGGGAACATATACTTGATCTTCAGACAGGACTGGATGTACCAGTCCGGTACATTATGATCGAGCAGCATCTGAATGCGTTCCGGCGTAAAGGTTTTGGGTGCCTTGCCCTTACGGGTATCCTCCATGATCAGGAACGCCTGTTTTGGCTCGACATCGTGATAGAGCAGATAGGTCATGATTGAGTCACGCGTACCGATCACATCTGAAATTGTGCAGGTTCCGTTCGCGATCAGCTCCTGCGCATTGCCGAGCCACACATCCGTGCCGTGCGACAAACCGGAAATCTGGAGAAAATCGGAGAACAGGCGCGGCTTTGCATCCAGCAGCATTCCGATCGTGAAATTGGTGCCCATTTCCGGAATGCCGAGCGAGCCGGTCTTGCAGTAGATATCTTCTTCTGTAACGCCCAGTACCGAGCAATCGGTACACATACGAAAAACCTGCGGATCGGTTGTCGGGACATCGGCGATTTTCATGCCGGTGAGATCCTCCAGGTGCTTGTAGAGCGTCGGAACAACATGGCCGAGCTCGTCGAGCTTCAGAATGGTATCATGCAGCTTATGGAAATCGAAGTGTGTCGTGATGATCATATCCGAATCGTCGGAATCATCAGGATCACCGGGCTGCTGTACAGGTGTGAAATCGAAGATATCGAAATCCTCCGGCACAACGACCATACCTCCCGGATGCTGACCGGTTGTTTTCTTCACGCCGACACAGCCGGCAACGAGCCGGTTGATTTCGCTGTTATTGACGGTGATGCCGCATTCATCGAGATAATGCTTGACATAGCCGTATGCGATTTTGTCCTGCACACCGGAGATCGTTCCCGCCTTGAACACATTTGCGCGGCCGAACAGTTCCTCGGTATAGCGGTGCGATTCGGACTGATATTCACTGGAGAAATTCTGGTCGATATCCGGCGCCTTGTCGCCGTCGAAGCCGAGGAAGGTTTCGAACGGGATATCGTGGCCGTCGCGTTTCATATCGGTGCCGCATTTCGGACAGGCCTTTTCGGGCAGGTCGAAGCCGGAGCCGACAGAGCCGTCCGTGAGGAATTCGCTGTATTTGCATTTTGGGCAGGAATAATGCGGAACCAGCGGATTGACCTCCGAGATACCAGCCATTGATGCAACGAACGAAGAACCGACAGAACCTCTGGAGCCAACGAGATAGCCGTGCTTTTCGGAATTCGCAACGAGCTTTTGTGCGATCATATACAGAACGGAAAAACCGTGCTTACAGATTGACCCGAGCTCACGGTCGAGCCGCTTCTGCACCAGTTCCGGCAGCGGGTCGCCGTAGATGCTTTTGGCCTTTTCTGTTGTGATGCGGATGAGATCCTCCTCAGCGCCGGGGATAGAGGGCGTGAATGTGCCCTTCGGGATCGCATGGCAGCGGTCGATCTTGTCTGCGATAAGATTCGTATTCGTCACAACGACTTCATAGGCGCGGTCGGCACCGAGATAGTCGAACTCTTCGAGCATCTCATCGGTTGTGCGCAGATAGAGCGGCGCCTGATTTGTGGTATCATCAAAGCCGGAACCAGCCATCAGAATCTGCCGGTAGATGCCGTCGCGCTCGTCCATGAAATGCACATCACAGGTTGCGCAGACCGGAATGCCGAGACGATCGCCGATCTCCAGCACCTTGCGGTTATAGTCACGCAGATCCTCCTCGTCACGGGCGGGATACCGGTCACTTCGTACCATGAACATATTGTTCGCGGTCGGCTGGATTTCCAGATAATCGTAGAATTTTGCGAGCTTATCCAGTTCTTCATCTGACTTGCCCTCTACAATCGCAGAGAACAGCTCACCGGCTTCACAGGCGCTGCCGTAGATCAGTCCCTCATGATGCTTGACCAGCAGAGACTTCGGAATCAGCGGTTTTTTATAGAAATAATCGAGCTGCGAATAGGAAACCAGGCGGTACAGATTCTTAATGCCGGTCTGGTTTTTCGCAAGAATGATCTGATGAAAAGATTTGAGTTTTTTCGGATCAATCGAGGGAAGCGCGATATTGAGGTCGCCGAGGGTTTGCAGATTATGCTTTTTGATGATGCGCTCCATGAGTGTGATGTAGATCTTTGCGAGTATATAGGCGTCATCGGCGGCACGGTGATGCTCGAATTTTCCAAGCTTCAGATGCTTCGCGATTGTGTCGAGCTTATGTCTGCCAAGCTCCGGCAGAACAGCACGTGAGATCATAACTGTGTCGATCGTGACAAACGGATGCGACATATTATGCCGCGCAAAGACCTCGCGGATGAATGAGGTATCAAAGTCGGCGTTATGCGCGATCAGCACCGGATTGTCACCGCAGAAATCGAGGAATTTTTCGACGGCTTCCTGTTCCATCGGCGCATCCGCGACCATATCCTGTGTGATATGCGTCAGCTCCTGAATATTCTGCGGGATGTCGCGCTCCGGATTGACAAAAATATCAAAGCTGTCGATGATGCGCAGACCGCGCACCTTGACTGCGCCGATTTCGATCAGGCGATCGAGCTTATGGGAGAGGCCGGTCGTCTCGACATCGAAGACGATGACCTCATCCTGCGGGGAGCGGGTATCCGGCTGGTCGATGACGCGGACGGCTTCGAGATCGTTGACAACATAGGCCTCGCAGCCATAGATCACGCGGAAATCGTCCCACTTGGCAGTGGCATTCATTGCCTCAGGGAATGCCTGTACTACACCGTGATCGGTGATTGCAATGGCGCGGTGTCCCCATTCATGGGCGCGCTGGCAAAGTGCTTCAGCCGAGCTGACAGCATCCATCGCGGACATATTCGTATGCAGATGCAGCTCGACGCGCTTGACCGGTGCATCGTCGGTGCGTCGGTCAGGCGTATAGCTGTTGATCGCGTTCGGCTTGATGACTATATCGCGGTCATATTCGTCATAGCCGACTGTGCCGTAGATCAGCAGATTCGCACCCTTTTTGCATTTATCCAGAGGGAAATCCTTCATTTCATCTTCGCTGAGGAAGATCTTGACAAGCAGGCTTCCGGTGTAATCCGTGACAGGGAAGGTCAGCAGCGTTTTGCCGCTCTTGAGGACGCGGTCTTCGGGCTTGGCAAAGACCTCGCAGGCGATTGCGTATTTGTTCGCCTGAGCGCCTATGCCGCCGTTGATCTTTGTCAGTACAGACGAGATCGGGATCGCCTTTTCCTTGACCATGCGCTTATAGATGATTGCGAGTGAATCCTTGTCCGGCTGTTCGATCTCCACAGGCTTTGCATCCGGCTCGATTGACGAGATCGGCGAGAACGAGGGCGTATCCTCCTTGACAGATTCCTGCGGGAGCATATAGCGTTCAGGCGGGAGCGATGCGATGACATTCTGTTGCATCTCAGATTGCTCTTCTTCGGAGATATGCGTTTTGCCGCCAACGAATTCGGCAGTCAGCGTGACATTGAACATCTTATAGATCGCCTTTGCGAGCAGGTCGCGGAAGTGAACCTGTTCGAGGATGTCAATGCCGCCGTTTGCGAGTCCGATCTCCAGCACAGAGCCGTTGAGATTCAGCTCGGCATTATCGAGAAAGCCGTTTATCATGGGCACTTCTCTGCGCATGACCTGAAACAGATCCGGCAGCAGTGCCGCAGAGAAAGACTCTGCCGGATAACGGCAGAGCAGCCGCAGCGCTTCCAGATGCAGACGCGATGCCAGCTCCGTTTCCGCTGCGAACAGATTGTCCGAGGGAATTGGCGCATCGTATTCCGTCTCAATGAACAGCTTTGTGCGGGCTTTATTCGAGAGGATGCAGCGCACTCGTCCGGCGGTGACATCGTCCGGCAGTCCGGCTGCATATTCTCTTAAAAATTCACGCAGTGTCTGTGCCATGCTGCAAACCTCCGTATAGATGTATCATGAAAAGGGGGATGAGCGCTGTGCAGCGCGAGTTTTCAGCAGCGAATATTTTACGCATGGATCGCAGGCAAATATCCAGGCGATACGCTGTTGGTTTTTGGTGAGCGGACGCAGGTCCAGCTCCGCAGCCAGCAGATCACCGAAATATGCGTATGCCTCCAGCCGTGTTACAGCTTTTCGATTTCCGCGAGCAGCGCAGGGACGATCTCGGATTCCGGCACCTTGCGCAGGATCTCCTCGCCCTTGAACAGTACAGCACAGCCGTCTCCGCCTGCAATGCCGATATCGGCTTCTCTTGCTTCGCCGGGACCGTTGACGACACATCCCATGACCGCGACCTTGATATTTTTCTCGCAGTCCTTCAGTGCATCTTCGACGGCCTTAGCCGTGCTGATGAGGTCAATACGCGTTCTGCCGCAGGTCGGGCAGGAAACGAGCTGTACGCCTCCGCGCTTTCCGATCGCCTTGAGGATATCTCTTGCAGCAGCGATCTCCTCGACCGGATCTGCCGTCAGGGAAACGCGGATTGTCTCGCCGATGCCGTCGCAGAGCAGCGAGCCGATGCCCGCCGCAGACTTGATGAGTCCCATGCGGGCGGTGCCAGCTTCGGTGACGCCGAGATGCAGCGGATAATGACAGGATTCGGCAGCAAGGCGATAGCAGGCGATCATATTCTGTACATCGGAGGATTTGATCGAAATGACAATATCATGAAAATCGAACTGTTCCAGCAGCTTTGCATGATTCAGTGCACTTTCGACCATTGCCTGCGGTGTCGGACCGCCGTATTTTGTGAGCAGCTCCTTTTCGAGCGAGCCGGAATTGACACCGATGCGGATCGGAATCTGCTTTTCGAGACATTTTTCTGCAACAGCCCTGACATTTTCCATTGCTCCGATATTGCCCGGATTGATGCGAATCTTATCGACACCGGCATCTGCCGCGGCGAGCGCGAGCTTATAGTTGAAATGGATATCGGCAACGAGCGGAATGGAAACCGCTTTCTTGATTGCAGGGATGAGCTGAACTGCCTCCATATTCGGGATCGCTGCGCGGATGATTTCGCAGCCGGCATCAGCGAGCTGTTTTGCCTGCCGGACTGAGCCGTCGATGTCGTCCGAGCGGGTATTGAGCATGGACTGGATATAGATGTGGCTGCCGTCGAGCAGACATTGCCCGACCTTGACAGGATGCAGATTTCTCATGTATTTTCGTCCTTTCCGATTATTCGGTATCAGCTTTGTCGTTCGGTGTTTTCTCTGCGGGGATGATCATTTCATATGTATCCGTATAATCTGGAACGCAGAAATCGTTTGCTTCCCAGCGGATGACATGGATGCTGACCGGTGTATTCTGCTTTCGGTCATAGCGGATGCAGTATTCTCCGTCCGGCAGATAGCAGACCGCATATACACCAAGCAGCGTGCTTTTCGAATGATGCACCGGCAGCGTCATCATGGATGCGTTCTCATCGACGCGCAGCCGGTAATTCATAGTAACAGCAAGATAGAGGATAATCAGTTCGACCATGCCGACTGTGATGCACCAGTTATAGGCGTGGAGAAATATACCGACGATCAGTGCAGCAAGAAACACCACGGCCGCCTGCAATGCAGATTTCCGGCTGAGCTGTGCATCTTCCTGAAACTGCCGGAGCACCTCCGGGTTGATGGCAGTCAGCTCCGGGATCAGAGCTGCGTCGATCTCAGCCTGATCCTCTGGTGTCAGATTGCTTGTGATCCGGCGAACGCCCGGTGCTTTCAGAATCGGTTTCATGACAGATAATCCTCCGGATGTTGTTCATAGGCAGTATACCACGTGATGCGGTTGCGGAATTTGACAATAACAACGGTATTGCAGCTGCCGGAATCCTTCGGCGCACGGAGCGTATACCGTCCGTCCGGCTGATAGAAAACGAGATAGCTGGTATACCAGACACGACCGTAGCGTCCGTGGTTCTTTATGTCATACATATGGTCGATCGGCACCTTCGTGAAGACGGCAGAATCGTCGATTGAGAGCCAGAATGCGCCGATGCCCTTTGTGAACATGATGATGACAAAGACAACGACAGCGCCGATGCAGCCGGCAGCCAGCGCGAATTTCGGATCGCGCATAACGCTGTCAGTGTGTGAATAGCTTTTGCGTGATGACATGAATGGCATGAGAAAAAACAGCAGGAATGCGCCGATGCTGACGGCAAATGCGCCTGTCAGCGAATACTGCGTACTGCTCATTTTTTCGGTAACAGCGCTTTTGATTTCCGGTGTGACCGGCTCCCAAAGCGGATAGGAGAGAGACTCAACGATTTCGCGTTCACCCGCGCTGAGCCGCTGAAATGCCAGCCATCCGATAATAAGCGCTGCAGGCGGGATCAGGAACATCAGGAATTTGATTCCTGCCGGTATATCCGGTATCAATGCAAGCGGAAGCGCAATTACCAGGGCAGAGCCGGCAATGATCACCGGCCAGCTGTGCCCGCCGAAGGGATTTCTGAATTTGAGACGTTTCATGATGATTCTTCCGATCTCCAGATTTTGTTGGTGTTTTCAGTGCTGAAACAGCTTGGTAATATCCTGGAAAGTGACTGCTACCATCAGCAGCATGAGCAGCGCGAGACCGGCGAAATGGATCGATCCTTCGATTTTTGCGGGGATCGGCTTGCGGCGGATCGCTTCAATGATGAGGAAGATCAGTCTGCCGCCGTCCAGTGCCGGGAACGGGATCAGGTTAAAGATGCCGACATTGATCGTGATAAATGACATCAGGTCAATCAGCGACATCGCTTTTTCGCGGAGTGTTTCGCTCATCTGCACATATTCGGTCGTGCTGCCGATGATGCCGACAACGCCTGAAAGATCGTGGAAGCCGTATTTTCCTTTGATGAGATCGCGCAGCGAGATCCAGATCAGACGCGCAGTCGAGACGAACTGCTTTCCGGTGTAGGAGAGCACGCGTCCGACGGTTTTATTCATTCCGTAAACATAGAAATCGATCATGCCGTCTGTTTCGGTATTGCGAAACTCAACATTTTCGAGCGTCACGAGCTGACCGCCCCGTTCCACGACGACTGTGAATGTATCCGCATCATCGTTCTGAAGTGCATAGAACACATCCTGCATCGTGTAAATGCGCAGTCCGTTGATCTTCACAAAGCGGTCATCCTTCTGAAGCCACTGTTCGGAGGTCGAGATACTTTGGCCGGCATCATTTTTGCGGAAATCCGCGACGGTCGTGCTGGTGATACGGCCGTCTATGCAGGTGAGCAGAAGGATCAGAAAAAAGCCGAGAATGAGATTCATCGTCGCGCCGGCGACTGTGACGAGCATACGCTTCCAGACTGCCGCCTTGCGGAATGCCCGCGGATCGTCGGAATTGTCATCCTCGCCTTCCATTGCGCAGTAGCCGCCGATCGGCAGCAGCCGGAGGGAATATTTCGTTTCGCCCTTCTGCTTTGAGATCAGCGCAGGTCCCATGCCAATTGAGAATTCCAGAACGCGGATGCCGCTTTTTTTTGCGACAAAGAAATGTCCCGCTTCGTGAATCATGATAATGATGCCGAAGCAGAGGATCGCGACAAGAACGGTAACAATGGTCATAGTATTCTTCCTTTCGTTTCGGGCGTGCCAAATCGTGTGATCGTATACGCTGCCAAAATGTCCGGATGACATTTTGAAATCTGCCGTTGGTGACAGCAGGCGGCGCAATGTGCCGCGAGCGACTCTATATTATACTGCCTCTGCAAAGTGTCAATGCTGCTTTGGGGCTGCAGCAGGGGTAAGTATATCATAACCGAAAAGTGTGGAAAGTTGCGAAACAGAAAGTGAAAAAGCGGCGAAATCAAGCATTTGCCGCGATTGCCTCCCGGACATATTCACGCGCAGCACGGTCGGCTGCCGCAACATCTTCATAGCAGGTGAGCGGACTGACAGGAATATCTGCGAGTGCCGAATGAACCAGTTCGCCGATGCGGAGGAACGGGATCTTCCGTGCGAGGAAAGCTGCGACTGCTTCTTCATTGGCACCGTTTGCAACGACCGGCGCACTGCCGCCCGTTTCGCTTGCATGAATGCAGGCAGTCAGACAGTCAAAGGTGTCGAAATCGGGCTTTGCAAAGGTCAGCGTGCCGTAATCAGTCAGCGAGAGCGGTTTGGTCGGGCAGGGGAGCCTGTCCGGATAGAGCAGTGCATACTGGATCGGGATCTTCATATCCGGAACGCCCATCTGTCCGATTACGGAATCATCCTGATAGACGACTGCGGAATGCAGTACGCTCTGACGATGAACGACGATTTCGATCTGATCGGGGGCGAGATCAAAGAGCCAGCGCGCCTCGATGAATTCAAGTCCCTTGTTCATCAGCGTGGCGGAGTCGATCGTGATCTTATTGCCCATGCTCCAGTTCGGGTGATTCAGTGCCTGCTCGACGGTGATTTCTTTCAGATCGGCTTTTGTCTTTCCGAAAAACGGTCCGCCGGAGGCAGTAAGGATGATTTTCTTGAGCTGACTGCGCTTGTTGCCCTGTAAGCACTGAAAGATCGCCGAATGTTCGCTGTCGATCGGATAGATCGGGAGCGAACGCTCGGCGGCGGCCTTCATAACGAGCGCACCGCCCGCAACGAGTGTCTCCTTGTTGGCGAGTGCGATCGGCTTATTCGCATTGATCGCGGTCAGTGTCGGCAGCAGACCGACCATGCCGACGACGGAATTGAGCAGAAGTTCGGTGCTTTGATGCTGCGCGATTTCGCATAATCCGTCCATTCCTGCCAAAAGGCGGCAGCCAAGACCGGCTGCCGCTTCTTTTAATGCGGGATATCTGGATTCATCTGCGATGCAAAGCAGCTCCGGGCGCAGCGCGTGCGCCTGCTTTACCAATTCGTCTACGCGGGTATTGGCAGCGAGTGCGGTTACGCGGATGCCGTGCATCTGCGCGACCTCGATCGCCTGTGTGCCGATACTTCCGGTCGAGCCGAGGATGGCTGTACTGTTTGTCATTGCGTGACTCCTTTTCTGTTATGCCAATTCAAAGAAATTGGTCGCCTGTACATACGCCGTGAAGAACGGAACGACCAGCAGAACGCTGTCGAAGCGATCGAGCATACCGCCGTGACCGGGCATGATATTGCCGAAGTCCTTGATGCCGAGCTGGCGCTTCAGGGTTGAAGCAGCGAGATCGCCGAGCGTACCGAGTACGGCGCAGACCATTGCGATGATGATGACAGCAAACCAGTTGACACCCATTGCGATGTCCTTGCTCTTCATATAGGCGCTGTAGCCCATGCAGAATCCGATGAAGAATACCACATTTGCAGCGATTCCGCCTACAAAGCCGAGGACGGTCTTTTTCGGGCTGATCTCCGGGCAGAGCTTTGTCTTGCCGAAGAGCGTGCCGAAGAAATATGCGCCGGTATCCGAGATCCATGCGCCGCAGAGCGCAAGGACGAGATAGGCAACGCTGTGCTGCTCGTGGACATTGTTCAGCGTGACCGTTGCTGCCATTGCCGTCGGAATGAGGAGCATTCCGGCAAGGTAGCAGAAGAAAGCCTTCTCGGACATTTTCTTCTTATGTCTGATATAATCGTAGAGAATGACGCTGGCCGCCGCGACAATAAGCATGGAGCGGTATCTTGCGATGATGCCGACCTGAACGAGCGGCAGACCGAGCGCATAGATCAGCGCGGCCGCAGAGGAAAGGTGATAGCGCAGAAGTCCGTTGGCGCGCAGATATTCATAAAGCGCGATCACGGAGACTGCACCGGCTGCGATCGGCAGAACAGCGGTATTGTGCAGAAAAAGAACAATCAGTGCGACTGCAACGCCGATCGCTGCAGTAATCAATCGTGTGACCATATGTGTGTTGCGGCGAGAAGCGCCGCGCCTCCAATCCAATCCAGTTGGGCAATTCGCAATGCGCCCGCAGATGTCAGAAATCAGAAGACTGCATTGCGGCTGCTTTCAGAGAATTGCAGAAATCAAACAAAACAAAGAACAGTTTCCCGAATCTGATGCCTGTCAGCATATCTTATGCCTGCTGCATGGTATTCAGACCGGTTTTGCAGATCAAAGACCGCCGAAGCGTCTTGTTCTGCGGGCGAATTCGACGATCGCCTTATCCAGCTCAGCGGAATCGAAATCCGGGAACAGCGTGTCGCAGAAATAGAATTCCGCATAGGCACACTGCCAGAGCAGGAAATTCGAGAGTCGCTGCTCACCGCCCGGACGGATCATAAGATCGACATCGGGCATATCCTTCGTATAGAGATGCTGTGAGATCAGCTCTTCGGTGATATCCTCCGGACGGAGCTTTCCTTCCTGCACAAGCTTTGCGAGCTCTTTGCAGGCGCCTGTGATTTCATGGCGGGAGCCGTAATTCGCAGCGATTCCGGCCGTCATCTTTTCAAAGCTGCCGGTATCTTTTTCGATATCGGTGAACTGCTGCCGCAGATCAACCGCAAAATCCTCGCGGTCACCGAGCAGAACAACGCGTACACGGTCATCGAAATAGTTGTATGCATCCTTGATATACTTGCGCATCAGATCCATCAGCGCATGGACTTCGTCGTCAGGACGCTTCCAGTTTTCCGTAGAGAAGGCATAGAATGACATATATTCCACGCCGATCTCTCTGGCATATCGCAGCAGCTTCTGGAAGGTTCTCGCGCCCTGCACATGACCGTAGGTACGAGGCATACCGCGTTTTTTTGCCCATCTGCCGTTGCCGTCCATAATTACGGCAATGTGGCGGGGCATCATATCCGCCGGAACGGGCGGCTCAAGCTTTTTTGCCATGCATTACTCCTTCGTGAGACAGGGGAGCCGCTCAGAGGCTCATGATCTCCTTTTCTTTTTCGGCAGAGATCTTGTCGATCTCCTCCGTATAGCGGTCGGTCAGAGTCTGAGCCTTCTTTTCGGCGGACTTCTGGTCGTCCTCGGTGATTTCGGAATCTTTCTTCAGCTTTTTGAATTTGTCCATGAGATCACGCCGTTCATTGCGGATCTTGATTTTTGCTTCATCGCCGTATTTTTTCACGGTCTTGGCCAGTTCCATACGACGCTCTTCGGTCGGCTGCGGGAAGACCAGACGGATCGTCTTGCCGTCGTCAGTCGGGGTAATGCCGAGATCAGAGGCGAGGATCGCCTTGGAGATCGAGCGGATCGTCGAGGGATCATAGGGCGTGATGAGCAGATTTCTGCCCTCGGAGACCGAGACAGCAGCGAGCTGATTGATCGGGGTAGGCGCACCATAGTAATCGACAGGGATTTTGTCGAGGACAGCCGGGTTCGCTCTGCCGGCGCGGATCGAGCCGTATTCCTTTTGCAGGTGGTCGATCACCTTTTTCATGCTTTTTTCAGAAGCGTCGAGTTTTTCCTTCAGTATTTCGAGCATTTGATTCATCTCCTTTGGACGTGATTCATTAAAGTAGTATACAGTATACGGAATGCCGGCTGCTTATTCCGGCAGGATCAGGGTACCGATCTGTTTGCCGATGCACGCATCATAAATGTTGTCCGGTCTGCTCAGATCGAAGACGAGCATGGTTGTACCGTTATCGCGGCAGAGTGCTGCAGCGGTCGAATCCATGACGCCGAGCTGGTTATTGACGACCTCAGTAAAGGTCATGGTCTCATACTTCTTTGCATCGTCGAATTTATTCGGATCCTTATCGTAGACGCCGTCAACCATTGTTGCTTTCATGAGGATATCGGCCTCGATCTCAGCTGCACGGAGTGCTGCGCCGGTATCGGTCGAGAAGAACGGGTTGCCGGTGCCGCATCCGAAGATCACGATCCGGCCCTTTTCAAAGTGACGGATTGCACGGCTGCGGATATAGGGCTCAGCGAAAGCAGTCATCGTAATGGCTGTCTGCACACGCACCGCAGCACCGAGATCTTCCAGTGCATCAGCAAGCGCCAGTGCGTTCATCGCGGTGGCGAGCATACCGATGTGGTCGGCTCTGGTACGGTCCATTGCACCGGATGAGCGTCCGCGCCAGAAATTACCGCCGCCGACGACAATACCGATTTCTGCACCGGCATCGGCACAGCGCTTGACAGCGCGGCAGATTGGTGTGATGACATCATAATTCAGACCGGTTTTGTTTTTGCCGGCGAGTGCCTCACCGCTGAGTTTCAGGAGTATGCGCTTATATTTCAGTTCCATAGGTATCCCTCCGAAGTCATGATATACGATATTATTATACACGATTTTTTGCGGAATGTAAAGAGGTAAAGTAAAAAAAAAGGGGCCCCAGCAGAATTTTGTCCGTTTTGCTGACAAAATAGCGGAAAGCTGATGCAGTACCGGTATGTGGGCCGCGTGCTGCGGATTGGCATGAATGGGCAGAGGATGAATACAAGCGTATGACTGGAACGAAAAATTATAGGGTTCTGAAATGTAAATTTGCGGTGATATGCGAACCCAGCGGAAGCGTATGCCAATCGCTGCCCACAACATGGCAACGGCCGAATCCGGATGTCACTGGGTATGGTATGCCATTTTGTGGGCAGACGATGAATGCCAATTCATACCAAACACGAAAAACGACGAATCTTGGGCGATTTCATTGATTCGTTGTCCGCCGGATAATCGACGGAGAATGACTGTATGCGCCTTTTGAAACAACGGGTGAAACCATGCCGCAGCGAAAAATAAAAAAATTTTTTTCGCTGCGAAGAAAAGAAAGTTACATTCCGGCAGATATGGAGAGACTGTCTGCAAAACGCATCAAATACACAAGATGTTGTGCTTTGGGTCCAACTTGGCACAGGATGTTGTTGATTAACTGATTTTGTACAAAATGACAAATTTGATGCGTTTGTCGGAAATCCACATCGTTCTAAATGACGAAGCATATATCAGCAGTGAAATGTGCTTTTTCGCGTGTGTGCGATGCTTTTACAGTTTCTGAATAAGTGATGATATTTAATAATATAGCATAGGATGTATCAACAAACAATGAAAAAGCACGAAAATACGCTGCTTTACAGCATTCACAAAACAACTGTTCTCAAGGCGATTCTGAAGAAATCAACTGCGGCAATTTGGTTACAAAACTGTAACCATTAGATCAAAACTGGCTATTGACATTTAGCCAAGGATGATATATAATATTGACGAGGGAAGCGATGGCCGATCAACCACTGCCGTGGCATGAATTGGAATAAGATATACAACATCGTCAATCCTCGGAATGAACAAAAGCAAAGTGTGTAGAAGAGGAGAATCGAGACAGCAGGATGATGGTACCACCCCGCCTCGGTGTCCGGACATGCATAGCTGACGCCTGATCGAAAAAAATAGAAATCGTCAGGCGGCTTTGCATTCTGTTACCGGTCGGGGCATCCTCCCGCCGTGCTCGGCACGAAGGGAGGCGCTGATTGTATGGAACTGAGCAGTATGTCAGGCAAATACTATGTTCAGATGGATCAGCGCGGCCGTATCAGCGTCCCAGCGATCATTCGCTCCTCAATCGGCGATACCCTTTTCATCTCCGAAGACCAGCGCAGCAGACATCACCTGGTGATTCGCTCCGAGGAAGGCTTCAATGCCGAAATGGAGCGTGTCCGTGAAATGTGCATCGCACAGAATCAGGATATCCTTGCACCGGACGAGCTGCTCGATGAGATCGAAGATGCGATGCGGGATTTCGCCGCTTATACGCAGAAAACTTCTCCTGACAACAATGGCAGAATCACGGTCGAAAAGGCACTCATTGAATATGCAGAGCTCGGCGGCCGCATCATCGTGAACGGAGTCGGCAATTATGCCGAGATCTGGAACGAACAGAGATTTGAGGAGAATATCGCGGAACACAGAAAGGGAAAGGAACTCAGACGCGCGAAAATCGACGCCGCACGCCGCGCACGCCGCGGTGAGGACGCGTCAGAAAAATGAGGCATCGTATGACGGATCAACATGTGTATCACGTGCCGATCATGCTGAATGAGGTACTCGAAGATCTGGCTGTGAAGCCGGACGGGATCTATGTGGACGGAACGACCGGCGGAGGCGGACATTCTTTCGCGATCGCGGAGCGTCTGACAAACGGCGGACGGCTGTTTGCAATGGATCAGGATCCCGATGCCGTTGCGGAATCAGGCAGAAGGCTCGCTGGGATGCCGGCAGAGCTGGTTCATGCCAATTTCACCGAAATGGGCCGGGTTCTCACAGAGCATGGTACAAAGGCAGACGGTATTTTACTGGATCTGGGCGTCAGCAGCCACGAGTTGGACGAAGGCGCACGCGGGTTCTCCTATAAGCAGGATGCGCCGCTTGATATGCGGATGTCGCAGACCGGCAGAACTGCAGCGGATCTAATCAATACCCTGCCGGAGGACGAGCTAAGCCGTGTGATCTATCGGTACGGCGAAGAAAAATTTGCAAGGCAGATCGCTGCGAAGATCACGGCGGCCAGAGCGGTAAAGCCGGTCGAAACGACTGGTGAGCTTGCGGAGCTGATCCTCAGCGCTGTGCCTGCAAAGGCCAGAAGGGACAAGAATCCATGTCGGAAAACCTTTCAGGCAATCCGTATTCTGGTCAATGATGAGCTGAACTGTCTCTCATCAGCACTGGAAACGGCATTCGATTCTCTGAAGCCGGGCGGACGGCTTGTGATCCTTACATTTCACAGCCTGGAGGATAGGATCGTCAAGCAGGCATTTGCAGACCGGTGCAGAGGATGTGTTTGTCCGCCGGAATTCCCGGTCTGTGTCTGCGGACACAAACCGGAAGGCAGGCTGATTCGTCGGAAGCCTGCGGTGGCTTCTCAGGAGGAGACAGTACAGAATCCCAGAAGCCGCAGCGCCAAGCTGCGCAGCATTGAAAAGCTGTAATTAGAAAGAAAAACAGATAAAAGAAGGAACAGCGCTCCGGCAGCGGAGCAAAGAAATGCACAACTGCAAAACGAGTGTGGAAACGGTTGATGCGGAGGTGACCTCAATGGCAAAGGATTTCACGGTGCCGTTCGACAGTGCCGATGAGGAACAGGCCGAAGCATGGCGGATGCTTTTGCCGCATAGTCAGTCCATAAGCCAGAAACCGGACACCGGTCAGAAAGATACAATATACGGTCAGGGTCCGGAGCATGACAGATTCGCAGAGACTGCGGCGCGGATGCAGGAGCAGCAGCTCCTTGCGGAAGCGCGTGAAAAGCGGCGCATACAGTCCGAAGAAAACCGGCGCAGAGCGCTCCTCGGAGCGCAGCGGATCCGGCAGATCCGGATGGATGCAGATATTCCGGCTGATCCGCAGCGCGTGCTCGATGAGATTGATGTCAGCATTCCGTCAGAAAACGGCAGAAAACAGCAAAATAATCGGAAGGCCAAATCAAAACAAAAGAATCCAAAACAAAACAAGCCAGCAAAAAAGCCCGAACAAAAATCCGGGAATAAGCCCGTGAAAAAGCGGACAGCGGGCGGAAGATATTCCGTCCGGCAGGAGGAAGAACCGCAGCGTCCGAACCGCAGCCGTATCTCAACGGCCGGTGCCGTGGCGATTGGCCTCCTGACCGGCTTACTGATCGGTACGGTTATCTACGGCAGAGTCCAGACCAATGAAGTTTATACGGAGATCGCCGCGCTTCAGGCGGAGTATAACGATCTTGTTGCACGAAATATCAGCATGAAATCCGAAATGGAAGGAAAGCTGACAGTCAAAAATATCGAGGAATATGCCGAGAAAACACTCGGACTGATGCCGCTGAATCAGTCGCAGATCGAATATATTCAGCTCCAGACTGAAGACGAGGTCATAATCACTGAGCCGGAAGATAATGTATTTGTTTCGATCAATGATTTTCTCGTGAACATCTGGGAATATCTGCGCGGCAAATAACATAGAGTATCACTGTGAAAGCCCGTACGGTTCAGAGGGCAGACGGTCGCGCTTTCACAGAGGCCATATATCAAAGTGTGTAGAACAAAAGAAACGGAGCAGCCTGCTTCACGGATCAGAAATAAAGCATACCGTGACAGGCAGGAGATGAAAGAAAGAAAGTCATCTCCGGACTCCGCGTGCAGAACAAAAGAAAAGGCAAGCGGAAGAAACGGTTCCGGCATTCGCCGGACGGACTGCATCGCAGCTCACTGTGTATGCAACCAGGCTTGCCTGAACACAAATCGGGCGGAGCATTCAGTTCCGCCTTTTCTTTTTGCAGATTCATCGGAAGGGAGTGAGTGCTGTGCCGGAAGCGGCAGGTAAAAATAAGCATACAAAGATTCATGCTTCCAAGAATCAGACATGGAAACGCGGCTATCGCTCCAAGGGGCCGTCCACGAGCATGAAGGTACGCGCTTATGTTCTGATACAGGGCTTCGTGCTGCTGAGCGCGATCGCCCTCAGCACAAATCTTGCGCGCATCATGCTGTTCCAGCATGATTACTATACAGAAATGGCGAATTCACGCCAATTCGGAACGATCACGATCCCGGCGGCGCGCGGCTCGATTTATGATGCGACCGGTATGGTCGTTGCACAAAGCGCGACGGTTTACAAGGTCTTTCTGGATCCCGGCCTGTTCCGCAAGGAAATGGAGCTTGTCGAGAAGCGGAACGCGGAAAATGCAGAGAGTGATGAGAATAAGTCAGATATCGTTTCGCCGGAAGCCGTCCGTCAGCAGCTTACCGAATATCTCGCCGAGATCCTTGAAATTGATGAATCCAAGATCAGCGATGCTTTTGACAAGGAAAGCAATTATGTCGTGCTAAAAAAACAGGTTGAAAAAAGCCGAGCCGACAAAATCATCGAATATATCAGCGATATCCGTGTACCGGGCAGCTCGCGCAGCATCCGCATCTCGTCGATCAGCCGCGAATCAGATACCAAGCGCTATTATCCGCAGAATGAGCTGGCTGCATCGGTCATCGGCTTCAATAATGCAGACGGCCATGGTTTCTACGGTGTTGAAAAGTATTATGACGAGTATCTTTCCGGCATCGACGGCAGAACCATTACCGCAAGGGATGCGAACGGCAATGAAATGCCCTATCGGTATTCCAAGACCTATGCCGCACAGGACGGCGACGATGTTTATCTGACGATCAACATGACGCTGCAGACCTATCTTGAAAACGAGATCGGCAAAATGGTCGAGACCTACAAGGTCGGTAAGCGTGCCTGCGGTGTTATGCTCAACGCCAAGACCGGTGCGGTGCTTGCAATGGCCTCGGTCGGCGGTTTTGATGCGAATGAACCCTATGAGATCTACGATCCGGCCGCAGCCGCAGAGATCAGAAGCATTAAGGATGAGAAGAAGCATGACGAAGCACTGAGTGAAGCGCGGGAAACACAGTGGCGCAACAAATGCGTCACAGAGACCTATATCCCCGGTTCCGTTTTCAAGGTCTATACAGCCTCTGCCGGTCTGGAGGAGGAAAAGGTCAACTACGACACCGATTCCTTCACCTGCAACGGCAGCGTCGAAATCTCCGGCATACCGATCCACTGCTCGATCTGGCCCGGCGCACACGGCGTACAGAGCTTTGAGGATATCCTGAAAAACTCCTGCAACCCGGCGTTCATTGAGATCGGCAGACGGCTCGGCAAGCAGCTGTTCTGTCAGTATTTCGAGGCATTCGGCCTGACCGAAAAGACCGGCATCGACCTGCCGGGCGAAAGCTCCTCGATCTATACCGCACTGTCCGGTATGGGCCCTGTTGAGCTGGCGGCGAGCTCCTACGGTCAGAACAATTCACTCACTCCGATCGAGATGGTGACGGGTTATGCCTCGGTGGTGAACGGAGGCTACCTGCTGCAGCCTTTCGTGGTCAGCAAGATCGTCGATCAGGCGGGAAATGTCGTACTTTCCAAAGAAAAAACAGTGCGCCGGCAGGTGATCTCCGAGGAGACCTCCGCGAAAATGCGCAAGGCACTGCAATATGTCGTTGACAACAACGGCGGCAGCAACAATGCTTACATCAAGGGCTACAAGATCGGCGGCAAGTCCGGTACAGCCCAGAAGCTCATGGGCTATGTCAAGGCAGGCGAGGAGGAGTATGCCGCTTCCTACTGCTGCTTTGCACCGGCGGATGATCCGGAGATCGTGCTGCTCATCATGGCGGACGAACCGGATAAGACGATCAGCTACTACGGCTCGACGGTCGTTGCGCCGTATTCAAGAGCGGTGCTGGAAAAGGCACTGCCGTATCTCGGCTATTATCCCTCCTATACGCTGGAGGAGGAAGCACACAAGGATATTACTGTTCCGATGGTCATTGACAATTCTCTTGCGGAAGCACAGAAGAAGCTTGAGGATCTCGGTCTCGGCTGGGAGGTCATTGGCACCGGCAACAGCATCAATGTGCAGATGCCCATGACTGGTACATCCGTTGCAAAGGGCGGAACAGTCATGCTTTACACCGGCAAGGCAGATAACAAGCCGACCGTAACTGTGCCGTATGTCATCGGCCATACGCTGGCGGAGGCGAACACGCTCTTTGCTGAGGCTGGACTCAACTATGTTGCGAAGGGCTCTTTGAACCAGGATGCGACGATTCTGCTGCAAAGCGTCCCCGCAGGCACACAGGCCGAAAAATGGTCGGTCATCAGTGTCGATATCGGACACAATTCAGATGCCGGCTGATATCTGAGAAGCAATCCTTGCTGAACTGCCGACAGATCACTTCTGTCCGGCAGGATATCCGCAGGGCGATGAATACAGACTGGCTGCGGCCAGTGAACGGAGAGGAAACATGAAGCTATATACAATTCTGGAAGCATTGCAGACAGCGCTTGCTGATACTGAGATAACAGGTGTGACGGACAATACCTCCAAGGTAAAACCGGGATGCATTTTTGTTGCAGTCCGAGGCGCAAAATTCGACGGCCATGATGCAGCAGCAGCGATGCTCGAGAAGGGAGCGGTGCTGGTCATTGCAGAGCGCGATCTCGGTCTCGGCGACCGGCAGATCATTGTGCAGAACAGCCGCAAGGTATTCGGCGATCTTTGCGCAGCATGGTACGGGCATCCGGAAAGACAGATGCGTTTTATTGGCGTGACCGGAACAAACGGCAAGACTACGACCGCAACGCTCATCAAAGAGATGCTGCGGCATGCCGGACGGAAGGTCGGCCTGATCGGAACGGTGCAGTATGAGATCGGCGATCGGATCCTGCCCTCTCCGAACACAACGCCGCTGACCGATGCATATTTTGCGCTGCTGCGGGACATGGCGGATGCCGGCATCGAGATTGTCGTCATGGAGGTCTCCTCGTTCGGACTGGAGCAGAACCGCATCGGCCCGACGCATTTTGAAGCTGCCGTCTTTACAAATCTGACGCAGGATCATCTCGATGTGCACGGTACGATGGAGAATTATTATCTCGCAAAAAAAATGCTGTTTGATATCTGTGATTATGCAGTCATCAATGCGAATGACGAATATGGCAAGCGGCTCTATGCCGGTGTCAGCTGCGAGAAGCGTACATACGGCATCAGACAGCAGGAATCCGATTGCTTTGATGCAATGGCAGACAGCATTCGCCTGAGTACGGAGGGCACAGAATTCACGCTGTATTTGGACGATGAAAAGATCCCGATGTCGATGCGTATGACGGGAATGTTCAATGTCAGCAATGCGGTCGCAGCGATTGCAGTTGGAAGGAAGCTCGGCATACCGATGAATGTCATCACTGAGCTGCTGCTGGATTATACCGGTGTCCGCGGCAGATGCGAGGTCATCCCGACGGCGCTGGATTTCACGGTGATCTGCGATTATGCACACACACCGGATGCGCTGGAAAAGACGCTGGCGAGTCTCCGCGAATGTACCGTGGGCAGACTGATCGCGGTATTCGGCTGCGGCGGCAACCGCGATGCGGCCAAGCGTCCGAAAATGGCACGGGCAGCAGCGGAGAATGCGGATTTTGTCATGGTGACATCGGACAATCCGCGTGACGAGGATCCGCTCACGATCATTCAGGATATCCTCGCAGGGCTGGCAGGCAGTGATGTGCCGTATCAGACCGAGCCGGACAGAGCTGAGGCAATTTATCTTGCAATGAAGCAGGCAAAGACCGGCGATGTCGTTCTCCTGGCGGGCAAGGGTCATGAGGACTATCAGATCATCGCAGGCGGCGTGCACCTGCATATGGATGAACGCGAGCTGGTCGCGGATGCGGCAAAGCGGATTTTCGCGGAGAAGGCTGAGGGCTGATCCGTAAATATACGAGCTTTTGGAGGTCAAAATGCCGATTTGGTTGAATTTATGTGCTGCGGTGACATCGGGTATCATCGCAGCTCTGCTGGGATTTGTATTGATCCCGTTTCTGCGTCGGATTCATTTCGGACAGACGATTCGTGATGAAGGTCCCGCATGGCATAAATCGAAGCAGGGTACACCGATCATGGGCGGATTCCTGTTCATCATTGGCAGCATTGCCGCAACGGCACTCGGCTATACAGTCTGGCGCATGATGGGTGGTGCTGACCTGACCGATGCGAATACCGGTAATCATGCGCTGCGTCTGCTGACGGTTATGCTGTTCTCGCTGTTGTATTCCGGCGCCTGCGGCTTTACTGATGATTTCATCAAGGCAGTCAAGAAGCGGAATGAGGGACTAAATCCGAAGCAGAAAATTTTGTTCCAGATTGTATTCTGCGGCGCATTTCTGGCAATAATGTATGCACTGGGCGATCACAAAACGACGATCGACCTGATTTTCGTCAAGCTCAATTTCGGCATCCTGTATTATCCGATCATGATGCTGTTCATGATGTTTCTCATCAATGCGGTCAATCTGACTGATGGTGTCGACGGACTCTGCGGATCGGTTACGGTCTTGACGATGCTCATGATGACAATCCTCTGTGCAAGCTTCGGCGAGCGCGAGCTTTCGCTTTATGCAATCACGATTGCGGGCGGCTGTATCGGCTTCCTGTTCTGGAACCTGCACCCGGCGAAGTGTTTCATGGGCGATACCGGCTCGATGTATCTCGGCGGTGCATTCGCAGCGCTGGGCGTTGCGTGCAGAATGCATCTGCTGCTTGCACTTGTCGGTATTGTATATGTCGTCGATTGTCTGAGCGTTGTCATTCAGGTGGGCTATTTCAAATACACGAAGAAAAAATACGGCGAAGGACGGCGAATTTTCAAGATGTCGCCGCTGCATCATCACTTTGAGCTCTGCAAGTGGAGCGAATACAAGATCGTCACCGTATTCTCGGCAGTTACATTGGCCGCAGGCGTTCTCGCGGTCATTCTTCGGGTCTGATACATTGGCAGCAAAGAAATAACGGAATGGAGCGGATTTGCTATGGCATCCACAACGAAAACAAAATCAATGGGCAGCAGACCGCGCTTCCGTCCCGCCGGCAGAGGAAGACGGCTGGTCAAGAGCGATCTGGACGGCGTCCTGCTTGGTACCGTCATTGCGCTGCTGGTCATCGGCATCCTGATGATGTTCTCAGCCTCCTATCCGGCGGCGATTGAGGACGGACTCAGCGGAACCTATTACGCAACGCGTCAGCTGGTTTTCGCCGGCGTCGGACTGATAGTCATGTCGATCCTCAGCGTGGTGGATTATCACATTTTTGAGAAGCTTTGGATCTCCGGAACAGCATTTGCAGTTTCGCTGGTCATGCTGGTTCTGGTGCTGATTCCCGGCATCGGCTCGGATCAGGGCACATTTGCGATGCGCTGGATTGCAGTCGGCAGCATGACATTCCAGCCCTCTGAGCTGATGAAGATCGCGGTCGTTCTGTTCTTTTCTATGCTGATCGTACGGAACGAGCACCGCATGAATACATTCCTTTATGGCATCGTTCCCTATATGCTGATGCTTGGCGTGATCGTCGGTCTGATGATGAAGGAACCGCATATTTCCGGTACGCTTATTATTGCAACACTCGCACTGGTACTGATCTTTGTCGGCGGCGCAAGGCCTATGCATTTCGGTATCATGATCGTGAGCGGCATTATCGGTCTGGCCGGCGTTGTATATTTTCTCATCAAGGTCAAGGGTGTCGATTATATCGAAACGCGTATTCTGTCGTGGCTGCATCCGTTTGAGCCGGAATATATGCAGAATGAAACATGGCAGACCTGCCAGTCGCTCATTGCGATCGGCTCAGGCGGAATGTTCGGACTCGGTCTTGGAGCATCCCGCCAAAAATACCAGTATCTGCCGGAAGCGCAGAATGATTTCGTATTCGCGATCCTCTGTGAGGAATTCGGATTTGTCGGTGCTGTGACGGTAATTCTTCTGTTCTGTCTGCTGATTTTCCGGGGATTTTATATTGCGGCAAAGGCAAGAGACAAATTCGGAATGCTTGTTGCGGTCGGTTTGACTGTTCATATCGGACTGCAGGCGCTATTGAATATTGCGGTTGTCAGCAATGCGATCCCGAATACCGGAATCTCGCTTCCGTTTTTCTCCTACGGCGGAACGGCGCTGCTGATGCAGCTTGCGGAAATGGGCGTGCTGCTGAATATTTCGCGGCAGGCACGGCTTGACTGATCACCCGGGAGGACAGGAGCAGCATGACGGAAATACTGGATCTCTATAACGAAAACGGCAAGCCGACGGGCGGAACGGTTCTGCGCGGGACACCTGTACCGCACGGATATTATCTGCTGCTCGTCAGTATCATGACATTGCGAAGTGACGGGCGCTTTCTTATCACCAAGCGGGCGCCGGAGAAAAAATATGCCGGCCGCTGGGAGATCACCGGCGGCTGTGTGCAATCCGGAGAAACTGCGGCGGAGGGGGCACTGCGTGAGCTGCGGGAGGAGACAGGCATCTGCGGGGAAGCCGCAGAGCTGAAGAAATGCGGTACAGAAAAGCGAAACGGCTATATCCACTGCTTTTTTATGATACATAAGGATGTACCTGAAGATGCGGTTGTATTGCAGCCGGGAGAGACAGATGCCTTCCGCTGGGTAACGCCGGCTGAATACCGTACTTTCATGCGTAACGGTCAGACGATCCCGCACCATAACCCTATGATCCTCTCACATTACAGCACATTGTTCGACGGCAAAAAACAAAGGAGTAGTATATGAAAATAATGATTGCCTGCGGCGGCACTGGCGGACATATCAATCCGGCGCTTGCGATTGCCGAGATCATTCGGTTACATGAGCCGGATGCCGAGATTCTCTTTGTCGGTACACCGGACGGGATGGAATCCGAACTAATTCCGAAGGCGGGCTACAAAATGGAGCATGTCAATGCAGCTGGCTTTCAGAGAAGCCTGAACCCGGAGAATATCATTCGGAATTTTAAGGCGATCGGCTATGTCATCACGGGCGGAACACACGCGTTTACGATCGTCAAAGAATTCAAGCCGGATCTGGTGATCGGAACCGGCGGCTATGCATCTGCACCTGTTTTGAATGCGGCACAGTGGCTCGGCGTTCCGACAGCAGTTCATGAGCAAAATGCATATCCCGGCGTGACGAACAAGCTG
This sequence comes from Oscillospiraceae bacterium, assembly GCA_024404875.1. Lineage (GTDB taxonomy): Bacteria > Bacillota > Clostridia > Oscillospirales > Ruminococcaceae > Firm-04. The sequence goes on from JAKSPK010000009.1 coordinate 43,722, forward strand.
CTTTCGCGCAGAGCCTCTGCGGTCATGCTGACCTTTGAGGCTGCAAAGGATCTGTTCCCCGCATCGGCAAAAACCGTAATGACAGGACTGCCCGTCCGCAGCGGAATGACCCGCAAAAACCGTGAATCCGCCAGACGGCAGCTTGGCGTAGGAGACAGCATGCTCATCGTCTCATTCGGCGGCAGTCAGGGTGCGAAATGTCTGAACGATCTGATGCCGGAGATCATGCAGCGGCATCTGCAGTCGGATATGAATATCCGCCATATCCACGCTTACGGAAAATTCGGCAGAGATACCGTTCCGGACGAGCTTCAGACACGCGGAATCGCAGATGATCCGCGTCTGCGCGTCACGGAATATATTCATGATATGGATATCTGTCTTGCGGCAGCGGATCTGGTCATCAGTCGTGCAGGTGCATCGACGCTCTGCGAGCTGGAGGCGATCGGACGGGCTTCAGTTCTGATTCCGTATCCTGCCGCAGCGGAAAATCATCAGTATCACAATGCGATGGTGCTCGGCAAGGCCGGCGCTGCGATCGTCATTGAGCAGAAAGATCTGACGGCAGATATACTGTATCAGCATATCGAATCGCTATATCAGGATCCCGAAAAGCGGCGTGCGATGCATCAGCGTGCAGGCGCACTGTTCCTTCAGGATACGCCTGACCGCATCTGGAATGCGATCGACGGCATCCTGCATTCAGCCTCAAATACCTGAAAATCGTCAGGCAATCACAGAATTCGCCGTTTTGCATAAGATAGGACATCAAGGCGATTGCCGAAATTTTTGAGGTGATGCAAAATGACAGAGGAGGTACTGCGGATCCGCGGCGGGAAACCGCTGCGGGGAGAGATCTCCGTACAGGGCGCAAAAAACAGTGCGCTGCCGCTGATGGCATCTGCGCTGGTGTGCAGGGGCGAAACGATTCTGACAAATGTTCCGCAGCTGACGGATGTGTACGCTGCGAGCAGAATTCTGAATCGGCTCGGTTGCCGCTGTACGGCAGAAGGGCGGACCATTCGTATCGTTCAGAACGGACTCGAAACCAGTGAAATCCCCGATGCAGATATGCGGGCAATGCGCTCGTCAATCATGTTTCTTGGACCAATCCTCGGCAGCACGAAGCAGTGTATTCTGACAATGCCGGGCGGCTGCGAGCTCGGCCCCCGTCCGATCGACCTGCATCTCGATGCGATGCGGAAAATGGGTGTGACGATCAGGGATGAGGGCGGCAGGATCCGCTGTACGGCGGAGCATCTGACCGGCGCGCATCTGCATCTGCCGATCCCGTCAGTCGGTGTGACGGAAAACATCATCATGGCGGCCGTTTGTGCCGATGGTGAAACCGTGATTACCAATGCAGCCTGTGAACCAGAGATCACTGATCTTGCACAATACCTGAATCAATGCGGTGCAGAGATACGCGGAGCCGGCACGCAGACTGTGACTATACAGGGCGGAAAGCCCCTGAAAGGAACTGAATACCGCGTTATGCCGGACCGAATTGCTGCGATGACATATCTCTGTGCCGGAGTTGCAGCAGGCGGTGTGCTTTGCATTCGCGATGCAGAGCCTGCGCATCTGAAGAGTTGCCTGTCCGTATTGGAGCAGGCAGGCTGCCGGATCGGAATATGCGGAACCCGCATCTTTCTTGACCGCAGCGGCGGACTTCGGAATATCCGGTACATACGGACAATGCCGTATCCGGGCTTCCCGACCGACGCGCAAGCATTAATTGCAGCGGTCATGAGTACTGCCAAGGGCACCGGCGTGATCGAAGAAACGATCTTTGAGAGCAGGTTTAAGTATCTGGGAGAACTCATGCGGATGGGGGCAGATATCCGTGCTGTCGGTCGTACTGCTGTAATCTCCGGCGTTTCCAAGCTGCACGGTGCAGCTGTAGCAGCGCCCGATCTGCGTGGCGGTGCCGCACTGGCTGCCGCGGCAGTCGGTGCAGAGGGAGAAACCGTGATCCACGGGCTGCATCATATCGACCGCGGCTATGAGGATTTGGCAGGAGTTTTCAACAGTCTTGGTGCAAATGTCGAACGCGGCGGGTTTTCTGCCTGAGAGCTAAGAAAAACCGCCTGAATGTGGTTGAGTGTTGAAAACTTTGTGGAATTGGTGAAAAACCCACCGTGAAAAGTGGGGAAAACTACTGATTTCCGCGTAAAAGCGGCATTGTGGTGTTGAAAACCCTGTGGAAATTGTGGGAAATCGGCGCATTTTTGCCGCCCGGTTTTCCACAGCGTTTTCGGCAATATTGTATTTATTCAACAGGAAGGGAGCGAAAGCGGATGCAGGATGTTGTCAAAACCAGCGTCAAACGCCAGAGAAGCAGCAAGCGGAAACGGCGCAGAAATCGTCGTCATACCGCGTACATCCTGCTTGTCATTCTGCTTGTTCTGTCGATTGGCGGTGCGCTTTCGATGACCCTGTTTTTCAATGTCAGGGATATCGTCGTCATCAACGAAACAGATACGCCGGATGACAAGATTATTGAGCTGAGCGGGATTCGGTTGCAGGACAACCTCGTGCGGTTAGATACGGCAGTCGCCGCAGAGACCGTCCGGGCGAATATTGTCTATGCGGAAAAGGTAACTGTGCGGAAAGTATTCCCGTCAACGGCAGAGATCACGGTGCAGAAAGCCGTTCCGACCGCGAATATCTCGCAGAGCTACGGCTATCTTCTCGTCAGTGAATCGAACCGCGTATTGGAGGAGCTGAAAGGCGATCCGTACGAAGGGCTTCTTATTATTTATGGCTACAATCCTGCAGAGGGCTCGATCGGTATGGTGCTGCGCTCCGAAGATGAAAAGCGCGACACAATCCTGAAGACGCTGACACAGGCAGTCGCCCGCAGCGGCAATAAAATGATCTGGGCGATCGACATGGCGGAGCAGAGTGATATTCTTGTATATTTCGGGGATAATATCGTATTTGATATGCGCTCCAGCAGCGATGCGGATTATAAGCTGCGGCTTGCCGCAAAGACGATCGAACAGCTTAATCCGGAGAAAAAATATCGCCTGACAATGATCGGAAACAATCAGATCTCTGTCATTGCCGACGAGTCACTTACGATGCCGGGCGAGCGTCAATCGAAAGATGATCCGAACGCTGAAAAGCGTAAAATTATATCAGAATTGCCATAATTTTCAATATACACAGTTTCGGATTCGTGATTTGATACAAAATCCGAAAATGCTCTTGCATTCTGCCGAAAGTTATGATACAATGTATTATATGTTTGCAGACGGCTCTGCTGTCCGGAACCCACGGGCTGTCGAAATGGAGGAACTTTGGATGACTGATTTTGTATACGAAGATTCACTGGATCCGCAGGTAAATATCAAAGTCGTCGGTGTTGGCGGCGGCGGCGGAAATGCACTGGACTGCATGGTTCAGGCGGATGTGAAAAACATTGAATATATCGCTGTGAATACCGATGCGAAGGCACTGCTGAATTCCAAGGCGATCACGAAAATCCAGATCGGCGCGAAGCTGACAAAGGGACGCGGCGCAGGAAACAGACCTGAGGTCGGCAGACAGTCTGCTGAGGAGAACCGCGACGAGATCAGCAATGCACTCAAGGGTGCTGACATGATCTTCATTACGGCAGGTATGGGCGGCGGTACCGGTACCGGTGCGGCTCCGGTCGTTGCGCAGATCGCACAGGAGCTTGGCATCCTGACGGTTGCTGTCGTTACGAAGCCGTTTGCTTTCGAGCGTGAGCAGAAAATGGCTCAGGCGGAGCGCGGTATTGAGACACTCAAGAAATATGTGGATTCGCTCGTTATTATTCCGAATGAGCGTCTGCTCGTTGGCGTGGACAAGCCGCTGACAATGCGTCAGAGCTTTGCACTTGCAGATGATGTGCTGAAGACTGGTGTCAAGTCGATTTCTGACCTCATCGTCGAGGACGGCTATATCAATCTGGACTTTGCTGATGTTTCCACGATCATGAAGAATGCCGGCCTTGCACACATGGCGATCGGCCACGGTGCTGGTAAGAACAAGGCAGATGAGGCGGCAAGTGCTGTTATTTCCAGCCCGCTGCTTGAGACTTCTATCAACGGTGCAAAGCGCCTGCTCATCAATATCGCGATGAGCGAGGATGTGCTCTCCGCAGAGGTCGATTCTGCAACACAGAAGATCACCGAAAATGCGGCACCTGGTGTCGAAGTCATTCTCGGTACTGCGTTCAAGGAAGATATGAGCGACGAGATGGTCATTACCGTGATTGCAGCGGGTTATGAGGACAAGGCTCCGGCAATCGACGATGTACCGCTTCCTGTTGAAGCACCGGCTGCAAAAGCTCAGCCGATCGAAGTCAAGAATCCGCTCGCCGACAGCTTTGTTCCGGTCGAGCCTAGAAAGGCTGCACAGAAGCGTCCGTCTTCCGCGATCCCGCGGCTCGATGATGACGATGAGCTCTCCGATATTTTCAAGATTCTCGATAAAAAATAATGAAGTTGCGGCAGACTGCGGACAGTCTGCCGCTTTCTTATTCTGATATCTGGAAAACAAAGGTAAATTTGTCATTTTTGATTGCGTTTTCGTCGATTGTTCCGAGAATTGATTTCTATATATAGTAAATATGCACAAATAATTGCCTGATATTTCTACAGTCTGCGCCTTGAAAAAAAGCGGGAAATATGATATCATATATTATGTACTTGTGAGAAAAGTGCATCGTATGACAGGCGAGGTGCTGCATCCGCGAACAGCGTCTTGGCCACGGTGCTACCGATTGTGCTACTATCATTTTTTGCGGAGGATTGGAGCGTTACTATGGAACAGCAAAATATTTTGCGCACTACGAAAATTGGCGGCGGATTTGTCAAGGAAGATGTCTTAGCTTATGTCGATGAACTGAATTCACAAATCTATGCACTGCAGGAAGAACGCGATGAACTGAAAAAGAAAGCGGCTTCCGGCGGCGGTATTAGTGACGCAATGAAGGCAGAATATGAGTCTGAGCTGACACGCCTTCGCGGTGAACTCGGCACGACAAAGAATCAGCTCCGCGCCGCACAGGAGGAACTGAAAAACAGACCGGTTATCGATGGCGCCGGCGGCGGCATCTCCGAGGATGTCCTCAATGCTGCAAAGCAGGAAGCAACTGATGCGAAGGCGGATCTTGCATCCGTTCAGGCTGAGCTGCAGCTTGCACAGGAAGAGCAAACCGATTTGAACAATAAGATCACGGAACTCGAAAGCCGTTTGACAACACTGAATGAGGATAATGAAACGCTTCGTCAGGATCTTGCGGAGGCCGCTGCACAGGCATTGAACGGTGCCGGCAATGAAGAAGCGGCAGCACAGCTTGCAGAGCTTCAGGGTAAGCTTGCTGAAGCAACACAGCAGATCACAATCCTCCAGGATAAGGCAGAAAAGTCTGATGCTGAGATCGCCGGACTGAATTCCGAGTTGGAAGCGAAGAATGCTATGATTCAGGAGCAGGCTGGTCTTTCGAACGAGGCTGATCTGCAGAAGCTTGCAGAGTATGAGGCAACGATTTCTGAGCAGAGCGCCAGCCTTGCCGAGAAGGATCGCGAGATCGAAAAGCTCCGAACCGAGAATGCGGATCTCAAGGAGAATAGTGCCGACAGCGGCTTTGATATGAGCGCACTCTTTATGGAAGCTCAGATGACCGCGAAGAAGGTCGCTTCTGAAGCGAACAAGAAGGCTGCAACGATCACCAAAGATGCTGAGGAAAAGGCAAATAAGACCATTTCCGATGCCAATGCGCAGGCTGAGAAGACCATCAGCGATGCAAATGCACAGGCTGAGCAGACAATCGCCAATGCAAATAAGCAGGCTGATGAGACAATCAGCAGCGCGAATGCCGAGGCCGAAAAGAAGCTGAATGATGCGGATGCACAGGCAATCAAGATCGTAGCAGATGCTGAGCAGAATGTTCGCACCTCGATCGACGAAGCAGAAAAGCGCAATAAGACAACAACCGAAACTGCAAGAACAGTACGTGCATTGCTCCGCAGCGAGATCGACAGCGTTTCCAAGAAGTTCAACGAGATCTCTCTTGTGCTTGAAAACCTGACTGGTCAGGCCGGCAGCCGACTCAGCGAGGCAAAGAATGTGATTTCCGAAGCTCGCAATACAGTCGGTGACGATGACAGTGTTCCGACTTTCGAGAGCTTTGATGAGGTCGCATCCAAATCTTTTGAAAAGGTCGGCAAGAGCGAATTCAATTTCGATGATCTTGCAGAGAGCGCTGGCGAAAGCGATAACGGCTGGAAATAATGGAATATCAGTGTAATGTGACCGATCTTCCGACGCTTGTGCGGGAGCAGCAGCTCCTGCACGCCGGAGACCGGGTGATTCTTTCGGGAACTGTTTATACTTCCCGTGATGCGGCGCATAAGCGACTGACTGCGGCAATGAAAGAACATGGCGCAGATGGTTTGCTGTTTTCGATTCAGGATGCCGTGATTTACTATGCGGGGCCGACGGCTGCACCGCCGGGACGCCCAATCGGTGCTTGCGGCCCAACAACATCCGGACGAATGGATCCCTATGCGCCGATGCTTCTCGATGCCGGACTGATCGCGATGATCGGAAAGGGCGAGCGTTCTCAGGCTGTCTGTGATGCGATCGAACGCAATCATGCGGTATATTTCTGTGCGGTCGGCGGTGCAGGTGCGCTTGCGGCTGCACATATCACATCATGCGAGGTCATTGCTTATGATGATCTCGGATGCGAATCTGTCAAGCGGCTTGAGATTTCGGACTTTCCGCTGTTGGTTGCGATAGATAGTCACGGCGGTAATTTGTTTCGCGACGGCAGAAGTCGTTTCGAGGAAGATTGACATTGGACTAATTAACGAAAATTCGTGTTGAAAGCTGTGCAAAACGCTGTTTTTTTTCGGATATGATAAAACAGCTTGACAAAATTGAAGCTTTCGGTTATCATGATATAGGTCATAATTCTGCACGGGCGGTTCTGCGTCTGGGGCGGAATAGACAGGTACGCAATGGATGGCATCGCGCTTTCTGCGGTTAGGAGGCTTCGGCATGGACGTGTTCTCTGTTGATTCGCTCTCCGCTGTTCCGGATGAAGCGCTGGTCTCGCTGTGCGGTTCAGTGCCGTCAGCTATCGAGCAGCTCTTTCAGCGTTATCATAAACTCATTTCGGATATGGCACGCAGTTTTGCGGGTAATCCGACAGATTGTGAGGATTATGTGCAGGAGGGTTTTCTCGGACTGCTGGCTGCGGCTTCGTCGTATCAGCCAGAAGGTGTTGCTTCGTTTCGCACCTATGCGTCTGTCTGCATCCGAAACCGGATGCGCAGTGCATTCAAAAAACAGCATCCTGATCCCGCAGGGGAACAGATGACGTCTGCCGTATCACTCGATGATCCGGAACAGTCCTTAGGAGATCTGCTTGCTGACGGTGAGGATTCACCTGAACAGGCCTATCTCGAAAAGGAACGGATCGCAGAGCTGTATGAACGGATTGCATCAGTGCTCAGCAGGCAGGAGCTGGAGATCTTTCATTTGTCGGTGAGCGGCCTTAGCTATGAGGAAATTGCGAAACGGCTGAAGATCTCCATCAAGAGCGTCGATAACGCGATTCAGCGTGCCAGACGCAAGCTGCGGTCTGTCCGTAATCTTATGGCGGATCCAAAAGCTGACAGCTGTGCAGAACCGCAGTGATGCAGCCCGATGACAGTCCGGCTGACTGTTCCCGATGAAGGCGGGCATTCCTTCCATTATCCATGACCCGGCAGCATTTCTTCCAGCGCGTGCAATGTTATTTCACCTGCAACCCGATTACGCTTCAGGGCTGAGCCCGCAGGCGGTATAAGAGCAACTGTGATGGCGTGAATTCCGTCGAGGTCCAAATTTCAAGAATCGAGGAAAATTCTAATGTACGAAGACAGAACCTTAATTTGCAATGAGTGCGGACAGGAGTTCGTATTCACCGCCGGCGAGCAGGAATTCTATGCTGAGAAAGGCTTCGCAAACGATCCGAAGAAGTGCAAGGCTTGCCGTGATGCACGGAAGATGGCTGGCAAGACCGAGCGTGAGATGTTCACTGCTACCTGCGCAAGCTGCGGTAAGGAAGCACGTGTTCCGTTCCGTCCGCGCGAGGATCGCCCGGTATACTGCAGCGAGTGCTTCGCTCAGATGAAGTCTCAGGATTAATTCCGAAAACAATCAGGGCGCGGCAAGTCTGCGCCCTTTTTTAACGAAAGGATGATTTCTGATGGAAATTACGAAGAACTCCTTGATCGGTGATATTCTGGATACCGATCCGGAAACTGCACCGTATTTCCTTGAAATGGGAATGCACTGCCTCGGCTGTCCCGCATCGCGCGGCGAATCGCTTGAGGAAGCCTGCATGGTTCACGGTGTCAGCGCCGATGAGCTGGTCGCGAAGCTGGCTGCTCATTTTGCAAAATAAGTTGAATTAGATTGCCGTCGGGAATGCTCGGCGGCAGTCTTATTTATACAGATAAGGAGACAATATATGAACCGCAAAGAGCTCAATGAGATCCGCAATCATTTTAATCCGGAGGCGAAATATTTTGTAATGGAGCGCGTATTGACCGCGTTTGTCGATACACAGCGCACTGTCCGCGGTGTCAATATTCGCACCGCCGGAAGCATTCCGTCACCGGAGAGCATGATTCTCTATGAGACCATGAAGAAGGTGCTGAATGTCAATATCGGCAAGCAAAGCTCGGAGCTGCCTTTCCGTGAGCATGCCTACAGCGATGACGGTGCACAGTCGCGTCTTGCTGAGCTTCTCCATTCGGAGCTGAAGGCGGAGGATGTTGCGCTTTCGTTCCTCGGCAAACTGGCAGAGCTGGTCGATTCCGACTCGCCCTATGCTGTGCTGATGGCATACTGCACCTACGATCCGCCGCGAAAAAACAAAATGGACGAGCTGGAGACCGATTTCACCGATCAGACATTCAAGTATCTTGTCTGCGCGATGTGCCCGATTGCCAAAACCGAGGGTGTGCTCGTTTATAATCAGTTTGATGATGAGATTCTTCGGCAGGAGAATCCCAATGCCGTCATCAGCAAGGCGCCGCAGGACGGCTTTTTCTACCCGGTCTTTTCCGACCGTGCAACGGATGTGCATCATGTCCTGTATTATACCAAAACGCCGAATACTCCGAATGAAAAGCTGATCGATTCGTTCCTCGAATGTGATGTTGATACGACCGTTGAAGAAGATCAGGCGGATATGAAGACCGTGCTGGGCGAGCTGCTCGGTGATGATCTCACCTATGAGACTGTGACGGCGGTTAACGAAAAACTGACGCAGATCGCGGCAAAGAATAAGACCGATGATTCACCGACCGAAGTAACCGGCAGAATGCTCCACCGGATGCTGTCAGAGGTCGGCGTACCGGAGGAAAAGCTCGTAGATACGGAAAAAGTATTCGAGGAGCATGTTGAATCGACACTCAAGCCGGAGCGCCTGATTGTTCCGAAAACAGTCATCAAAACGCCGGAGATTGTTGTCAATATCAAAAATGAAGCGAAGAACAAGGTGCGCCTTGACAAGATTGATGGTCGTCACTGCATGGTCATTGAGCTGGATGATGCGATGATCGAGGTCAATGGATATGATCTTAAAGTACCGGGTGTGATGGCGCCTGATGCCGTAACACCGTGGGAATAAGGGGGAAATATAATGAAGCTGGCTGCTGCACTGATGCGGCGTGCAGATCTGCAAAATAAGATCAATGAGCTGGAGATTCGTCTGTTGCACAATGCGCGAGTACAGGAGGGCGAAAAGCCTGCGGAGGCACCGGCAGAGCTGCTGGAGGCGCTGCATGAGACATTCAGGGAGCATGAAGCGCTCGTCACTGCGATCAATCTGACGAATGCACAGTCATCGGTGGACGGACAGACGATCACTGCGCGCATTGCGCACCGCGATACACTGATGTGGAAGCAGCGGGTGTTGCGCGGATTTCTCAATGAAGCAAGCATACTGGCACCGCGGACTGCCAAAACGGAGATTCGCATTACCAGCGCTGTCGATGTCCGGAAGCTTCAGAAGCAGCTCGACGGAATTGCCAAAGAGCTGCGCGAATGCGAAGAGAAGCTTCAGGAGATTAACTGGACGACTGAGCTGATCGGGCTTTAATGCGCATATGGTTTGAGCATCAGGTGGATGTATCTCTGCGGCTGAGAATGAGCCCGCACGCGTGAAAACGCATTATGACTCGTGACAACTGATCTTCATAAAGCACAGCGGCATGGGTTATCCTGCATTGTTACTACCGCTGCATCAATGACTGCTCAGGGCGGGCTAGGGGAATTTGAAGATGCGCAAATGCCCGATTTGCCTTACTGAAGGCTCTCTCTTTCTGAGAGAGCCTTCGTTGTTTTTATCGACAATATATTGCCGGAATCATAAATAATATTGAGAAATCGCAATTTCGTGCCAATTTCGCGCCTGTATCAGCCTTGACACCACCGTAAAAATGTGGTATGATATAAAGGTATACCTATGCACAGAAATCAGAATTCGGAGGTTTATTATGTCTATTTTTGATGCGATTATTCAGGCGGTAATACAAGGGCTGACGGAATTTTTGCCGGTGTCCAGCTCCGGTCATCTGAAGCTCTATCAATCAATCACGGGACAGAGTGTCGAGGAAGGAACCTTTCTGCTCGTGATTCTGCATCTCGGTACGCTTGTTGCCGTCTGCATAGCATTCTGGGATACGATCTGGGCGCTCATTAAGGAGTTTTTTGCAACGGTCAAGGATGTCTTCACCGGCAAATTCAAATGGAGTCAGATGAACCCTGACCGCAGAATGCTGGTCATGCTGTTTATCTCGCTGGTGCTGCTCGTTCCGTTCTATCTCATCAAGGATGTCTTTGAGAATATCTCGCTCCCGATCCTCGGAATTTGCTTCCTGTTCACATCGGCCGAGCTGTTCTTCGCGAGCCGCATTCGCAATTCCAAAAAGACCGCAGGCGATATTACGGTAAAAGATGCTGTTGTGATCGGATTATTCCAGTGCGCGGCGCTGTTCCCCGGCGTATCGCGTTCCGGCTCGACGATTTCCGGCGGTCTGTTCAGCGGACTGGAAAAGGAAACCGCTGTGCGCTATTCCTTTGTTCTGGGCATTCCGGCAATTCTCGGCGGATGCTTGGTCGAGATGAAGGATCTGCTGGAGGGCACGATCGAAGTCAATGTCGGTTCAGCAGCGATTGGATTTGTCGCCGCGGTGATTGTCGGTATACTGGCGATCAAGCTCGTGCAGTGGCTGATCCGCTCGGATAATTTTATCGTTTTTTCGATCTATACACTTCTTGTCGGTATCGGCACACTGATCTATTGGTTTGTCGCCGCAAGAGGCTGAAAAAAATATAGGCAGCACCGCACAAGCCGCCTGACGGTCTGGCGGCACAGCAATTTACTTGTTTTCTAGATTCTGCGCAGCTGGATGATCAGCTCTGTGCGGCATTGCCGATAGAAAACCTGTACAGCATTATGAAGAAAGGCAGATTATGGCAGCGAAGAAAGCAGCCGGAAAGACCGGCGCAGGTACAAAATCAACCAAGAAAGCAGCTGAAAAAAAGCAGCCGACACAGCGCGCAACAGCCCGCCGCATGAGTACAGTTGCGCCGAAGAGCAGCGGCAGCAAGGCAGCGGATCCGCCAAAGCCAATAAACAATCAGCTGCGGTCGGCGGGGCTTTTATTCATCGGTGCTCTGACTGCGTTGATTGCATTGATTCCCGGTGATCTCATGTGGCGGAAGATGCACGACGGACTGCTCGGCTTCTTCGGCATCGGCATTCTGATCGTTCCGGTGATCCTTATTTACACCGGCTATCTGATCGGTCAGGAGCGCAGCAGACTTGCCTCTTACCGTGCGATCTGGGGCGTCGGCCTTACGCTGGTCGCAAGCGCATTCATGCAGGCATGGTTTGGCGATCCGCTGACAACGGTTGATCCCGTAACCGGCGTCAAACAGTCAGTCGAAGATGTGGTCGCGCTGCTCATAGAAAACGGCAAGAGATTTCATGGCGGCGGTCTGCTCTCCGGTATCATCGTGATCCCGCTGCTGAAGGCATTCGATGTGGTCGGCACGCGCATCATTCTCACACTGTTTGTGATTGTTCTGTTCATGCTTCTGACAAACCGCAGTATCTCGGAGATGCTTGAGCTTGCTTCGCGTCCTCTGAAATGGTTTGGCAGCGGTATTGTACGGATCGCGACACAGGGCTATGAGGATTTCATTTCCGAAGATGACGAAGATGATGACGAAGAGGAATACATCGAGGCGGACTATGAGGAAGAGGAAGATCCGGAGGAGGAACCGATTCGTTATATCCGCGGCAGCAGACGCAAGGAGCTTCCGATGAAAGATGTCATCGTTGTCGAAAGCGAGGAAGAGCCGGAACCGGAGCCCGTGGCCGTGCCGCAGCGGAAGAAGCGTAGGAAGCGCAGCAGCGCAGAGGAACGCGAGCGCGCTGAGATTGCATTTATGCTCGGCGAAGATATACAGGCGCCGGTGCTTGACCGGCCGGATCTGCGGAATATTGATGTGGATGTCCCCGTTTATGAGGAGACGGAGCCGGTTCCGGAATCCGAAATGAATCTTCTCGGCGCGGAGCCGGAGAACAGTGCGGCAGATCTGCTTGATAATGATGAACAGTTTCAGGCGCTGGTTGCAAAAGCTGCTCAGGAATCCGAAGCGGAGGCAAACCGTCTTCCGTGGCTGGATGAGGAGGGGAGCTGGGATGAACCTGCGGATACATCGGACGAAACCGCAGAACCGGAGCTCCCGTATATGGCGCCGCCCGTTACGCTGCTGAATCGTTCGGACAATAGTGCGAACGATGCGGACAAGCAGGCGGAACTGCGCGAAAAGGGCAAGCTGCTCGTCGATACGCTCGCGAGCTTTGGTGTCAGCGTGCGCATTGTCGGCATCCATAGAGGTCCGACGGTTACACGCTATGAGATTCAGCCGGCAGCCGGTGTGAAGATTGCGAAGATCACCACGCTTGCAGATGATATCGGCCTGAATCTCGGCGGAAAATCCGTGCGTATTGAAGCGCCGATCCCCGGCAAGCCCGCTGTCGGCGTTGAGGTGCCGAATAACACGAAGGATACCGTTTCCCTTCGTGAGATGCTGGAATCGGCAGACTTTACCGAATCGCAGAGCAAGCTGACATTTGCTGTCGGAAAGGACATCGACGGCAGAGTCATCCTCGGCGATATCGCAAAGATGCCGCATATGATTATTGCGGGTACGACCGGTTCAGGTAAATCTGTCTGTACGAATTCGATCATCATGAGCATTCTGTTCCACGCTTCTCCGAGCGAGGTGCGCCTCATTCTGATCGACCCGAAGGTTGTTGAATTTCAGCCGTACGACGGCATCCCGCATCTGCTGATTCCGGTCATTACGCAGCCGCAGAAGGCGGCGGGCGCACTGAACTGGGCGGTTTTGGAAATGGAGCGCCGGTATATGCTTTGTGCGGAATACGGTGTCCGCGATCTCAAGGGCTACAATGCTGTTGCCGACCGCAATCCGGAGCTGGAAAAGCTTCCGCAGATCGTTATTATTATTGACGAGTTCGCTGATTTGATGATGACAAGCAGCAAGGAGGTCGAGGCGGCGGTCATTCGCATTGCACAGAAAGCGCGTGCGGCGGGCATTCATCTGATTATTGCAACGCAGCGTCCGACTGTCGATGTCATCACAGGACTGATCAAGTCGAATGTTCCGAGCCGGATCGGTATGAGCGTGAAATCTGCTACGGATTCGCGCACGATCCTCGATACCGGCGGCGCAGAAACGCTGCTTGGCAACGGCGACCTGCTGTTCTATCCGAACGGCTGGCGCGAGCCGCGCAGAGTACAGGGCTGCTTCGTCTCGGACAGCGAGGTTGAGGCAGTGACATCGTTCCTGAAATCAAACGGAAAATCGGAATATGACAGCGCGATTATGGATGCAGTTGAGCAGGCAATCCCTGCCGGCAAGGGAGACAAGCAGATCTCCGATGATGATATCGGCGAGTTGACCGGCGATGAAGCCCTGGTCTTTAAGGCTGCGGAAACCTTCGTTGATGCAGGACAGATTTCGACGACTGCGTTACAGCGCCGTCTGCGGCTCGGCTATGCGAAGGCCGGACGCATCATTGATATCATGGAAGAGCGCGGCATCATCGGGCCTTCTGAGGGCGCGAAGCCGCGAAAGGTCATCATGACGCCGCAGGAATTCACCGAATGGAAGCTGCGGCTGGCATCAAAGGGCAGTAAGGTTGAATAAATAGATGAGACCTGTGAACGGAAATCATCGTGTGAAAACGAGAAAAGTTTTCGGTCAGGTCTTGCGTTATCAGCAACAGAAAGCCCGTTATTCTGCAAACTGAAGCACAAATAACGGCAGCGGCGGGAGTTGCAGTAAATCATGCAAAAAAACGGCGTCTGGCAGACAGATGCCGTTCCGCCTGTGTATATTGGTATGATAGAATATGGTGAAAAGAGGCGTGTGAAAATATGAACGGATTTTTACCCGTGACGGCCGAGGAACTTGCAGAACGCGGCATTACGCAGCCTGATTTTGTCTATGTCTGCGGCGATGCCTATGTCGATCATCCAAGTTTCGGTGCGGCGATTATTTGCCGGATACTGGAACGAGAGGGGTATTCCGTTGCAATGCTGGCGCAGCCGGACTGGAAGACTGACCGTGATTTTAAGCGCTTCGGTGCGCCGCGGCTGGCATTTCTGGTTAGTGCAGGCAATATTGACAGTATGGTTGCACATTATACCTCTGCGAAAAAGCGCCGCTCCGATGATGCCTATTCGCCTGGCTGCAAGGCGGGCAGACGGCCGGACAGAGCCGTTACCGTATATTGTCAAAAACTGCGCAGCATCTATGGAAATACTGTGCCGATCCTCATCGGCGGACTGGAAGCCTCGCTCCGGCGCTTTGCGCATTATGACTATTGGGATGACAGCGTACACCCCTCCGTGCTGCTGGAAAGCGGTGCGGATATTCTTAGCTTTGGCATGGGTGAGCACAGCATGATCGAGCTGGCGAATCTGCTGAATGACGGTGTGCCGGTCAGCGAGATCCGCGATGTCCGCGGCACCTGCTATTTCTGCGATCCGTCGGAAACGCCGTTTGGTGCGGCGGAATGCCCGTCCTATGAGCAGGTGCGCGACAAAAAGGAAGCCTACGCAAAAGCCTGCCGAATCCAGTATGATCAGCAGGACGAGATTTATGGCAAGCGTATCATTCAGCGTCACGGCAACAAAATGCTCGTGCAGAATCCGCCAGCAACATCGCTGACGCAGGAGGAATTTGACTCGGTCTACACGCTGCCGTTCATGCGTACTTATCATCCGATGTACGAGGCAGAGGGCGGCGTTCCTGCGATCAAGGAGGTGCGTTTCTCTATCACGCATAACCGCGGCTGCTTCGGCTTCTGCAATTTCTGCTCGATCGCGCTGCACCAGGGCAGACGCGTGATAACACGCTCAGAGGAATCCGTGATCGAAGAAGCGAAGTATCTGACGACGCTGCCGGATTTCAAGGGCTATCTGCACGATGTCGGCGGTCCGACGGCCAATTTCCGCCATCCCTCCTGCAAAAAGCAATTACAGCACGGACTCTGCCGCGGAAGAAAATGCCTTGCACCGGAGCCATGCAAAAACCTTGAAGCCGATCATCAGGATTATCTGCGGCTTCTGCGAAATCTTCGCGCCCTGCCGAAGATCAAGCGCGTCTTCATCCGCAGCGGTATTCGCTTTGACTATCTGCTTGCTGATCAGAACGACGAATTCTTCCGGGAACTGGTGCGGCATCATGTCAGCGGACAGCTCAAAGTTGCGCCGGAGCATTGCTCGAATCATGTGCTGGATAAAATGGGCAAGCCGCATATCGAGTATTACAAGACATTTCAGAAACGGTTTTATGAATTGACAAAATCAATGGGAAAGGAACAGTATCTCGTGCCGTATCTGATGAGCAGTCATCCGGGCAGCACGCTGAAGGATGCTGTTGAGCTGGCCTGTTTCCTGAAATCGGAGGGTATCCATCCGGAACAGGTGCAGGATTTCTATCCGACGCCCGGCACGATCTCGACCTGTATGTTCTGCACCGGCCTTGATCCCTATACAATGGAGCCGGTCTATGTGCCGCGCTCTGCAAAGGAAAAGGCGGAGCAGCGGGCGATGCTGCAATACTACAAGCCGGAGAATTATGCCGTGATCCGGCAGGCACTCATGAAGATCGGCAGGCGTGATCTGATCGGAAGCGGGCCGAAATGTCTTGTGCCGGATGCTCCGCATGCGCAGAAGACTACCGGCAGACCGCAGCCGCATTCGCAGAAAAAGAATGCAGGGCGTACTTCTGCCGGACAACATGAAAAAAGGCATCCGCGCGGCAAAAAGTAATTTTGCCAGTCATCTCCTTGAATCAAGGAGATTGTGATGAGACTGAAAGCGATCTTTATGACCGCGGCACTGAGAAAAACGGCCGCTGTCAGCTTACAATCAAGGACAATGCAGCAGACGGTATCACAGCGATCACGCTGACTGATGCCGGAACATAAAGGAAAGGCGGGCTATGATATGGCAATGATCCTCGACCGATTTGAGGGCGATTATGCCGTGCTGGAGATCACCGACGAGACCGGTGCGGTCGTATATAAAAATCTCCCTGCCGACTGGCTTCCGGAGGATGCCGCTGAGGGGGATGTGCTTGTGAAAGCGGAGGGAAGATATGTGATCGACTCCTATGAGACTGAAAAGCGCCGCGCAGCTGCGGCGGCCAGACTCCGCGCAGTACAGGGTAATCTATGATGTATGATCTGTTGATCGTTGGAGGCGGCGCGGCCGGACTGTTTGCGGCAGTGACTGCTGCCCGTCGCGGAAAGAGCGTGTTGATCTGTGATGCGAATGACCGTCTGGGGCATAAGCTTTCGATCACCGGCAAGGGACGCTGTAATCTTACAAACAACTGTGATCCAGATACGCTGATGCAGAATATCCCGCGCAATCCGCGGTTTCTGTATTCGGTGTTTTCGCGTTGTACGCCGCAGGATGTCATGGCGTTTTTTGAGGCGGAGGGCGTTCCGCTGAAAACGGAGCGCGGCAGACGCGTTTTTCCGCAGAGCGATAAAGCGCAGGATATCGTGCAGGCGTTGGTGTCCGCGGCAGAGCGCGCAAAGGTTGAGATAAGGCTCGGAGCATCTGTCCGGAGACTCATAACAGAGGATGACACCTGTACCGGCGTGCAGCTCGCGGATGGCACGGTGTTGTCTGCGGCTGCAATATTGCTCGCGACCGGCGGCATGAGTTATCCGCGGACAGGTTCCCGCGGGGGCGGATACCGTCTGGCGGAGCAGGCTGGGCATACGGTCACGATACCGCAGCCGTCATTGATCCCACTGGAGACTGCCGGAAACGATGCACAGGAAATGCAGGGGCTTTCGTTGAAGAATGTCACGCTGACCGTGACGCGCGGCAAAAAAATACTGTTTACCGAGATGGGTGAAATGCTGTTTACACATTTCGGCGTATCCGGTCCGCTGGTGCTGTCTGCGAGTGCGCGTATGGATGCGGCCAAGCTTGCTGATACACTGCTGTCGGTCGATCTGAAACCGGCGCTTTCGCCGGAGCAGCTTGATGCGCGGATTCTGCGGGATTTTGCAGAGGTGCCGAACCGCGCCGTCAGCAATATCCTGAAATCGCTGTTGCCCGCGTCGATGATACCGGTCATGCTGCGGCGTGCGGGAATACCGTCGGAGAAAAAAGCACATGACATCACCAAAGCTGAGCGACTTGCGCTTTGTGGTGCGGTTAAAAAGTTCACCTTGCAGCCGACCGCGATGCGGCCGATCGCCGAGGCGATCATCACGCGCGGCGGTGTTTCGGTCAAAGAAATCAATCCGAATACAATGGAATCGAAGCGCATTCGCCGATTGTATTTTGCGGGTGAGCTGATTGATGTCGATGCATACACCGGCGGCTATAATCTCCAGATCGCCTTTGCGACCGGCTTTGCTGCGGGAAGTTCAGTGTGACTGCCGCAGAAAGGAGACACCATGTCAACTGATCAGAAGGTCGGGAGCGTCTTTTTCCTTCTGGCCGTATGCTCCCTCTCCATGTATGTGTTTGTGGCAGCACTGCCGGTGTTTCTGGTTTCTCTCATCGTCACACTCTGTCTCTGGCCGGAGAACGGAACG
>JAKSPK010000090.1 GCA_024404875.1 Oscillospiraceae bacterium
AGATAGGTCTTCTGGTGCGCAATGGATACGGAATCGCCGTAATGATCGTCATCACGGGAGAGGCGTTCATACAGCGCGGTCCATTTCGTTTTGCTCAACGGCGTCATGCTGCTTTTCCTCCTGGTGCTGTTTTTCTGCGGCCACCTTGGCCTTATGCCTTGCATAGCGTATCTTGCTCGCTTCGCGCTTCTTGCGCAGAGCTTCTGCAGCGGCTGCTTCTTCTGCGGACAGTTCGGGCTTCGGCACCTGGAAGCTGCCGATGAAGCGGAGAATGATCTCGACCCTGATATGCCGTTCGCCATTGATCTTCTGCGGCGCATGGACGAGGATCTTGTCCACAAACTCATAGATCATGGGCGTGGTCAGTTCTTCTTCGTCAATGTACTTCTTTGCCAGGGCAATGAACGCTTCGATGTTTTCAGTGCTTGCTTCATAGGAATCCAGGTCGTGCTGTTCATTCTCGATCAGGGTAAGCAGCTGCGCCTGCTCTGCTTCGTAATCGGCAAGCAATTCATCAAAGCGCTTCTCAGAGATCTTTTCCATCGCATAGGCCTCGTACAGCTTTTTGATCAGCACGTTCAGCTCTTCGCAGCGCTTTTTCGCTTTTTTGAGGCTTGCTTTCAGCTTCTTGGCGTTCTCGGTATGACGCAGCTGACAGGCATCGCGTACCTTGCGCTCAAATTCTGCTTCATTTTCAATCGCATACTTGCTTGCGCTGCGGATGGCGTCATGCAGCAGCGTGCGGATATTCCTGGTGCTGATGGAGTGACTGACGCAGGTCTGCGTTTCCCTGATCCTGGATTGCATATAGGTCGAGCAGTTGTAGATGTCAACCTTGAAAAGACCATCCTTCTTTTCGCCGCAGCGATGATTGTACATCCTCGCGCCGCATTCGGCACAGTACATCAGGCCGGTCAATGGATTGGCTTCGCCCAACGTGTCAGTACGCTTTTTGCTGCGCAGCGCCCGTTGCGCCAGCTCCCATTCCTCCTTGGTGACGATGGCTTCATGTGTGTCCTCAAAGATCACCCATTCCTCCGGCGGTTTCGCACGGCGTTCATCCTTGAAGAAGCGCTTGCCGCTGCGGAAGTTGACCGTGTGTCCCATGTATTCGGGATGGGTCAGAATCCTGGTTACGGTTGCACCGCTCCAGTCATGTGAGCGTGAGGAATCAACATAATCCTTCCGCATCCCATAGTCATGCTGTGAAAAATGATGACCGGGGTTGTCCACACGTTCCTTCGTCAGAATCCGGGCAATCTCATAGGGACCATGCCCATTGCAAGCCAGATCATAGATCCGGCGTACAACCATCGCGGCTTCATCGTCGATCAGCCAGTGACCTTTCTGTTCCGGATCTTTCCGGTAGCCATAGATACAGCCGTTGTTGGTGGGCAGACCGGCATGTCCCTTCTGCTGATAGGCTGCGGTCATTTTGCGGGACTGGTCGCGCAGGTACCATTCGTTCATCACGTTCAGGATCGGGACAAACTCGCCGCTTTCGGGATTGATGTTGTCTACGCCATTGGCTATGGCGATGAATCGCACATCGAATTTGCGGAACATGATCTCGGTGTAGAAGCCGGTCTCCAGATAGTTTCTGCCGATACGGCTCATGTCTTTGGCAATCACTGCGCCAACCTTGCCAGCCTCAATGTCTGCGATCAGCTGTTTCCAGCCTGGACGGTTGAAGTCCTTGCCGGAGTAGCCGTCATCCGTATAGTGCTGGCAGTTGGTGAAGCCATGCTCGGCAGCGTAGTTCAGCAGATATGACTTCTGATTGGTGATGGAATTGGATTCGCCCTGCAATTCATCGTCACGGGACAGCCTTTCGTATAGAGCCGTGATCATCGGCTCGGTATTGGTAGTCAATGTGTTTTACCTCCTGGGGATAGATTCGCTTTTTTATCCCTTCACTGATAGGACAAAAACGCCTCGATTTCGGAACTGTTTTTGGAAAAAGTTTTGAAAACCCGAAAGTTTTTCTTTGCTTTCACTTATAGGAGAAATTCGGGCATTTTATTCAACATTTTTGA
>JAKSPK010000091.1 GCA_024404875.1 Oscillospiraceae bacterium
CGCATTGAAAACAAAAAGATTCGGATTGCGTCGCTGAAAGTCCCGCATATACGATTGCAGCATCTGCTTCGCTTGGTCACCTTGTTCCGATCCGCACGGTGCTGTCTCGCAGTCACCGAACTGTACCACAATTTCATAGAATGCTTCTTCGCGCTTGCTTTCCGCCATGTGCAGATAGTAATCTGGAATCACGCGGTCGCGTCTTGTTTGTTTTGCGTTATACTCCTGCAATGCCTGGTCAAATAACTGATGATACGCATCGCGCACATCCTGCTGTTTGAAGATGATGTTATCCGCGATTCTTTTCTCATCAACATTCGCCGCTGTGAATTTCCGGTTGTTGTGTTTGATGTTCGCACCGTGCTGTGATGCAGCCTTGCCCAGCGTGAAACTGATGCTGAATTTCTCCATGTACGCACCCCTCTTTTTTCAGATTTGTAATTTACTCCGTGAAAACTGTGTGAAACCGCTCAAAAAGTGCCCCTATGGATTGACGCCACCCAATATCCGTTTTGACAAGCCGGTTCGGCTTATCGAAACAGGAGCATTTCACTTCCGTTCCATTTCTTGGGCAAAGTCTGCGACCTTGACGGCAACCACCGTGCTGCACTTTCAATTTTCTGTGCAGCACAGCGACTGTTGCTCCGCGATCGGGACAAACCCCGAACCCCATTCACATCACATTACCCGTTTTCCGTTTTCTCATTCTTTTGCGTTTTCATCATGCCGATATAATCACGCTGCGGCTGATCTTTCAAAAAAACATACAGCGAAAATGCTTTCAGCAAAATTGCCGCTTCGTTTTCATAGAAATATATCACAACGCTCTCGCCGTCCTCATTTGTGAATTTGCGTCCGAATTTCAGGATTTTATCCTTGATGCGCTGTGCGTGTTTTTCCCATTCGCCCTGCTTCTCGTCAACTGCGATCAGAAAGTCGAGACAGCAAAGCATCCCGTTCAAAAGCTCTTTTGACATATAGACCGCGACCGGTCCGACTTTATTCTTCGCCATTAGTGCATCCTCCTTGCAGTAATCTGTTCGATCTGTTCCCGGTGAACCGTGCGCAGATCAATATCCGGATGATTCGCTGTAAACACCAAGCGCTCATTCCAGTCCTTGAATCCGAGATCGTCAAGTTTCTGCCGCACGCTTTCCGATCGGGCAAAACCGTTGTCATGCTCAAAGCGCTGACCGGCTTCATCGCTGTCAACGCAGGAGATGATCTCCACGCCGACTGCCTGCAGTTTTTTCGGAATCGACGGTTTCAGCCCTGCCATTGAGATGAGTGCCGAGCCTTCCAGCAATTCTTTCTGCTTGCAAAACGAATAGAATGACATGAGGTCGATCGCGGATTCAAAGAGATAGGCACGGTGCATCTTTCCGTCCCGTGCTGCGACCGGCGTAAACATGAACACGCTGTCTTCGGTTCCGGGTGCCATGCTTTTGAATCGCTTGAACGAATTGAGCCCCTGAATCTCTGCGCCGATCGCCTGACCGTCGCCACCGCGATGAACAAACACAGCATTTGCGTTATGAAAGGTTTTCTGCTGGCCGTCCCGCTCGCACTGCACTGTATTCTCGCTCTGGTAGAGCAATCCGGTGTGCAGCAGTTCCTCTACGATGTGCGGCGGAATCTTCCGCGTTTGACAGAGATACGCAAACAGCCGACCGGTGTGCGTAGACTGTTCCGGCATTTGCAATTCTTTCTTCTCCGGTTCTTTGCGCAGCGTTCTCGGCGGCGAAGTCATTGCCGGATGCTGTGCTTTCGGAAAATCCGCAGAGCGCATTCTTGTGATGTCCTGACCGGTCAATGAAAAAACTGCCTGATTGAAGTCCATACCGAGAACTTTTGTCAGACAGTTGATTGAATTATTGGTCGCGCCCTCGCGCGTGTAGTGGAAGTACCACTGATTTGTTGACGGCTTGATGCACAGCGACGGGTATTCCTTTACATAAAACTCTGAGCCTTTTCGCTCAA
>JAKSPK010000092.1 GCA_024404875.1 Oscillospiraceae bacterium
GTCAAACTAAATGTGGAGGGATGAGCTTGAAGAGACAGGATTCACAGGAACTCATGATGAAAAAGCTGACACTGACAGCATGGGCGCGGATCCTTTACCGCAAGGGGACGATTGATGCAGCAAAGCTTGGACGCATGATTACGATGATTGAAGAATTGAAGGAGAATAAAGCGGAGCAGTCAGCAAAAAGCTGACTGCTCCGCAAAAATGCAAAATACCCCCTTGACAAATCCTTATTGGTGTGGTAACATAGTGTTGAAATCAAAATACTATTATATTAGGAGGCTGTGAAAATGGACATTTACCAGATCGCAAATCAGATGAAAGCCGAGCGCAAAACGATCTTCGATATCCCGATGCGCGTGACCTTCTACGCCCGCGTCTCGACCACCCGCGAGGAGCAGGAAAACTCCATTGAAAACCAGATTGCGTTTTTCACGGATATGATTCAGAAGAACGAGAACTGGGAGTATGTCGAGGGTTATATAGACCGCATCCGCGGCGAGGCGGCGGAGAACCGCGTCAATTTTATGCGCATGATCGAGGACGGCAAGGCGGGGCTGTTTGATCTCGTGCTGACGAAAGAGGTCAGCCGATTTGCCCGCAATACCATTGACAGCCTGACCTATACCCGCGATCTGCTCCGCGCCGGTGTCGGTGTCTTTTTCCAGAATGACAATATCTGCACGATCGACACAGACAGCGAGCTGCGCCTGACGATCATGTCGAGTATTGCGGCGGACGAGGTGCGCAAGCTCTCGGAGCGTGTGCGCTGGGGACATAAGCGTTCGATCGAGAGCGGCAATGTCATGGGCAACAGCCGCATTTTCGGCTATGACAAAAAAGACTGCAAGCTGACGGTCAACGAATCCGAAGCCGAAATGGTGCGCCTGATTTTCGAGCTTTACAGCACCGGCGATTACAGTACGCGCAAGATCGAGCGCATCCTCTGGGACAAGGGCTACCGCGGACGAAACGGCACGCGCATTCATCACAACACAATCACCGGCATCATCCAGAACCCGAAATACAAGGGCTATTTCTGCGGCAACAAGGTCAAAATCGTCGATTACCGCACCCGTGAGCAGCGCTTTCTGCCGGAGGAGGAATGGGTACTGTATAAGGATGAAACCGGCGAGACCGTTCCTGCAATCGTCAGCGAGGAGATCTGGGACAAGTGCAACGAGATCTTCCGCGAACGCAGTACCGCGATCAAAAGCCGGGAGCGCTCGTTTAAGGACAAGAGCGTTTTTACCGGTAAGATCTGGTGCAAGGCGCACGATGTTCCCTATTGGCGCACAAGTTACTCCAACAGTATTTCGCAGGGCAAACCGATCTATCAATGGATTTGCAGCGAGAAGAAGCGCTCCGGCGCGAAATCCTGCGCATCGTTTTCGATTATGGAGAAAGACCTCTACGAAATGCTCTCAGCGCATTTTCAGTCGATTGCCGGCAACATCGAGGAATATGTGCACGACTTTCTGCGTATTTACCGCGAAAGCGACCGCGAGGCAAATGCGCAGAAACAAATCAACGAACTGCGGACACAACTGACAAAGGAGAAAGCCAAGCGTGAAAAGCTGCTTGACCTCTACACCGAGGGCGACATCTCCCGTGACGAATTCCGCGAGCGCAACGGCAATTCCAATGTGCTGATCGCGCAGCTTGAGGAGGACATTTTTCAGCTCGAAACAAAGGCTTCACAGACGGCGGACTATGCCGCCGAAATGCAAAAAATAGAGGAATATTTCAGAACGCTTTACCGTCCCGAGCACATTATGTCAAAAG
Source organism: Oscillospiraceae bacterium (assembly GCA_024404875.1). Taxonomy (GTDB): domain Bacteria; phylum Bacillota; class Clostridia; order Oscillospirales; family Ruminococcaceae; genus Firm-04. Next base: position 1,789 of record JAKSPK010000092.1, read on the forward strand.
AAGAAGTCGATGAAATGGCGAAAACGATGATTGACCGCATTGATGTTGTTCCGGTCAACCGCACGAAGATGAAGCTGGAAGTGAAGCTGAAAACAAGTGCCTCTGCCGATATTTCGTATATTCGCAGTGGCGATCGGTACGGTCGTCGTTCCGGACACATCACCAAG
>JAKSPK010000093.1 GCA_024404875.1 Oscillospiraceae bacterium
GCAGATGGTGCTGATTGCATATACGGACAGCCTCGGCACCGGCGTTGTCGATCTGTCAGATGCAGTATTCAAGGCGGCAGATGTGGACGGCGACGGCAAGGTCGGCGCAGGTGATGCGCAGTATATCCTGATCTACTACACCGAGAACACGATCGCCGGAAATCCGACGACATGGGAAGAACTTCTGAATCAATGAAAGGATAACATCTGATGAAAAAACAGTTTTTCGCGTGTACAGCTGCGGCTGTGCTCGCATTCAGCCAGTGCGGAAATGTAGTTTCCGCACTGGAGCTTGCGGGAGTTTCCGTTGCGGCGACAACGACCGATTCCGGCACCTGCGGCGAAAACCTGACATGGGCGCTTGATGATGCAGGAACACTGACAATCTCCGGCAGCGGGGAGATGTCGGACTGGGAATTTGATGACCATGCTCCGTGGTATGAGCAGAGTGAAAGCATCAAAAAAGTTGTAATTGAAGACGGCGTCACAAGCATCGGAGACAATGCGTTTAACGGCTGTTCCGGTATGACATCTGTCACGATTCCGGAAAGCGTCAAAGCTATCGGAAAATATGCGTTTGGCTGGTGCAGCCGCCTGTCAGAGATAACGATTCCGGATGGTGTCACAATCTTCGGAGAAGGGGCATTTTCCAATTGCATTAGCCTGACATCAATTACGATCCCGGACAGTGTTACGAGGATTGAACACGGTGTATTTTTCAACTGTTACGGTCTGACATCTGTCACGCTTCCGGACAGCATCACAAGTATTGAAGGCAGTGGGTTTATATTCTGCTCCGGTTTGACAGAAATCACAATTCCGGGGAACGTCACAAGCATCGGATCAGAAGCGTTTTTCGGCTGCCGCGGGCTGACATCCGTTACGATTTCGGACAGTGTCACCATCATCGGAGACAGTGCATTTTATGAATGCGCCGGTTTGACCTCTGTCACGATTCCGAAGAGCGTCACAAGCATTGGAGAGGATGTGTTTTCCGAATGCGAATCCCTGACAGCTATTACAGTTGATCAGGATAACACTGTTTACTGTGATGTAGATGGAGTACTATTCAACAAAGACAAAACCAGACTGCTTTACTATCCGGCTGCAAAGCAGGAAACATCATATACGATTCCGAACAGCACCACAAGCATTGAACCCGGTGTGTTTGCACGCTGCAAAGGTCTGACTGAAATCACAATCCCAGATAGCGTCACAAACATCGGAGGAAGTGCGTTTACCGGCTGTTCCGGCCTGACATCCGTTACGATTCCGGAAAGCGTCACGAGTATCGATGCCGTTGCATTTTCCGGCTGTAGCAGTCTGACCTCTGTCACGATTCCGGAGAGCCTCACAAGCATTGAACCCGGTGTGTTTGCACACTGCACCGGTCTGACTGAAATCACAATCCCAAAGAGCGTCACAATTATCGGAGTCAGTGCGTTTTACGACTGTAGCAGTCTGACAAATATCAAGATCCCGGATGGCGTTACGATCATCGAAAGCACTGTGTTTTCCCACTGCACCGGTCTGAAATCCATCACGATTCCGGACAGTGTCACGAGCATTGGAAGTTGGGCGTTTTCCGAGTGCGAAGGTCTGACAGAGATTACAATTCCAGAGAGCGTCACCGGAATCGGAACATATGCGTTTGGCGGATGCACTGCCATGACAGACATTACCATTCTGAATCCGGAATGCGAGATTGATAATGATAGTTCCACACTCCCCGATACTGCTGTGATTCACGGCTACAGCGGTTCGACTGCGCAGGCATATGCAGAGAAATACAAGCGGACATTTGTGGAGATCGGTGATGCGCCGGAGCTTCTCTGCGGCGATGCAGACTGCGACGGCAAGGTCACAAACAAGGATGCGCAGATGGTACTTGTCGCGTATACCGAAAGCCTCGGCACCGGCG
>JAKSPK010000094.1 GCA_024404875.1 Oscillospiraceae bacterium
GACACTCCGGTATTCTATGCGCGTCTTTCCGAGAATGCGGCGCTTGCCGATGTGCAGAAGGTTATTCAGACAGCGCAGGAAAACGGCTGCTATCTGACCGGTGATTCTGTCTTCTATCTGACGAAACGCTTCGGAGTCGATTTTATGCCAGAGCTGCCGCCTGCGGATACCGTCTTTGAGATTCCGGAATCCGATCAGACCATCGATCTTGCTGGCGTTAAAAACTTTACGCTGACAGACAACTATTCACAGTACGATGGCGGCACGGACAGTGACGGACACGAGCGCAGAGACAATTTTTCAGGTCATTCAAGGACACTCACATTCACATATCGCGGACTCGGCATCGTCGAATCGGAAATGCGGTCTGACAGCAGCGATTATCCGGTTACAGATTCCTACAATCTATACAGCCCTGCGCAGCATGACAGACTGTCCGCAGAAATGCAGCGGTTCGCTGACCGTGCGGAGGATCTGACAGTATCTACTGATACGAATGTGCAATTGGAATGGTCATACTATATTGTTGCCGATATGAAAACATGGTCACTGAATGAATCGCCTCGTTCTGAACTGGAGCACTTTGACACGCTGGATGAAGCGATTTCACGATTCAACGAGCTTCGATCTGAAGCGTATAACGATGAAGCAGTTTTCACCACGATTGATCCGAATCTGCCGCTTGCTCGTCTGACACTTGGCATTTGTCATTCCTCTAAGAAACTAGAGTGCGATCTGATTCAGGTGCGCGGCGGACAAAATATGCTCATAACGGATTACACCCTCTACAATCAGTCCAGAAACAATCTGGAGCTGGAAGCGGCGATCTCGACAATTGCGGAACAGTGCGGCATCGACAGTGTGCTGGATTTTCAGCCGGACGAAAACGGAAACTATGTTTATGTGACAACACCGTATGAACATCCGAAGACGAAGGATGCACCTGAGCGGAACTTTGTGCTCGTTCTGAACGATAACGACCATGCAATTCAGTTTGGCGAGGTCTATGATTCGCTGGAAGCTGCGCAGGATGCAGGAAACGATGCGATTCACGACGGTCAGGCAATCGGATATGCGGTTCTGAACCGGCAGGAACAGAAAGTCGAAGTCTATGACAGCGACTTTCCGACAAGCGGCGTTTTCAGCGAAGAAGTTTACACGAACAGCCCGTTCCAGATGCTCACCGTTCATACGGATGCGCCGCTGAAATCGGCAGAAGAACCCGAACCGCAAAAGAAAGGACGCCCGACCAGAGCGGAACAGCTTTATAAACTCTTTTCGGAGATGTACCCGGAGATCGTCAGCGGTGAGCATGAATATGAGCGGTATGAAGATCCGGACGGAGAGGATTCCGGCTTCGAGCCGCTTGCCGTTGAAAATCACGGCGGTGGGCAGTATTCGTGGTCAACCTTCTACTTCCAGATGGGCGACCTGATGGCAGATCCAGATTTCTGTTTCCTGCTCGATCACGAAAACAAGCGCATGGAAATCCTGTCATTCCAGATGGACGGTGTGCCGCCCTACGGAACAATGTACGAATGCTGCATCGACGATACGGGCAAAGTTGATGAGCGGCTGCGGGCAGAACTGGAACAGACCTTCCTGCAAAATCTGAAAAATGCCCGCGATGTCGGTCGGCAACTTGTGCGTTATACTGATAAGGAAGGCAGGGACATTACCGTTGAACAGGAACACAAACCGGAGTCAGAGGCGGAACCGCCGGAGATCACCGATCAATCCGCGGAATACCGTGCTGTCCTGAACGCATTTTCCGAAAAGCACAATCTCAGCGAGCTGAATGTGCAGCAGGACGGCCGCGGAAGAGCAACGGTCTTTGAGCGCTTTGCGGACGGCAAGGATTTGCAGCTTTTCATGCTGTACCCCAATAACGCAAGCCCGGA
>JAKSPK010000095.1 GCA_024404875.1 Oscillospiraceae bacterium
TGGCTGAATCTCAGCGAGGAGCAGAAGCTGAATCTGACGGACGCGGAACTGCCGCAGATTCCGGCAGATCAGCTGACGAATCACCTGACCGCATCGAAAGCGGAGAAGCGGGACGGCGTGATGGGCTGGACGATCACGCAGGAGATCAAAAACGGCTCGCGGACGCTGTGGTTCCCGGAGTTCAGGCAGAAGAAAGTGAACGGGATTCCGATGTGGTACCGGTTCAATCCGATGAACGCGACATACGAGCTGCAAGTGGAAACGGAGCCGTCGATGGAGCAGGAGCCGATCGGCAGTTACGGGACAGCGTGGATGCACTTCATGGAGGACAATCATCCGGAGCTGGTGGAAGTGATGCGGATGAAGCACAGCTTCCTGACAACGGCGCGGTCGGTGGACAGGAGCGCGTGGGAGTACCGGGATCTTCTGGACAGGCAGTACGAGCAGATGAATCCGCGCCCGAACGGAACATTCGAGCAAAATCTGGCATGGGAGAAGACGCGGGAGTTTTACACGGACGGAACGGTGATGCGGGAGCGCGTGCTGGTTCCGGTGACAAGACCGTAAAAGAGAATACGGAAGAACCGTCAACCGAATCGGCTGGCGGTTTTTCTATGCCCGCACAGGGAAAGCAGCTCAGTTTGTTCGGTCTGGATGATGAACCGGAAACATTTGACGAAAAGATGCAGCTTCTTCGAAATGATCTACGGCGCGGTTCCGGATTCCAAGACGGCAAACTCCGGGTCGCAGAGTATTTCGATAAGAACCATCCGAATGATTCTGAATTTGCAAACTATTTGCGCGGACAGTACGGAATCGGCGGTCACTCCGGCCCGGATATGCCGAATGTGGGCTATGACAGCAAAGGCATTCACATTATTTCCGCTGATAAGAAAGGCAATTACCGCTATACATGGGCGCAAGCCGCAAAAGAGATTCGCAGAATGATCGAGCAGGGTGAGTATATCGTACCCGAAGATATTCGTGATGCTGTCGATCATGCCATGTATTATCTTGAGGATGTGGAGCATCTGGATGATCGCGAACGCGAATACTATACCGGCGTGCTGCAAAAACTCCGAAATCATCAGTATCTTGATGATTCGCGCAGGAAACAGATCGACATGATTCTCTCGCCTGACGCTGCAACGGTATTGTCCCCCGCCGCAAAGTACATCATGAACGAGGACAATATGCCGATGTTCGTTGACCGCATGGTTGCCCGTGATGAAATGAACGAGATCGCACAGCGAATTCTGGATAACGGCGAGGATGCTGCGGCGGTTGCGCAGGATTTCATTGATGCAGGAAGATACAGTATTTCCGACCATGAGACATTTGAGGCGGCGACATTCGCCGCCAAAAAAGATACCGAGGGTGTCACCATTACCGCAGAGCAGGATTCCGCGCATCCGTTCAGCGTGTCATATAGCTGGGAGCAGATCGGCGAATTCTTCCGGACGGCAGCACAGCTTTATCGGGATGTGGAGCGTGAAGCAGAGGAAGCGTGGGAGCGAGATGCTGCAGAAAATATGGAAGCCTACGACGCGCTCGATCATCACCGCGATGTGTATTTGCGGGATTCACGGAAATCGGAAGATTCGTTGAACGGATATATATCGGACGCAAGAAAACAGGAATTCTACAACTATCGTCTGCATTTTGAGCCAAATCAGGGCTATCTGCTGATGGCAGACAGCGACAAGGACGATGATCTCATTATCCGGAATTTCACAATGGTAAACAGTCAGATCGTACTGCACGGTGTTCAGGATATGGGCTTGGAAGTAGAA
>JAKSPK010000096.1 GCA_024404875.1 Oscillospiraceae bacterium
CCATGCTCAATCGCTTTGAGCTTGTTTTCCCATTCTGCGGTGAGCTGCGGGGACTGGAGCTGTTCGGGCAGAACGGTAATCAGCGCCGTGCCGGTGGAGGTCGGGATCAGGTTCGTCAGCTTTTTGGATTTCTTTCTCTCCACAAAGCCGGAGGACACCAGCTTTTCAAGAATCCCGGCGCGGGTCGCCGGTGTGCCGATGCCTTTGCGTTCCGCATCATCCGGCATATCCTTTTCTCCGGCAGTTTCCATTGCGGACAGGATCGTGTCCTCGGTGTAATGCTTGGGCGGCGTGGTTTTGCCTTCCTTGACGGAAAGCTCCGACGCAGAGAAGGTCTGTCCCTCGTTAAGCTCCGGCAGAACCTCCGCTTTTTCCTCCGATTCCTGTTCATAACGCTTCCAGCCGACAGAGAGGATCGTTTTGCCTTTGGCTGTGAAGCTCTCACTTCCACACATAAGCGTTACGGACACTTCGGTGTATCTGCAAGGCTCACAGACACCGCGCAGAAGTGCCTTTGCCGCCAGCTTCAGGATTTCACGTTCACCCTGCGGCAGAGCGGCAATATCTGCTTTCGCCGCCGATACGGTAGGAACGATGGCATGGTGGTCGGACACTTTTTTGCTGTTGCAGACCTGTTTGCCGATATACTGTTCCGGCTTCGGCAGTCCGCTGACAGCAGATGCGGAAGCGAGAAGCGACGGGATTGAAGATTCCATATCGTCCGTAAGATACCGGCTGTCCGTGCGCGGATAGGTACAGAGCTTCTTTTCATACAGGCTTTGCAAATAATCGAGGGTCTGCTGTGCCGTGTAACCGAGAATCCGGTTCGCGTCACGCTGGAGCGTGGTCAGATCATAGAGTGCCGGGGCTTTTTCCTGCTTTTCCTTGCGTTCCACCTTCGTAACTGTGAACTGCTTTCCATGGCAGAGCGCCGCGATTCGCTCCGCTTCGGCTCTGTCCTTCATTCGTTCCGTCGCGGCAGTAAAGCCGCAATCTGCCTGAACGGTGTAGAACGGCTCCGGGATAAAGCCGCCGATCTCCGCTTCACGCTGAACCATCAGCGCCAGCGTCGGAGAAACGACACGCCCGACATTGAGCGTCTGTCCGTAGATCAGAGAGAAATACCGGCTTGCATTGATACCCACCAGCCAGTCCGCCATAGCTCGGCAGAGCGCAGCATGATGCAGAGCATCATAATCACTCCCGGCTTTGAGCTGACGGAAGCCCTCGCGGATCGCATCATCTTCCATGCTGGAGATCCACAGGCGCTTCATGGGCTTGTTCGTGCCGGACAGGACATAGACGTTTCGGAAGATCAGTTCGCCCTCGCGTCCTGCATCACAGGCATTGATAACTTCGGTCACGTCCTGCCGTTTCAGAAGATTTTTCAGCAGATCGAACTGCTTTTTCTTATCCTTCTGCACGGTAAATTCAAAGGGCTTCGGGATGATGGGCAGGTCTTTCAGCGCCCATTTTTCATAATCGGGATTGTAGTGCTGGGCATCGGCAAGCTCTGCCAGATGCCCGTAGCACCACGAAACGAGATAACCGCCGCCCTCAAGGAAACCGTCGCGTCTCTGCTTTGCGCCGAGGACGGCGGCAATGCTCTGTGCGACGGAGGGCTTTTCAGCGATCACGAGATACATTTTTCTGCTCCTTTCTCATAGCATTGATGTCCCGGTAGCACGGC
>JAKSPK010000097.1 GCA_024404875.1 Oscillospiraceae bacterium
AAGGAGTGCGCATCATGTTCTATTGCCGTGAACAAGAACTGCAAAAACTGAATCACCGTTATGCAGACAGCCGTTTTGAATGCGTTGTCATCTACGGCCGCAGACGTGTCGGCAAGACTGCGCTCATCAAGGAATTCTGCAAGGATAAGCCGGTCATTTTCTTTTCCGCGCTGAATGCCACTTCGCAGGAAAACCTCGAAAGTTTGTCCGCTGCAATCTTTGCATATCAACATCCGGATCTTGCCGGAAACGATGCGCCGGTCTATCCGAGCTTTGACGCCGCCTTACAGGAGATCACGCGGCTGGCAGAATCGCAGCGGATCATTTTCGTGATCGACGAATACCCGTATCTTGCCAAAGCATACAAATCATTTTCATCGCGCTTGCAGCATATCATCGACCACACATGGCAGAACTCGCAGCTGTTTCTGATCCTCTGCGGTTCGTCCATGAGCTTTATGGAGAAGCAGGTGCTCGGTTATGAAAGTCCGCTGTACGGTCGGCGCACGGCTCAATTCAAACTGGAGGCGCTGCACTATCGTGAGATCGCGGCGTTTCATCCTGACATGACACCGGAACAGCTTTCGCTGATCTACGGGATCACCGGCGGCATTCCGCATTATATCAACAAGCTCGGCGTGCGCGGCGATATTGATGCTGCACTATTGAAAAACTTCTTTGAGCCGTCAGCATATCTGTTTGAGGAACCGGAGAATCTTTTGAAGCAGGAGCTCCGTGAACCCGCTGTGTATAATTCGATCATCACGGCGATTGCAGGCGGTGCATCCCGCGCAAATGAGATTGCCACAAAGGTCGGCATCGAATCCGCCAAATGCGCAAAGTATCTGAACGTACTCCTGGAGCTCGGCATTCTGCAAAAGGAAACGCCCCTGACTGAAAAGCCGGGACGTAAGACGATATACACGATCAAAGATCAGTTTTTCAGGTTCTGGTATCGGTTCGTGCCGCGCAACATGACAGCGATCAGCTCCGGCAGAATTGCAAATGTATACGAGCGCGCAGTCAAGGCGCATCTGCATGATCACATGGGCCTTGCGTTTGAGGAGATGTGCAAAGAGTATTTACTGTATTATGCAGACAATCTTCCGATTGAGCTTTCTGACATCGGACAGTGGTGGGGAACAGATAATGCGGCACGGAAAGAAGTGCAGATCGACATCGTCGGCAGCCAAACCGAAAGCAGCGAATATCTGATCGGTTCCTGCAAATATCGTAATGAAAAAATCGGCACGGATGAACTCGATTTGCTCCGACATTATGCAAACGTATTCGGCAAGGGCAGCAAGTATCACTATTATATCTTCGCGCTTGGCGGCTTTACGGAACCGCTGCTTGAATGCGGCAAGCGCGGAGAGGTCACGCTTTTGACTCTGAATGATCTGTACTGAAAAAGAATGAATGCACAATCAAATGAGAAACGGGAACCGGCTTTTCGTCGGCTCCCGTTTTGTCTTTCTCATTGAAAAAGAAGATGATAATCCTGTGAAATCATATGCAGTTATTTTCTTTTTCAATCATGTTCCTGCCTGGAAAAGCCTCAAAGGGCT
>JAKSPK010000098.1 GCA_024404875.1 Oscillospiraceae bacterium
CGACATTATCTTCCTGCAAAAGCGCGATCATCCCGTTACCGTGGAACCCGATTGGGTACACCTCGGACAAAACGATGACGGTTTCGCCATCAACAGCTATTTCGTCGATCACCCGGAAATGATTCTCGGACGGCAGACCTCCGAAAGTACGCAGTACGGTAAGCAGGACTTCACGGTTGAGCCGATTGAAGGACTTGAACTGAAAGACCAGCTTGCTGATGCCGTGAAATACATTCGCGGCACCTATAAGGAAGCGGAGCTGCCCGATCTCGGTGAGGAAGAATCCATCCGTGAGACAATTCCCGCAGACCCCAACGTGAAGAATTACAGCTACACCATCGTGGACGGCGACGTGTATTTCCGTGAAAACAGCGTCATGGTGAAGCCCGATCTGAACGCAACCGCGCAGGAGCGTGTCAAAGGGCTTGTCGCTCTGCGAAACTGCGTCCATGAGCTGATTGATCTGCAAATGGATGAGTATGTCCCGGATTCTGCCATCAGAGAGAAACAGGCGGAGCTGAACGGTCTTTATGACAGCTTCACAGCAAAGTACGGTCTTATCAATGACCGCGCAAATAAGCTGGCATTTTCGGATGACAGCTCCTACTATCTGCTCTGCTCCCTTGAAATCCTCGATGATGAACGAAACTTCAAAGCCAAAGCGGACATTTTCTCCAAGCGCACGATCAAACCCCAGCGCAGTATCGACCATGTGGATACCCCCGTGGAAGCTCTCGCCGTATCCATCGGCGAAAAAGCGTGTGTCGATCTTCCGTATATGGCACAGCTCTGCGGCAAAACCACCGATGAAGTCACCACGGAGCTGCGCGGCATCATCTTCAAAGACCCGGCAATGGGAGCCGACCCGCTGAAAGGCTGGCAGACCGCTGACGAATACCTCTCCGGCAACGTCCGCAGTAAGCTCCGTATCGCGCAGAGAGCCGCAGACCGTGACCCGGCGTTCCAGATCAATGTGGAAGCTCTTGAAAAAGCACAGCCCAAGGATTTGGATGCGTCCGAAATCGAAGTCCGGCTGGGCGCGACATGGATCGACAAGCAGTACATCCAGCAGTTCATGGAGGAAACCTTCAACCCGCCGTACTACCTCCGCCGCAACATTCAGGTCAATTACTCTCCCTATACGGCAGAATGGCAGATCACCGGCAAGAGTATGTGCAGCTATAACGACGTGAACGCCTATGTGACCTACGGCACAGACCGCGCCAACGCCTACCGTCTGCTGGAAGATGCTCTGAATCTCCGCGACATCCGTATCTATGACACCGTGGAAGATGCGGACGGCAAGGAGCGCCGCGTCCTCAATGCCAAAGAGACCACCCTTGCCGCGCAGAAGCAGCAGGCGATCCGCGATGCTTTCAAGGATTGGATATGGCGTGACCCGGACAGACGGCAGACCCTTGTGACGCAGTACAACGAGGAAATGAACAGCACCCGTCCCCGTGAGTATGACGGAAGCCATATCGTTTTCAGCGGTATGAACCCGGAAATCACCCTGCGGGAGCATCAGAGAAACGCCATTGCTCA
>JAKSPK010000099.1 GCA_024404875.1 Oscillospiraceae bacterium
ACCGAAGCGATTGCCACAACAACGACGGTCACGACAACCGTTCCGGCGGTGCCGGAAGAGCCGTTCCGCTGCGGCGGGTTCAATGAATGGGGCTTTGTCAATGACCGCGATGCGATCGCGCAGAAGGATTATTATGCAGGCCCGTTCGGAGACAGGGCATACTATACCTATTTCCTGACGGACGCGGACAGAGAAAAGCTGTTCTCCATGCTCAGCGATGTCGAGCGCGATGTGATCAGCTCGCGGATGAACAATCCGGATCGCCCGGCTGACGGCTTCTGCTACGGCATGAGCGCGACATCCATTCTTGCGTATTACGGCATCATCCGACCGTCCGAGCTGATCGCGAACAGAGCGAATCTCTCGCAGATTGATGCGCAGGACTGCCAGACGAGCGAGAAAGTGCGCTCGACGGTGAATTACTATCAGCTCCTGCAATATACAAAGATCATCACGCAGATGCGGGCGTATATCGACGGCTGCGATGATGCGAAAAAGATACAGTATCTGCTGAATTCGCTGAAGGACGGCAAGCCCGTTTTGCTCGGCTATACATACAAAGGGCCTACCGGTGACACACTCGGCCATGCTGTCGTGGCGTATGCGGCAGAATCCCAGATGGGCGAAATGACACGCTATAAGCAGCCAAATTTCAAATATGACACGCGCATCCGGATCTATGAAAATATTGACGGAAAGAATTCCTATCAGAATGATATGCTCGTCAATTCCGCGACATCGGAATGGTGCATCCCGCGTACGGAAAGACCGGATACCTATGACGGTGCTGCGCAGATTATCATGAACAATTCCGATTATAAGAGCGGCACAATCTCGCTGCTGCTGTCAGAGCCGGATCTCATCAACTACTGCGGATTATTCGGCGGAACGGAAATTACTTCGGATATGAAAGACCAGAAATATCTGAAATTCCACGGTCTCGGAGATGACACGATCACGCGGGGTGATAAGGCGACCGTGCGATATGCACCGCTCAGCGGTCTGAATGCCTACGGCGATTACAATGTGCTGGAAAAGGCTTCGGACGGTTCGCTGAATGCGCCATCGACAAAAAACAAACTCCGTTTTTCGTCGGACCTCTCGGACGGCAGCGCGGGCGGCGGAACAAAGGAATACACAGCGAATTTTGACAGTGTATACGGCTTCTATCTTTCGCCGGTCACGGACAGTGCACAGAATATGTCTGTTTCGGCGGAATATGAGCATTTTCTGATGCGTGCTGGCGCGAATGCAAAACGCATTCAGTTCACGCCGGATGCAGAGATCGAATGCAGCGGCAGCAGCGGAGCATATGAGCTGAGCATGGTCGCTGACAAGGAGATCCGCGCAATCGACTGGCATAAGCTGACGGTCAGCGGCATGGACGGCGGAGATCTGAAAATGCAGCTCCAGCCGGACGGCAGCGGCGTAATCCTTTCGGGTGACAGCCTGAAAAATGTCACAGTCAAAGCAAATTCGTATACGACAGAAGCAGCGCGGACATTCTCGACGAATTATGCCTCTGT